>NZ_VIQM01000078.1 GCF_008520265.1 Sphingobacterium cavernae
ACAGGTCATTCTTATTTAAACATTTTTCGAAAAAACATACTTTCTGGTCTGATGGTTATTTTGTTTGTTCAATAGGTGAAGCATCTCCTGATACTATTCGTGAGTATATTCTCAATCAGGGTTAGTCGCTTACATCCCACAGGCTAAACACCTGAGGGTTTTACGCTCCGTTTTATCAACACCCGAAAGTATATATTTACACTAATTACCTCTGTATGTAGAATAACCAAAAGGCGTAACAGTTATTGGAATATGATAATGCCCATTGCCTTTAATACTAAACACAACTTCAATAAACGGATATATACTATCGATATTTTTTTTCTTAAAATATGGATGTGTCTCAAAAACTAATTTATAAATACCGTCATTACCGGCTTTGGAAAAAGCCAACAACTCTTTAATTCTACCATTTTCATCAGTCTTTGAACCTTGAACATCTATCCATTTATCATTGCTCCATTTTTTTAATAATACTTTTACATCAGGTGCACCCTGCCCTGTAGATATATCTAATATGTGACTAGATAATTGAAATTTATCAACTTGAGCCTGAGCAACAAAACCGCTGATAACAAAAGAAAGTAAAATTATTATATTTTTCATAGTAAATTATTATGATACAACGGCTCAAATGTACAAATAAATACCTTAAATGAGAATTTTAGATTAAAAGCATACTTTAATATGGCATGTAATCTTCAAAAAGACCAACTTATTCTCTTTTTATGGACTAATTCTTCTCACCAAAATCTATTACATAATGCATAAAAATTTCAAATACAACATTTGGAAAATTCAATTTGAATAGTAAGGACTTTTTATACCTTTGAAAAAATATATGTTGTGAAAAAATTCTACAATCCTGCCCAGCTATTTTCTGGTAGTTTCATTTTGCTCATTTTAATAGGGACCGCGCTATTATACCACCCTATATCGCATACACAAAATATATCATTAATTGACGCAGCTTTCACGGCAACAAGTGCAGTTTGTGTTACGGGGCTAATAGTTGTAGATACCGCCAGTGCATTTACACCTGTGGGAAAAGTTATTATTATGTTACTTATACAAATGGGAGGGTTAGGAATATTAACTTTTGCATCTTATTTCGCGTACTTTTTCAAGGGGGGCTCCTCCTATGAAAATCAGCTTGCTAGTAAAGACATGGCAAATTCTCAAAAACTTGGAGAAGTATTTCTTTTGTTAAAACGTATAATTATAATTACATTCTCTATTGAAGCTTGGGGAGCTATTTTAATTTATTTTTTAACACCCGAATTTCAAACCCTAGGCTTCAAACAACACGTATTTTTCTGTATATTTCATTCCATTTCTTCGTTTTGTAATGCTGGATTTTCCACTCTCCCACTTGGTCTGGCTGAAAAATCAGTTTTATTTAATTATCCTTTTCAATTAATAATTCTCTCCTTATTTGTACTAGGCGGGCTAGGGTTTCCAATAGTTATCAATCTACTTCAATACTTAAAACATATAATTAATAGATTCATTAAAAGATATGCTCAAAATCAATATGCTTATAAGCCTTGGGTCATCAACATAAATAGTAAAATTAATCTAATAACGACACTAACTATAACTGGCTTGGCAACCTTGTTACTGTGGCTTCTAGAAAGAAACGGAGTACTGAGTGAACATAATACATTTGGACGATGGGTCACAGCTCTATTTACAGCTAGCACCCCACGCACTGCAGGATATAATAGCATAGACTTTGCAGAATTAAAGGTATCGAGCATTCTGTTTGTCATATTCTTGATGTGGATTGGGGCCTCCCCGAATTCAACAGGAGGAGGTATTAAGACAAGTACATTCGCTATAGCCCTATTAAACATCGTCACTTTAGTAAGAGGAAAAGAAAGATTGGAAATATTTAGTAGAGAAATAGCAGAAATAACCGTTAAAAGAGCATTTGCGACTATGACCCTCTCCCTATTTATAATTGGATTGTGTATATTTCTTATAAGCATATTTGATAATCAATTTAATATATTACAAATTGCTTTTGAATGCTTCTCAGCTTATAGTACTGTCGGTCTCACACTGGGAATTACCTTTAATCTTTCTACCGCTAGTAAAGCAGTGCTCATCATTTTGATGTTTATAGGAAGAGTTACAATGCTATCCATTATGATTGCCATTTTTAAAAAAGTAAAATTCACAAATTATCGATTTGCAGAAGAAGAACTAACTATAAATTAGAAATATGAAATTCATTATTATAGGTCTTGGAAATTTTGGCGCCTCATTAGCAATTAAATTAGCAGCGCAAGGAAATGAAGTTATAGGTGTCGATATTAAACTAAATCGCATAACTGCGCTTAAAGAACATATTACTCATACCGTTTCCATAGATGCAGCTGACCCCGTTGCGTTTAATTCACTTCCATTGAAAAATACAGATGTCGTAATAGTTGCAATTGGAGAAAATGAGGGAGCTAATATTATGGTTACCGCTCTTTGTAAAGAAGCCAAAGTTAAACGGCTAATTAGCCGGGCTGTTAATACCCTACATGAAAAAGTTCTTAGTGCAATTGGTGTCTCTGAAATAGTCCACCCTGAGGAAGAAACCGCGGAACGATGGTCAAAGAAATTATGTTTATCTGGTTTGGTCGACTCCTTCGAACTAAATGCAAACTATAGTATTGTTGAGGCAATCATTCCCAAGAAGTATTTTGGAAAATCTATTCAAGAGATAGGCTTTAGAGAGCGCTATGAAATACTCGTTTTAACAATATTGAAAAAAACAGAACGCGATTCACTTATCGGAAAAAGTCAAATCGTTACTACGGTCTTACATGGCATCCCAAAACCAGATACTATTTTACAAGAAGGTGAAATTATTGTCATTTACGGAAGTAATAAAAATATCAAAGAATTTTTGAAGCAGTAATATATCTTGCTGTTAACTATGCGTAAAAAACACATAAATAATACAATAAATTAGTACTTATATAGTTAATCAGTTTCAGCAAATCCAATTAAAGGGACAATAGTAATTATCCTTACTGATTTTAATATAATTAAAAATTACAAAATTGTTCGACTGTTTCGATTTAACACAAAAAATAAACTATAATAGATTGTGCAGCGAAACAGTCGAATATTTAATTGAGCATTTTATCAATTTCTCCAACGAGCTGCTCCTATTTCATTCAATTTCAAGTCTAAATTTCCAATTGTAAAATTACCTCCATTTGGATTTGTAAATTGAGGATTTAACAATGTGAAATTGCCTGTATCATTTTTCGCGTTTGATGCAGTACTACCCGTATAATTTGGCGAATTAAAATAGTTGTTTTGTTGCATCTGCGTAATCGTTGTAGCTGGCTGATTACTGTGCAATCCCAACGATTCAGATACTATATTTTTATTGAAATATATCTGATGCGAAGCCAATCGGATATACAACATCCTTCTGGAATTTCCATCTAATATTTTATGAAACGCATTTTGCTCGATATAAATTTTCGAAGTTATTCCAGGAAAATTAGTTGATCCTCCGGCGTCCATTCGGAATAAATCGCGTGCTAATGCAGAATTGTAAACTGTATTATTACGGAAGTACAATTCATCGGCTATACCATTACGGAAATCAATGAAATCTCCTCCTGAACATTCAATGTTATATATCAAATTGTTGCTGTATGTCACTTTAGATATACGTACTTTTTTATTTACATAAAGCAATCCTTTCACATAATTTCTAAATTCTGAATTTTCGATAGATAGTTCACCATACGCTGTGTTTAAGTCTTCATCATAAAAAATAGATTGATTTTGTGACGAATTGCCAGTACCATCCATAATCACATCTTTTATAGTCAAGCCTGCGCCAGCTTTTACTTTCAAAACAAGTCCTTTTAAGATTGGCTTATCTGCAGGTCTATAACCTTGGATAGAAATTGTTTTGTTTATTTCTACATCTTCATTTACAGTATATTCACCGGGTTCTAGTGCAATAATATCTCCATCTTGAAGAGTAGAAAGTGTACTTACGAAATCGTCAGAAGGGCCTATTTTGGTAACATTATCACCTAGCATAGTTGTAAACGATATAGTACCTCTAGTTTTTAAGCCATTTATCAAACGTGCGGTATAGGTAATATCGCTACCCAAACCTTCGATGAGGATAGCCCCCTCTGCAATATTTTGTGCTGTAACCGGAATAGATCTATTTCCTGGTGTTATTTCCACAGAAGTGGCAGGAAGGCCTGCTGGCCATCTTAGCAATGCTGAAGAGGACGTAATTTCGTTAGGATCAACTGCACGCAAAATCTGTTCTGTACCGGTAATAAAAGTAACTGTTGACCATTTGGACTCATTTATTTGTTCACCTAATGCCTGTACTTTTACAAGATATTCTGTTTCGCCATCCAAGCCGGCGACCGTGTAAGGGAGTTCATCCAGTTGTATATTTTCAATGCGCTTTACAGCAGTACCTGTTCCAGCTGGATTATCATAGAATTCGACCGTATAGGATGAAGCATTGTAAACTTTATTCCAATTCAATCGCACATTAGTGCGTTCGACCACTTGAGCCACTACATTCGTAGGAGACAATGCTCTATCTAAATGCAGTTCAGCTATTTCTTGAGTCAACTTACTATCACATGCCGACATCGTTGTTACAGACAACGCAATTGCCATTATACCGAATAATTTATTTCGTTTCATAATTCTTCGATTTATAGGTTTAAATGACTGTTGTTTAATTGAGAATTTGATCCTTCTATAAAGAACTGCCATATTGGCCAATATTGTTGTTTATTCGGATCTTTACCAGGATACACAAGCGCATCCCAATACGTTGTCTGATCACTAGAAGAAGACATTGTCCATACTTTATTTGCTGTATAGCCCAAAGAAGCTCCTTCTGCATCAGTATCGCCAAAATTTAGCCCATAGATTTCAACTTTTTCCCCTTCATTTTTATAATATATGCGAGTAGGCAAATTTGCATATGGACCTGTTCTATTCTCTAATTGTTGCAATTTTGTTTTAGCTTCGGCCAATTTGGTACCCAACAAATTCCAACGAATTAAATCTCCTTTGCGCAACATTTCACCCGTAAATTCTAGGGCACGCTGATCGACTAACGAGTTAAAAAATGCTGTTTTCGAGGCAGAGGCACTCGTTAATAAGGTAGATACTTTATTTGGACTGTGTGGAAATGCTCTGTCTAATATCATTTTTAAATATGGCGCTGCAGCCTGCGGTCCATCTAGCTCATTGATAGCTTCTGCAGCCATCAATATCACATCTGCATAACGCATGTACATCCAATTTAATCCATCATCATTCGTAGAAGTCACTCTGCGGTTCATCCATTCGTAACGATACTTTCCAAAATACATCCTACCCAAAGTGGTCGGCACCTGAAATCCTCCCGCATCAGCCGCATCAGATGCTGCCCTATCCCATTCGTAAGGTACTACAGACACCTCTCTGCGAACATCTTCGCGGTCATACTCGTACCAAATTAAAGGATTAGCGACAGTGGTACCTCCACGGTTTTGTCCAGTATATTTATTCGTCTTGGTATGGCGTACGCCTAAATCAAAAATTACACGTCCACGACCTTCACTAAACGGTATCTCCCACATGGATTCTCCTCCCGCTAGGAGGTTTTCACTATTGAATCTTTTAAATAATTCTTCAAAACCTAATAGTTTCAACGTATTACTTTGAATAATATCCAAACATTCTTGTTTCGCTAAAGCATACATTTTCTCTTTTGAAAGGTCAGGATCTGAAGTCAATCGCACTGTACCATCTAGTCGCTGTGCATAACCACCAGCGGCTAAAGCTAATCGAGCTCGTAGCCCTTTTGCAAAAGCTTTGCTCACTCTTTCTACAGAACGTGTAGCATTACTTTCATTCGGCCATGGCAATAAACCGGCTGCTTCATCCAAGTCGGCCAATAATTGTTTATAGATGACATCGCGATCCGCACGTGGAAGATAGGTTGTCTCCGTAGTAATTGGCTCAAATCGCGCCGGTACATCACCCCAACCCTTTATCAAATCATTATATAACACCGCACGTAATACCAGTACTTCACCTAATACCTGAGCCATGGCTGGATTGTTTTCAACATTGCCATAATTTCGTAGACCGCGAATAGCCATATTTGCACGCTCGATTCCTTCATAAAATTTAGCCCAAGCGTTATTATCTGTATTCATTTGATCATTCTCGACATTGGTATTGTAATTCCCTAAGCGAGACTTATCATCATTAATAGCCTTCAACGAACTATATACCTCTACATCCGTATTTGTTCCATAATACACGAGATACCTTCCTCTATAGGAGTTTGTTTCTCCAAAAGATTGTATAATACCTGGAATAACTCCTTCAGCAAGACTTGGAGTAGAAAATATCACAGATTCATCCAAAGAGGATTTGGTAGGTGCCTCTAAAATATCTTTACAACTCCAAGTTGTTAACGAGGCTGTTAATATTAAGCTAATTGTAATAATCTTTTTCATAATCAGTCAAATTAAGTCCTACTAGAAATTTACATTAAGTCCAACAAGGAAAGATTTACTTTTCGGATAGGCCGAATAATCTACTCCTGGAGTTAATGGTGTTTGACGACGTGTAGACACTTCTGGATCAAAACCAGAATAATTAGTAAGTAACCATAAATTGTAACCTGAAGCATATATGCGTAATGTCTGCATGCGCAAGCGTGCAGAAATATGCTTAGGTAAAGTATATCCTAATGTCAATGTAGACATACGTAAGAATGATCCATCTTCTACAGCCCAATCACTGAATACAAAAGACCGCATATACGGCGACCACATAGTCGTGTTGGCATTCATTTGCTCTAATTCAGCAGGATCATTACTGATTGTACCATCTGATCTCAAATTTGTCCAACGTTTACCTGAAGCCATTTCAGAAATCATATTACGTGAAAAATATTGGCTCGTACTCGTGTATTCAATCTTGTTAGCATTGTACACATCATTGCCATAAGACCAATTGAAATACGCTGCTAGGTCAAAATTATAGATGCGTGATGCCAAAGAAAAACCACCTGTGTGTGATGGATTCGCATTACCAATAATTCCACGATCTGCTACCGAAATCATGCCATCACCATTGATATCCTTTAATTTCATAGCTCCTGGACGCATCGTACCAACAACCTCTGCAGCCGTTGCAACACCCTCTTTTAGCTTCCATTGACTTGAAATATAACCCTCAAAATCAGACACTTCATAGCGACCATCACTTTGATAACCATACATTTGACCTAAAGGCGCACCAACTTCTACCAAATAGTCCATATTAATTGCCGTAGAGGCCCATCTTGACGTTCCAGGAATATTTTCAACAGCTCCTAAACTTAGAACTTCATTACGGTTGAAGGCAATATTCGCATTTACTGTTAAATCAAAATTTTGTTTACGAACAGCAGACCAGTTTAAAGAGAATTCCAAACCTTTGTTTTGCGTATTACCAATATTACGGTATTGGATATCATAGCCCGTACCTGCTACAGGATAAGCGATTAATAAATCTTCTGTTTTATTTAAATAGGCATCAATTGTACCGCTCAACCTGCTTTTGAATAAAGAGAAATCCAATCCTACGTTTCGCGTAGTAGTCGTTTCCCATTTTAAATCAGGATTTGCCATGGTTTTAGAGGCAGCCCAAAAGTTATTATACCCATTGACCCAAGTTGTGGTGGAGTTATTGAATGTTTGAACCAATAAACCCGAAGGAATTCTATTATTTCCCGCCGCACCATAACTCGCTCTAATTTTTAAATCACTCAACCAAGCTGCATCTTCCAAAAATTCCTCACCCGAAATTCGCCAAGCACCAGAAACTGACGGGAAAAATCCCCAACGATTTGCTGCTGAAAATTTCGACGAACCATCTGCTCTAAATGTTGCGCTCAATAAATATTTTTCTTTATATCCATAATTAGCACGTCCAAAAAATGACAATAATTTATCATCTGGAGCGAAATTATTGTCCACTGAATAAGGATTTCCTTGAGTGGTCAACTTACGAGCTTCATCAAATGAAAATGTCGATGGAAAACCATGCATTATATTGGTCAATACCTGATTTTGAATCATCAAGTACTCTTGACCTAATAACATATCCAAAGAATGATCTTTTGAGATCAACTTTTTGAAGTCATAGTTCAATGTGTTGGTGTTTCTCCAACCATTTCGATTCGTATTTGTCAACCACAAAGCTGGAAGATTCTGATTTTCACGTGCTGGCACATTGCGCACATAATATGTAGTCCCCCCGTAAAAGCGATCTTGGTCATTGCGGTAGCTATCGTAACCAAATTCACTTCTTAAACGTAAATTATCAACGATCTCATAAGTTAAAGCCGCATGCAAATTGTACGTTTTACGCTGAAAATATTGGTCATTGTCCGATATCGCAATCAATGGGCTGTACAAATTGAAATCATCATCTGTTTCAGTAGTAGTCGTCAAACCATTAACTGGAAATGGAGGATAAAGCATTGCATACTTAAGACGAGAGTCGGCAGAAGAAACTTCATTCTGCTCATTCATACCGCCTCCATTTACGCGCATATCTGAATAACGAAGTCCCAAGTCTAATGTCAGATTTTTATACAATTTGTGATTTAGCTTGAAATTGGCATTTTGACGTTGGTAATCGGACATTTGCATAATTGCTTTGTCCTTCACGAATGAATGACTCACACTGTATTTTGTCTTTTCTCCACCACCACTGAAGTTTATATTTTGGTTGTATGTGTTTCCGGTACGACCAAATACAATTTCTTGCCAATCATTCGGCTGTACGTTGGTATACAGATCGATGTCTTGAAAATTCCCGAAGTAATCTGTGTAATTATTTATCTTATTCGCTAATAGAGCCTGTTCATATTGCCAAGTCACATAATCCATTGGATCAAGTACATCAAGTTTGCTTGCAAGATTACGTACGCCTGTAAAAGCATTCAAACTAATGTTCGTTTTACCTGCTTTCCCACCCTTCGTGGTCACCAAGATTACACCATTTGCACCGCGAGAACCGTAAATCGCTGTAGAAGAAGCATCTTTTAAGATATCGATAGTTTCAATATCCTGAGGCGCTATGTCAGCAATAGAGTTGACTGGAAAACCATCAACAATATACAGTGGAGAGTTGTCCTGTGTGATAGAACCTCCACCACGTACACGCACAGTCAATTCTGCATCTGGTGAACCCTCTGTTGTTGAAATGTTCAATCCCGCTACACGGCCTTGAATAGCCTCCAAAGCCGAAGCTACTGGAGCAGCAGAAATAGTTTTGGCATCGACAGAAGATACAGCACCAGTTAGATCTTTACGCTTTACCGTACCGTAACCGATAACCACAACTTCTTCTAGATTTGCTTCATTACTTGTCATTCTGAATCTCAGGTTATTCTGACTACCAATTATCAATTCTTGGGTTAAATACCCCATCAGATTTACTACAATTACTTCATTCGAAGAATTAATCTGGATTTTGAATTTTCCTTCAGCATCTGTGCTTGATTTTCGACTCGTGCCTTTCACATTAATGGTCGCACCTGACAATGGATTGTTGTCTATATCCGTGACAACTCCATTTACGGATCGTTGCTGTGCAAAGGAGACTTGCCACATCAACACCAGCATGAGTACAGTAAACATTACCCTCATAATGAATAGATTTAAAATTGTGAGACAAAACTATTTTCACCAAAAGGGATCATTAGAATTGTCATAAAATGTTAATTAATTCTTGTATAAATGGTTATCACCTCCGAAGAGGATCACATAATATTTTTCATAGGTAAAAGAAAATATTATATACAATAATAAAGGAATATTGAGCTTCTAATGGCACGTTTTAGGCAAAAATTGCGCAAACGATACCGATATCGATTGCAGAAAAATTAATTAAATAAACGTCTTTATTACCTAGAAAAGGAGTATTTCTGATGAATTTGACGTCAAAACGAGATTTTTGGAATTATACTCGTATTACGGATTCTAGCATTTTGAGAGCTATAATTTATGCCTAATTCTAAAAGTTTAGGGTAGTACTTAATAAAAAAACTGATTGAATAATCATAAGACTCAGCTTTTGATAAAAAAATGAGACAATATATGTCTCATTTTTTTTCCTAAGAACCTTTACAGAGTTTTATCTTCTATAGTACTTTCGGGCGCATTTTCCATTACCGATTTAATACCATTATCTCTACCAGAACTTGATTCATACATTTGACTAGAACCAATTATTTGACCGTTAGATGCTTTAAGATTAAAATAATATTTATTGTTAGATGATTCTTTCTTTTCAAACCTTGCTTCTATTTGAGAATTTGTTTTTACAGATTCAACACCATTCATGCAACTCGCTTTCGAAGAATATCCTTCACTATTTAAGATAGTTTGGCCATTACCACCCTTCAAATTAAATTGATAATCTCCATTAGAACGTTTTTTGATTTCAAATTTTCCCATAATTTTTAGAATTAATTATTAAAACTGTTGTACTAATTATTGCTATTATATAAACTGTAAATTAATAAAAAAATTTCATCTAAAATAACTATAGCGATCTATTAGTCCTAATATCTGAGAAAATAGGTTTATATTTACCATAGCGGTTGAATGATTTTAGCGAACTAAATATAGGAATCCCTGCTATATAAAGCACAGCCATTTTTTTTCCTTATTTAGGACACTTCTGATAATTTATATTAAAATATCATTCAGCCATAAAAATCTGTTTTTAATTAAGTTAGTTTTACAACTATTTTGTAAAACTCATTAAGTCTGACTACATCTGTTGACAATATTGATTACTTAAATAATACTTAACTTTGCAATCGCAAACTTAAATCACCATGCAACAAGACATCACTACCTCTGCAGAAGACACCCTTTATGCTTCGCGTACACGGATACGAATAGCTGTTTCCCTCTTCTACTTTTGTCAAGGATTAGCATTCTCATCATGGGCAAGTCGCATTCCTACGCTAAAAGAAAATTTACAGTTGACCGAAGCACAATTAGGTACGATATTGTTGATGCTCCCTGTTGGACAATTAGTAACTATGGCACTATCAGGAAAACTCGTGACCAAATACGGTAGTGCAAATGTTTTACGCATTGTTGCTATTATATACGCCCTTATATTATGTACCATTGGGGTAGCAACCAATGCACTTCAATTAGCGGTTATTTTATTCACTTTCGGCGTTGTGGGAAATATGTGTAATATCGCGGTTAATACGCAGGGGATAGCAGCAGAAAAAATATTCCAAAAATCAATTATGTCTTCATTCCATGGCGCATGGAGTATTGCAGGATTTACGGGCGCACTAATTGGTTTGTTAACTATGAATATTGGTATTGATACGCTTCCTCATTTTATAATAATTCTATTTTTGATTATTGTAAATACATTACTCAACCACAAACACTTAGTTCAGGGTAAACCTGAGCAAAAAGAGAAAAGATCATTTTTTTCTAGACCCGAAAAATCGTTGGTACAATTGGGAATTATTGGCTTCTTCAGCATGGCAACCGAGGGAGCGATGTTTGACTGGAGTGGTGTATATTTCAAAGATATTGTAGGGGCTCCAGCCAACCTAGTTATTGTTGGATACGCTTCATTCATGATTATGATGGCAACAGGACGCTTTATTGGTGATTATGTAATAAGCCGACTTGGACGTAAAAGAACCTTACAAATTAGCGGCATCCTTATGTTTATAGGTCTGATGCTTTCAGTATTATTCCCACAATTTTGGCTATGCACATTTGCATTTATGTTAGTAGGAATTGGCGTAGCTTGTAATATCCCAACAGTATATAGCCTGGCCGGACAAAATAAGAAAATTCCATCGGGTGTAGCTCTTGCTATGGTTTCCAGCGTAAGTTATTTGGGGTTTCTACTTGGGCCTCCGTTAATTGGTTATATCGCTGAAATATTTAGCCTGCGCTATTCCTATGGCTTATTCGCTTTCTTTGGATTGTTGATGTTTTTGATGACAAGTAAGTTGAAGATTTTCCGAGAAACAGCAGATTAGCACAATCATTTATTGAATCAATTTTGAAAGTCAGCGCAACAATCCTCGCTCACTGTGATATCTATGAAAATACATACAATCCTATTTTAACTATATTTTTTTCTTGAAAAATTTACAAATTAGGTGTCATAAAATTTGCTCAGCTATAAACAAGACTTCTTTTTCACAGAGTTAATTAATAGGTTACGATGGTTGCGAAAAAATTGCTAGAATTTGTGTCTACCTTATATCTAAGTAAGTATAGTTATTAAATAACCTAAGAACACCATTTAATTATAAGGACAATTAAAAATATCTCATAAACTCCTGTAAATTTTCTCCAGTCTCGGAACTAATTCCTCCCCATCACAAATATCTTAAAAAAATATCGCAGAAATCTCAACTTAAGAATAATTAAAGCTCTAGAGGCTCAGTGAGGCTATAAGTTGTTTTTGCAACCGATATTTTGTATATTGCAAAAACACAAAGATATTACGATTAATAATATTTCTGTTATCAATTTAATTAAGCCCTGAATAAAGGTCTTTTCTTCTTTAAGAGTTTGCACTCTTTCAAAAATGCCTTCGAGCCTTGATTAAGGCTTGCGGATCAAATATTGATTCTTAATAGTTTAATCCTCCCTTCTTATAACATAAGAACGGGAATAAATTTTTATGTATATATGACAAATTTTAAAGTTGGGATTATTGGTGCAGGCCCTAGTGGACTTGCTATGCTAAGGGCCTTTGAGTCAGAGCAGAAAAAAGGTAATCCCGTTCCAGAAATTAAATGTTTTGAAAAACAAGACAATTGGGGCGGTATGTGGAACTATACTTGGCGTACCGGCGTAGGTAAATATGGTGAACCACTGCATGGTAGTATGTATAAATATCTTTGGTCCAATGGCCCCAAAGAATGTTTGGAGTTTGCCGACTATAGTTTTACCGAACACTTTGGCCAACCTATATCCTCTTTCCCACCACGTGAAGTTCTTTTCGATTATATTCAAGGGAGAATAAAAAAAAGTATCGCTCGAGAATATATTCAATTCAATACAGTAGCACGATGGGTAGATTACTTAGAAGATAAAAAACAGTTTCGCGTTATCTTTGATGATTTAGTTAAAAACAAAACTTTTGAGGAAATATTCGATTACCTAGTCGTGGGAACTGGGCACTTTTCAACGCCAAATCTACCTTATTTTAAAGGTATAGAAAATTTTCCTGGGGCTGTCATGCACGCTCACGATTTTAGAGGAGCCGATCAATTTATTGATCAAAAAGTTTTGTTGATAGGCAGTAGTTATTCGGCAGAGGATATTGGTGTACAATGTTACAAACACGGAGCTAAATCAATTACTATTTCTTACCGAACGAGCTCTATAGGCTCTAAATGGCCTAAAGGAATAAAAGAGAAAGAATTAGTAACTCATTTTGAGGGAAGCACTGCCTTCTTTAAAGACGGTCACGCCGAAGACTTTGATGCTGTAATTTTTTGTACTGGCTATCAGCACAAACTTCCATTCTTACCCGATAATCTGAGATTGAAATCTAAAAATTGCTTATACCCTAATCACTTATACAAAGGTATAATCTTTAATGATAATGAGCGATTAATTTACTTAGGTATGCAAGATCAATATTACACCTTCAATATGTTTGATACACAAGCTTGGTTCGCCCGTGATTATATGCTGGGAAGAGTTTCGTTACCTTCTAAAGAGGAGCGTACTGCTGATATTAATAAATGGATGGCCTATGAAAAATCAACTGTCACAGGTGCCGATCATGTGGATTTTCAAACAGATTATATTAAAGAGTTAATAGCTCTGACAGATTATCCGCCGTTCGATCTGGATAAAGTAGCCGATATGTTTAAGCAGTGGCTGCATGACAAAGAGGTGAATATTCTCAACTATCGTGACCAAGTCTTTACTTCTGTTGTGGACGGCACAGAAGCGTCTATTCACCACACCCCATGGATGAAAGAAATGGATGACAGTTTAGAACGCTATCTGGAAGAAGTAACAGCAGAAGATGAGGAAATAACAAAAGTAAGTAACTATTGAAGTTTTAGACGTCAAATCCTATAATATTAAAAATAGTCCAATTGTTTAATTACGATTGGACTATTTTTGATTTTCCCCAATCTTTAGCCGCCATGTCCCCTACCTTTATCTTATCATGAAATAACACTTAGGTCTCTACCCTTATACTTCATCAGGTAATCAGTCGTTTTCAGCTTACTGACAGAATAGACTAACTCTAAACATATTGCCCTGTAATCAAACATGTATTTCATAGGGCTATACATCGTGCTACCTTACATAATAAAGCTTGATAGCAGCTTGCTTTTATTTACTTAACAAATCATTGGATTCACTGCGTTTATTATTTTCCTGTTTCCAAATGTGGTGCGTCTACTGGCTTTGATTGTGGAGAGCCTTTTGCCGCAAAAAAATCGTTAGTGATACAATTGAAGCCACTGAAAGGAATTCACTCTGCCAATTTTGAAAAGTTTCGAACCAAAAAGTAGGCTCACCAAGAAATTCGCCTAATCCTATCGAAGATTTGCCTTCCAAAGCGTCTTCTTCCATTTTCCCACGATAGCTCCCATATAGATGTAAACCCCACGAAATAAGGAATAATCCTATATATGCTAAAGAAAGAAAATGTAGATCACGCGTGGATCTTATATCAAGAGTATAGACCTATTGGCTGTAAGGCTAAAGAGTACATGTATGCCAAATAATATTTTTAGCAGATTTAATTTTCGGGGCAATTCCCCATTTCATAGTATTTAAACCCGGAATATGCATTAGCTATAAACGAGTTTAGGAGGTAGGTTTTCAATTTTGGAGAAAAAGCCATCCATCCATTATCTTCTTTTTGTAGGCAATGCATATTCCGGGATAAACCATCGACGCAGGCGACCAGGATATCTTCTACACCACGCTGTTTCAGATCGGTCAGTACCGACAGCCAGAACTTAGCGCCTTCATTTTCTGAAAGATAGATACCGATAAGGTCTTTTCGACCATCTCGGTTCACTCGAAGTATATTGTATACTGCACGGGTCTGGACGCTGCCATTGTCTTTAACTTTATAACCTGAATTCGATAATTAAAAAGCGTACAATTGGTTAGTTTTTACCGTTTGATATTTGATTGAAGGTTTCTTAGGGAAGAAACTGTATGCTGCTAATCCAGCTAAGATATTTACGATAAAGTTG
>NZ_VIQM01000079.1 GCF_008520265.1 Sphingobacterium cavernae
GATTAAAAATAATATCGTCAGGAACTGGCGATTACACGGGCGGAGACTCAAATAAGACTTTGGCAACAAAGCACAAGTCTGTGAAGCCCGAAGCCCATTTGTCTTTAGCAAATGGGTAGTTCACATCACAAAAACTTCTTAAAAATAGAATATAAAATTTTTAAATCCTGCTCATTTAAATTCGCTGTATTGGCTTCCTTTTGGATGTAATGGTGTTTAAAACCTTTGATCGCAGCGTCAAGATTTTTTACATCGTACCCTATTACACGTAGCGCTAAACGTACATCAAAATTCGCTGGAGGTGTTTCTAAGTAATCGTCATACCAATACCCAAATCCAGCGTCCGATAGCTTTTTCCAAGGGAATCGTGAAGGATCATTTTTGCGTGTAGGCGCATAATCCATGTGTCCTATAAAGTTTGCTTGTGGTATTTTATATGAATCTTTTAAGTAGGCCAATAAGCTTATCAAGGCATCAATCTGTACATCGGGCCAAGGATCTGTAGTTCCATTATTGTCCAATTCAATTCCTATGGATGAAGAATTTAAATCGGTGTCGTTACCCCATTTACCTGCACCAGCATGATGACCCCGGTATAAGTCATTTACCATTTGTACTATCTTACCATTACGCCCAATAACATAGTGCGAACTTACACCTGCACGTGCGCTATGGAATGTCTTTACCGTTTGTGCTAAGGAATCTTGCGCGGTATGATGAATCATTACATAATTTGGTTTTCTCGTTCCGAAATTGATAGAACCAATCCACTCTTTATCCGATGCATTAATCTTTTCTAATTGACTCGTAACGGGAGCTTCTCGGTATAATTCCGCAAATTCTTTGGCTTTCTTCTTGTTAACTTTTTCTGTCGCCGCGTATTTGCCGCCACCACATGATGTAATCAGTGCTGCCGCAATTATGAAAGGGATAAAATGTGCTTTTTTCATTGTTTTAAATAGATTATAGATGCAATATAACGAAGATATGTCAAATTGATTTAATCACATAGTGACAAAGAGTTTAACTACTTGTGCGTCATATGAATGTTATACTCATATAGTGAGATTTAGCAGAAAAAAAATTTACCTATCTTTGTGCTGTGAATACAGCAACAAAATTGATAGATATACGTAGTCTTTCCCTTGATCAGATCAAAGAGAAGTTGGTAGAAATGGGAGAGCAAGCTTTTCGTGCAAAACAAATCTATGAGTGGCTTTGGCAAAAATCAGTAACAGATTTTGAACAAATGAGTAATCTGAGTAAAGCTTTGCGAGATAAGTTGAAATCGAATTTTATTATCAATTATGTGCAAGTAAAGCAATCTCAAGTATCTTCCGATAAGACCATAAAAAGCAGTTTTGTTTTATACGATGGAAATATTATAGAAGGTGTACTTATTCCAACGCCAGATCGAATGACAGCTTGTGTGAGTTCTCAAGTGGGTTGTAGTTTGACGTGTAAATTCTGCGCAACAGGTTACATGGATCGAAAGCGTAATCTCAATGCTGATGAAATTTACGATCAAGTCGTCTTGATTGATAAGCAAGCTAAAGATAATTACGGTATTCCATTAAGCAATATTGTCTATATGGGAATGGGCGAGCCTTTGCTAAACTATTCTGGCATGATGAAATCTATTGAGAGAATTACTTCTCCCGATGGATTGAATATGGCAGCCAAACGTATAACCGTATCTACAGCTGGTATAGCAAAGATGATTAAAAAATTAGGTGACGATGAAGTCCGTTTTAATCTAGCGTTGTCTTTGCACGCTGCCAACGATGAGAAACGTAATGAAATCATGCCTATCAATGAGCAAAATTCATTAAAGGCATTAGCGGAAGCACTGCGTTATTATTATTCTAAAACAAAAAATCCAATCACCTTCGAATATATTGTCTTTGATAATTTCAATGATGAAATTCAAGATGCAAAAGAGTTGGCAAAATTCTGTAAAAATGTACCTTGTAAGGTAAATATCATCGAATATAACCCTATTTCTTTGGCTGATTTCGAAAATGCTGAAGCGGATAAGATTGACGCATTCGCGAATTACCTGCGTAGTCAAGGGGTTATAACGAATGTGCGCCGAAGCCGTGGTAAAGATATTGATGCCGCTTGTGGTCAATTAGCTATCAAAGAAGAATCCAATTAATTTTTCTTAACTTAAAGAATACGAACTAATTGTATTCTCTTATGTTGTTGAGGTATTATTTCAACGGTTTTTTGCATTTGCTATTTCCTCGGCTATGTATGGCTTGCGAGGCGAATCTATTCGTATCCGAAGAAATGTTATGTACTAAATGTCTTTATCACCTCCCTTTTACGGATTTTCACCTGGATGATAATAATGAAACAGCACGTCAATTGTGGGGAAAGATAGAATTTAACCATGCTTTTTCCATGCTACATTTAGCAAAATCTTCTCCAGTAGAAACATTATTACATAAACTGAAGTATAAAAACCAACCTGAAATTGGCGTTTTTCTCGGAAAATTGTATGCGCATAAAATCACGAGCATACCACAGTATGTTGATTATATAATTCCCGTTCCACTTCACAGGTCGAAACTTAGAAAACGAGGATATAACCAGGCGGGAGAATTTGCTAAAGGATTAAGTTTGGGATTGAATATTCCATTACGACAGATCATACTTCTGCGAGAAGTTCTGTCTGTAAGCCAGACACAGAAAACGAAAACTGAACGCTATGATAACGTCAAAAACGTGTTTGCTTTAAACATTAAAGAGACTTTACAGGGTAAACATATCCTTTTGGTGGATGACGTATTAACCACTGGCGCTACGATTTGCGAGGCAGCCAGTTTACTAATTGCGAGTGGCGCAACAGTATCGATCGCTACTATCGCAAGAGCCTAATTATCTTTTTTTTGGTGTGTACGGTTTAGGGCATCCACAGTTATTTACACCACAAGACTGTATTCCCGATGCTACAACAAGTAACATCGCCGCAAATATTAACCATTTTTTCATGCTTCTTTTTCTTTTCTATATAAAATTAAGAATGAGAATGTTGCCATTCCAATACCTATACAATCAGCGTAAATATCAAACATGTCTGCAGTACGACTCGAGACGTGTCGCTGCGCTTCTTCTGTTAAGAAAGCAAAAATTACTGTACTCAAGACTACCTTTGCTACAGTGACCCATTTGTTGCCTTTCCACTTGGACTTCATTGCTGATTCCCAGTATAATAACATTGCCAAAATATAGAAAATTCCGATATGCACGACTTTATCTACACCAGGAAAAATATAGTAGGGCTTAAGATCAGGTAAATCATTGGAGGGCATCAATAGGAGTATAAGCATAATAATACCCCATACTATAGCCCAGATATAGCTAAAAAAATATTTCATCGACGCAAAAGTGTTATAAATCAGTAAGAAATCCTAATTCTTAACAAATTTTTGTAGTTAAATACAGTCGCATTAAAAATTATTTCACTGGAAATCAGCGCGTTGTAATTTTGTATACTACTATGTATTGCAAAGTACCATCCAAAGGATATAACTTTGTATTGTTATGATAGCGGAAAATACACAAACGCAGATGCGAAAAGGGATACTAGAATACTGTATTCTCTCGATTATTTCGAAAGGCGAAATATATGCATCGGATATAATTGCGGAATTAAAACGCGCACAGCTGTTAGTGGTGGAGGGGACATTATACCCATTGCTTACTCGACTAAAAAATAATGGTTTGTTGAGCTACAATTGGCAAGAATCAACGTCAGGTCCTCCTCGAAAATATTATCAAATTACACCCGAAGGTCTTGAAGTTTTGCAAAGACTAGACAATACGTGGAAAGAATTAGTCTATGCGGTAGAAACATCCTTGCAAGGAAGAAAAGAATCTAACAATTAATACAAAAATCTAATACCATGAATAAAACTATCATCATCAATATAAATAGTATCGTCTTTCACATTGAAGAAGAGGCTTACGAAACATTGCGTTCTTACATGATTGATATCAAAAGACATTTTGGAAAATCTTCAGACAGCCAAGAGATTCTTCAAGATATCGAAAATCGTATTGCTGAAATGTTCTCCGAGAAAATTCAGGTTGGACGTAAGGAAGTCATTTCGATGGATGATGTGAATCATGTCATTAGCCAGATGGGGAAGGTTAGTGACTTTGAAGGCGAGGAAGAAGAATTGATAGACCAACCAAGTTTTGATTCTACGGAAAACGAATCTACTGGTGAGCAATCTACATCAGAGCATACAACCGCTCAATATGCAAGTGCAAGTTTTTCGGAGAAAAAATTGATGCGTAATCCAGATGATAAAATTTTTGGTGGCGTATGTAGTGGTTTGGGAGCCTATTTCAATATGGAAACGAAATGGATGCGCGTGATTTTTGTGTGTTTCTTTCTATTTGGCGGTTCTGGGATTATGTTATATTTGATTCTCTGGGTTGTGATGCCAAAGGCGGTTTCTCGTGCCGACAAAATGGCAATGAAAGGGGAGTTACCAACATTGCAGAATTTTAAAAAGAGTTTTGATGAAGAAATCCAAGGCTTGAACCCTCATATTTCTAAAGTGAAAAGAGAATTTTCGAAAGGAACTGCTGCTGTAGGGAATGGTGTATCACGAGTGGGCAGAGGGTTCGGAAGACTAATTGGCTTCTTGATTTTGGTGTTCTGTGCCTTGACAATTTTCGGTCTAGCCATCGCTTGTATTGGATTCATCACAGGCATATTGGGCTATCAACGTGAAATGGTTTTTCCAGGAACAGAATTTTTGAATACACCGCAAGCAATCGTAGCCTTAGTAGCCGGAACTTTGGCGATCGCTATTCCATTCTTAGCTTTATTTCAATTAATGGTCCGTCTGTTATTTAAGACACAACCGATGAATCATTATTTCTCGTTAGGCTTGTGGGCAACATGGATTTCTTCCATTATTGCAGTAATATTTTTCAGCTTTATAGGTGCGCAGGAATTCAAAGAATCCAGCACCATAAAAGTAGAAAGGCCTTTAAGTGAGCGTAAAGTGTATTATATCACAGAAAAAGATGTGCGTCTTATAGAAGCTTCTGCAGCAGATAAAGAAGGTAAAAAATTTAAAATTGAACTGAATGGAGAAGATTTAGAATATGCTTTGCGAAATGATATAAGCATAAGTTTTGAAAGTATAGATTCTTTGGCAAAACCTTATATCCAGTATAATTATTTTGCACGTGGAAAAACATATCAAGTAGCGACTACAAATGCTGCTGAAATCAGTTATTTGGCTAATCAGACAGACGACAAAATAGTTTTTAATTCGCATTTTGGTATCAACCCAAATAGAAAATACAGAGATCAATCTGTATCGGCTACACTCTATTTGCCTGTAGGATCGCGTGTGGTGGTAGATAATTCTATTAGTTATAAATTGCGAAACATTTCAAATTGGGATTGCCAACAAGCGTATGATTCTGATGAAGAAATCAAAGCTACAGAATGGATTATGGGAAGAACTGGTTTGCAGTGTACCCCAAGATTTCTGCCTATCAGCAAGAAAACTGAAACAGAAAGTTCGGTAGAGGAATTGGTTAAAAAGGCTGAACAACATGCTAAAGAAGCAGAAGAGCATGCACGCAAAATTGAAAAAGAAGCAAAGGAAATTGCAGAGCGTGTAACTGTTACTGTAAATTAATTTTCTACATCAAAAATAAAAAGCAATTAATTTGTCGCCTTTTAATAAAAATAGAAGGCGACAAATTTTTTACCGACCAATATTACTATTTCACCGAATAACTTCTTCTGTTAATCTAACACGCATTCTTCCATGTCCTTTTTCGCTCTAATTTTGGGAGAAATAAAAAGAATATTTTACAGAAGCTAACCACACAAATGAAATTACTTTTACAACTATTAGGTAGCATGATACTTTGTATGCAGCTCGCTGTAGCGCAACAAAAGACTATTACTGGCTACATCAAGAATGCGCATAATGCGCCAATAGCCAATGCTTCAGTATATCTTGTTACTGAGCCAAATCGCGGATTTATTAAATCTACTGTCACCAATGACAAAGGACAATTTAAGCTATCGGGTTTTCCTGTAGGAACTTTTAGAATTGAAGCCACAGCTGTAGGCTATGCGAAGGGTGAATCTTCAGTCTTTCAAGCTGCAGAAAATTCTGTTAGCATCGATGATATTATTTTACAAGTATTGACAAAAGAGTTGGAAGCGGTTACTGTACAAGGTCAATTACCACAAATACAACATACCAATGGAAAACTTGTCATGAACGTAGAAAATTCTTCTATCAGCGCAGGAAATAATGCTTTAGAAGTATTGAAAAGAGCTCCTGGTGTTGATGTAGATAAAGATGACAATATTTCGTTGATGGGTCAACAAGGAGTAAATGTTACCATAGACGGTCGTCAGACTTATATGACCGGCGAACAACTGGCTACATTATTGAAAAGTACGGATGGCGCTCAGATTAAAAGTGTTGAATTATCTACTACACGTTCGGCTAAAGATGACGCGGAGGGATCGGGTGGAGTTATCAATATCGTGATGAAGAAAAATCGTTTGGAAGGCTTCAATGGATCTTTCATTGCAAGTGGAGCTGTGGGAGAGAAATTACGTGGTAATTCGTCCTTCAATGTAAATTATAAAAAGAACAACTCTACATTCTTCACAAACTATTCTTATGCGGATAATAATTATAACGAGAATATTCGCATTACGCGAACTATACCCAATAAATTAGCCGATACATACTTTGACCAGTCATCTGTATTCCAAAATGCAGAAAAAACTCATAATTACAAAGTGGGCTTTGAGCAAAAAACATCTGCGCGTAATACCTTTATGATTCAATTTAATGGCGCAAATAATAAGGAAAATCAATTGACTCCAGGGACTACATTGATGTCTCGTCCTAATAGTTCGGTGGATTCAATAATGGTTTCAGACAATAATAATGATGAAAAATTCAATCGCTATTCGGTAAATATCAACAATGAGTTTGTGATTGATACTACGGGTAAGAAATTGACAGCAGATGTTGATTATAGTACTTTCAAGACCAATTCGATATTGAATTACGGGTACTTCTCTTATTTTGGCGATGGCGAAACATTAATGTACGCTCCGGAATTTGAGAGAAGTACATTCGGTGTAGACATTAAAATCTTGGCAGCGAAATTAGATTACACGCAAAAATTAGGAAAGGGAAACATAGAAACAGGCGTAAAGTATAGCAATGTGCAGTCTGATAATGATGTTAACTTCAAAAATCTTGTAGGTTCAAATTGGCAAAATAACACAAACCGCTCAAATATATTTAATTACGAAGAACAGATTTTAGCGGGTTATTTCGATTATAGTACCAATATCAAAAAATGGGGAATCAAAGCGGGCTTAAGGGGTGAATATACAATCTCAGATGGTCATTCTATTACACAAAATAAACAAGTAAAGCGCGATTATTTTGACTTATTTCCATCCGCTTCATTGTCCTATAATGCGCATGAAAACCACGTCTTTGCATTGAGTTATTCGCGTAAGGTTTCTCGTCCAAATTACAGAAATTTGAATCCTTTTGAATATTATGTGGACAAAAGAACATACAATAAAGGTAATCCGTATTTGAACCCACAGTATACAGATGGATTTGCATTAAACTATACTTTATATAAGCGTTTTAATATTGCATTAGGTCATGATATCACCAAAGGTGCAATGACAGAAAGCCTTGGTCAAGACACCGTATTAAAAACTACGTGGATTACACGTGAGAATTTGGGTGAACAAACTACCTCATATATCAACTTGAGTATTCCTTATCGCATTGGCAAGGTTTGGACGATGTTCAATAATATCACAGGAATCTATATGCACTTTAAAGGGCCAATATCGGGATATGATGTGAATTTGGGGTCTGCATTTATCCAAGCGAATATGAACAACAGTTTCAGATTTAGTAAACAGTTGTCTGGCGAAATGTCTTTACGTTATAATTCGCCTTTCATCTACAATATGTATAAAATTCAACGACGTTGGGGTACAGATATTGGTGCTACATACAATTTGAAAGACGAACGGACCTCATTAAAATTAGCTGTAACGGATATATTCCATACCAACCACAATAATGTGTTTACAGAATTCAAGGAATTTAATTCTAGAATATATCAGTACCGCGATAGTCAAACGGTAAGACTTACGTTGACTTACAAGTTTGGCAATCTAAAGCAATCTATTCGCAGGGTCAATGACAGCAGCGAAGAGAAAGAAAGAGCTTTGTAAAAGGAAGGCCTTGCCATTCTTAAAGATGACCGTAGACTGAAAATGTCTGCGGTCTTTTTTATTTAGTTTTGTATTATGAAATTCAAAAGTATAGTGGTTTTTTGTGCGTCGAGCCCAGGCTTTGATGCGGTATGGATGCAAAAAGCATATGGCGTAGGCGAATATCTAGCGAAGCAGAATATTACTTTGGTGTACGGAGGCGGTCGAGTAGGATTAATGGGATCTGTTGCTGATGGTGCGCTGGAGAATAACGGCAAAGTCATTGGTGTTATTCCGCATTTTCTGAATAGTAAAGAGATTGGCCATTCTGGCGTCACTGAATTGATTGCAGTTGAGAATATGCATCAGCGCAAAATGATGATGAATGACTTGAGTGAAGCAATAATAGCGCTTCCTGGAGGGTACGGGACCTTGGAGGAGTTGTTCGAAATGATTACTTGGGCACAATTAGGATTGCATCAAAAGCCTGTAGGATTGCTAAATATTAATGGCTTTTATGATCATTTGATTGCTTTTATACACAATATGGTTGAGGTCGGGCTTTTGAATAAGCAAAATGAAGAAATGCTTTTGGTTGCAGATAATATCGAAGAATTAGTGCAGAAAATGAATGCCTATGTAGCGCCCGATGTACCAAAATGGCTAAACAAAGAAAATAGTTAAAAGGAGAAGAGCTATGCCATTATCTAAAGACTTCAAGTCAATACACCACAAAAATTGGGAAGTTTATTTTTCCCAATGTTACCCCAATGGCGCTATAAAATTTCCCGAATTAGCAAACATACTGCAATTGACAGCGGCGGAACATGCTGACTTGGGTGCTGTTGGTTTTGATGATTTATCCCTGTACGATCAGTCTTGGGTAATGAATCGTATGCGCATTGAGATTGAAGAATTGCCTAGATTTTCGCAAGATGTAGAGGTGAAGACTTGGATTCAGGAATTAAAAGGGTTTAAATCAACGCGGGATTTTGAAGTTTCACGTGAAGGCAAGAAGCTGTTAGCTGTTACCTCATTATGGGCAATCTTCAATATGAAAACCAGAAGACCGGACATGTTGCCATTTGATACGTCATATATAGAACAATATCCAAATCAACATGCTACAGAACTTGCAAATCAGCGTATCGATCTTTCATTTGAAGTATCGGAAATTTATACACAAGTCGTACAATTTTCGGATTTAGATATCGTGAATCATGTGAATAACACGAAGTATCTGGAATGGTGCATTAATTATGTAGATCCAAGCTTGATATTAAAAAACAAGATACGAGCAATTGACCTCAACTTCATCAAAGAGTTAAGTTTCAACGATACTATTTCCATTCAAAAAGGAAGTTTTGACAACAAAATTAGTTTTAAAATCGTTAAGGGTGAACAAATTTGCTTCGCTTGTGTTTTTGAATTACAGTCTTAGGATTCTTTTGAAATTCATATATTTACAATTAATCAACCAATAGAAAACAAATCATGATTAAAATTAATGAATTGCTTATCTTTTTTGCTGTTTTAGGCGTTCAATTGACAAATGCGCAGGAAAAGAAAATAGAAGTTATTTGGGAATCTAAAGAACAGCTTCCAACACCAGAATCGGTTTTGTATTACCCAAAGGACAATGTTTTATTTGTTTCACTGATTGATGGATCTGGTAGTGAGAAAGACGGTAAAGGAGGAGTTGCGCTATTGAATACCGATGGTTCAATCAAAAATGCAACTTGGGTTACTGGATTGAATGCACCGAAAGGATTAGCAATTCATAAGGGATTATTATACATTGCTGATATTACGGATGTGATAGTCGTAGATGTGGTTACTGGTAATGTCATTGATGAGATTCCAGTGGAAGGATCGACTTTTTTGAATGATGTAACAGTGGATGATTCAGGTATCGTTTACATTTCGGATACGAGAGAAAATAAGATTTTTCAATTGCGAAATGGTAAAGCTTCGTTGTATTTGGACAATGTTCCCTCAGTGAATGGATTGAAGGCGGAAGGTGGTAATCTTTTGGCCCTTGCTGGAAAAGAATTTTGGTCTATTGACACCAACAAAAAAGTAACAGTTTTCACAAAAGGCTTTGATCAAGGTGGTGACGGCTTGGAACCAGTTGGAAATGGAGATTATATTGTTACCTGCTGGGTGGGTCTTGTTTATTATGTGAAAGCGAATGGAGAGATTCAAAAGATGCTTGATGTGCAAGGCAAAATGAATACCGCAGATCTGGGCTATAACCAGAAAGAAAGTATTCTCTATATCCCTAAATTTAACAGCAATAGCGTTGTTGCATATAAATTGAAATAAAAAAAGGAGCATTGCTCCTTTTTTTATTTACACAAGGACATAAGATTACTACATTTGTCGTACTAAAATTTTGTTGTTATGCAAATTAAGACTCTTTACGATATCTATAAGCAATATCCTGTAATTTCTACTGATACACGCAATATTAAAGAAAACAGTATTTTCTTTGCGCTGAAAGGTGCAAGCTTTAATGGAAATGCATTTGCTTCTCAAGCTTTGGAGCATGGCGCAGCTTATGTCGTAGTGGATGAAGAAGTGTTTGTTAACGGCGATCAATATATTTTAGTTGAAGACGTTTTAAAGACGTTGCAAGATTTGGCGTTGTATCACCGCCAAAAATTAGCTATTCCTGTGGTTGGAATTACAGGAACAAACGGTAAGACAACTTCAAAAGAGTTGGTTTATTCGGTTTTATCGCAACAGTTTCGTGCTTATGCCACGCAAGGTAATTTAAATAACCACATTGGCGTGCCTTTGACGTTGTTGTCCATAGACGATTCTTACGAAATAGCAATCATAGAAATGGGAGCAAATCATGTTGGTGAAATTGAGTTTTTGGCGAATATCGCACGTCCGACACATGGTTTTATTACCAATGTTGGAAAAGCGCACTTAGAAGGTTTTGGATCTTTTGAGGGAGTTAAAAAAACAAAAGGTGAGCTTTATGATCTTCTATCTGTAAACAAAGGAACTTTATTTCTACAAGCAGATAATGCTCATTTAGTAGAAATGGCTGCACAACGTCATTTTAAAAAGGTGATTACATATGGTTTCTCGGAAACGAATAATATTGTAGGTAAACTTTTAATGGCTAACCCTTACCTCTCTATCGCTTGGAAAGAAGGTGATAAATCTGAATCTTATGAAGTTTATACGCATCTAACAGGCTCGTACAATACCGAAAATATATTAGCTGCAATTGCCATTGGTCTTGAATTTGGGATGAATCCTATTAAGATCAATGAAGGAATAGCGTCGTATGTACCAAAAAATAACCGTTCGCAGATTACCCAAACATCACGAAACATGATTGTTGCGGATTTTTACAACGCTAATGCGAGTAGTATGGCGGCTGCATTGGACAATATGAAGGTGTTGACCGCAGACCACAAAGTGGTGATTTTGGGGGATATGTTTGAGTTGGGAAATGAGTCTTTTGAAGAGCACAAAGCTTTGGTTCAAAAAGCAAAAATTCTTGGTTTTGAAAGATTGATATTTGTTGGCAAAGAATTTTATCTCCACCGCGATGATTCTACTGAGTTTTATCAGACTACTGATGAAGCTAAAGCTGCGGTTGCTGAAATCAACGATAGTTTTATCCTATTGAAAGCTTCACGCGGAATGACTTTTGAAAAATTGTTGGAAGTATTATAACCCTTCGTCTTTTTTCATTTCGACAACCGGTAAGGAAAGATTGTGTTTTACCGATACTATACGGATCAAGAAAACGAGTGAAGCACTTATGAAGGCATTCCAGCCGTTGTCAACATTCCAATAGTTAAGTAACACAAAAAGTAATGCGCCCGACAGGCAAGCAGAAGCATATATTTCTTTTCGTAAAATAAGAGGGGTTTCATTTATCAATACATCGCGAATCACACCGCCCATAGCTGCAGAAAACATTCCTAACATGATGGCTGCAATACTGCTGGATTCATAATCTAAGGATTTTTGTGTTCCAACTACCGTGAAGAAGCCAATACCTATCGCATCAAATAAGGTTAATGTTTTAGCTAGGCTGTAAAGTTGTTTGTTCGCAATAACTGAAATAAAGACACCAACGAATATAGCCAAGAGATAATTGCCATCTTCTACCCAGACAGGTCGAATATTTAAGAATATGTCACGCAATGATCCTCCTCCAATAGCTGTTACAAATGCCATGAAAGTAGAACCGAATATATCAATACCCTTTCTATGCCCTGCCATCGCGCCAGAAATAGCAAAAACCATAGTTCCTAAAAGGTCAATAGCATAAATGATATTCATATCGGTTATCTTGAGGAACAATAATACATAAAATCAACATTAAAAGAAAGCCGAATCAAATTCGGTAGATTCGGCTTTCAGGTAAATGTGGAAGTGTACTTTTTTATGTGCATTTTGACTTAGTTAGAGTTATGTAGTTTTTCCAAGTCTTGAATCTTTTTTTTCCATTCTAGGGAATTAAAAGTTTCTTCTAGAATTTTTTGCGTTTTAATTTCGATTTTAGCCATTTTATCTTTCCATTCTGGAGAATTAAATTTTTCCTCAAGTATTTTTTGCGTATTAATCTCTATTTGTGCCATTTTGTCTTTCCACTCTTCAGAATTATAATATTCATCTAAGCTTTCTCGAGTCTTAAGCTCTATTTTAGTGATTTTGTCCTTCCATTCTGTGGAGTTTAATTTCCTTTCAATGGCATTAGCTCCTTCTTCAATATTCGCTATTATTATTTTGAAGTTTTTTGAATTAAGTAATTTTTCTACTGATTCAATATGCTTGTTGGGCTTAATTTCTTCATTTTTTTCAAATTCATTGACAATAATCGTAGAAGTATCTTTTAATAGTGTTTTCTTTTTTACTGGCATTGACCTTTGTTCTGCTCTAGCTATTGTGGTATCAATAGTTTCGATATTTTCTATTTTCGAAATCACGATTTCATTGATTGCCACCTGTTGATTTTGTTTATTATTAGGGTTAGCCCAAGCAATAAAGATGAATGTTAAGGATGCGCATATTATAACTCCTAATTGCTGTTTATAGGATGTATATTTGGATTCCATAATTTGTTTGTTTATTCTTTTGATTCTATTTAATAAATCGTACTTGTTGTCTCCCGACAATGCTAATGCTTGGGTTGTTTGGTGTGCATTTCTTAATACTTCTACATGCAATAATGTCTTTGCATATATAATTGGGTTAGGAATATGTATAATTACAAAATCATCACAGGACTGCTCTCTTTCGACTTTAATATGTCTACTTACAAGCCAAATAAAAGGATTAAAAAACAAGGTAGTTTCAATACTAATGAGTATGATGTTGAAGAGATAATCATGTCTTCTAATATGAGCTGTTTCATGTAATAAAATGGCTTCCGCTTCTTCGGTCGAAATACTATTAATGTATGCTGTTGGAAAAATGATTAAAGGTTTCAAAAAGCCGATGGTTATTGGGCTTTCTATTTTAGGTGAAGTTAATAGGCGAACTTTCGAAGATATGTTGTGGTTGTTCTTAATTTCTTCTAGTATGTTTAACCATTCCGTAGGAATTATCTGTGAACTTGTTTGTTTAATTTTCTTAAGCCAGTCGAAGCTCTTGATGCAAAGGAATGTTTGTACTATTATTCCTATGGTATATATTATTACCATGTAAGGAAAGAGTTTTGTAATTGACCAATTTGAGTTTTGCAATTTGTCAATATAACTATAAAACACTTCTTGTGAAGTGCTATTTGGCAAGCTTACACCTGTTGAAATATTGAAAGTCTTTACAAATGTTGTGATGAAACTAATAAAAATTAGACTTTGAAAAAAATATGCAACTTTGTACTTGGTGTCTGGACTCCAATTATAAAATATAAGGAATAACCCATACAGTATAATATATAAAGATGCGCCTTGCCATAGGGAGTGAACCATGCTCCAGCCCATAGCATTGATTAATAATTGAAAAACATTTTCCATAGTATTGGTTTATAAGTTATCTAAATACTTTTTTATCAATTCAATTTCTTCCTTACTTGCTTTATGATTACCGAGTACTTGCATGATTAATCTCGAGGTGTTGCCATTATAAATGGTTTCAATCATGCGATTAAGGTATTGATGCTCTATAGCTTCTTTATTGATAGCCGTGCTATATAAATGACTTTTTAAACTGGTGTCTCGAGTTACTAGTTTCTTCTCAAGCATGATTTGCATCAATTTCAATGTAGTTGTATAACCTATATCTTTTCTTTTTAGGGATTCATGAACCTCTCTTACGGAGCATGGTTGCCTGTCCCATAGTATTTGTAATATCTCCAACTCACTTTCTGTCGGTTTCATAATCGCTGCTTTAACTACGAATCTTTTCGTACATCAAATATACGAAGGGTTTCGTATTTTAAAAATAATTAATGCATTTTTAGTAAAATTTAACATTAGGCAGAATTTTATATTATTCTTATAATTTTACCCTTCAATCTTTCAGTGAGTTAACTCAAATTAGAAAATTAATTCACGCTAAAGCTTTGAAGTGATATATAAATGTTCCTATCTTTGCACCACTCCGCAAGGGGGGAGCGGTTCTTCGGAACATGAAATACGGGGGTTAGAGACTGTTTAAACTGAGAAATCGGGAAAAACAAAACGAAAAAAAATCTTCAAATAAAATTTGCGGATTAAAATAAAGTTTCTACCTTTGCAGTCCCGACGGAAACGAAGGGAAGACAAAAA
>NZ_VIQM01000080.1 GCF_008520265.1 Sphingobacterium cavernae
AAGTAAACAGCTAGCCCTTTTTTGATACCTTGTTTTTTGAATCTGAAAAAGATAAAAACCAATAAGCTGACTATCAATTGAATGAGAAAATTAAATTATTAAATCTGGTTTTTACCGGACGCTAATGTTTTTTAATATAAAATCTAGCGATATTGCATCGTATTTTTTTGATTTATTTATTAATTTTTTTTAAAAATATATTGGATATAGCTTTTAATATTTATAAATTAGTGCAATAATTACTAATTATATCTAAATAATAACCTGATAAGAATAAAATTATTTATAAAAAGCTGGACCAAATTTACATCTATACGATACTTTATTTGTAATAAATAGAGTAATAACAAGAGCTGAATTATGAAAAACACCAAAACAACAAAATAATAAATTATGAAATGTCTAAACTTCGCAACATCTAATGTGTTTAGAGCTTTCTGTTTGATTTTTATGCTGTTCAGTACAATGACTCTTTATGCGCAAACGGCATTGCGTGGAGTGGTTCGTACCGATAAGCAAAGTCCAATCGCAGGAGCTACAATCAAATTAAAAAACAGTAATCAACTTGTCTTCTCTTCATCTGATGGTCAATTCACTATTAATGTGGATAAATTCCCTTTAGAATTGGAGGTGTCTTATTTGGGGTATGAAACTCAGGTAGTGTCTGTCTCAGATAATAGACAAGTAAATGTTACTTTATTAGATTCTAATAATGAAATTGATGAAGTAATGGTAGTGGCATATGGTACGCAAAAGAAAAGTACTATGGTCGGATCAGTTGCTCAAATTAGTAGTGCTGAAATTAAGAAAGCACCTGCAATGAATATTACCAATACGTTAGCGGGCCGTCTTCCTGGATTAACTTCATTACAGCAATCTGGTCGTCCAGGAGCTGATAATGCGAGTTTATTTGTTCGTGGTATTGGTACATATGGCTCTAACAGAGGTCCATTAGTTATTGTAGATGATATAGAAAGACCTTCTTCTACTTTGGCTTATTTGGATCCAAATGAGATTGAAACCATTTCAGTATTAAAAGATGCGGTAGCAACTGCTGCATACGGAGTGCAGGCAGCGAATGGTATTATTATCGTAAAAACGAAATCGGGTTCTAAGTCTAAGCCAAAGGTTTCCTATGATTTTTCATTAAACATTGGACAAAACACACGATTCCCAAAATTCCTAGATGGCCCTGACTATATGGCTTGGTATAACAAGGGAACTGAGGTAGATAATGACATTTTATTAAATACAGGAGCTGACCAAGTTGCTTTCGTATTCTCACAAGAGATGATTGATGCTGTACGCAACGGTACAAATGATAATCCATTATTAGGAAATACAGATTGGATGGGTATATTGGCAGGTAACAATAGCTATTCTCAACATCATGCAGCAACTATTAACGGTGGTTCTGACAATACGCAGTACTTTGCTTCAATTAACCACTTAGAACAAGATGGTGTTATTAATCATACAAATTTCAAACGCTATAACGTACGCACAAATATCAATACGAAGGTTACTGACTATTTGAAAGTGGGCTTAAATATTGGTTTGAGAAATCAAGAAAGTAATACGCCAGGTATTTCTCCGGATAATACAGCTTACATGAATCCATTCTATCAGGCTACGCGTATGTTGCCTAACTTGCCAATGTTCGCTCCAACGGGTGAATATACTTCATCTAGAAATGGTGCAGGATTAATGAGCCCAATTGCTTCAGTCGAAGAATCTGGTTACCAAAAATACCTAATGAATATTTTCCAAGGAACGGGTCACTTAGAATTTTATGTTCCTGGTGTGAAAGGCTTAACAGCTAAATTGCAGGGAGCTTACGATTATCAAGGCCAAGAAGCTAAAACCTGGACGCAACCCTATACCACTATGATGCGTGATCAAGAGCAAGTTTCTGGAAATTATGTGGCTCAATATGTTGTTCCTGGTATTTCTAAAACAACTTTAAGACAAAGTTATTCTGCAAACTATAGTAAAACTCTACAAGGAAGCTTAAATTATAATAACACTTTTAATGACCATTCAGTAGGAGGATTGCTATTATACGAATTTTATAAAGGAACTGGTAATGTATTTTCAGCTGGAGCTAGTAATTTCCCAATTACAGTAATCCATGAGATTAATTATGGTTCTAAGGAAGATGAGGATCTTATTGCTTCTACAGGTTCTTCGAGCCCTGAGATTACCCGTGCGGGTGTAGTAGCTAAATTTAATTACGGTTTCCGTGATAAGTATCTATTCGAAGCTGCTGCACGCTGGGATGCTTCATCCAATTTTGCTAAACAAAACAGATGGAAAATGTTCCCTGGCGCAGGTTTAGGATGGGTAGTTTCTAAAGAAGATTTTTTCCAAGATATCGTTGACAATGGATCCATTGATTTCTTAAAATTCAAGACATCATTTGGACGAACAGGTAATGATCGTGCAAATGCAGGTCAGTTTTCATATATGCAGACATTTGCGCAGCAAACTACACCTGGTCTAGTGATAGGGGGGCAGCCGATTGCGGCGGTGTATTCTGCGAATATTCCGAATTCAGGCTTAAAGTGGGAGGAATCTCAAATGTTTAATATTGGGTTTGAATCTCGTTTGTTTAAGAATTTTGGATTTGACTTCGAATGGTTCTACAGATATACTTATGATATTCTTGGAGGTGTTGGTGGTCTTTATCCGGCGTCTATTGGTGGGTATCACGCATCCTTAGCTAATATTGGGACGATGGATAACAGAGGATTTGATGCGCAATTAAGATATAACAACACCTTTGGTGATTTCAAATTGGGCGTAACAGGAAACATCAACTGGTCTAAAAATAAGTATTTAAAATATCAAGAAGCGGATGGAACTCCAGCTCATTTGAGTGTAATTGGTCGTTCATGGGGCGAGAAGACAGGATATGTAGCTGACGGTTTTATTGAAACTTGGGAAGAAGCTAAGAATACATCTTCACCTTCTACAGGAATCATTGCACCAGGTTTCTTCCGTTATAAAGATTTAGATGGTGATGGTAGAATCACAGCTTACGGAGACCGTTCATTTATTGGGCGTTCAAATATTCCAGAGTTGATGTTCGGTTTGAATATCGATATGGCTTACAAGGGATTTGATTTCTCTGCATTATTGCAAGGTGCTGCATTAGCTGATGTGTCATTAGCTGGTGGATACGAAGGCGCTGTTGGAGTTAGTGGTGTGCATGATAATACAGTGTGGACCAAAACTTTCTATGGTAGTGGTAATTCACCTTATTTCTTGATGGAAAATGCATGGAGACCAGATAATATGGATGCAGAATTCCCACGTTTGACAGCAAATAAAGTAGGCGTTTCACCACACAATGCAAATGGAAACTCTGGATGGTTAAGAAAGGGTGATTATTTGCGTCTTAAATCAGTTCAATTGGGTTATACACTTCCTAAATCTTTATTGGATAAAGCAAAAATGGACAATGTAAGATTATTTGTTACTGGATCTAATTTATTTACTTGGGATCATTTGAAATTTATTGATCCAGAAATGCCTAACGTAAACTTAGGTTTCTATCCACAACAACGCATTTATGCATTTGGATTAAGTGTTACTTTTTAATATGAAGGTTATGAAATTTAAATCAAAATTTAAATATACAATAATGGCACTACTGTCATCATCTGTCATCGGCTTTAATAGCTGTGACATTGATATAGTGCCTCAAGATAGATTCACAGGAGAAATTGTTTGGTCTGATCCTGCTGTCGTTGAATTATACTTGAATGGTCTGTATGCAGAGATTAAGAGTTTTCAATTTGGGGTATTTCCTGGATTGGGCTATGATAATGCTATGGACGCTCTAGCGGATGGTATGAAGTTCACATCCACAGTATCTGGTAATGGTACGGTGAATACATTGATTAGTAACTCCAATCAATTTTCACCTTCAAGTGTTGGATTAAATTATTGGGGTTCAGCTTATAATCGTATTCGTCGTGTTAATGAGTTTTTGGGTTTTTTACGTACTCAATCTTCATTCCCAGAAGCAGAAATGTTGAGAATCGAAGCTGAAGCTCGTTTCATACGTGCCTATACATATCATTGGTTAGCGAAAATTCACGGCTCAGTAGTAATCTTAAAAGATATCAGTGATTACGCAGAAAAGGATAGACAACGTTCTTCTGAAGCGGAAGTTTACGACTTTATGATTGAAGATTTAAAATTTGCTGCCGCTAATCTTGGAAATACAAGCTTGGCAGGACGTGCTAATAAAGGTACTGCAAATGCGCTTCTATCTCGCGTGGCTTTGTATGCAGGTTCGATTGCTAAATATGATCTAAACCAATTTAATACGGATGAGCTAACAGGTATTCCAGCAAGTCGTGCGAAAGAATACTATAAAATTTCAGCTGATGCAGCTGATGCAGTTATCAGTTCAGGTGTCTACCAATTAGAGTCTGATTTCGCGAGTATCTTTACACGTAAAGTAGGTCAAGCTAATAAGGAGGCAATTTTACGTGTAGATTTTGTTGCTCCTCAATTGACACACCAATATGATTTTGGTTATGCACCTCCGCGTGATAACAATGGCAATACCATGGTCTATGGTGTACCAACTGCGGATTTGGTAGATGAGTTCGAGATGGCCGATGGAACGAAATTTTCATGGTCTAATGCTACACATGCGGCAAAGCCCTATGAAGGTCGTGAGTCGCGTTTTTATGCTTCGATTCTTTATCATGGAGCACAATGGAAAGGCCGTACACTAAACACTTCTGTTGCAGATGCGCAGGAGGGATTTTCCCAGTATGGAGTATTAGCAGAGCCTCGTCGTACAGTGACGGGTTACTATACGAAGAAATTCTTAGATCCGACTAATACAAATTTTGGTGTAAATAGAAGTTCTCAAAGCTGGATTGAATTACGTTTGGGTGAAGTCTACCTTAATTTGGCTGAAGCAAAAGCTGGATTAGATGATTACTCGGGTTCTGCAAGTACATTGTCTGCATTACGTACTGCACGTGGTTTAAATATTATCAACTATAATACTGCAGCTACTGCTTTAGCAGCTATAGAACACGAAAGAATGGTAGAGTTGGCTTTTGAAGGTCATCGTTTTTGGGATTTAAGACGTTGGAGGAAAGCGCATATCACGCTGAATAATAGACGCGTATCTGGGCATCGTGTAGAAGTAGCAGGTCAAAATGTGTCATATACAACTGTTCCAGCAGATGATAGAGATCGCAGTTTTACAGGTAGATTGTATTATTTACCTATTCCTGAGGCTGAGGTTCAGGTGAACACTGCATTAACACAAATTAAAGGGTGGTAATTATAAACTTATAGAATATGAAAAAGTTTTTAAGCAATATCACAGGATTAATTATGGTGTGTGCATTAGTATATTCATGTGCTAAGCCAGAACATATTCTTCCTAATGATAAAAATACAATAGCAGATTTTTACGCATCACTAGATGGTGATGGCAGAAATAGACATTTTAACAGTCGTATTAGTAATGATACAGTATATGTAGATATTGACTATTACTATCCAATCAACTCGGATAATGAGGTGGATCTTACTAAGATGTTATTGAGAGCATCTATCCCTACCGATGCTAAGATATCTCCGTCATTAGAGGGATATACAGATTTGACAAATCCTGTACATGTAACTGTAACTGCAGGTAATGGTGAGCAAACTAAATATGTAATTGTAGCGAATAAAAAAGGAAATACAGATGTTGTTACAGCTAAATTAACCTTTGAAGATGGTAATGGAGAAACGCAAGAATCAGATGCAATCATCATAGGAAAAGATATTAATTTTTCTATAGTCCCAGGTACTGTGGTGAATAATCCACGTATTACGTATTCTTTAAATAGACATGCTACAGGATCTATTACAAACGGCGGATCTATTAATCTAGCAGCACCTATTACCTTTACAGTAAGTTCTGCAGGAGACGCGAAAACTAACTATAAAGTGCAACAGGTAGTAGCAACTAAATTGACTAAAGGTATTCGTCCAGGTAGTGCTAAGATCATGTTCGTTAAGAAGTTGAAAACAGACTTAGGTATTACGGTAGACAATGTTACTGGTGGTATTGCAGCTTCTGGTAAGCACCTAGTTATCAATACAAGAGATCAAAATAGCATCTATATAGATGGTGTTACAGGTCAAAAAGTTGGAGAAATTAACCTTGGTGAAGTTCGTGGTGGCGTACGTAATTTCTATACTACATCGGACAAAGCGGGTAATATCTTAGTTAATAATTTGACTGCAAATGATGGTAATATATTCAAAATTTGGAAAATAAGTTCTGTAACTAGTACACCTCAAATATTCATTGAATGGAATGCTGGTGGGGCCGCATATGGACGTAAAGTTTCTGTAATTGGTGATATTACTAAAAATGCAATCATTACAGCCCCTCTTTATGGTTTAGCATCGTTAAATACATTCGCGCGTTGGGAAGTAGTAAATGGAGCTGTTGTTTCTCAAACACCTCAGATGGTTACTATAAACGGGTACACTTGGGCATGGAACAATGCTGATGTGATTTACACTAATCCGTCAAATACAAAAAGCGATTATTTCGTAGTAGGCTATGGTCAAAACACTTTAGGTAAAGTAAATGGCAATACGAATAATGTGGTAAATGAAAATGCAAAACTTGATGCAAACTTTGTGAGTAATACCGTGGACTACATTGAATTTAATAACGCCAAATTTGTAGCCTACAACCATATTAATGGATTTACGTGGGGTACTGCAGATAATGTGTTCTTGTATGATGCAGAGTCAGCTATGTCTGGTAATCCTGCAGCAACGGGTGCTCCTGGTGTTCTTTGGAAAACTACACCTGGTATTTATGGTGCCAATGCAAACGGAATGCCTGTTAATGGAAATACTACTGGTGACATAATAATGACTACATCCGAGAATGGATATTACATGTACCTATACTTCATGTTCACAAACGGTTGTGTAGTTGGTGTACAATTTGACTGTGTAGATTTATAATAATATAAGTTTTACTGCAGCTATGTCAAATTAAAACATGGCATAGCTGCATAATTTTTAATATATGAAGTTTAGTGCAAAAAAGATTTTGTGTGGTTTATTAGTTTGCGTAACAATTGCTTGCTCCAAAGATAAGCCATCTCTTCCCCCAGAAGTAGGTGGTCCATCTAAGCCAGATGATGAAACGCCAATCGATCAAGAGCCAGGAAGAAATGTGTTAGCATGGGTAGATGCACATTCAAATGTATTTGGAACTTACGGTAAGTTCAATGATAAAGCGGAAATTGTTGCCATTTTAGATAAGTTAAAGGACTCGGGCGTTACTGGACTTGTAATAGACGTAAAGCCATCTACTGGTCATACGATGTATCCTAGTAGTTTGCGTAAAGATTTAACAACACGCGACGGAAAAACAAGACCTACAGATTATGTAGAATTCTTAATTGCTGAAGCTAAAAAGCGTCAAATGAAATCCTATCTATCGATTGTAACTTTCGTAGAAGGCGATGCTAATCGTAAAATTGGTTACGTATATGACAATCCTACTTTCAAAGAGAAAAATGAAAGCATTGTTGTAGCAAATGAGCAAGGTCACTTGGCAAGAATCTCTACAGTTCAGAATTCTGTTTTCGTTAATCCAGCACAACCAGAGGCTCAAGAGCGCGCATTAGATTTAATAAAAGAAATTACAGGCAAATTTGATCTAGATGGTTTTATTCTAGACTATTGCCGTTATAACGATATTAATGCCGATTTCTCGGATTATTCAAAAGAAAAGTTCATCGAATTTTTAAAGACTAAATTCAATGATGCTTCCGCTGCAAATATGGATTTTCCAAAGGATATTGTTAACTCATGGAAATCAAGTAATGGTCAAATCGTACCAAATGTAACAGGTAAATATTACAAACAATGGTTGTATTTCCGTGCATCGGTAATTCAAGATTTTGTAAAAAAAGCACGTACAGCTGTGAAGTCTGTAAAATCAAATGTTGATTTTGGTGCTTATGTAGGAGCTTGGTATGGATCATATTATAATGTAGGTGTAAACTGGGCTAGTAAAAATTACGATCCTTTCCAAGATTACAACTTACGTATGGATTGGGCATACCCTGGATATGGCGAAACGGGTTATTTTGAAGAATTAGACTTATTGATGACAGGGAATTATTTCACGCAAATTATGTTGAGTGAAAATCCAGCAACAGCAGGTATGAAATACCACTGGTGGAGTATGGAAGGTTCTTTGAATGGTATCGAATACATCACTAAAAATACAAGACCAATTTATGGTAGTATGGATATCGGTAACATTAATTACAAAAACAAAGAAGAAATATCTCGTGGTATAAAATATATGCTTGGCAGAACTTCTGGTGGTGTAATGTTATTTGATGTAGTCCATATGTACGTACCACAATACAATTTCCTAAAGCAAGAGTTGTTTGATGCAGTTAAGGCAGGAGTAAAAAATTAAAAACATGTTTAGATTATTATATTTAGTATTAGGTTGTACGATTACTTTTATTTCATGCTCAACACAAAAAAACACGGATGATAAAAGTAAATATTTTGTTGACCGTAATATTTTATGGTTTGACGCCACAGCCAATTTTGACCGTTTTTGTTTTAAAGATTCTATAACTTTCTATTTAGAAAAATCAAAAGAAGTAGGTGTAACGGATGTTGTAGTCGATGTTAAACCGATAACTGGAGAAGTTCTTTATCCAAGTAAAATCGCTCCTGTGATGGAATCATGGGGAGAGTCTGGTGTAAAGAAAGACTTGTCTTGGGACATGTTGGCTTATTTCATTGAAGAAGGTCACCGACTAGGACTAAAAATTCACGCATCTACGAATGTTTTTGTAGCAGGTCACAATTTCTTTGATAGAGGTGTAGTATATGAAGATTCTACCAAAGCTGCATGGCAAACGATCTCTTATTTGCCAGAAGGATTTGTGAAAATCACAGATCAAAAGACGAAATATTCTGCTATGGTAAATCCAGTGTTGGAAGAAGTAAGAAATTATGAGCTATCAATTCTAAAAGAATTAGTTTCTTCATACCCTAAGTTGGATGGTATTATTTTGGATCGTGTACGTTTTGATAATTTGAATGCTGATTTTTCTGATTCAAGTAAGATTGCATTCGAAAAATATTTAGGACATTCTGTAGAGAATTATCCTCAAGATATTTTCTATTTCGAAGGAAAAGAGCGTAAAGAAGGCAAATTATACAAAGTATGGTTGGAGTGGAGAGCGAGTATTATTCATGATTTTATTTATTCTACTCGTGAGCAATTGAAAGCTATTAATCCAGATATCATATTTGGTGATTATACAGGCTCTTGGTATCCTTTATATTTTGATGTAGGTGTGAATTTCGCTAGTAAATCATATGATCCAAGCAAAGAATTTGATTGGGCAACAGAGAAATACAAAGATTATGGTTATGCCGATGCTTTAGATTTATTTACTACAGGTAATTATTATTTTGAAGTTGATAAATCAGAATTAATCAAAGATGACGGTGCAGCCGAAAGAACGCTTGAATCAGGTCTTATCGTTAAAAAAGAAGACTGGTATACAGTAGAAGGTTCTGCTGAATTGGTGGAGAAAGTTGTTAAAGGAGAGACTCCTGTATACGCTGGCTTATATGTAGAGCAATACAAAGATAATCCAGAGCAATTTATCAAGGCACTAAAAATGTGCCGTAAAAAATCTCAAGGTTCCATGATTTTTGATATTGTACACATCATAAATTATGGTTGGTGGGATGAGCTAAAGGCAGGATTGAACGACTAATTAACTACATCTAATCATCCACACAAATAGCATTTGTGTGGATGATTCATTTTAAATAAAATACTAAATCTTGTAATCATATAATGATCGAATACGCAAGAAAATATAAGGGTGAATTACTCTTGAATGTTTTACCCTTTTGGGAGAAATATTCTATTGATAAAGAGTTTGGGGGATATTTTACGTGTTTAGAGCGTGATGGTTCTGTTTTCGATACGGACAAATTTATGTGGCTTCAAGGTCGTCAAATTTGGACAATGTCTACGATGTATGATCGCGTAGAGTCAAAGGAAGAATGGAAATCTATTGCCGAGCATGGGGCAAGATTTATCTTGGATCATGGTCGTAACGCAAACGGAGATTGGTATTTTGCTTTGGATCGCAGCGGCAAGCCTTTAGTCCAACCATATAATATTTTTTCGGATTGCTTTGCTACAATGGGATTAGCTTCATTGTACAAGATCACCAACAAAGATGAGTATGCTCAGGTTGCTGTACATACATTTAACCGAATCCTAGCAAGGCAAGAAAATCCCAAAGGAAAATACAGCAAGGCATATCCTGGTACGCGCAATCTTAAAGGTTTTTCTCTTCCAATGATCTTGAGTAATCTATCCTTGGAATTAGAACACCTTGTTGGAACGCAAACCGTTGAAACGCTAATTGATGAAATTATCCATGAAGTAATGGAGGTTTTCTATCAAGCAGATAGTGGTTTGATCATGGAGAGCGTACATTTGGATGGATCATTCTCTGATACATTTGAAGGGCGTCTAGTAAACCCAGGTCATATCATAGAAGCAATGTGGTTTATGATGGATTTGGCTGATCGTCGCCAGGATTCTGATTTGATGAATAAATGTATTGCTATTGCATTACGCGCCTTAGAGTATGGTTGGGATGAGCAATATGGCGGTATTTTATATTTCAAAGATATTTTAAACCGTCCTCCTCAACAGTTGGAGTGGGATCAGAAATTGTGGTGGGTGCATTTGGAAGCTTTAGTATGCATGGCCAAAGGCTACGCATATAAAGGTAATGAGAAATGTAAAGTGTGGTTTGAGAAACTGGATGCTTATACCTTTACACGTTTTTCGGATCCTACTTATGGTGAATGGTACGGGTACTTGAATCGTCAGGGCGAACCATTGCTTACACTCAAAGGAGGAAAATGGAAAGGCTGTTTCCATGTACCGCGTGCCTTACTAAAAGTATATGAGGCAATTGAATCTATCAATAAACAACCGCTAATTGTATAGTATTAATAATAAACATTTTATATCCCTAAATTATGATGAAATCTAGTATAAAATTGCTCTTAGCTTTAGCTATATGTTCTAGTTATTCCTGTAAAGAAGAAACTCATACTCCTCCAACTTGGGGTGTAGAAGAACCTGATAAAGGAGCTGAAAAAAATGAAAACATTGTAAAGTTAGGTTGGACAAATGTTGAAAAGACATTTGGTGACTTACCAAACCATATCACAGTTTACAAATCTCCTGCTACTTTGCAAAATAAACAAGCTATCGCTTATATTGCTGTAGGAGATATGTCAAAGGCTACTTTTGATATATTGGGAGATATTGCATACGATGAAACGGCTAAGGGGTATGGCTCGAAAACTGTTAATACCTTGACACAGTTTTATGCTAAAACGCCCAAACCTATTATAATTAATGCTGGTTTGTTTTATTATGCAAACGCCTTTTATTTTTCACAAAATTTAGTTGTCAAAAATGGAGTTATGCTATCTCCTAATCAGAATTATTTCTCGAAAGATTGGGTTACAATGTGGTATCCAACATTGGGTGCATTTTCACAAATGCAGGATAATTCTTTTAAAGCGTCGTGGACGTATTTTACCAGTGCTGGTTTAAATTATTCTTATAATAAGCCTGCGGCGAATGATGCTTCAAAAACTCCATTGGGCGTCCCTACAGCCACATTTCCAGAGACTGCAACGGTTTTGAATGCAAAAACTGCGATTGGTGGTGTGGGCGTGTTGCTTAAAAATGGCGAGATTAAAAATACATACATTGAAGAAATGTTAGACGTGTCTTCTACTTCAAATCAACCACGTACGGCGATAGGTATTACGGCTGATAAAAAAATGATATTATTTGTTTGCGAAGGTAGAAATGTGACAGCAGGTGTTGCTGGTCTCACTACATTAGATGTGGCAAATGTAATGAAATCCATAGGCTGTGTTGAAGCTTTGAATTTAGACGGAGGTGGTTCAAGTGGTATGTTGGTAAATGGAAAAGAAACAATCAAACCTAGTGGAGGTTCTCAACGAGCAGTATTAACTGGGGTCAGTTTACAATAATGTCATTTTAAAATAGAATGAGAGTTTTTCTTACAATAATATTTGTTGCTGCACAAATCTTTATTGCTTTTGCTCAACAGCAAATTTCCGGTTACGTACGTGCAAATAACAAAGCTGTTCCAAATGTGGTTGTAAGTGTTGGAATATCAACAACAATTACGGATAAAAATGGATATTATACTTTGCAGAGTACTGAAGGAGATAAATTCGTCCAAATATCAACGCCAAGTGGTTATGTTCCGAATGTATTAAAAACTATTCCAAGTTTTTACCAAAAGATAGAACCCTTAAAATCAAATTATGATTTTGAATTGATTAAAAGTACAAAATCTGATAAGGCATATAAGTTTTTTGTGCAGACTGATGTACAGGTAACCAATAGAGATGATCTCAAATTGTATGAAGATCATGTGTTAACTGATATTCAGCAAACGCTTGAAAAGGATAAAAAATCAATATGGTTTGGTGTTGATCTAGGCGATATGGTAGGGGATGATCCCAATTTGTTTGAGCCCTATGTAGAAGCGATGAGTAAATTAGACCTACCTGTTTATAGAACTATCGGTAATCATGACATGGCTTACTGGGGAAGATCTTTTGAAACCTCAGAAACACACTTTAATAAGCATTTCGGGCCTACTCGTTATTCATTTGATGTGGGTAATGTGCATTATATCATCTTGAATAATAATTTCTATATCGGAAGGGATTATTTTTATATGGGGTATATAGATGAACAGACTTTTCTATGGTTAGAGAGAGATTTAAAATATGTCCCCAAAGATAAGACTGTATTTGTAATGCTGCATATTCCAACTAGGCTACAAGTTGAAAAACCTGCGTTTCAGTATAATTATTCGCTTATGGGCGGAACAACTATCAATGCTGATCCTTTGTATAATCTGTTGAAAGAGCACAAAACTCATATTTTGTCTGGACATACGCATTTGAGCAATAATATTGTTCATTCTGATTCGCTCTACGAACACAATATTGCGGCAGCATCTGGCAGTTGGTGGAGTTTAGATGTTTGTACCGACGGTACACCGAGAGGCTATCGTGTTTTTGAGATTAATGATTCTGAGGTATCATGGTATTACAAAAGTCAAGGTTATCCTCAAGAATATCAATTTCGCGCGCAAATAGATAATGAAGGAAATATTGTTGCTAATGTATGGAACTATGATTCCGCTTGGAAAGTTGAATGGCTTGAGGATGATAATGTAATCGGTGAAATGGCTAGGTACGAAGGAGTAGATCCATATGTGCAGGCATTATGTACTGATCGTTCAAAAATAAAGTACGATTGGATTGCTCCAAGTACAACCAATCACCTCTTTAAAGCCAAGTTAAAAAAAGAAAATGCTTCCGTAAAGATCAGAGTTACAGATCGATTCGGAAATATATATACATCTACCATTAAATAAGCAGAAGAGGCCGTCTCAAAATAATTGAGGCGGCCTTTTTTAGTTTGACAGGAATTTGTCAGTGTTTATCCACTGTGTGAGCTACAAGTTCATAATATTTCAATATTTTGTTTAAAACGATGAAAAAGCGGTC
>NZ_VIQM01000081.1 GCF_008520265.1 Sphingobacterium cavernae
CGTTCCTTTCAAAAATTTCAATCACGAGTACCTTGTCATCCGTTATGGTAAACTGGTCGAGCAGGAATACGTTCTGGTCGGTGGTATTGCCCGTTATTTCACCGAGCGTTTTGTACATACGCAATGGGTTCATTGCCTTTTCCTGCACCACGGTACGCTTGGCGACTTTCTTGTCCACGACCTTGAAATTCACAAAGTCAATGTTGAACGGAACATTGCTTTTGTTGCGCAGTTCCGTATGGAAATAGAATTTTCCGTTATGGACGTAGATACCTTTTAGCAGGAATTGTATGCCGTAGCTTCTTGCCCCGATATGCTTTACAATCCTTTTGTTCTTTTTGTAAATCGTTTCCATGAGCAAGCCTGCCAGTGACGGCGAATTGCCCTCCAATTCCTCAAACAGAACATCGTTGCCGTTTTCCCTGTCCGATGCCTTTTGCATGGTCAACAAATCATAATTCAGCGTTGCAGGATAAGGGCTGTAAAAGACGTTGAAATTGTAAAACCGACCATCGTCCGTGATGACCGAAAAATTGGTTTCCTCGTCAAAATCCCTTACGCTTGCCTTAATGCGCAGTACGTTTTCCGCATCCTCGGCTTTGCCTGCGATAAGGTACTCACTGCCCAAATCCACGTAGCGGATTGCGGACGGGAATATGAGGTGCGAGGTCTTGCTGTACGTCACCTGCATTTCGTAAGGGTCAACCTTGCCCATGCTCAATTTTGTTGTACCGGATGCCACTTGCTGTGCATTCGCACCAGTGATAAAGACCGTTAAACAGACCATTGCCAAAAGGCTTTTAAATATTGCTTTCATTTTCTTTTTGATTTTAGTTAAACATTAATTTTTTGAAACGAGGAATAACTGATGACCGGCTTTGACGGTTACTTTCGGTGTCCTCACTTTCTTGGAGAAGTACCCCGATACCCCTTGCACCACGCCACGGGAAAGGCCGCCTGCCATCTGTTGCCCTGCCGAGCGTGTCATCATGATACTTGTTCCCCCCGTTTGGCTCATGTTGGAGGCTATCTCTGACAGGGCGTTCATTTCGGGAGAATATGGCACATATAGCCCTTGCTGTCCGTCCACATCGTACACGGTTATATCGACCGGAATAATGTTGCCCTCATATTCGATGGACGTTACTTTTAACTGCAACCTGCCACCTTGAAACTTGGCATTTGCCGTTAGTACCGTTCCTGCCGGAATGGAGCGGACAGGCGTTTGTGCCGTTTCCAACAGGCGCAGGCGCACATCGCCTTCGCCCGTCACGACCTGTGTTTCCTGTACCACTGCCTTGATGCTGTTTTTTGGCTGTATGACCTGTTCCGAAACACCTGCCGTATAGAAGCCACGGTTTCGGGTTTCGTTCCAGTTTGCCAAAAAAGCACTGTCAGTCGGTTCACGGTACAATGCGGAAACCGTATTTTTTCTTACAGGAGTGAAAGCCACGAAATGCTCCTTTTGTGAGGCACTCTTTGTGGAAACCATTGTGTCCGTACTGTTCGGCTGTGCAGGGGTTTGTGGCAGGTAACGGGAAGCCATTTCGTATGACTTTTCCATCAAAGCCAGTTGGTCATCTATGGTCGTTACAGGCGGTACGTCTTTTTCTGCCAACTGTTCTTTGAGTTCCTCAATCTGTTTGCGGAGTTCCTGCGTTTCGTAATCGCTGTTGTCGTAGAACGAGGTCAGCGTACTTTGCGCATTGCGGTAACTGTTCAGAGCAGGGTTGCTGTTCCTGCGTGTACCACCGCCGGAAGCGTAGCCGTCTTCATAAACCTCATCCGGTTGCTCCGCTTCCTGATCGGCGGTACTGTCCTCGCTCCAATAGTCGGATAGTGACAGGAGCGCATTGCGCTTTTCCTGCATTTTCTGTTCGAGTAGTTCCTGTTCATAAGCCTTTTGCTTATCGGATTGAAGCCCTGCATCGTTTGCCTGCGGTACGACATCGTTCAGACCAATATCCTCGACCGTTTTCTTATCGGAGGACGGTTTGAAGATTAGGTACATACAGCCGAGGAACACCACGCCCATAAGGGCAAAAATGATGGGCTTCTTTAACTTGTCTGCTTTGTTCTGCGCCCCGTCTTGGGTCGCATCCATTCCGTTTTTCGGGTCGTCATCTTCGACCAAAAAACTTACCTTTTTGTTTTCACTGTCTTTCATGATTTTTATCTTTTAAGATTGTTTTAATACTGTCCTGCGGTGAAACCGAGGAATTGTTTTGCCTAATGGGGTTTTCGATATGCTCAATAGTCATGGTATTATCGGAATGCGCTACATCGTAGCACACTTCGAGCAGTACGATGACGGACAGCAGTGCATAGCCTGCAAAGAGCAGTAGCGTATAGCGATGCTTTTTTTTAACAGGCAACGCTCGCCACTGTCCATCGAGCTTGTCAAACCAATTACTGATTGCTGTTCTTAGATTTTTCATGCTTTAATTGTTATTCCGTTCCACTGCATCACTGACCATAGCGATTGCCTCTTTTGCTTTGGGAGCGGTGACGACCGACAGGTCAGTCAGTTCCGATTGTTTCAGCACCTGCCCGTAACGGTCTTTTTTTGCAATCTCCATTCTGCCCAAGAAGAATTTGCCGTTTAGGTACTTCACCCACATAAGGCATTCTATCCTGGGCAGGGCTTCGCCTGCCCATTGCAGAAAGCAGGATAGCAACAACTCCTTTTTAGCTACACCTTTGGGGCAGTTGGCGAGATATTCGCTGATGCTTGCTTTCAGTTTTCCGGCATACGCACCCTGCGTATGGAAATCGCCGTCATACCCCTTTGCAGTAAGGATTTTGGCGAACGTATTCAAATCTGATATTGCTTCCATAATCTTGGCTTTAGCGGTCGATGACTTCTATATCCCTGTTTTCCAACACGGCAAACTTTTCGATATTGAAGCCCTGTGGGTTGTTGTCCGAGCGGACGGAGTTCACGAGATAACAGGAGGTCACAAGGTTTCGCCTTGTAACGTTGCTTGACCGGATGATAAACTGTTTAGCATACGTCCTAACGGAATAGGGATAGGTATCGAAGTTGCACACCACGCTGTCCACTTCGACACGCTGTTGCACGTTGCCCGAAATGATGCGATTATAATAGCCCTTTTCCGAAAGGTCTTTGTAGTAATCGAAAGCCGATTTGTCGGCAAGATTAAAAGCTCTTTTCATGTTGCTTTCAATAGCGTTCTTATCCGGTGCGAGCGTAAAGAACAGTTCATGGAAACGCCTTACGTGTTCCCTTGCCTCAACAGGTCTGTTGAGGCTTGCATCCTGTGACAATGCCAACATCAAGGACTTGCCGTTGTCCAGTACATATATTTTTTGGCGTTGTGCCTCTGCAAACTGGTAGGACTGCCATACGGCATAACCTACCACCGCGATGCAGAGTACCGCAAATACAATTGCGTACAGCCGTATTTGCCTAAAGCTGTTTTCGATATTTCTTAGTGTCTTAAATTCCATTGCTTTCTGATTTTTATTTGTTCATTAACCTGCCACCGATATTGCCTGCAACAGCCCCCGTTCCTGCTCCGGCGATGTTTCCGGTCTTAGATGCCGTAGAGTTTACGTTGCGCATGAAGTTCCCTGCACCACCTGCCTGTATTACCCAACCTGCCACCGTTGGAACGGTGAAGTAGCCCACGATGCCAATCAGCATAAAGATGATATACACGGTGTTGGATGTGTCGGGGATGTAGGTCGGGTCGGCAAGCATATCAATATCCCGTTCGATGATAAGGGATTGTATCTTGGCGAGCATGGAGCTGAACATATCGGCAATGGGCAACCACAGGTACACGCTGATATATCGGGTCAGCCATTGCGTAAGTGTGGACTGAAAACCATCCCATACACTTATCGCAAAGGCTATCGGCCCGAGAATGGACAGCACGATAAGAAAGAATGTCCGTATGGTATCTATGACCAAAGCAGATGCTTGGAAAAGGACTTCCAGTAGCTCCCGAAACCAGTCACGGATGCTTTTCTTTAAATCGTACATTCCACGCTCCATGTACATAACGGATATGGCAACCAAATCGGACGGCGACCATCCCAATTCATCCAGTTTCTTATCAAATTCCTCATCGCTTACGAGGTAAGCGGTTTCGGGATTGCGGAGCATTGCCTCTCTCTCCAACAGGTCTTTTTGTTCCTGCAATTTGTTGAGGTCAAGCACTTGGTTTTCGAGCATGGCGTTTGTGCCTTTTACGACCGGACTTAATACCGCATTGATAGTTCCCAATACGATGGTCGGGAAGAACATAATGCAAAGCCCGATGGCGAACGGTCGCAGGAGCGGAAACACGTCTATCGGTTCTGCACGGCTCAATGCCTGCCACACTTTCAGTGCCACGTAGAACAGTGCGCCCAATCCGGCAATGCCCTTAGCCACTGTCGCCATATCGGCGGACAGTGGGAGCATCTCATCGTAAAGAGAGCGCAGGAGTTCGTGAAGATTGTTCCATTCCATAGCTTACCAATATTTTTGTTCAGCAGTTCCGTACAGTTCAAGCACCCTTTTGGTGTTGTTCTGTTTCTTAGCCCTCAAAATGCTCACGGAGATATTCTTGTTGGTGAAATACCGGACAAGGCTGTGATAGTCCTTGACCTCTTTGTAAACCCTGTCGATGATGTCCATACGTTCCTTATCGTTCAGCGAAAGCGAGGTCGAGGTAACAATCTGTTTCAGTTCTTTGAGTAGTTCGGTACTCTCGTTTAGGAGCGTGGAATAACCGTTGGCGATTGCCGTGAGTTCCTGCGGACTGAAATTCGGGTCGTTCATCATTTTGCCGAAATTCTGCACGTACATTTCGGACACATCGCCTACGAGTAGTACCGTTTGTTGCACTTTTCGGGCATCTTTAACCAAGTTATTTACAGCTTTCAATTTATCGTAGTATTCCTTGCCCTGTTCATACACTTTCTTTACCTCGTTGAAATTCTTTACCACGTTGGACACGGTGGATGAGGTCTGCACGATTTCATTGGCGGAGTTGATGATACCCGATGCCAGATTTGAAGGGTCAACTACCACCCATTGTGCCTTTGCAGACGGTACGACGGCAAGCATAAATGCCGTCCACACCAGTAACATTGTTTTCTTCATTGTCTCTGATTTTTTAAATGATTAATAATTATTTGCGTTCTCACGTCTCTGTCCAGCAATGCGCTTTATTGCCAGTTCCACATTGCCGTCCAGTTCGGATGCCAGTTGCATGACTTCCATTTTTTCGGTTTCCTCGGTGGTGTATGCCAAATATTCTTCGAGCGAAACCTCTGTGGCATACACCGCAGAGTGCGTACCGCCAAGCCCGATCCATACCTCTTTATAAAGCCTTGACGGGTCATTGTTCTGGTTGATGGAAAGGATTTGGGATTTTTCCTTTTCCGTCAGTCCGAGCATCGCTTGGATGTCATCGAATTTGTTCATGTACTTGCGTTGGTCAAGCAGGATTTTACAGTCGGAATTGTTGATGATGCTTTCCTTGACCACGGGTGACTGGATAATGTCGTCCACTTCCTGCGTGACCACGATAGCCTCACCAAAAAATTTGCGGACGGTCTTAAACAGGTACTTGATGTACTCCGCCATTCCCTCTTTGGCGATGGCTTTCCACGCTTCCTCAATCAGTATCAGTTTGCGCACACCTTTGAGCCTGCGCATCTTATTGATGAATACTTCCATAATGATGATGGTCACTATGGGAAAGAGGATTTTGTGGTCTTTAATCGCATCAATTTCAAACACGATAAAGCGTTTGGAAAGCAGGTCAAGTTGCTTGTCTGAATTGAGCAGGTAATCGTATTCACCCCCACGATAGTAAGGCTCTAATACATTTAGGAAACCTGCAACGTCAAAGTCTTTTTCCCTTACCTGTTTGTCTTCCAGCACCTTTTTGTAGTCACCTTTTACGTATTCGTAAAATCCGTTGAAAGAGGGGTATTCATCGCTTTGCTTAATACAGTCGATATAACCGCTCACGGCATTGGACAATGCCACTTCCTCCGAACGGCTCGGCGGTTCGTCATCACGCTTCCATAAAGTCAGTATCAAAGTCTTGATACTTTCCCTTTTCTCGATGTCGAAAATGCCATCGTCCGTGTAGAACGGATTAAAGGCGATGGGGTTATCCTCGGTATAGGTAAAATAAACACCGTCTTTTCCTTTTGTCTTTCCCTTAATCAGTTCGCACAGCCCTTGATAAGAGTTGCCCGTATCGACCAATAGTACATGAGAGCCTTGCTCATAATACTGCCTCACCATGTGATTGGTGAAAAAAGACTTACCCGAACCCGACGGCCCCAAAATAAATTTGTTGCGGTTCGTGATAATGCCTTTTTTCATGGGTAGGTCGGAAATATCCAAATGGATGGGTTTGCCTGTCAGCCTGTCCGCCATCTTGATACCGAAAGGTGATGGCGAACTTTGGTAATTGGTTTCTTCGGTAAAGAAACACAGTGCAGGTTCGATGAACGTATAGAAACTTTCCTCTGCCGGAAAGTCCCCTGCATTGCCTGGTATGCCTGCCCAATACAGTGTGGCAACATCCACCGTGTTATGCCTCGGTCTGCATTCCATCAAAGCGAGCGCACTGCCCGTATCGTTCTTTAGCTGTTTGAGTTCGCTTGCGTCATCCGACCACGCCATCACATTGAAGTGTGCACGGATAGAAGAAAGCCCGAAGCTGTGCGCTTCGTTCAGATACTTTTCAATCCACTCTTTGTTAATCTGATTGGCACGGCTGTACCTTGCCAGTGAGTGCATATTACGGGCTGACTTTTCAAACTTCCGCAGGCTCTCATCGCTGTTGTCCAAAAACAGGTATTGGTTATAGATATGGTTACAGCTAAGGAGCAAGCCCACCGGAGAGGCAAAGGACAACAGGCAATCGCTCCTGTCCGTGGACAGCTTTTCATACCTCGTATTTGCCGATACCGTGTTGGGTAAATCGTCCGTATCGGATAGGGTGTGCAGGCACAGCCTTTTGTTGCCGATACGCACGTCCTCGCTTCCCAAAGCTATATCCTGCATGGGCGTTCCCGTTTCCCTCGACAGGGTAAGGTACTGTTCGAGCAATCCCTGTTTTTCGCCTGTGCCGATGATGTCATCCTCGGTCAGGCGTTCCAGTTTCACAAAACCGCTATCGTTGATAATCCGCTCAAACTGTGCAACGGCCTCCATGAAACGGCGGACGGTTTCTTTATCCCTAATTTCTTTCGGGATAAGTACACCCTTGCATAGCGAACTAAAATTACTCTGCATCCGCATCCGCTCTTTGGTCGTCTTGGTCAAAAAGAGATAGCAGTAATGGTTTAAAAATGGACGTTCGTTGAAATGCTGTTGATAGGACTTTGCAAGGAAACTTTGGTCTTCCTGCGCAATATCCGGAGCATAACTTTCCTTGATGTACCAGTCTTGTTTGTGGACAATGGTGTAGTCCGGCAAGGTCTTGATAGCCTTGTGCCAAGCCGAATGTATGGCATCATACTCTGCCGATGCCACCGTGAATAACTCCGGCAGGTGTACCCGAAAGCAAGCCGTGATGTCCGCATCCTTTGAAATGATGCAGTTGTGTTCCACCGCCAGTAATGGAAACTTGCTTTCCAACGTTGTGGCTTTTCCTGTATTTCTCATAAATGACTGGATTTAGAAGTGAATTTTAAATAGCGGTTTACGGCTCTGCGACAGATGATGTATTTCGGATGCCTTTTCTTTGCCCCGACTTTCATCAATCCGTATTCGCCGTATTTGCCGTTCAATGCGAATGTTTGCCAAACGATGAGCGATGCACCGCCTGCCCCGACAAGCAGGCACACGTAGGAGTTTACACCTGCCATGTACATGACCATGACAAGGATAAGCACGCCGAGCAGACCACCTGCGAAGATGAACAGGTACTGTGCTTTCAGTCCTTTGAACTCGACAGTCCTGCCGATACCTTTATTGATATTGTAATTGCTCATAATACGCCAGCTTAAAGGAAGAATGAGCGGAGAATGGTCGCCGCTACGATGAGGAAGATACAAGCCCCAAACCACGACGCCGCAGTCTTGCTTGTATCGGGGTCACCGCTACTAAATTTGTTGTACACCTTTACGCCCCCGATTAAACCAACCACAGCCCCAATCGCATAAATTAATTGGGTTGCAGGGTCGAAATAGCTTGTTACCATCTGCGTGGCTTCTTGGATGCCTGCCGAGCCGTTGCCCTGTGCGAACACACCGAATGCCGACAGGAACGCAACGCCTGTCAGCAACACTTTTTTGCTTTGTTTTACCATGATTTAACTGAATTAAATTGTTACTACTTTCCCACCTCGTGCGGGCTTTCGCAACAAAAGTCTTATGGAAATCGAAGCCTTATGGGAAACTGGAAATCAGCGGAATTAATTGGCAGTAAGTGGCTTTTTGATGATAGATTAATGGTAATTAGCGAAACTGTCCGATAGATGTGTTATTTTAGCATTGACAACAAGCATCCAAATACTTAATGAAATTATCAGACTTAACAATAGAGAGCATAAAGGAATTTATATCGGGAGATAATCAACTGTCGCCCTATCTTTCGGGCCCTGAAATTTTAAAACTTTTTAACCGTATCGGTTTTAAGGACGTTTATAAACATCAAGATGGTGGAATGCCAAACAGCCTAAGTAGAAATGCTTATGTTTTGGAAAAATTATATGAGATAAATGGCAGTAAGGAAATGGTTCAGTTATTGCAAATTGTCTTCGACCCAAGACATTTCGCAAGAGATACGAGTAAGAATATAAAAGAAGCTGTGGAGCAAATCAATCCCCTTTTACAGCAAGATGGTTATAGGCTCGATGAGTTTGAGGGAAGATACAAAATAATAGGCGCAGACTTACCGGACAACATAGAAGTTGAAGTTCATTTTGAGGATATTGAAGCACAGATTATCGAGCAAATCCGAAACGCCAAATTCTCTATTTGGATAGCTGTAGCATGGTTTACGAATAAGGTTTTAATGAGGGCAATTTATGATAAAATGAAAGCCGGGGTAAATGTTCGATTAATAGTTTTGGATGATGAAATAAACACAAAATATGGCTTTCCGTATGAAAAGTTTTTTGAAACTAAAAGAGTACTCAAAACTGGAAAATATGAAAACATAATGCATCACAAATTCTGTATAATTGACTTAAAAACGGTTGTTCATGGTTCGTACAACTGGACGACTAAAGCTAATTGGAACAGGGAAACAGTTAGTGTCGAAAATAGCCGAGAATTAGCAGAAAGGTATGCTACTGAATTTATTAATCTTATTAAGTAATGATTTCTTTAAAAAAATAGAATAATGGCGAATATCAAACGTCCAATGTTTGAAGCTCATGTACTGGAGGGCTTGTGCAGGGCAATTGGAGATACAACAGATGGTTTAACAGGTTCTGAAATAGGACAAATCCTTTTAAATTCTAATATTCCTGATGTTGACCCCCAAAACACAAAATGGAGAAGATTATATTCCGCATTTGCAAGTTGGCAAAATCAACACCAATGCTCAAATCATATATTACGGTTTATCAAAGATGCTTTACAACCTGTGAGGTATATTGGTAAAGAAGAAGTTTTTCATAATCGCAGATTAGAAGTGAATAAACGTTTAGCTTTTATAGGAACTGAATTAACAGAAGAGGGCAACCTTAGATTAGTTGAAAAAGCCAAAACAATTGCAGATGCCGAACAAAGAGCCAGTCGTTTAAAGCATAAATTAGAAAACAGAAATGTTCATTTAGCCGTTTTCGAATATTGTCGGGCTGAATTATTACTTGAAAATTATTTTCATTCCGTTTTTGAAGCGACCAAAAGTGTCGCCGACCGTCTAAGGAAGATGACGGGATTATATGCAGACGGTAATGCTTTGGTAGAAACTGCATTCTCTACTAATAACCCTTTGATTAAAATCAACAACTTAGTAACAGAAACGGATAGAAGTGAGCATATAGGATTATGCAATTTAATCAAAGGTATTTTTGGTCTAATAAGAAACCCTACAGCCCATCAACCAAAAATTAAATTTGAAATCAGCGAAGAAGAAGCTCTTGATATTTTAAATACTATATCATACGCACATAAGCGATTGGATAAAGCGTTATAAAAACAAAGGGAAGCTGTCTTTTCAGACAAACTCCCCAATGTCGAAATCCTCTAAATCACTTTTCCGCAAATCGGGAGAGCTGAAATCCGTTCCGGCGGATAGGCTCTTGTCCAACAACTCTGCAATCTTCCGTGAAGCCCCATCCATTGAGTTTTCGAGCAGACTTAACAATTCCGTTCCCTGTAATCGCTGAACTATATCCACCGCTTTCTGTTGCTGGGCAGGTTCAAGTGTATCTTGCTCCAACCATGCCCCCACGGTTGTCAGTTCATCAAAGGTAACCCCTGTGGCAAACTCATTGTCGCTGTCCTCAAACCCGTACTCATCCCATTCGTCTTCCACATTTTCAAAATCGGACATACTCCCGAAAACTTCATCCGGCTCTCCCTCAATCTGCGGATTTTCCAATCCAAAACCTATCCCGTAGGTTTCTGTTCCAAAATTATCAGCTATCCCGTCACGTTCACCCGATTGTCTCTTTGTGGCATCCAGTGGCAAGGTGTGGCGTTCCACAGGCTTGGGAAGCCCCATAATATCCGGCAGGTCGGGGCTTTTCATTTCCGGCTTTATTTCCCTGCGGACGTTCTTATGGATGACCACCTTATCTTTCAGCAAAAGGATGATGACGATGATAAGGCATATTACAATCAACGTTTCCATAGCTATAAGATTGGCTTTTGCTTGTCGGCATAGATAATCTTTATTTCGTCTCCGAACTCCTCAAAGTGATGTTTCAGTACGCTGTGCAGGTAATCGGTAAGCGTAATTTCTCCCTCGCCGAGCAGAAAGACGATACGGGATAATTTCTTGTGGAAATCGGGGCTTATGTAGACCGATTTTCCGCACCTTGCCACGACCCCTGTCGGTCTTAAAAATGCCGATTTGTAATGCGCTTTGCGCAATACCTTTTCCGGTTGTTTTTGCTGTGTCTTGTTCATAATCGAATACTTTAAAAAATGGGTTTAAACTTATTGTTGAAATCATCGGTGATGGCTTTCTCGAACTGTTCAAAATGATGTTCGAGAATATTGTCCAAATAGGCGTACAGAGGTATTTTATCCTCGCCGATAACCTGCACGATACGGGAAAGCCGTTCGTGGTATTCCTGCCGGATGTAGATGCTCTTATCGCCACGGCGTGTCATGGTGTGGCTGTTGAGAAAACGCTCGCCATAGCCCGTATCGGAAGCCCTCTTTTGTCGGGTGCGCTCTTTGGCTACGGGCTTTTCCGTTGGCGTTTCCTTTGTCGGCTCTGCGCTCGGCTCTTGCGGTGCTACCGCCTGTTGGGGCTTCTTTGTTTCGCCTGCCATGATGGACATGAGATATGCCTCGTCAATCGGGGCATTCGGCTTTTTCTTGTTTTCATTTTCCATAGCGGTTACAGTTTGACGGTTCTTAGAAATTCACTGATGAACAAGTCCAAGCCGGAGGCTTTCATCAATGTTTTGTCGGGGGGCAATAGCGTGGAGCGGAAGACAGTCTTTGCCGTTGCCTCGCTTTCCTTGCGGAAGCGTTTGCTATCGCCAATGCGTGTTTCCATTGCTTGCAGTCCGACCTCGTTAATGACGTTGCCGTAGATTTCGTACAGTTGCGATTTTTCCCTGCCATCGACCATGTTCCAAAACAGCCGTATGGTTTCGATGGAGGTCTGACCTTGTTTCATAAGGACATTGGTCAGCACATCGGTAAAGCTCAATGTGCTTTCCATGACCACACGGTCTGCCGTGATAGGCGAAAAGATGTGGTGCATTCCTGCCA
>NZ_VIQM01000082.1 GCF_008520265.1 Sphingobacterium cavernae
GCTTTATACTCCCGACGGAACGTCTTCTCCACGATATAGTTCTGTGACGTGGTGGGAGTTTGAGCATAACTATAGACACAAAAACTCAAAAAATGTATTAAGGTTAGTAATTTTCTCATAATATTATGGCCTATAATTATATTGGTAAGTTTTTAAATAATAGTCTTCAAAGTCTAAGACATCTTTTAGACGTTGGAAGCCATCATACTTATACTCTGTCTTAATACCTCGCGGATCTATCTCACTGCTCATGCCAACCAAAGGTTTGTACGTATATGTCCAAATTTGGGAATTACTAAGCTGAGTCCTTAAGGTTTGGATTGTATTTATAATAGTACCATCCGTAACACTAACAGCGTTTAACTGGTTTAAAAGGGAGTTAGCTGCATTAATATTAGCCTGTGTAGAACCTCCTCCTAAGACCTCAAGAACTTGTTGATAGGTAGCATTCTCTATCTTGGCAACAGGATACTGACCACTATATCCCCATAGATAAACTGTACTCGGTAAATTTTGCTTCTTAACTTCTAATGGATTGCCGTAAGTGTCGTAGATAGGCATTGTTATTACATTTAAAGTATTATTATTTAACACTTGCTTAATGGAATCTAAAACTATCACATTATTATGAACGGAATACTTATTTACAACTCGTTTATTTTCAATGCCATTTATAGATTCATTTTCTTCTAAAAGATAATTAAAATCACGAAGATTATACATCATTAATCCTGAAATATCTTCATCTGTTAAATCACTTGGATATAAAAAATTTCTTACGATTTCTCCATTACCACTTGTCTGTATTATTTCCTTATTTTTTTGAAAGTGCTCATTATAAAAATAATTATGTGTATTGACTACAGAGTCAGTATTTAAATAATTTACAACTCTTAACTCTTTAAGTAAATGCTTACCTACCGAAATACTATATTCACCAGATCTAAAATAAGATTCAGCAGGATATGAATTATTAATTGAAGAATTTACATATTCATATTTGGGTTTTACATAAGCTCTAACTTTTGCTCCATCAAGCTCCCAAGTGTAAGGAACTTCATAAAAATAGTTTTCTTTTCTTTTTAATATTCCATTATTATCAAAGTAAAATTTTGCTTTTACAGTGGGTTTTATCCAATCTCTATATTGAGAAGTATAATAAAGCCCATCAGTATTATAAAATGGCGTTTCCCATTGTTGAACATTTACCGGAAATTTAGTAAAAGTATTAGATCTTAAATTTGAAAAAACACTTAAAACCTCCCCCATGCTGTTAAAGTTAAAATCTACAGATTTCTCCGTGACTTCTTCATAAAAAGTCTTACTTTGTAACTCACTTAATATACTTGAAGAGTAAAAAACATTACGAGAAAAAACAGGCTCATTTAAGTGATATTGTGTAATAAACTCTTCACGAAAATCATTTTCAGTAATATTATACTCAACAAATCCAAAACCTGACTTGTTTTTCCCATAAAAATAATTTTTAGAATGACTAAAACTTTGACTGTTATATTTATCAGCACCATCAAAAAAAGAAATCGACTTTATTCTTATGCCACCTGAATAGCCTGTTAACTTATAATTTGCTATTTTATTCTGCTCATACCTAAATTCTGTTATTCCACCTGTAGGATATTTGATTGTTTTTAAAGAAAATATCCACGGGTTATCATTTTCATATTTATTATCGAAGATATCGTGTCTATACCTCATTTTTAAAGTATTTGCAGGTATATTATATGGAAATGAATTATATGAGTATTGATCTTGCGCATAATCATTTCCGAGTTCGTCATGCAACATCCCATTTCTATTAGAAGATACTTTAATAAACCCCCATTGATCTTGAATAAAATACTTATTATTCAAATCAATATTTTTATCATAATATGTAAATCTAAAGACCTCATTGTGAATGTTATCTGAGCTCCGTACAACTATAGAGTCTAAAAAAATGTAACCTTCTGGGAAAACATATTTTTGAGCATAGAAAAAATCTATTTTCTTTTTTAATTCACCTGAATGATTATTGTTAATTTCTATAGTTTTTATTTTTTTATTTGATTGCTGATTTTCATATTCAATATTTACGACTTCAAACTCTGAAACTATTCTTTTTAAATTAAAAACATTATAATTATCAGTATTATATTGTTCCTGAGGATAATAATCCCAATAATTTTCTGGATGTTGAATTACTCCAGTATAGGCTGGTTGTTTAACTGATAGCGTATATTGAGGGAAATATTTCGTTCTAATATTGCCCATATCATATTCAAAATTAATTGATTTACCATATTTAGTCTTTATTTCATTAAGTCCCCAAGCAGTGATAGCATTAACACCCTGTGTATTTAATGTTTCAATAGGGGGAGTCATACCATTCAAAAGATTTTTATAACCAAAGGAATATTTATTACCATTGTCATCATGAATAAATATTCCTGTAATTCCAGAAGAAGAAGTGGTTTCTTCTATTTCAATTCTATTATTAGAGTGTGTTATTTCTACAGCAAACATTTGGTAACTCGATCTATTTGTTAAAATAAATTTTCCCGAATAATTCGGGTATTGAAAATAAAATTGATCATATTCACCGTCTAAAGCACCACCATTTCTTGTAGGCATATTTTCATCCGGAAAGGGAGTCCTTGGTGTCTTATAATGAAATCTACTTAAATGACTATCTTGGTTTCCTGCCAAATGTCGATTTAAAGAAGACGAAAATTCAATATATTTTGAATCAGGAAGACCATAAATATTCCTTGAAACCCTATAATCGCAACTCAAACTCCAACCAAGTCCTACATTCCCGTCAGATTGACCTAATTTTATTCCAGAAGAATGATAATTTAGACTTATTGGAATATTAATTCCTTTTGATGAAATAACATGTAGTGGAATGGAAATGTCTGGAAGACCGGAGCTAATATCAACAGGTATCTCTATATACTTATTTATTTGTGCGGATATAGGAGATGGTGGTAAATATTCATCCCTCCCTTGTGAATAAGATAGAAGCGTACAAAGTATATACAACAAAGTGAAACACAACTTTAATATAGGTAAATTTAAATAATTGTAATCTATTTTTTTTTTCATAAATTCATTAGATTAATCTAAGTCACTAATATAGTAGAATAATAAAAAATTTAAAAATTTATTATACTTCATAGGTGAGTGTAAATCTAAACTATAGTAATCGATTCACACAAAAGTGCTATAATTGTGAATTCAAATAGGTTTTAACGTTATTTTGTTGAAACAGTGATAGAAAACAAAAATATAATTTTCTTATAATAAATAGTTTTAACTTGGATTTAACCAACCTTTAAAGTTATGATCGCCGTACTACAAGAAAGGTATTGAATAAGACCCTAGAATACGCTGTGTATCTGCATTGTTAATTGCTGGCATAAACTATTTAACGTGAGTTCGGTTTAAGCAGCAAGGAATAATTGCTTTTCTTGCTGTTGAAACTGAATATTTAGAGAAGGTTTTTTAGAGAAGAAAGCATAGGCAGCTAAAGCTCCCAAAATATTCAATAAGAAGTTATTTACAGAGCTGTGTCTAGTGTGTTGTAGTTTGCATATATTCTTTAATTCATCATTTACACATTCAATTATAGCTCGTTTTCGTAGCATAATTTTATCTGTCTGAGAAAGATTTAATCCCTTCATTTTTTTTCTAGGTTTTGTTACCATTTGTATTCCGTTACCCCAAAGAATATCAGCCATAGCTTTTGATATATAGCCTTTATCTCCATATAATTTACCAAAAATATCTTTGGTCATATCCATCATATGTTTTAGGTTTCGGTCGTCAATATTGCCTTTAGTAAGGTAAAATGAAAGAATTTCGCCTTTATCATTAATAATAAGATGAAGTTTAAATCCCTAGAACCAACCTATTGAACATTGTCCTCGTTCGGCTGTATCTCTAAAAACTTTTTGCTGATGAATCCTTCTGTTGTGACATACCTTGATATGTGTAGAATCTATAAAATTGATTCCTACACTCTTGCCCAAGCACTTCATTTTTACAAACAACATAAACACAACAGCACATCGAGGTTGAAGTTCAACAAAGCGATTATAAGAGGTCATGCCAGGAAACAAATCTTTCAAATGAGGTAGTGCATAATGGACATAAAAGGACTTCAGATTGCTAAATTGTCCACTATGAAAAAGAACCATTAAACTAATCAACTCACTCTCACACAATCCAGTTTTACGACATCTTTTTCCTAATTTTTTATCTTCAATTCGCTTTTCTTCTAATATGGGTTGAATTTCTTTGCAAAAATCATCCACTTTAACGAATATTTCTATAACTTTATCTCTCAACATAGGGCTTGATTTAATAATGTATATTATTGATTATCAACTATTTATATGCAAAAATCAAGCCTTTTTTATGTTTTTAATTAAGATTTTTAATCTTTTTCCTTATCCCGAACTCACGTTATTTAGTACTCCACAAAAATGCGACTGATACAACATTCTGTGAAATTGACATCGATAAGGATGAAGAAAAAATTATAACAACATTAAATAAAATCATATCTTGGACTTATAATTCTGCTAAAAGTTGATTATGGCAAGATCTGTATTAGTTTATATTAAATTTACATTTTTATTTTGCACCTTACTATTCTCCACATCTTGTGCTGAATTTGTGGAATATCCACTTGATAATGATAAAATAGAAATTTTAGCACCTACAGAAAATTATATTACGCATGATTCTATTGTCTCTTTTTGGTGGACTACACATGAAGATGCTAAATATTATCGCGTACAAGTGGTCAAACCCAATTTCTCTGCTACAGATAAAATTCTTGTGGATTCCGTAGTATGGGATGATAAATTGGTAATTAGTCTAGATACAGGTACATACAGTTGGCGTGTTCGACCTGAAAACGATGGCAGTGTAGGTAATTTTGTAGAAAGAAAGCTTCGCATCCTAGATAAACCGTAGTATGAAGAATAAGTTCTTGACATACGGTTTGATTGTCACTGTAGTTGGTATTTGGGGCTATGTGATCTATAAAATATTTCAAGCGACGCAGCCCGAGGAAACGGTGGTAGCTATTGCGAAGAATAGGGACATAAAAGAAGAAAATCTCTCATATTATACTATTAAAAAGTTAGATAGCTTACAGTTGAATTACAGGGACCCGATTAATCATAAATCAAATCTTAAGACACTGAATAAAGAACAGACTAAGGCTGCTACGGTTGAGGATAATTATGCCAATACAGAAAATTATAATTATGTAGAACCAGAACCCGAAATTCAAATAGCTTACTTGGGTTTTATTAAGAATGAAAAAACAAACAAAAATACCGCAATACTCCAAATTCAGGATAAGCAGTATATGGTAGGGCAACATGAATCTATTCAAGGAATCAAACTACTGTCAATTCACGATGATTATATTCGAATTAAAACTGCAGGTGAACAAAAGACAATTTACAAATGAAATATAGTTTTATAGCGCTTTTCTTCTACCTTATGTTGGCTAAATCTAATGCACAGACCAACTTAGATTATTATCAAAATCTATTAGGTAATAAAACGATTACCTTACATGATGATTCGACCAATGTAAAGTACGTATTTGATGTTAAAAAAAAGAAGGTGACAAATACAGCAACCAATAGCACATATTATTGGTATACTGCGGGCAAAATTGTGCAAAACCAAGGAGGATATGATGGAAAAATATTGCATGGTGATTTTTCAGCGTTTTACCCCAATAAAAAAATGGCTGAAAGAGGTGAGTTTAAAAATGGACTTAAAACAGGACACTGGCGAAAATGGCGAAACGATGGTACCTTGCAAGAAAGAACTTCATGGAAAAAAGGTATTCAAACCGGAAAATATGTTATATTTAATGAATTGGGCAATGAAATTGAACGTGGTAATAAGAAAAACGGATATAAACATGGAAAAATAATCGTGTATACTTCGAATTCTGCTGCTCCCACCTTTCAATACTTTAATAAAGGCAAAGAAATAACGAAAGAGGATTATATCCAGCAAAATCTATTCAGAAGATCAGGTAACTATATACAAGAACAATGGAAGAAACTGTTCAAAAAGAAGGAAGGGCATACAATGGAAGACTCCAATCCTCAGCCCTCTATCTGACCTTAATTATTTCTTTAATTATTACGCTGATTCTAGGATCGCTTATTTACTTGTTTGCCTTCTATAAGCAACAGCAAAACAAGCTTCTGATTCGGGATATGACTCAAGAAGTACTTTCTTCAGGTATTACCTTAGTATCTTCCAACTTCTTTCCTCTAAGTGATACGGTATTGACCAATTTTATCTACACAGATGACTCTGTACGTATTTCCAAAGAACATTGGGGACTTTTTGATCTGGTAACTGTTCGTGCTGGCTATAAACAAGACACCTTGAGAAAGGCTTTATTACTTGGTAAAGAGTTATCAGATAGCATGGTCATGTATATCGCGGATGAGGACAGAAATATTTCAGTCAGCGGGGAAACGAAAATTATTGGACAAGCGTTTATTCCACAGGCGGGAATCAAGCCTGCTTTTGTGGATGGCAATTTCTATAAGGGCCTAGAAAAAATTGTAGATGGTAAAATATCATACAGCAATCGTGAATTACCAACTGTTAGTACAGAAAGATTGGAAGCAATCTATCAATCTCTTTCCGATCTTGATAACAGCAGTGCAAATCTCTCCTCCATCGTTCAGCAGTCTTTTTTTGAAGACAGATTTCTTATGTATCAATCTGCCCCTATCCTACTTTCGGATAGGAATTTAAAGGGAAAAATCATTATTCAAAGTGATTCCGCCATTACAATTTCCAGTAACTGCAATATCCAGAATATCATCTGTATCGCGCCTTATGTGAAGATCGAGGATAATTTTTCAGGCAGTTTACAAGCTTTTGCAAAAGACTCCATCAGTATAGGTAAAAACTGCGTATTGAACTATCCCTCTGCTCTGGTGTTGAATCCAACAAAAGCAGAACAAGCAAATGCGCTTAAAATCGGAGATCGAACTAAAATAGCAGGAACTATTTTGCTCTATGAGAACGAAAGAAGCATCGTGCCACATCTGGTGGAATTGGGTGAAAACCTAGAAATCGAAGGTGACCTTATTGCTTTTGGCTTGCTGAAATACAAGTCTCCGCTTTATGTATCCGGAAGTACATACTGTTATCGTTTTGTCACACAAACCGTGACCACGATGTACGAAAACTACCTTATTGATGTCACATTTGATCGACTTGCGTTGAATCCCTTCATTGTTCGCTCGGCTATATGGGAAGAAACGCAGCTTAATACTCCTAATCGCATCGTCACATGGCTCAATTAAAAGGGATAAAATTAGCCGCTTCGACGCTGATAGAAGTGATTGTTGCTATGGTCATTCTGCTCGTAGTATTTGCTATAGGAATGATGATTTATGCTAACTTAAACAAAAACTCTTCTACAACAGAATCATTTCAGCTTCGTAAACAATTGAAGAGCCTGCAACAAGCGTACGTAAGAAATGAAATAGCACAAAACTCCATTGTTTTCGATAGTATTGAATATTTTATAGAAACAGAGCAATTAGAAACATTTACTGACAGAATAAAGTTAAAGATTTATGCGATTCGAATGGGTAACAACAAATTGCTGGATAGCCTTATCAGTATACAAGAAGTTAATACAGCACAACAGCAGGATACAGAATAATGCAAAAAGACGGTACAAACAAGCTTCAATCCTTCACTTTATTGGAGATCACCATCGCAATGTTATTGGTGGCTATTCTTTCGGCTTTTGCGTACTATGCGTTTCAAACTTTTCTGAATATTTCCACACAAGAACAGCACAAAAAGCGGGATAGGTATATGGTCGAACTTTTCTTTTCTCGGATGACAGCAGACTGGGCTAATGCTGAACATATTGGCTATAGCGAAGGTGAACTGCGTATTCGTGACACGGTGGGTGAGATTAATTACCGTATGCAAGACTCGCTGATTTTACGTGAGCAGTATGCACTACAGACAGATAGTTTCTTTCTCCGACTTTCGGTACAAGAAGTAAAATGGCTTCAAAAAGAGGGTTTCCAAACTCCACTATTACAAAATCTATTAGGTTTTGTGTATTTTAAAGGACAAACAATTCCAATAGAACTTACAAAATCATATTCTGCTACACAAATTCTGAACAGCACTAAAGCGAATCTCGATGACACAAATTGATATATCATCTTACAAACGTAATAAAAAGGAAAAAACCAATACCCCCAATTCTTCTTTTGATATATTGGTGTTGCTCAATACAGATATTTCCTTTAGCAGTGGACAACTACCGGATCGTAAAAAGGAAGAGTTCTATTTGGAGCTAAGTATGCTCCTGCTTTCTGGGGTGGATCTAAAGACGGCTTTTGATTTGGTACTGATTGATTACAAAAAGAAAAAAGAAGGACAAATCTTTGAGAACATTCGCGATACAGTGCTAAAAGGGGATGCACTATCGGAAGCTATACGCAAGCAGAAAGGAAAATTTAGCGATTACGAATATTATAGCCTACAGATTGGTGAAGAGACGGGGAAGCTCGGTGAAGTACTCCAAGAGTTAGCGCAATATTACAAAAGTAAAATAGCACAACGTCGTAAGATTGTCTCCGCACTCACCTACCCTATTATTGTCTTATGTACCTCCTTTGGCGCAGTATTCTTTATGCTTAAGTTTGTCGTGCCAATGTTTGCCGATGTATTTACACGCTTTGGGGGGCAGCTGCCGTGGATTACAGCTTTTATCCTAAAAGTTTCCAACTTTATGGATCAGTCGTTTTGGTATGGTGTATTGTTCCTATTAGCTGTATCGGTTTTTCTTTATCTAAACCGAAAGAAAACCTGGCATAAAAAATGGTCTTCTACCTTGATACTGAAACTACCGCTGGCGGGTGATATGGTACGAAAAGTGCATTTAGCTCGATTTGCTAACACCATGCGCTTACTAGTCAGTACCAATACACCTTTACTACAAGCTATACAACTGGTTCGACAAATGTCGGATTTCTACCCTATACAAGTGTCGCTAACCGAAGTGGAGCAACTTATACTACGGGGTAAGAGCCTGCATGAGAGCTTAGCGAAATTCAATTTTTACCCTGGTAAAATTGTACAACTCATCAAAGTAGGAGAAGAAGTCAATCGCTTGGATTTCTTCTTCCAGCAAATATCGTCACAACTCACCGAAGAAATAGAATACAAGACCTCCACTATATCCAATATTCTCGAACCACTTATTATTATATTCCTTGGTTTGGTTGTTGGACTAATTCTAATTGCGATGTACCTTCCTATGTTCCAAATGAGTAATAGTTTTTAAAAGACTAATTATATGCAAGCACTTTTATGTATTAACGATTATTGTATAGTGAAGTTTGATCATCTTAATCTAGCTATGACTAACAATTTAATATAGTATTATAAATTCTTCGAAATCTAACTCGTATATCATTAATGATTTTAATTACGCTTCTAATTACTTAAATTTAGATAAAGTAATGTTTCCCAAATAATCGTCAAAACCTATTAAATATCCATTTTGAGCATATAAAAAAAGATAAGTATCCAAATCTTTTTCCTTTAAATTTAAATTATTTCTAAAAAACATTCCATCAGCGGTACTAGTTCTGGTTACCATCAAATCAAAATTATTTTTATACTTCCGAAGTATTGAATTATTAAGTGGTAAACATACTTGATTTTTTATTCTTTTCTTTGATAAAAATAAATCATTAACGTACTCAGAGGGGGATATTATTTTATTAGTATTTAAATAACCATTCAAAATATCCGTATAAGTTAATTTAGAAAAAGTACTTTCATTATCACATTTGATATAAAAAGTGACATTTCCAAAAGTTAAAGAGGTAGGATCATTTGACGCTATACTTAGCTGCAAATCCTCCGATAACCTATCATTATAACACTCAGAAAGGAAAAGGGATGGTCGCAGGGCGATCTGGCAAAGCAGAGCGGCCTGTCCAGGGAGATGATCGGCAAGTACGAGCGTGGAGAGGCCGTACCCTCCATCGAGGCGGCCAAGAAGATCGCTTCGGCACTGGGCGTAACGCTGGACTACCTTGCAGGTGAGGCCAGCAGCGCAGCCTTCGACCGCCGGACGGTGGAAAGGATACAGGATATTGAAAAGCTCAGCGAAAGCGAAAAGGAGCACGTATTTGCGCTGCTTGATGCATTCCTTGCCAAGAGCAAGATGCAGGCGATACTCAAATAGAACAATAACGCCCAATCCGATAAAGATTGGGCGTTATGAATTAAACAACAAACATTTGCCAAGACCAATATTTGCCATAAAATAATATATACAAAAGTAATAATAGCAAAGGGAGGGCAACCATTGTCACCTTTATAATTCGATTTCCGATCTTTAGCTTTTCGGTACTCCTCAACTCCTTTATAGAATAAATAAGAGTAAGCAAAGTTAATACAATTGGGATTAGTGCCAATAGTGTTCCCCAATTTAAAGACTCTTCCTCAAAGATGCCAATGGTAAAACCTATATCAAATGGTAAAAGCAAGAGTACCCCTATTAAACCAAGGATCAAACCTACCTTTCTTTTGATAACAAGAATGGGCGAAGCTACAGAAAACAGTATTACAGCTCCTACAAGAGCAAGTATAGGTGCATAATTACTAAAACCTGCAGAAATACCGAACAGGAATAAGACAACCCAAAAAGTCATTAAACCTGTGAATAGATATAGCAAATAAGTCCTTATCATTGCTGCTGAGTTGATTGTGATGTAAAGCGTTTATTCCACTCTTCAATAGTATAAGTTGTTTTCCCTACTTGTACACCTGTAAAGTTGCCCTTCTTATCTGTTGTAATGGTAAAATTAAAACTGGTAATATCCCTTTTATTTACTCTAGGAAGTTCTGTAAAAGGGCCTGTATTTTTTCCAACACCTTTTGCAATCTGCCCCACCCCGATGAAAACATTATTCCCTTGTGGATCAGCAATAAAAGCCTCAGTACTTGGAAAATTATCCCCCTTTAATGATCCGCTAATTGATAGTGTTCCGGCTTTCTTATTTTCAGTAATCGAAAAATCAGAAAATACATCAATATCCGGAGTTCCTGAAGGAGTTTTCGGATTAGCTGCCGCTGCATGATATCCAAAATTATAAGTCCTATTATCACCATCTTGGGCAAATGACCAATCCCCATCGTTCTTTAATACTGGAGTCGCTGTTCTTGCTCCTTCCGGACTGCCAGTTCTATAAGTAGGACTACTCCATGCTTTACTTGTAACTAACATCTTATCTGTATCAAAATTAATTCTTTGATGAAGACGTGCTGTTGCTGCTGCACTGGTAGAATATCCTCTATTATCACCATGAAACCCGAAGCCAAAAGATTTAAACGGAGCAAATGCCCTAATAACAATAGGATAAGGAATCAATCCATCTATATCAATAAATCTTATGGGATTATTGAATGCATAAGTATAGGGAGACCATGAAAGCATCTTCTCAGCCAGCGGATCCACCACATTCCATCGTCCGATCTCAGCGTCGTAGAACCTTGCCCCGTAATCCTGCTGATCGCCTAGCTCCGATTGTACTTCCTTACCATTGTAAAGATACTTATTTATTCCTGCTTTTAGGGTTCTCTGTTTTCCAAATGGATAGTAATCCGTTTGTT
>NZ_VIQM01000083.1 GCF_008520265.1 Sphingobacterium cavernae
CCATCCGTAACACTAACAGCGTTTAACTGGTTTAAAAGGGAGTTAGCTGCATTAATATTAGCCTGTGTAGAACCTCCTCCTAAGACCTCAAGAACTTGTTGATAGGTAGCATTCTCTATCTTGGCAATAGGGTATTGTCCATTATACCCCCATAGATAAACTGTACTCGGTAAATTTTGCTTCTTAACTTCCAAAGGATTACCATAAATATCAAATTGCAAGATAAATAACTTTTCATCCACCCGCCCTAGTTCTGTACCATATTTCTTATATACAGAATTTAAAAGAATATCATTATTGATCTTTATAAATCCTGCGGTCTCTTCTTTGATCAAATCACTATCTGAGAAATTTTGTATTCGAATCGGTTCTAATCTATTATTTTGCGCAAGATCAGTTGCATATGCAATATTAGAAGAGAGCAAATCTGGCGGATAGAAAAACGATGTAATATTAGTCTTAGCATCGGAAGACGTTTTGATTTTTTTAGTTACTTGCTTATGTCCATTCCCTTCATATACATTACTAATTTCGGATTTTACAATTCCCGACGAGTGATAATCATATGTAGTAACCTTTTGTAACTTCCAATCAATATAATTATTGAAATAATGAACAGCAGAATAACTTCCTCCCTCCATTTCCCATGCATGATTACTTGGACCTGTGATATCATAGTTTTTACGGAATACCCAATTTTTAGTACTACCTTCTTGCATAAGCCTATACTCATAAACTTCTTCCTTTTTTAAACTTTTCATAGAATCATACCACTTTTTCCTACCTATTTTTCCCAACATTCCTTCAGAAATGTTACTATATGGAACACCATATATCATAGGACCGAATTCGCTAAATGGTGGATTATCTTCAATGAGATTAAATTGACTTTCAGTATACCCATTAATCTGGTTAAAATCTGAAAAAATAGATTCAGTAATTGTCTGATAAAATACTTTCAAATTACGAAAGTTAAACATCTGATTAATATTGGAGCTAGTGATCATGAGTATATCCGTATCTACCATTAATCCACCACAATGAACTTTAACTTGTTTAAATTCATGATATTTTGGAGAAAATAGAGTATTTAAAGTGCTACTATTACTGTTTATATTTTCCAAAGTGTTATAATGGAAACTACGTCTCTCTGACTTTCCTGATTCTGAAAAATTTATTAATGTCTTTACGCGGTTACCACTTCCAAAATCATCAACTTCTTTTGAAACTAAGTGATTGTTATAATAGATATCTATGACACCGTATAATGAATTGAATCTAGATGATAATTTGTATCGTACCTCATATTCCCGTCCATTTGTAGTCCCTACAATAGCATCTAAACTTTCATCTACTTTTCTTGTTGCTGAATATATAACTGTATTAGTAGAAACATCAATTACAGATAGCGCATGAAGGTCGTGCAAAGGATCTGGATTATTCACACAACTTGAAGAAGGATTGTTTTCATAAGTGGCAGATGCAGCAAAACTAGCACTCCCTCCTGTAGATATAAATCGAAAGGTGGATAATGTCTCTCTTGTACCACAATTTAAATTTGCCGACAATCTGTTAACAATAGGCTCAGTAATAGTCTGGATTTTTTTTGTTTTATTTGGCTCGTAAATTATTTCGGTATAACCTCCTGTAGGATATATTATTTTACTCAATAATCCATAATAAACAGAATTAGCATTTACATCATTATCTGCAGAAGCAAAGTCTAAACCACCTATATTATTTAGTATACTCATCGCATTACTTGGCATAAATTTAATTTCATTGCTATAAGGTAAATAATTAATTCGGTTATTAAAATATCCAAACTTATCCCTTGAATAAGAAAATCTTGGTGGCAATAAACCCTTATTATAATATTCAAATAAATATTTTGAATTAACTACTGGGCTTTCCCCTTTAAACAAAATCTCTTTTAAAAAATATCTATACTTTAATTTGGTTAATGTTTGTAATTTTGGTTCATTTATGGATTGAGAACTTAAAACTTCATCATAATTAAAATCAATAGACTTTATTTGATTCCCTCTTTCCAATAGTTTAATATTTTTTAATTTCAAACCTCCTCCGTCTAATCGTATGTCGTCATAAGTAAGATTTAATGTGTTTGCTCCAAATATAATTGATGAAAGCGCTCTAGTTGAACTCGTTGTGGAATAAACGCAATTATTGATTGCTAATTTATATGGTGATAAAGTATTTCCTTCACAGGTTCGACTATAACTTCGGTTATATACTACGGAAGTCACATTCTCAATTGTATAACTTTGATATGTAAATGATATATGCGCATTTCGAGGACTAATTATTTCTTTTAAAAACCAAGCAGATTGGAAAGTCGGCTTAGGCCCCACGAAACAGTCCCGATTTAGCCTCATACCCTCAACATAATTCAATTCTCCTCCAAACACGTATCGATATCCTCGGGAATCAGTAATTGTAAATCGTAAAATATTCCCATAAGTGGAGGTGTTACTAGTTTGCTCCATCACCACTTTTTCATCATTTCCACCAACAACGATTACATTTAGATTTTCATCTAAATAAAATTTACCAGAAATACCATTTACGTTATAACTAAACCAATCTTGTTCAGTATCTACCCCTAATCCAGCTGCATTTACTATTATGTTAGAGTAATCTATTAAATTAGCTGGATTAACCTGCGAAGGAAACCACCGTGTCTGTTCCTTCTCATCTGGTAACCCACGCATTACTCGGGTAACAGCGCCTCCAACATTTAAAATCCAATCAGTGCCGGTAGAGCCACCGAGTGCATCTATATCTACCCCAGCGCTTTTGTACCCTAAACTAACTCCGATTTCAATATCGTGATAACGTTCAGAAATTAAAGGAATGGAAGTGGAGAATGCTCCATCATTCCCTTCAAGAGGTATATTTCCGTACTGTACAAAAGAAAATGGTGTGGGTGTAGGTGTTGCAATTGAGGGCATATAGCTCATTAAGGCATCTTGGGATTTCCCTATATTTACTACTGCTATTAAAAATAATAAAAAAAATATTCTTTTCATATTCATAATTTATATAATTGTGTCAATAAAAAAATTGATAGTAAAAGTTAAACATTTTTATGATTTTCTGTATACTATTTAAAATTTGTCATTTCAACCTCTACAATATCATTAAAATATCTAATCTTTTTTATAAAATATTCCTTCTCTATTCTATGTATCACTTGAATTAAAGACTTATAATCACCCTGAAGTGTTATTGTATTTGATTGGAGAAAGGAATCAGATGTCACCTTATTCTCATTAAAAGAAAGTTCAACAGGTAGGCCATCAATACATTGACTTATATTATAAAGAAAATTATTTTCAAAAAATGCAGAGTCAACAGTAAACTTCGTTACAAGGCTATCTAACCTGTTGAACTTTTTTTGTGTGGTGTAGGTTAGTTGATTGGAGATAGCTGAAGCAGATTTCTGTGTTGTTAATTCGGTATTTTGACGATATTCGTTCCACGCTTTCGAAAAAGAAAATAACCAGCTTATAATAAAAAGTATAACAGTAGAAACAAGCAATAGGTTATTTTTTTGTTGATAGGTGATAATCTTAAAAGTCATAGCCAAATTTTATTTCTGCTTCGAATATGTTTTTATTTTCTTCGTCGGCTTTTTTCTCCGCTTTAGTGTATTTTGTAATTCGCACCGTTTCTATCCACTTAGTTTGGTTCAGCTTGCGAATCCAACTATTCAGACTCTCTAAACTGTAAACGAAACCTGACAAACGAATTGTATTCCTATTGTCTATTTCCGTATCAATTTGATGACCTACTCTTTTCTCTTGCGATGGATTGATAGCAATATTAGTTAGCGTGATAGCAGGAGAATCATTTAATGAAATACCTAACTGATCCAATAGCCAAGCTTTACTTATTCCACCATTCCAACCTAGTTGTTTCAATTTTTGTTCCTGATCTCTAGTTTGTTTTATTAGTTCTTCCAGTTGCTTTTCAGAAATATTTTGTGTTGAAATACTGTTTGAAAGTTGTTGATTTTGCTGATAATAATGATGAAAAAAGATAGTACTAGTTACTAGTAGTATAAATAAAACACCCAATACAATCTTGCTATTCAAATTAAGTTTGATTTTCTCCTTTGCTTCTAAAAATTGAAATTCTAAATCATCTTTCGTTAGCGAAAGGTTGGGTAAAAAATCATATAATAAAGTAGAAAATGCAGCAGCATAGCTACTGAGATATTCGTGGGATATAGTTTTGTTACCTACCTTGATATTAAAAGGATTTTGGTGCTCAACTGAAAAGTCATAAGAAATCCATTCTCCATTTTCATCCGTCTCGATGCGATGACCATGGAATATATAACTATTGTTATAAATATTGATTTGCTTGAGAATATTTGATAACCCAAACGGACCTATAAATACTTGTATAGGAAGTATATTATTCTCTCTCAAACTATTTAATAAATCATCTACTGGTTGTCTTTTTACTATAGCGAGCCATATTTTATCCTTTCCTTTAAATTGTACATTATAAAAGTTCTCCGTTGTATAGGATGGTAACAAGTTCTGTATTTCCTTCTCTGAGAGCTCAGATTTATTTGGATCTAAACTTTCTATTGATTTAATTAAAATCCCCTTGCCTTTTACATAAAGCGAAACAAGTGCATCACCGATATTTTGAACATATTCCGCAACTTCTTTTATGTTATTGAAAGAATTAAAATCTTTAATATTGATTGATTTTGCTTTTCTCTCTATATACGTACTTAAAATCTGTTCCGACAAATTGATATCTACTTCCAGACCTATACAAGATTGGAAAGAATACATCTCTCTAAAATTGTCAACAATATTCATTTAATAAATAATAGTAGGTTTGATAAATACGACCGAAACAACCTTTCGTGTACGTTTTTCTTTACTACTGAATAACCATCTCAAAACAGGTATACGAGATAATATTGGCACACCTGAACCACTGTCACTGTTTTCCATCCTTTCTATACCCCCTAATACAATCATATCCTCATTCTTTGCCCTAACAATAGAGGTAAACTTAGAAGTTGAAGTAGGGGGAGGACGATTTTCAACTAGGGCACCCACAAAATCCGTAATATTCACGGTGATATTTAATGTAATTTGCTCATCAGCAGAAACTACGGGTCGAATATCGATATCTAAATTTGCCTCTACAGGAGTAAATTGTTCTGTAATAATGCTATTAGACTGAAACGACGGAATAATATTTTGAGTCTGAGTACGATAATAGCGTGTACTTCCAATACTTAATGTAGCTTTATGCCCGTTAAGAGTTGATAATTTAGGTACCGAACGAAGCTCAACATTTTCATTCTCTTCTAAAGCTTTTAAACTTACATAGAAATTCGGAGAAACCCGTCCTAGATTAAATGTACTGTTTCTCCCTATCTGGGAAAGAAATTTATTAATAGAGCCTGCTCCAAAAGTGAAATCCAGCCCCTGTCCTAACAATTTTCCTCCAATTACAGTTGTAGAATCAGCGATTCCTGCTGTTATGCCGGTTTTAGTGGTTGTGCCCTTTTGAATATCTAATAACGTAACCTCAATCAATACCATGGGCACTAGTTTATCCAACTTTTGAATAAACGATTCGATCTCAGCAATCTGTGGTGCGGAACCAGAAAGCAAGAGCATATTCTGTTCTTTAAACTCCTTTATCTCTACATCTCGCTTCCAGTCCATTGGTATCATCTGTACTAAGGTATCAATAGAACGGTTTTGTATATGTATAATTCGACTAGATCGTAGTCCTTCAATCTTCCGATCACCAATCAAATAAGTCCCCCTATCTACACGAAAGGTATAGTTTGTACCTTGAAATATAGAGGTTAGAAAATCATCAAAATTAATATTGCGTACATTGGTCGTTACCTGCCCTTGTATATCCGAATAAATAAAATAATTTACATCGGCTTCTTGGGCTGCTCGTTTAATAATTTCAGATAAAGAGGATCGTTCCGCTTGAATCGTGAATAATTTACCCGCTAATGCGGAAGTTCCTTGGTTATATACCGTAAAATTTCCAGAACCAGCTCCCACCATTCCTTGATTCATATCTCCCTGTTGCCCTGACTGTCCACGGTAACGAACAGCAGTTTCACTATTTTGATTGATGAAGACTTCTTCACCTGGGATTAAACTTTCAAAGACAAACACTCCATCGTTCGTTTTGTAAAATTTTAGACTATTGGCATAGGCTAATTTCTCAAGCGCAACTTCAAATGGCGAGTTGGTCATATAGCCAGACACTGTTTTCTGCTGTAATGAGACTGGAACCACTACATTTTTACCGGACACCTCCGCAATCCGCTTTACTACATAAGCTAGGGTGTCATTATTCAATTCATAGGTAAGGGTATTGGTATCAGCATTATAGTTTACAGGAATAATTCTTTTGGGAGTAATTGGAGCAAAATTATGCATTTTGCTAATGCTCATAATCGACCCTACAACATTGATATCCAGATTGTATGTTTTACTTAAAAACAACAATACATTTAGCGCTGTCTCTCCTTGAAAATTATTAACAATAGTGTAATTAATATCCGGGTCTATATTGATGTTCAAGCCATTAGATTCCGCTAATGCGCGAACAAATTCTTGTATTGAAACACCAGATACAGAAAGCTTCACTTTTTCTTTCAAACCCGGAGATACAAAGGTTAGTGCTTGCAGCCGCTGTTCTACACGGCTATATCGTTCTTCTGGGGTTTGCGCAAACAGCGAAACGGTAAAGCAACAAATGCCAAATATAATAATCAGTAATCTATTGAAATGCATATTAATAATTGAAGAGTAGTGGATATATTTCATCAATACTTGTCTCATGATTTGCAAAAAGTTCAAATGCATTTTCACCTAATGTTTTTATATTTCTTTCGCGCAATAGTTCGTCAACTTGCATGTTTCCTTTTTTTATTTCTCCTGCCAATTCTCTATCAATAGGGATAATTTCATAAACCGCCTTTCTGCCTTTATATCCAGTATAAAAACATGAACTGCATCCTACTGGACTGGCATAGCTATCAATCGTATAATATGGAATAAATTGCTTAGGAAAGATTTGTGCATCTATAGGATGAGTTGTTTTACAATCTGGACATAGTAAGCGTACCAAGCGCTGTGCTACTGTGGTATTTAAGGTGTTTGAAATCAAAAAGCTAGGTATCCCCATGTCTATCAAACGAGAAACCGTCCCCCACGCCGAATTGGTGTGAATGGTAGATAAAACCAAGTGCCCTGTTAATGCTGCACGGATAGCCATATTAGCCGTGTCTGGATCACGAATCTCTCCTACCATAATAACATCTGGATCTTGACGTAAAAAAGTGCGCAATGCAGCCCCAAAAGATAAACCTATATTTTCTTTTAATTGGACTTGATTAATACCTTCTAAAGTGTATTCTATAGGATCCTCAATGGTTAGTATATTACGAGTCTCTTTGTTTAAATCCTTCAATGTCGCATACAAAGTCGTAGTCTTTCCCGAGCCTGTAGGGCCCGAGATTAGCACAATGCCATTCGGTTTTTTAATACCATGAAGGTAATTTTCATAATCTTCGGTTGATAAACCTAATTTATCCAGTTGGATATTCGTAGCATTGTTGTTTAGTAAACGTAATACAACTTTTTCACCATGCAATGTTGGTAGAACAGACACCCGTATATCAAATTGCTCGCCAGCATGCGCATATGCAATACGCCCATCTTGAGGTAGACGCTTCTCGGCGATATCCATATTGGACTGTATCTTTATTCGGTTCACCAAAGCTGGGTAATCCGATTTGGATAGACTGTAACGCTCTACCATCATGCCATCTATGCGGATACGGACGCGACCTCTATTCTCGAAACTCTCAATATGGATATCCGAACTTTTTAATCTTTTGGCTTCGAGTATCAAAGTTTCTAAAAAATCCGTATTGTACTGTAAGGTCGATTTTTCTTTTCCTTGATTTGAGATATCCTCAAAATAATATTTATGTAATAGCGTGTTTAATTCACAGGAGGAAACCTGTTCTAATATAAAATCAAAAGGCAATGAAACCTCAAGTTCATCTTGCAAGCTTAAGGTGTCTACAGCATCTGTTGCCAAAATAACATAATCATTTTCCATACCAATAGCTGCTAGCCGATAATGATTTGCTAAATTACGCGGTAACTTATTGACCACATCGGAACTTACAGTTGATGAAAACGACATTGACATGTTAAGCTTAAAATAATCGGTAAATCAGTTCGTCTAAAGATATAAAATTTATTTCTTCAAGATAAAAAATTATCAAAAAAATAGTAGACTGTAATCCTGCCAAAGGAATGGTGCGCTCATACGACTTGATATTTATAAAATAGACTACCAAAGAAATCATTAAGGAGGCAACTATAAACACAATGAAACCTACTAAATTCCAATAGCCTGCTATACACATTAAAAACACCACATCTCCCCAGCCGATATAGCGATCAAAGAGCCACACCCAGCCCCTGTGCTTTACAATAAAATAAAGTTGTAGTAAAACGAAGTACAACAGTAAAAAAATAAGATTAATTCCATATTGTAAAGTATACCCCTGCAAACCAACACTTCGCCAGCTAAAATATCCCAAACAAATAAAAGTCAGTGCAAACCAATAGATATGCACTGATCGTGTTTTCAAGTCTTCGTATGTAATAGCTAGTAAGCTAAGAGTTAATCCAATAAATACAAAAGTCTCCATTAATCAGGAGTCACCTCACGTAGATTCTTCTCATTGTCTATCTCCCAAACGTTGTACGTGCCGTCTCCATCAAAGTCTACGACAGCAGTAGCACGCCCCACAAATCCTGTCTGATCAGCTTTGACAATATCGATACGGTAATTTGCTTTACCATCTTGACCATCCGTACTCAACTTTTCTTGGATAAATCCTAATTCACTCAAATCGCCTGCATACTTCGACTTCTCATAGAAATAATTCTGCTGCAATGTCTGTAAATGTTGCAATTGAATTTTTGCTTCTGTACTCTTTGCCTTGGTAATCAACGGCAACAAATTCGGTAAAGCTATCAGTATTAATATGCCTATAATAACTAATACAACTAATATTTCGGTTAATGTGTAGGAACGAAGTGTTTTGTTAAATATGTTATTCATTATTAAAATTATTATTATGTTTTCTTTCTTTTAATTGAATTTTAAATTAAACTTTTTAAAAAAAATGATAAAACAAGTTGAATATACCTAAATTATAAGTAGCATAGCTCATCAGGATAATGTAAGATGGAAATTGTTATAATCGGACCATCTTGCAGAAAATAACGTTTATAGTTAAATTAAAATTCTAATATTAGTTTAATATTTATGCTGTTATATAATACTGATACTATATATAAGGTTAGACTTCCGTGTTTTGGTAGATGAAGTAATTAATCGCTGAGACTTTTTCTTCCTGCAGATATCTTCACAAATCACTGAAGAAATAGAACACAAGACCTCTACCATTTCCGATATACTAGAAACGTTGATTATTATATTCCTCGGTCTGGTAGTCTGACTTACCCTTATTGCCATGTTCCAAAGGAATAATAGTTTTTAAATATACAAATCTTATACAATAAAAACTTGTAAAGGATTTGTAACTTATTTATCGTAACGTAAGGGTTTAGCTTGCACCAATACGGGCTATTGCACAAAAACCTTATAGAATACAGCTTATAAAAACTAGTCCAATCCGTTAAAAAAATGGGACAAATTAAATTACCAACATTTACATTCTAACAGTTTAGACTCTTTATAAAACATTTGTTAGTTTTTATTAAATATTAACAAATACAAAATAATCAAAAGAACGTAGTTCTTTCTTAACTCCACAAGTTATCATCTATATGCTTAAAATATTTATAATATCAATATTAAAAAAAATCTCCATTATTATCCATTCTCAACTATTAAAATTCTTCATTCTTTGCTTAACTTCAAGAAATCCATTGTACAGATTACATTCTTACTTTCATTAAAAATCTTAACATATACATTTGAACCTATTTTAAAAATATTTGAAAAGGAATCACTGTCACCAATCCTCTTAAGACGATCCTCATTATATTTTATAAAAATTCGCTCCTCTCCTAAAAAATTTACATTTAGACATATCGAATTCATTGAATCAACACGATGACTAAAGATATGAAACATTCCATAACTTTTATAATAATATGCCTCGCACAAATAAATCTCCAATTTATCTTTAATTATTTCATAGGTTAAGGTATCAACTATTTCTATTCTATTAGGACTAATTTTGCGGATAAAATTTTTGTTATGTATAGAATTTTCAATTGATAATTGTGCAGGAAAATAATAACGCACAAATTGTCCATTTCTAACCAGCAAAATGGAGAGTATATAATACAATATTATTATTGATACGATTATGAATAAACTTATTTTAATTTTTCTGTTTTTCATTCTTTATGGGTTTTAGAAAAACACTAATATCATAGGCACCTTTATTTTGACTTTTGATATCATCAAATTTCTCAGGAGGATCCATTCCATTGCCATTGCCAGTTTTGAATCCTCCTACTTTTAACGTAGACTCTACGTTATCAATACAATTATTTAAAAATGTATTATAATCTGTTGCAGTTGTCTCTTTTGCTGTTTTTTTCATTTTAGAATCCTGAAATTTTGATGTTACAAACATAACAGCCTTCTCATATCTCTGAAGAATATTACCCTTAGTGTCACGATGAGAACCATCAAATGGTTTATATCCGAAATCTACATCATCATAATCATCTTTAAAAGTATTATGTTCACTATTTGCAAAATCCCCTAAACTGTCAAACCCCGCAATTGTAAATGCATTGTTATATTCTTCTTTTCCATCTTTATTAATATATGTCCCTTCATTGTCACCATCCTTAGAATAATAAGTCCAACCATCTTTCTCATTTCCTATTAACATCGCTATATGTCCATATTTATGTCTTGCACTTTTTTCCCCATAAGACAATATTATAATATCTTTACCATCTGGATCAATTATATCAATAGGATTATTTAACACATAATTATATGAAGAGTGGTTAAAATACTTCTCCGCAAGCGGATCGACAACATTCCATCTACCGATTTCTGGGTCATAGAACCTCGCTCCGTAATCCTGCTGATCGCCTAGCTCCGATTGTACTTCCTTACCATTGTAAAGATACTTATTTATTCCTGCTTTTAGGGTTCTCTGTTTTCCAAATGGATAGTAATCCGTTTGTTGTACTATTTCTATTACAGTGGTTGTAGGATTCTTGAACAACACAGCTCGTACATTACCTAGATGATCCGTTAAGTTATAGTGATAGGTGTAAGTATTGTTTGACGCGTTGCGTTGTAGATAACCCTCGCTCGT
>NZ_VIQM01000084.1 GCF_008520265.1 Sphingobacterium cavernae
TGCTCTTTGATGGCTTCTATGGCTACCTTAGCCTTAAAGCTTGCACTGAATTTCCTGCGTTCTTTTTTCATTCTCAACTGCTAATTTAAACATTTATGCAGTTGTCCAGTAGTTGGGTAGTATGATAGTTTAATGTTCTTTAATAAAATAACTCCAAGATTATACAAACCTTAAAAAGACTAATCGCCATCTGCTAAGGAATTGGCCACTGTTGTCCAACCTGGATTTTGATATATTACCGATGTAGAATAATCGCTACTTCCTATTTGAATAGTTGTTAACCTAAAGTGGGTTGTTGCAATAGGGTTTAAGTATTTGTGCTGATTCCAAGAATAACCCTTATAAGCCAAGTTTCCAGAATTTGCTCTATAGGGCCGAATATATTTACTTTCCAAGCGTGAGGAAACATTAGAATTGGTAGCACCATTTTCAATTAATGCTATTGGAGCAATGCCATGTGAAGGATTAGTATATAATTTATAATTTTCATCCCACAGGTTAAATCCTTCGATATGATAATCTACAACTTGATCTAATGCTCTCCATCTTTTCAAATCATTCCATCTAAAAGCTTCTGCTGCAAACTCTATTCTACGCTCGCGCCTAATATTGTACAAGGTAGGACTGATAAGGTTACCAGCTGAAAATTTAGCCCAGTCAGATTCTTTAGATAAATCGGTATGCTGAATAGTATTGTCAATATCAGTATTCAGACCGCTCCGTGTACGCAGAGCTTTCCAATATTTAATGCTCGATTGATCTAATAAACCCGTTAATTCATAATCCGCTTCAATATAGTTCAAATAGGCCTCGGCAGCTCTGAAAACAACACTTGCGATTGTACTTGGTTTAGTTGGCGCTTGGGCAGCATCCGCTGTATGTCCTTTTTTCACAGAATATCCCGTTGTGGATCTATTTTCCTGTTGCCCAATAACAATTGGTGGTCTATAAAAATATCCTTTACCGTTGACAGCCCATTCATTGAAGGAGGGATCATCTGCCAATAAGTCTCCAGTTTTTAAAACATTATATCCTAATCGCGGATCCCTTCCTTGGAATACATGTTCATAGGTATTATCTCCTTGATATCCAGAATTGGCAGCATAAATAGGTAGTCCATTAGCCATTAAATGTGCTTCTATCATACTTTTGGTAAACCCTGAATTCCCACCTCCATTACGCTGGATATATCCAACTACATAATGAAAGACACTAACATCTGTACTAACATTATATCCACGCCACAGCAGCACCTCAGGATTTCCATTTAATGTGTTACTATTGAACATGGCAGGATAATTAGCCGCTAGAGAATGTGATTCTGCAACGACTTTAGCAGCTTCTTTAGCCTGTGTAAGAAAAAAATTAATCTCTTGATCGATATTTATTTGAAAATCATTAAGATAAGATGCTCCAGCACCAGGCCAGCCTGGTCCTCTGGGCACTCGAGAGGTGCCTTTATGGTATTTTTCCCATGTACCTTCAAATAAGGCAACCCGGCTTTTAAATAATGCAGCTACATTACGTGATAATCTATTTTGCGCAGGTGCAACGGGTAACATTAAGGAAAATGCTCTATCTAAGTCTGCTAAAATAAATCTAGCAACTTCATTACGCGGTCTCCTTTTGCTAAATTCTAAAACACTCGCATAATCCTGACCAACTTCCTGCGTTAAAATTGGAAAATCTCCCAAACTCACGAGTTTATTAAAATAAATAAAAGCGCGCAAAAAGTATACTTCCCCTAAATAATGCTTTACATGACTTTGGTTGCCTGATATTTGAGAATTCTCCATTCGAGGTTCTACTGTATTTATAAAGTAGTTTACAGAACGGATGGAAGAGAAGTCCCAATCTCCCCCAGTATTAGGGACACGCGTCTGACCGGGAATAAATAAGGTGTTTGGAGATGTAGCAGCTTGATTATCGGTTCCATTATCAACTGCAAAAATACCCAGACCATAACTTCCTGGCCCATGCGAAGGTAAAATATTATATAAACCTATGGCATAGGCGGCTAAGTCATTGTCTGTTCTGAGGTAAGTGTTTGTAGAAATTTCTCCTAATGGCTCTCTATCTAAAAATTTATTACACGAACTAAAAGATAGTAAAGCAAGAAGAACACTAATATATATAGTTTTCATAATGTCAGTTTAAAATGTCAAATTACACCCCAAGGAAATGGTACGGGAAAGTGGATAAGTCTTACCATTACCATAAGGACCATTAATTGCTTCGGGATCGTACACATCTAATATGCTACTTACGGTCATTAGGTTCTCTGCGCTCAGGTAAAATCTAGCTTTACGAATTTTGGCTTTTGCCAATAAATTAGCATCTAGTGTATACCCTAACTGAATATTCTTTAAACGCAAATATGAAGCATTTTGCAAATATCGAGTTTGTACCTCTTGATTCATTGTCTGACTTAAATACGGTTTAGGATAATAGGCTGAGGTATTCGCGCCAAAAACAGATGTTGTGCCTTCAGGGCGGTAATAATCAAGATGCTCGACAAAACCCGTTGACTGCCACTGTCCAGTGCCCACACCCCAAAAGTTTGGATCGCTTAACCATGCATCACGCTTTGCAACCCCTTGCAAAAAAGCACTAAAATCCAGCCCTTTCCAGTCCAGCGCTATGTTTAATCCAAATAAGTAGCGCGGTGTGCTATTACCAATAATACTTCGGTCTCCTGGATCGTCTAATGTATTGGACCCCATATTCACCTCGCCATCGCCATTTATATCTTTATACATGATATCTCCTTCTCCCCAATTTGCCCCCCATGTCGGTTTATTATTGGATAACCAGTCGTTCATTTGTTCATTTGAGGTGGCAATACCTTGGGTATGGTAACCCCAAATTTCACCTAAAACCTGGCCGTTGTAATACGTAGATAACGCATTTGATGCATTAGGGTATTTTTTAACTTTAACAATATTGTCTGCTAAATTTGCACTTATATTATAGCCCAGCTGTCCTATTTTATCACGCCATCCCAATACGAGCTCCCAGCCTTTGTTATCTAAAGTTGCATTATTGGTATTAGGCAAAGATGTTCCAAAAATAGCTCCAATTTCCGCCGCTGGTCCTACCATTCCTTCTGTAAGGCGATTGAAATAATCGAAACTTAGGCTAAATCGATTGGAAAATCCCACCATATCCAAACCTAAGTTTTTGGTGTTTATTTTCTCCCAAGTAAGGGTACTGCTTATCATACCAGGAACAGACGCTATTGTAGGTTTTACGCCGCCCACAAGCCAGTTTCCACCATTTGCAGTGATAGGCTGCGTAAGATAGAATGGGTAAATATTATTGGTATTTTGATTTCCCAACCTCCCCCAAGAAAACCTAGGCTTTATGACGGTGAATAAATTATTAAAGGACATAAAATTTTCTTTAGCCAAATTCCAACCCACAGAAAAACTAGGAAAAAGAGACCAGCGTTGATCGCTTAAGAATCTTGAGGATCCATCATATCTAAGATTTACTTCCAATAAATACTTATCTGCATAATCGTAATTTAAACGTCCAAAAAATCCTGCTGTAGCCCAGTCATATACATTAGCAGCTGTAATCTTATCGATTCCACCTGCGGCACTTATTTCGGGAACTGATTCCGAATATAAATTAGGCCGCATGGCGCCTAAATTTCTAAATTTAAATAGCTCTGTATTGGCTCCGATCATCATTTTCACAAGATGATTATCTAGCTGCTGGGTATAATCAGAATACATACTGGTGGTATACATGTTCTGATTGCTATATGACTGAGAAGCCTCCGTTGCCCCTAATGGTCGAGTACCATCGAATTGCAGAAGCAGTGGCTCTCCTTTAACGTTATATTCATAGACGGAATTTACGTTGCTTTGGTTATTTTCATTAATGGTACGAAGTCCTGCCTCGGCATATATATTCCATCCTGCTGCCGGGTGAATAACGATTTGCCCTTGTAAAAAAACATTATCATTATTAGTAATAGACCTGCTTCCGTTTGTAAGCTGCGCTAGTTTTCCATTTCGCATGTAATGTCCATTAGGATCTTTATAAGGCATCATAGGCCACATGCGAACAATATCATGATATAATAATCCTGAAAGACTACTGTAATACGGGTTATTGAGATGGGTACGTACGAATCTGGAGGTCACTTTAAGATCTACAAAATCATTAATTTTTGCATTGATTTTACCCATGGTTTGAAAACGTTTAAATCTATCCTCACCATACCTTAAATTTCCATTCTGATCCAAATAGTTAGCCGAGGCGTAGTACTGATATTTATCAGATCCACCATTAAAATTTATATTATTTTCTGCCGACCATGCACTTTTATAATGCACATCATACCAATTCACATTATCATTGGCACGCTCATGAAATTGCCAGTTGCCATTACCCTCATTTGGAATAGTCGTTGTTGTGATATTTCCGGCAATAAAATCACTAATACGCTCAATGGTGTTAGCATCAAATATTGCCTGTCCCCCGTTATTGATTGCAGATTCATTAAAATAATGGGCAAAATCAAAGGAGTTCAATAAATGGGGCATGTTCATGGGTGCCGCATTACGGAAGTTATTGGTGTAGGAAATAATTGAAGAGCCTGACTTTCCCGATTTAGTAGTGATTAAAATCACGCCAAAAGCAGCCCTTGATCCATATATTGAGGCTGCCGAGGCATCCTTTAATACAGAAATAGACTCAATATCATCGGCATTTAAATTATTCATATTTCCTTCAATTCCATCAATAAGCACTAGTGCGCTCGCGGAGGAACCTGTACCTATTGTTCCTGTACCTCGAATATTAACATTCATACTTTGTCCCAATTGTCCCCCTAAGGAATTAGTAGAAATATTAAGTCCTGGAACGGTACCTTGTAGGGCTTGAGTGACTGATGTTACAGGCCGTGATTCTAATAATTTAGTATCAACAGTTGCTATTGCACCTGTTACATTAGTTTTCTTTTGCAAGCCGAAACCCACTACTACAACTTCATCTAGTCCCTCTTGAGATTCTAACAGAGTAATTGTTAATTGATTTAAATCTTTAATAGTAATCTTTTGTGCCTGATAGCCTAGATAAGAAAACTGTAAAACATCACCTACAGATGCATTGATTTTAAAATTACCTTGTTGATCAGTTTGGGTAATTTGCTCTGTCTCGAGGATGTTTATTGTCACATTAGAAAGAGGCTGATTATTAGCCCCTAGCACCCTTCCATGCACCTGATTTTGAGCCAGTGGGTCGCTAAAAGCAGGCACCTTCAAATTAGAAACACGCTCTGTATTTGAAGATTTCTTAGTGATAATGATGGCTTTATTCTCTATGATGTAAGTCAGATTTCTGTTTTTTGACACCATATCTAAAGCCTGGGATAATGGCGTATTGTTGAAGTTCAAATCTAATTTTTGCTGATGTATTGTTTGGCCCCGAGAAATCACATCATATCCGGTTTGTTGCTTTATGGCTTTGAAAAAATCAGAAATCTGAATATTTTTTCCTTTTATTGTAATTACCTGCCCACTCACTGTAGCCCAACTGTTTAGTACAACAAAAAAAGAAAATAGAAGTGTTAATTTCATATATAAAATATATCTGTTAACAGAGCAGTAGTGGCTCTGCTCTAAAAGTTTATTTTTCATTATATTTGGTTAGTAATTAAATTATTTATTTAATGAATATGTACTGGGGAATGGCAGTTCTCCAGTATACTTATATATTACTTCACTCTCTGTACGCTTATCCTCCTTTCTTTATTAATCGTGAATTTTGCAATGCCCGATTTCTCAATAAGTTTTAGTGCATCTTGTAGATTTCTTTTTCGGGAAACAGTTGCCCATACTTTTTCATCCCCCAAATCCTGCTCCACTTCAAAATCCACATCATACCAATCGCCAAGCTTACTTAAGACCTCACTAAGGGGTTCATAATTGAACAGAAAATAACCATTCTTCCAGGATACATAGGCTTCTATATCAACCTGAGAAACTTTATAATTGGTGTAATCATGGGTTATTGACTGCTCACCGGGCTTAAGTATTATTTTATTGGAATTAATTGCTACTTTCCCAGACACTAGGGTAGTTACAATTTGATTATCATTTGTATTAATATTGAATGCAGTGCCCAATACTTTGACTTTTTGTTTGCCAGTGGTAACAAAAAACGGACGATCCTTATCGTGCGCCACCTCAAAAAAAGCTTCCCCTTGGAGCCATACGTGACGCTCAGCTGTAGTGCTAGAAATAAAAAATTTAAGTTTGGTTTTATTATTTAACCAGACTTTAGTACCATCGGTTAAAATAACTTTAAACTCCCCACCTTTTGGCGTGGTAATTTCCTCATAATAGTCGGGTATTTGTTTATGGTTTCCGTTTAAAGAATATACAATAGTTCCACTATCAATTTTTGTTGTCGTAAAATGATCATTTATAACCTTATCTCCTGATTTAAAGTCTTCCAAGGCTACACTTTCTCCATTAATTTGATGTAATATGGCACGGTTTCCTTGGGAAAATATAGGATCGCTGGAAGACATCTTCGTGGATGAGTTATAATATACTGCTATAAAGATGAAGCTTATGAAGACCAGTATTAACGCTGCGGCAGAGTAATAGGGCCTCAGAGACCTAATTTTAGTTTTCCTTGATTTAAAATTATAATTCTTTAGCTCTTGTAAATCTTTTGAAAATTGAGCAGTATCAATCTCATAATTGAGCTGCTGTTTAGCCTGTCTTATATACCAGGACATAAGAACCTTTTTTTCCTTTTCAGAAAGAGTTCCCTGTTTCCATTTACTTAAAAGCTCGTCTATTGCATTATTGTTCATCCTAATTTGGCTATCTACTATCTTACAAACGGGATGAGATAGAAAAGGGATGACAAGAGATTATATAAAAAGAGAAAAAAAATGCTGTGTCTTTAATTTAAGACGTTTAATGGCTCTGCTAATATGAGTCTTAACGGTGTTAATAGAAATATTTAGTTCATCAGCGATTTGCGAATTGGACTTATCGTGGAAGCGACTTTGCATAAAAACGATTCGCATCTGCTCGGGTAGCTGCGCTATTTCATTTTCAATGATGCCCATTAGCTCAGTTTCTATTTCTGCCTGATCATTAAAATATAAAAAGTCGCTGGGGTCCAGCTGAGATAAATACTTCCTTCGTACCGTATCTTTCGAAAAGCGATCAAGAACGGCATTGCGCACAGCAACTAGTAAATACGATTTGATATTTATGTTTTCCGGGAGCTGCGTAAATTTCAGCCACAGTCTAGTGAATACTTCGTGTACAATATCCTTAGCTTCTTCATTATCCTTTAGCATTTTTAAGGCATGCAAATACAACTGCGCATAATGATCGCGATAAATTAATTGAAATTCAGTTTCAGTTTTTTTATCCGGTTTAATCATAATCTAAAGGTATAATAGTACAATTACTATTCACTCTTGCAGGATTCAAATTAGTTATTACTGACAATATTAGTAATTGTTTTTCAAATCGGCACATCAAAATCGTTTTATAAAAATAATATTTAATTAGAGTCATTCTCCTGAGAGTGTTAATCGTCCTATAAGAAATAAACGATATTTTTTAACATATTTATGAGAATACAAAACTTGTTGAAATACTACTTAGGTTTACTGTGCATGAGTTTTTTTAATATACTAAGCACTGAATTATATGCACAGGAAATAATTCTGCCAAGTTCTACTCAAGTAGACTGGCAAAGAGCGGAGTTAGGAGCAGTCTTTCACTATGATCTTCATGTCTTTGATGGTGTAAAATACAATCAAAGTAAAAATAGACTTATGCCGGTTCAAGACATCCAAATTTTTAATCCTAGTAAGCTGGATGTGGAGCAGTGGGTGCTAAGTGCCAAGGCCATGGGTGCGAAATTTGCTATAATTACAGCTACCCATGAGACAGGCTTTGCCTTATTCCCCTCTAAATACAACCCGTACAATATTAGTCAGTTAAATTATAAAGACGGAAAGGCTGATCTTGTTAAAGATTTTGTTCAGGCATGTAGAAAACATGATATTAAGCCTGGGGTTTATCTTGGAATAAGGTGGAATAGCTTTTTTGGAGTGCATGATTTTAGGGTGCAGGGAGATGGGGAAATGCAGGAAAATAGGCAAGCCCATTATAACCTAATGGCTGAAGGTATGGTTGAAGAAATCTGTAGCAATTATGGCGAACTTTTTGAAATATGGTTTGACGGCGGGGCAAGCCATCCCGATAAGGGTGCGCCCGATGTGCTTCCTATTGTTAAAAAGCTGCAACCCAATTGTCTTTTCTATCATAATGATCAGCTTGCCCAGGCACGTTGGGCAGGGTCTGAAAGCGGAACTGTTGGCTACCCGAATTGGTCCACATTTCCTTTTAACTTTACAGGATCTGGCGAATCTGCACCTGCAGAAATAAGTAAGAATAAATACCACCTATTAAAGCATGGTGATGCAGATGGCAAATATTTCGTCCCCGCTATGTCGGATGCACCACTACGTGGGCACAATGGTAGACATGAATGGTTCTGGGAGCCAGGCGACGAGAATAGCGTTTATCCCCTAGCAGATTTAGTGGATATGTATCTGAAATCTGTAGGTCGAAATTCTACTCTTATTTTAGGCATAACGCCCGATACATCGGGACTAGTCCCTGCTGGAGATTTTAAAAGATTAGAGGAATTTGGGAAAGAAATAAATCGCTTATTTGATAATCCTATCGCAAAAGTGAATTCGGATGGACTTATTGCCGTAATTAAAAACGAAAAAAAAATACCTGTCACACATATCATGCTACAAGAAGATATAGCTTATGGCCACCGAATAATGGAATTTGCGGTAGAGGTCAAGATGGGTAAATCATGGAAGATAATAGATTCAGGAACGGCTGTAGGACATAAGTACATTAAAAAATTAGAAATGCCTATTATTGCAAATAATTGGCGTGTGAGGGTAACTTCAAGTAGGGCCACACCTAAAATCATTAATTTCTCACTATACAGTAATAAATAAGATGAAAAGAAGACTAAAATTTGCCTTTATAATAATCCTGCTTGTAAAAATAAGTATGCTTCAAGCGCAGAAGAAACCTAATATTATTGTATTTATGGTAGATGATATGGGCTGGCAGGATACCTCATATCCTTTTGATTCGGCGCTAAGCGCATATAATAAAATCTATAGCACCCCAAATATGCAGAAATTGGCTAAAATGGGTGTTGCCTTTACAAACGCTTATAGTACACCGGTCTGTACGCCATCGCGCGTGAGCTTACTAACAGGTATGAATGTCCTTCAACATCAGGTAACCAACTGGACATCACCTTTCAAAGATGCTCCTACGGGCCAAAAAGACAAGCAATTTGCTGAACCCAAATGGAATCACAATGGACTTAGCCCAGTTCCAGGTATCCCCCATACGGCTTATGCAACCCCCATATCTCAAATTCTAAAAGACAACGGCTATTTTACCATTCATGCAGGAAAAGCGCACTGGGCCTCATCTGGAACGCCTGGATCAAATCCTTATTCTTTAGGATTTATCGTCAATATTGCAGGCACATCCACGGGTAGACCTGCCAGCTTTTTGGGTAAAGAGAATTTTGGAAGAAATACAGCAGACTACCATGGGGTTGAAAATATGCAGGAATATTTTGGTAAAGATATTTATTTGACGGAGGCACTGACTTTGGAAGCTTTAAAAGCGCTAGACTATCCCGTCAAAAATAAGCTGCCCTTCTTTTTAAATTTAGGTCATTATGCCCTTCACGACCCGTTGATGGCAGACAATAGGTATTATGAAAAATACCTAGCGCAGGGCTTGAGTAAGAATGAAGCCAAGTATGCCTCAATGATTGAAGGGATGGATAAGAGCTTGGGTGATATTTTAGCATACTTAGAAAAACATGCAATTATAGATAACACGCACATCATATTCATTAGCGATAATGGAGGATTAAGCCTTACTCCACCACGAGATGGAGAGCCCCATACGCATAATGCGCCGTTACGCTCAGGAAAGGGTTCAATTTATGAAGGTGGCATAAGAGTGCCGCTGATCATAAAAGGCACTAAAGGAAATGTAAAGGGAAAAAGAATTGACACGCCTGTTATTATTGAGGATATATTCCCTACTATTTTAGACATGAGTAAAGTCAGATATAGTGCATTACCGCAAAAAATCGATGGTAGATCTGTTATGGGGTATCTAGATGGAAAAACAAAGAATGATACGGATAGTAGACCATTATTTTTTCATACTCCAAATAAATGGACCCAGAATGATGGCGATGGCTTTAACTATAAATCAGCGGTAAGGAAAGGCTTCTTCAAACTTATATACAATTGGCGCCAAGATAGCTATGAACTTTACCATTTAATTGATGATATTGGGGAAAAGAATAACCTAATTGCAGTAAAAGAAGTTCAGAGTATAGCAACTGAATTAAAGGAGATTTTACATACTCGTATAAAAAGCAGCAGCAGTCCCGTACCTTCAAAAACAGTTGAAAAATAAGACAGTTGAAAAATTAGGGAATATAAATTAAAGCATACTTAAATAAGTGAAAAAAGAAAATCAAAATAAAATGGTTTTCCTGACTTGTCCAATTTAGGTCAGCAGGAGGAGTGTAAAATAAACTGTGTCAATGGTTGAATTACCGCCCCGCGGGGCGGTAATTCAACCATTTTTCTTATTGCAAATCTAACACCATTCTTCCCGGAAACCAAATTGCTAATTTCTGTGCTGTTG
>NZ_VIQM01000085.1 GCF_008520265.1 Sphingobacterium cavernae
TCAACTTTATCGTAAATATCTTAGCTGGATTAGCAGCATACAGTTTCTTCCCTAAGAAACCTTCAATCAAATATCAAACGGTAAAAACTAACCAATTGTACGCTTTTTAATTATCGAATTCAGGTTAATAGTTTCTAAAATTTAGCTAATTTAACGTTTTTCCCGCAAAGGCCATTATCTATTGGGAAAAGTCTGATTGTAAAAGAATTGAGTTCGACAGTTTTGACAATCAAACTGATTTTCCTTTTTTAATCTATTTAGTTATATTTGAGTCTCATCACTGTTTACGGAGCCTATTATGCTAGAACCTCTCAAAAACTTTATTAACTCAAAGATAAGTGGAAGGATGGTTGGGGTGGAGATAAAAAATGAGCGGGTAAGCGGAGAACTGTCTTCTCCTCGGAAAGCTCTACACCCAATACTGCATGCTTTTGGCAGTGCCAATGTGCGTCATCGCCGAGGATAATTCTCCATATTGGTTACTTCACTAATTTCGGGTGGTTTGGGGTACATACTACTAAACAGGACAGTAACTTCATTGACTGATAACCGTTAACAAAAAAAGAGAAGATATGAAAAAAATTGCATTGCACTGGCAGATACTGATAGGTATTGTAGGAGGCATACTGACAGGGTGGCTCTGTATCCAGTTTACAGGAGGGACAGAATTTGTTATTGACTGGATAAAGCCTTTTGGTACTATTTTCATCAACCTGTTGAAATTGATCGCTATCCCTCTTATCATTGTATCTCTTATCAAAGGAGTTTCTGATCTAAAAGATGTAACACAGCTTTCCGGCTTGGGGCTGCGTACGTTTGCCGTGTACATACTAACAACGGTTATCGCTGTTACTATAGGCTTGGCGTTGGTTAACCTTATTAAGCCCGGTAGCTTTATAACTGAAGCTACCCGGGAGCAGATGTTACAAATGTTTGGGGGCGAAGTACAGCAAAAGGTAGACCAAGTTACTGTAGTACAGGAAGTCAGAGGGCCCTTGCAGATACTGATTGATATCGTTCCGGAAAACATTTTTCATGCGACAACCTCAAACAGTAATATGCTCCAGGTCATATTCTTTAGCCTGCTGGTCGGTATTGCGATGATATTGTTGCCCGCTAAGCAGATAGAGACGTTTAAAAACGTACTGGACACCGGAAATGCCATCGTATTGAAGATTGTCGATATCATGATGATGTTTGCTCCATATGGTGTATTCGCTCTTATTGTTACGCTCATTGCAGAGGCACCTTCCATTGATATGTTCAAAGCTTTGACAATGTACGCTTTTACTGTTGTACTCGGGTTATTGGTTCTGGTATATGGAATATACACGATTTTTGTCTATTTTTTTGGCAAAATGAACCCCGTCAAATTTTTCAAGGCTATTTTGCCCGCCCAACTGTTGGGGTTTTCGACTAGCTCGAGTGCGGCTACGCTACCTGCAACGATGGAGTGTGCAGAAGAGAACCTGCATATACGGAAAGATGTGCTGAGCTTTGTTTTGCCCATAGGAGCCACTATCAACATGGACGGTACCTGTCTGTATCAGGGTGTCGCCGCCATCTTTATTGCGCAGGTCATGGGATACGACCTGACCACCGCGCAACAGCTAAGTGTCATAGCAACGGCAACGTTGGCCTCTATCGGTGCCGCGGCCGTGCCGGGAGCCGGTATCCTGATGCTGGTAATCGTACTGGAATCCATCGGAGTCAATCCAGCCGGTATCGCCCTGATATTTGCCGTCGACAGACCATTGGATATGCTCCGGACAGCGACCAATGTGTCGGGAGATTCGATGGTCGCATTATTGATGAACAGGTTTAGTACGGCTAAGGCCAATCCCCCGCAAATTGGCGATAAATAGCAATAGAAATGGGCGAAAAGGAACCATAAGGAGCAACAGCTATACCGGATCACTAAGGGAAAAGCAAAAGATAAAATAGGGGCTGTGCACCCATTAGAAGCCTATCTAGCCCCATTTAGTTTATTTTTTGTACATTTGTTTGTTAATATGGAAAAAACAAACATCATTAACACTACCGAACAGGCAACCAGTCAGATTTACCAATGGACATTTGAACTTGCAAAAACTGCCGGCGTGCAGGATAGAATTGCGCATATCCTTACCTCGGCCGGTCTTCTGATTGTCGCCTTTATCCTGTTGGTGCTACTTGACTTTCTTTTGAAAAGTTTTTTTAATTCGATCGTTACGCGATTGATCAAAAAGACGAAAAGTAACTGGGACGACTATCTGCTTGACAACAAAGTGCATATACACTTAAGCCGTCTTATTCTCATCGCTGTTTCACAGCAATTCTTACCGTTGATTTTTGTTGGGTTTCCCTCTTTTGTAACGGCTCTCGATAAATTTTTGAGCATACTGGTTATATTTGCGGTTTACGGGCTGGTAAACAGTTTTTTAAAGACTGCGCGGGATATCCTGCGATCTTCCAGGACGTTTGTGGACAAGCCTTTGGACAGCTATCTTCAGGTGTTTCAGATATTCCTCATATTTGTTGTCGGCACCCTGATTGTTTCTATTCTTACGGGCAATTCGCCATGGTCTTTTCTCGTCTCTCTGGGTGCAGCGTCCGCTATCCTGATGTTAGTCTTCAAAGATACTATACTCGGTTTTGTGGCCAGCATACAGGTCTCTGCAAATGATTCCGTACGTGTCGGGGACTGGATAGAAATGCCCAAATATGGTGTTGACGGAGATGTCCTACAAATCAATCTCAATAACGTGAGGGTACAAAACTGGGACAAGACGATTGTGACCATACCTACTTACACCTTGTTAAGTGATTCTTTTAAGAATTACAGGGGGATGCAGGAAAGTGGTGGGCGAAGGATCAAGCGCGCTATCCATATCAAGATATCAACCATCCGATATATGGATAACAGCGAAATAGAAGAACTGAGGAAAATCGCACTTCTGGCTCCATATATCGCACAAAGAGAAGAAGAAATCAAGAAATATAACAATGAACACAATGTTGACGAAGAGGTATTGGTCAACGGGCGCAGAATGACAAACGTAGGCCTGTTCAGGGCGTATATAAAAGCTTATGCCCTGCATAACCCCAATATACATCAAGGATTAACCTTGCTGGTCCGTCAACTGGATCCCACTGAAAACGGACTTCCGCTGGAACTCTACATGTTTACAAAGGGGACGGAATGGGCATTTTTTGAGGATGTCATGTCCGATATTTTCGATCACCTCTTTGCAGCGATAAAATATTTTGACCTGGAAGTCTTCGAGCTTCCTGCATCAGATGATCTGCGCCATCTATTAGACAAGCAGGTGCATGAAATTCAATAATTAATGACAGGTCAGTCGGCTAGTATGCTTTTATCAGCAGCTTCCTTTCTTTTTAGCCCTCAGAAACAATAGCCAAGTATTCCTGCGGGTAGGAATGTCAGGAAGAGCGAAAGGTTTTTGTTAAACATCTATTAATGGTGGATAAGTCCTAAAAATATTTTATAGTTTTACCGCTTTTTTTATTATCCTCATCCGGAATGAAAAAGCGATTGTATAATCCTGCCCCAGCTGTTTGTATTTAGTTTTTTAACCCAGATTACGCAGTAGATATTTTCATTTGAAGATCTATAGGGTAATCCCAAAGTCCCCGGAACCATTTTCTACGTTTTTTGGTTAATGCAATTTTGAGCTTTAGAGTATCACCTACCTTTTCAAAGTAAGCGCCAATTGCAAAAGTTCTGTAACGTAGTGTTGATAATGTTTTTTGCGTTTTTTCCTGTAAGACGAATATTCTGAATATGGACATTAGATTATAGGCTATCATGGAGAATATTAATGCAGCTTCTGTTGCATAAAATGCTTTCAGGTTAAAGCTTTCTGCTCCAAAATCGGCTTTTAATTCTTTGATTCTATTCTCCGCATCACCACGTTGGCGATACATCCGCCATACATCAGTTGCAGCAAATTCATTATTTGTAAAGTATGCAGAATAGCGATAGTTTCTATGGATTTCATCTTCTGGAAATAAACTTAATGTCCTTCCGGTTGCATTGGGTCTATTGGCTATCTTCTGTCGGACTATTACTAGTCTGCGTTGCTTGTCCCAGGTTTTCCCCTGATAGTGCTTGTCGCAGATTTCAATTCCCTCATCCACCATCAACCAGGTGTCTTGCTCGTCGATTAAATGCTGTACAGGGTGGGTAAACTTTGCAGCAACAATATATTTCAGTGCTTTTTGTTCCAAATGTTCAAAAATATCTTTTTGACAAAAGCCACTGTTTAATCGAACCAGGCCCACTTTTTTAGCGCCAAAAACCGATAAAGTTTCTTCTAAAAAACCAATAAAATTATTCGCTGAACTAGTGTTTCCGCTTCTGAGCCAAAAGTTAGCAACCATTTTTACCTCATTTACGAAAGCTATAATGGGATGGTGACTGTTTCTTCCTTTTTTCTTGGGATTATACCCTTTCTTGGCTCCATCTTGTGCGCCATAGCGGGTAACAACTGAGGAATCAATGTCCAAAGTAAAATAGTTAATATTAATATTTTGAAAGAACCAACTAAAAAAATGATGACCTACCTCTTGATTCGTATTTTGTGTGAACTTGCCAAAGTAACGTTTATATGCATCTTGTCCAGGTGTTTTCCTCCAATCAAAAATCTGACCAAGAGCCCTGTCTGATCGTGTAATCTCCGTATGCAGAAAACGGTTTGCTCCACACCAAATACTTGTAATAAAGGACTCCAGAAGAACTTCTTTTTTGTAGGAATTATTGGGTTGAGATACGGGTAAAGAAGTACAGTTTTCTATCTGTTCCCGAAAGCCAATTTTGTCCAACATTTGCTTCAAAAAAAACATTCCGCCCCAGGGTGTAATCTCTTGATTAGTAAATGATAACTCGAATTTCATAGCTAACTTTTTTCTACTGCTACGCAGTTGGATTCTAAATCTCTAAATTAACTATTTTTTTCTATTGCGTAATCTGGGTTAAAATGACTTGCTGAAAACAGGAGATAACTGCCCTAAAGGAAAAAATAACACATTGTATCTGCCTGGATGCTACTGAGGAAGCCGCTTTCTATACTTTGCCCCTGAGGAATACGGATGTAGTCGTAGTGGCAATAGGAGAAGATGAAGGCGCCAATATCATGGTGAGAGCCCTATGTAAAGAAGCCGTGCCGAACGCTGGTCAAAGAAGCTTTGCATGACCGGGCTGGTCGATTCATTCGAGCTGAACAGTAATTACAGCATCGTCGAAGCCGTCGTGCCGGATAAATATGTGGGCAAAAGTATTCAAGAAATCGGTTTCCGTGAAAAATACGAACTATTGGTATTGACCATTTTAAAAAGCAAAGAGCAGAAAACAAACTTTGGAAAAAGTATGGTTACGACGATACTCCACGGTATACCTAGACCGGATACCGTACTGGAACAGGGCGATATATTAGCTATCTACGGATATAATGACCATATCAAATCTTTTTTATAGTTTGCTTTCTGCGCCGGTCGGCACGATGGCAAGGCTGTCATTGGGAAACTGAACAGACAGCCATTTCTTCAATTTCTGCCCTTCCTCTTCGGGAAAGTCGTCCTTAGCCTGATAGACAAATGCTATGTAATTGACCAGGCTGTCCCTGGTATTGTGATACTGTTGCACACCAATGCTATAATGTGTTATCTGCGGGAACAGTATAGCCATATCATGACGAAGCTGGACATTTGCCAGTTCATAGCGGGAAAGGCGCTGGTTCAGGCTACGGATCGTAAGATCTTTTTCATTAACGGAGACGGTATGCTTATCTATTTCGCTCAATATTGCAGACCTGAGGTCTACGCTGTCCTGTTTGATAATGAGCTCCGTATTTTCGACACCATAAGATGCCAATAAGTTTTGGAGCTGTTCGATTTCCACAGGCTGAAATTTTTTGGTCAGGAAAGCCAGCTCCAGACGTTTCGGATTTTTATTGAACTGTGTTTTTTCATAAACGATAGTATAGCCTTTTTCGGCAAATTCATGCTGTACAAATTGCTTGATACGGTCACTGAATTTCTTTTCCTGCAAGAGGTTGTATGCAAAATACAGGCTGGGAGCAATCAATATGATAGTCAGTAAGGTAATGCTTTGCCCGATCCGTTTTTCCCGCAATTTGTCCACATAGTGAACCTTGGGATACCGCAGATATTTAACGATAGCAAAGGTAGACAGACAAATGAAAACGCAATTGATGATGTATAGATATATAGCGCCGGCAAAAAAGGACATATTGCCTATCGCCAGTCCATATCCGGCTGTACAGAGCGGAGGCATCAGAGCGGTAGCGATGGCCACCCCGGGGATAGGGTTGCCCTTATTGACCCGTGTAATCGCAATGACACCGACCAGTCCACCGAAAAAAGCAATCAATACATCATAAATATTGGGCGATATGCGGGCCAGTAGCTCGGATTGGGCGTCTTTGAACGGGCTTAGCAGGAAATACAGGAAAGAAACCACCAGGCTGATCAATGTCGCGATCAAAAGATTTTTGATGGATTTTTTCAACAGCGGGAAATCAAATGTCCCTAAGGCGAAACCAGCCCCTAAGATCGGGCCCATCAATGGTGAAATCAACATGGCACCGATGATGACCGCTGTTGAATTGACATTCAGTCCCACAGAAGCGATGACTATCGCACAGGCCAATATCCAGGCATTAGCACCCCTGAAAGAAATATTGCTGATCACATTCTCCAGCACTTTTTCCTTTTCGTCTTCGTCTTTGTGCAGATCAAAAAAATTAAACAGCTTGTTCATGACGGTTCCCAAAATTTAGTTTAATAACAAATATACATATACATATACATTAAATATAGTTTGTTTGGTTTCTCTTGTTTTTTTGTTTATTTTGAGAGTTGGTCATATTCCATTGATCTATTGAATTTTTTTAGCATAAAAACGACATTATGAGACGAACCTTATTAGTTCCTACTGATTTTTCAAACAATGCATTTGTTGCAACTACCTATGCCTTGGGACTGGCAAGGCTCTTAAACGCCGATGTACACATTATCCACGCCTATAGACCGCTTTATTCTGCCTTTCAAAGTCAGCTTGCCAATGAAACCGATGCCCAACGTGCAGGGATCGAAGCGCAAAAGCGGATGACAGACTTTTTAGAAAAACTGGATAATGCCGGCAAAGTACAAATAAGAACGTCTATCGTGAGAGATCATCTTAAAGAGGCGCTTCACACCTATCTGTTGTCAGATGATACGGTAAGCTTTATTGTGATGGGTACCCACGGCGCATCGGGCCAGCGCAAAGATCTGTTGGGAAGCAATACCTATGACGTAGCGAAAACAATCCAGATTCCCCTGTTGATCATACCCGAATATACGAAAGGTTTTAACCTGGAACATGCTGTTTTCTTCACGGACTATCAAAAGGACGATGTGCTGATATTGAAGGCGATGATGGAGTTGTATGATGCCTGTTGCCCCTCATGCACGATGGTACACATTGCAGAACATCTTTCGGAGGAGGGAAAAACACGATTGGATAACTGGAAGGACAAACTGGTCGAAGAAAGTGGCTACAGCCGGTCGGTAGAGACTTCACTTGTCGAGGATAAAGAGAATATTGATACTGTAAATACCCTTATTGATCAGCTTCAGGCGGATCTATGCCTGCTTACCTTGGTTGGCGGAAGAAATTTCTTTGAAAAGCTGTTCCACAAGAGCCTGGCCAGAGCAATTATCTTGAACCCCGAAGTCCCTGTTTTGTTGACTGCAACGAGATAATGTACGGGGATATATCCCCCTGCTTTTTTAATTTAAGCCCCTGTACTCATTCGGTGTTACGCCTGTCTTTTGTTTGAACAGCCGGGTAAAATGCTGTTGGTATTTGAAGCCCAATTCGGCGGCGATGTCATGAGGGTGTAAAGTAAACTGTGTCAAATAAAGAATTTTTATATTAGACACAGCAAATGGAAAAAGCGGAATTTGATTTTGAGAGCTTCAAAGAGGAAGCAATGAGAGGTCTTTATGAGGGCAAGAAAATGGGCGGTACCGACGGAGTTTTCGCTCCGATGTTGAAACACCTTCTAGAAAGTATGCTTGAAGGTGAGCTGGATCATCATCTACAGGAAAGTAAAGCTTCAGGAGAGGTTAACCGTAAAAATGGGAAGACAAGAAAGACTGTACGGAGCCTTCAGTCCGGACAATTTGAATTGGAGAGCAGTCGTGACCGAAACGGTACTTTCGAGCCTAAGATAGTCCCTAAACGTCAATTGATCATTACAGAGGAGCTTGAAGGCAATGTTATCTCCATGTATGCCAGGGGCATGAGTACACGGGATATTTCAAGCTATGTGAAGGAGATGTATGCCATGGATATATCTGCTACGGAGATCTCCAATATTACGGACAAGGTGATTCCTGCACTGAATGAATGGCGTAACCGCCCGCTTGAATCGGTATATCCTTTTGTATTTCTGGACTGCACTATAAACCTGAATTCGATTATTAATTGTATTTAAAATTGCAATCATGGTGGTAAATGTTTATATTTAAGTATCTGAAATTCAAATATTTAACAATATACCAGACCATGATTACATACGATAAAGTTACCGA
>NZ_VIQM01000086.1 GCF_008520265.1 Sphingobacterium cavernae
TACAATACCAGAAGAATACATTCGGCTTTAGGTTATAAAACCCCTAAGCAGATGGAGGAAATGCTGTTGAAAAAAGAAAAATTAGCAGCAGCATAAAAAAGTCTCTCATTTTTAGTTGCAGTTCCACTTTACCGTTCATCAAGAGAAAACACTCAGAGCACTGACTTTATGCCGAACTGCTGCTTTGGGCGGACATGTAGATGCTTGTGATACTTGCGGAACTATCAGCATTAGCTACAACAGTTGCCGGAATCGTCATTGTCCGAAATGTCAAGGTCATAAACGTGAAGAATGGATTCAGGCGCGCGAACAAGATTTATTGCCTTGTTCGTATTATCATGTGGTTTTTACCCTTCCAGATTCGCTTAATGGATTAACGATTCGTCAGCCACAATTGATGTATAAAATCTTGTTTGATTCGGTTTGGGCAACGCTTTCTCAGTTCGGAAAAACTGAAAATATGCATTTAGGAATGATTGGAATTTTGCATACTTGGGGACAAAATCTGAGTTTGCATCCGCATATTCATTGCATTATTCCTGGAGGTGGAATTGACTTAAATGGCAATTGGAAACGCAAGATAAAAACCGATAAATACTTGTTTTGTGTAAAAGCATTGAGTAAGGTTTTTCGAGCAAAATTTGTGGCATCCATGCGTAAAGAAAGTTTAGGAAGTCAAGCGTTGTACAATCAATTATTCGAAAAGAATTGGGTGGTTTATGCCAAACGTCCTTTTGGTGGACCAAAACAAGTGATTGAATATTTAGGTAGATACACACACAAAGTAGCTATTAGCAATCATCGGATTAAAAACGTAACCAATCACGAAGTTACGATTAACTACAAAGATTATAAAGACGGAAGTAAAACCAAGGAACTGAAGTTGAAACATGAAGAATTTGCCCGACGTTTTAGCTTGCACATTTTGCCGCGCAGATTTGTTCGTATTCGTCATTACGGTATTTTAAGTAGCCGCTGGAAACGAGGTAAGCTTCAGCAATTACAAGATACGTTAAAAATTACTAGACCCGAAAAAGCAGCCAAAATGCAACATCTTAAATGTCGCTGTTGTCATGAAGGAAACTTGGTTACGATATTGATTTTTGGAAAGAGAGGTCCACCAAAAGATTACCTTCTTGACCATAAACTTGTCCCTGTAAATTAGCTTTTATGGGTAAGGGAACTTGTGTTCAGAAGTGATGGTAATCAGTATAATAAACTGATTATTAATAGTTAAAACCATAAAAAACAAAAAAGCAGGCCTCCACCTGCTCGAATATCTTCTAACCTAAAAATGAAAACTCCATAAAGATAGGCATCCAGTAACCGGTTCCGTTCAACGGGCTTTCATCTCGAGCCCTACGGGCAAGATGAAAGCTTAGTTATTATAGCCAGTTTTCTCCTACAAAAATGTTACTTCACCAGTATCCATATCGTAAACAGCTCCAACAATTTTGATTTGTCCACTGTCTTCCATTTCTTTTAAAATTGGACTATTTTGTCTGATTTGTTCGATGGTATTTTTTACATTACTCTCACATACTTGATGCACGAACTCTGGATTACCTGATGTACGGTCGCCTTCGTAAGTAACTTTCTCAACTGCTGGACGAATTTTAGATAACATCGCAGTGATGTTGCCCAACTTTACGTCATCAATGGCAGATTTTACTGCCCCACAATGTTCGTGTCCAAGTACAAGAATAACTTTTGCACCTGCTACTTTGCAACCAAATTCCATACTTCCAAGTAAGTCTTCGTTTACAAAATTACCTGCAACTCTGCCAACGAAAATATCACCGATTCCCCTATCGAAAACATCTTCTACTGGAACTCTACTGTCCAAACAAGATAGAACAACTGCTTTTGGAAATTGTCCGTTCGCACTTTTTCTTACTTGAGATGAATGATCTCTTGCTGTAAGGTCATTTTTGATGAATCGTTCGTTTCCTTCTTTGAATGTTTGAATAATTTCATCTGGTGTTAAAGCGTCTCTTTGTTCTTTGGTTAGCACTTCTTGTACCAATGCTTTGGCTTGATTCACTGCTGATTCATTTGCCGAGGTCTCACTCGGTTTTGGGTTGTTACAAGCTGTTAAAAAAGCGAGAGCAAGCCCTGGAATGATTAAAAACTTTTTTGTCATTATGTTTATTGTTTAATTTTGCCTACTTTGTAAAACGGTGTTCGGCTTTTCCGCTTTTTTAAAAGTTTACGAATGTTATTAGATTCAATTGGTTTCTTGACACACTGTTAGTTGTTTGATTCATTACGCCAATTTCTGTTCGTACAGTTTTGGAAAACCTATACCCAACACCACCATAGAATCGATTGCGGTCTAAAAAGGTTTGCTCTGTATTCACGAAAATTTCATTGTAAATAGAGAGATAAACAGTCTTGTCCTGCATTTGTTTGTGATTCAAGGCAATGTTTGTAGACAAGAAGTATCTTAACCGAAGTCTAAAATCGTCTTCAAAAAATCGTTGTTCAAAACGATAGCGGTGTTGTAATGAAATTCGACCAAAACTCTGTCTGGTGATGAACTGTTGATAAATTCTGTGCTCATTGAAGTTAGCCTTATTCTCAGTACCTGCAATGTAGGGTTCGCTATAAATAAAACCGTAACCAAGATGAATGTTGTTATTATTTTCTGTTAGGTTGTAGCCGATACCTGTTCTTAAAAGTAATTGTTCAGTGTCCCCAATAAAGTTGAAGTTTCGGTACTGTACTTCGTGATGCCAGTTCCAACGATTGTTTATTTTTTTGTCGCCAAAATAGATTAACCAGTTACCAAAGTCGCTTTGTTGAGCCATTAAGGTCAATGGGAAAAAGGCTAATAGTGTTAAAGTTCTCTTCATTCTGTGTCTGTTTTAAAATTGGCTATAACGGTAAATTGTATGAGAAGTGGCAGATTGCGTGGTACTTTCCTGTCAAACCGCTACGCAGTTTGAGCGGGCTACAAAAATTCATATTTACCACAACACCTGCCATTACTTATACAAAATGTTGGATGTCGTTTTAGTCAACAAATATCAATTCTCCTTTGGTTAAAGTATAGAAGAGGCCAACTATTTTTATCTCTCCGTTTTCTTCCATTTCTTTTAAGATTGGGCTTTTTGATCTGATTGTTGAAATGGCATGCCTTACATTATTTTCAGATACAATCTTTACAAATTCTTCATTCTTGGAAGTCATATTGCCCTTGTAGTTTTGGCTCATCCTTATAGCAGGTTTTATCTTTGAAAGGGTTGTAGTCAGGTTTCCTAATTTAACATCGTCTATAGCACCAATCACTGCCCCGCAATGTTGATGCCCCATTATTATAATTAATTTTGCTCCTGCAACTTTACATGCAAATTCCAAACTGCCTAATAAGTCTTCGTTAACAAAATTGCCAGCTATACGACCAACAAAAACATCTCCAATTCCCTGATCAAAAACATCTTCAACAGGTACACGGCTATCCAAACAGCTAACAACTACCGCTTTAGGATATTGACCAAAGGCAGATTTACGTATTTGCTCTGAGTGATCCCGATGAGTTAGATTATTGTTTCTAAACCGCTCATTACCATCCAGAAAATCCTGAAGTATTTGGTCGGGAGTTAATTTAGCGCGCTCCTCGGCACTAAGCACGGTTTTTACTAGTTCATCTGCGCTACTTTTATCAGGGTCAAATTTATTTTTTTCAGTTTCCATATTATTTCATCTTAAATTTTATAATTAAATTCACCATTTGTAAAAATCCCAATGCTAATGGGTAGTCATATCTTTGTTAAGTTCTTTCTTCAACCAAGATAAACCAATATCCATGTTCTCAAAGAGCTGATTTTCCGGAATTAAATCCGGGATTATATCAATGGAGCGAAGCATATCCTCGGGTTGACTTTGTAAACCGACAATAACTACTTGTAATCCTTTTTTATTTAAATCAAAAAGTGTTTCTTCCATTGCATACAAGCCTGTTTGATCTATGTGCGGAACACGATCCATTCGAATAATCAAGACTTTTATTTTTTTATCAATATTTTTAAACAGATTTAAAAAATGTGAAGTAAAGCCAAAAAACAAAGGCCCGTAAAGGTGCTTTACATATATGCTGTCTTTGAATTCTTCGAACAACTTTTTTTCATCATCCCATGGTTTCTCTCCTTTTAAATCAGCAAGGGTAGAACCCGAAGTACCTTTTTCGGCTATATCACCTGAACGTTTCATAAAGAGCACCGAAGCTAAAATCACTCCAATGGCAACTGCATAAATAAGGCTGCCAAAAGTTGTAATTAGTAAAACAATAACCAAGACAATTGCATCAGCTCTGGGTACATGTAATAAATGTTTTAATCCCTTTACGTCAATAATATTGAAGCCAACAGGAATAAGAATTCCAGCCAATACCGGTATAGGAATAAAGGCAGCTAACTTTCCTGCTCCAAGAAGCACAACCAGCAGAAACAAACCATGAATAACTCCGGAAAGGCGAGTTTTGCCGCCTGAATTGATATTTACAACCGTTCCCTTGGTTGCACCTGCACCTGGTATTCCACCTATCAATCCAGCTACAGCATTACCGATACCCTGACCAATCAATTCGCGATTACTGTTGTGTTTTGTTTTTGTTATATTATCTGCAATTACAGATGTCAGCAACGAATCAATTGATCCCAATACTGCTAATACAAGCGCATATTCTATAATGATTACATAAGCTTTGGAATCAATACTGAATAGCCCATCTATTTTAAGGGATGGTAAGCCGGCAGGTATGTCACCAATAAGTGGAATGTTTAATTTAAAAAAGTAAGCAACAAGCGATGCTGTTATGAGCGCAACAAGTGCACTTGGAACTGCTTTTGTAATTTTCGGAAATAAATAGAAAATTAATACCGTCATACCTCCAATCCCAATGGCAGCCAAATTAAATTCAGAAAACAAATGAGGGATGTCTTTTATAACACCAAAAGTGGATGATGGTGATCCAAGTCCTGCGAAGGGAAATATTTGTAATAAGATTATAATAAGTCCAACGCCACTCATAAATCCGGAGATTACCGGATAAGGAAAATACCTAATGTAGCTACCGATATTTATAAATCCAAAAAAGATTTGAAATAAACCAGCCAGTAAAAAAGTTGCGACAATGATGCCCATCGCATTTTCAAGACTTCCGGTCATGCTAATTGCTATTGCAATAAATGTGGCAGAAACCACTGTCATTGGACCAGTAGGGCCGCTAGCCTGAGTTTCGGTACCACCAAAAGCTGCGGCTAAAATACCGACTGCTATTGCTCCATAAAGTCCTGCAATGGCGCCCATGCCGGATTGTACACCAAATGCCAGTGCCAAAGGTAAAGCTACTATCCCTGCAACGATTCCTCCGGTAAAGTCTCCCTTCAGGTTTTTAAAATCATATATTTTTGTTATCATGACATACCTGTTTTTAGTATTGTAACTCTATTATAAACCAAAAAATCAAAATTTTGTTAACTGTATTGCTATTCTATTTTCTCTATTGGTTCTATTTTAAACAAATGACATCCAACATCTGTTTTAACGAAACGAATATACGGAAAATTTCGCTTAACCAACCCTATATACGTGTTTCGTTATTTGACTTTTCTTTCAAGTATCCCTCAATATTTTGGTTTCCTATATATAGATTATACTACAACCCCTAACACTATTAGGGTTACTAAAGCCGGCTATTGTCTTTTTAAAGAATCCGAACAATTTGTTAACGATTTTGACTATCCAAATCTAGCGTTAGCTGAAAAAGATAAATCAAGTTATGATTATTCAGATATCTATCTTCAGCAGTTTATAAAGCTACAAATTACAAATCCTATAATTCTTAAAGACTGTGAAGATATATTTATATTTCCATTATATGTTGTTTTGTCTTTAATAAAAAAATTAGATTATTTATCTTATGAAGAATTAGCTTTGTACGTATTTAATACTCGTAGTATAGATGAAATAGATTTAAAAATAATGGAAATTTCTAATTTTAGAGATTTAGAATATTATAAGCAAATCAAATTTATTGATGTTTTTAAAAAAACGCATCTAGGTAATATTTCATTAGTTAAAGCACCCACCACAAGTTATTTTCAAAAATTATGTTCTTATACGGATTTACTTATCAAAGATGAAGTTGTAATCAATTCTAGTACTGATAAAGAGTATAGAAAAGTTAATTGTATCCGTTTGAATAAAGATAAAATTGAAACAGTTAATCATATATTAAATAATTGTAAAATCGATTTTTACGACTTCAAAGAAGATTTAGATTTATGGATTGAATATATTGGTAATCCAGAAATAAAAACTACCCCAAAGGATGTTGAATTAGTAAATAAGTCTACAGATGCTTTACTTTTTACAATATTAAAGAATGGTAAATTTTATGCAGGCGATTTATTAAATGCAAATGATGTATATATATTCCCATATTTAGAATCTAATTTTTATAATATTCAAATATTAGATAAAAATTCAGGAAAAGTTCATAAATCATATAAAGTTGAAAAATATACTAACAAAATAAACCTTTTCTTGGATAATGATGATGTTGTAAAGGAGGATGTATTTACGTTAGAAAATTTATCCACTGAAATTATTAATCATATAGAAGCAAACAATTTTTGCAAAAACTATAGTAGTTATTTATATATTCTTACCAAATTCACAGGTAAGGATTATTTAAATAATAAATCACTGAGGGGAGCAAGATTAGAATTTCTTTTTTATAAATTATTCAATTCTTTAAAAGAATTTAAAATTATTGACGAAGTCATTTGGGGTGGTAAAATAGGTAAATATGGATTACCATCGCAAGCACCAGGTGGACCTAAAGGAAATCCAGATTTAATAGTTTTTGTTGACAATAAATTATTAGTAGTAGAATTAACGACAATAAAATCTAAATCTCAACAATGGACCGCTGAAGCAGCATCTGTACCTGATCATATTAAAAATGTTTATCACGATTACAATGGTAAATATGATATAATAGGATTGTATTTAGCGCCTATTCAACATGACCGTGTTAAGAGTGGTATTATGTCTAATTTGAATGACTTTAATGTTAAGATGTTATTTAAAGAAATTCCGCAGATGGTTGATGTATTAACGACAGTTAAACATAAAAAAGAATTATTGGAATCTATAATAATTTGATTTAAAGTAACTAATCCAGTCGCCTCAACTAATTCTTCCTGAGACATATGCGTAATTTTTCCAATATGATTGGAAGTTTATTCGTTTTTCCTATATTAATAAATGGATATTATAGCAGATAATATTAAAAAACGATGAATGTAAAATTGACTCACGAAGAATTACATAAACATTTAGTTGAACAGTTAGAAGAGATTCGCTGCTTATGTGATGCTTATGATAATGGGGGATATATTGTGTATAAATCTATCTCAATAAAACTGAGAGTATTATTTCATCATACAAACCGTTCTAATTCCTTGTTGAATCAATTGCATATGGATAAGGAAATGACGTCTACGTCTGGAAAAAAAATTGAAGGAAATCTTTTTAAAAATTTTTATGGACTTGTACATATCATAGTTAAACCAGAGGCAAAATCTATATTTGGTCACGGCAAGCTAATTCCAATAAAAGAAAAAGTAAATTTGAAATATTGGTGGGAAGAAGAAGTTGTTTTAACAGATAGTAACGGAATTGATTTTACTAGAAAAAATATCATTCTTGCTATATCCAATAAAGATGGAGGTGGTCACGTAGATCCTTACGTAGCCAGTGAATATTATAATCTGAAGTCAGGAGAAGCGTCAGGAGTTGTTTTTAACAGAGATGGAACATCTTATACTTTTAATCCACTAATTGCATCTATACGGCAAATTGCAGAAGAAGTGCTTTTATCATTCAATGATGACTATTTAGTTGTAATAAAAAATCTTAAAAAACGATAAATGCTCTTTCGAAACAAATTAAACCTTATAGCGCAACTAACTTAGACATAATTATGAAAAATATTTTTGTTCTTTTCTTAATTCTATTGCCAAGTATTGGTTTTTGTCAACAATTTCTATGGTCGACAACAAAAATAAACGATCATGAAGGCAGCGATGTAAAACTAATTCCTATAGCATCTGTAAGTGAAAAGATTTTTGATTATTATAATACTTACGAATATTATCGTGACTTAACAGGGTTTTCGAAAACAGGTTTTGAACGGTTTCTTAACGAATTATGATACTCCCTATTTGCTGGACAACTTTTTACTAAACTAAGATATAATTACGATACATTTTTAATTTCTTGATAGAACTTTTCATCGGGAGTTATCCGGCCTAAAGATTTGTGCCTTCTTTCCGT
>NZ_VIQM01000097.1 GCF_008520265.1 Sphingobacterium cavernae
TAGAAGGAAATTCTCTCCGTAAAGGAAAAATATAAGAGGTTTATAAGTTTTTTTTGATATAATTGCAGCATCTTAAAAGTGGCACAGTTTGACCGAAAACACTGGCACTATCCCTCCGAAATACCCACTCAACGACATGATTTAGAAGGAATTTTAAAACTATGGAAGAGACATAGATCTACTTTGGGATTGATGCCTCGAGATGCATTTGAGGAACACATAAAAAAGAAATGGATATTAATTTGTTTAAATGATCAAAATGATATAGTCGGTTATTTACAGTTTCGTTATACATATAGAACACAAACAGTCTCAATTGTTCATTTATGTGTATGTGAAAATCTAAGAGGAACTGGTATCGCTAAAAAGCTAGTCGATAATCTGGTTTTGTTATATAAAGATAAAGTCGCTGGAATTAAATTGAGCTGTCGAAGTGATTACCATCAGGCAATTAAATTTTGGACAAAATATAATTTTCAACCTAAACATGAAAAACCAAGTAGAGGTAATAATCCCGAAATTAAACTGATAACTTGGTGGTATAATTTTGGGAAGCCTGATTTATTTTCATCAATTAATTCAAACAAAATTTCTGTAGTAATCGATTTTAATATTATTTCTAAATTAAGGGATATACACTTCTATGAACACAATGATCCTGAAATAGAATTTTTAACCGAGGATTGGATAACAGAAGAATTTGAATTCAATATTACTTCTGAAACAATTAATGAAATATTTAGGGATGAGAATTTAGAAAGAAATAAAAAAAGTAGAGAATTTATTAAATCGTATAAAGAATTAAATTTAAATAAACTCGATGTCAGTCAGATTGCTGATGAACTTAAACATTTGTTTAGTGGAAATAGAAGAAATGATATATCTGATTGTAGACAAATTGCAGAAACAATTGTATCAAACATATCCTACTTCATTACGCTTGATAATGGTATATTAAGAAAATCTTCAATAATTGAAGAAAAGTATAACCTTAAAATCTTTCATCCTAAATCTTTTCCTTTATTAATTGATGAATTAAAAAATAGTCTTAATTACTACCCATCAAAATTATCTGCTGGTAATTTTTTCATAAACAAATTAACAACTAATGATTTAAATCATCTGAATTTCTTCATAGCATCAAAAGTTGAGAATAAAAGAGAGCTGCATGATAAAATTAAAGTTATTCAAAACAATAAGGGTATAGTTAATATTGTTAAAAATAAAGAAGAATATTATTCAATAATTGGATATTATAAATTGCAAAATAATTTAATTGTTGATTTATTACGAGTGATAAAAGATAAGTTATCTGACACAGTTATTATTCAAAATTTATATGAAATAATTAATTATGCGTCACAAAATAACATTTCATTTATTATAATTAATGACAATAATATACATAACTACAATTTATCGATTTTTGAACAATTAGGTTTTTTTAAAGTAGAAGAACAATTTATTAAAGCTTTAAATAACAAAATTTTAAAATATAATGATTTTTCAAAATATATGATTGAAATATGTAAAAAAATTCCACAATTAGAATCACTTCAATCAAAAATCACAACTTTTAATACAGATAGTAACCCTACGTGGTTACAGTATTATTTAGAAAAGAAATTCTGGCCTCTCAAATTAGATTTAAATTTTCTTCCAACATACATTATACCTATAAAACCTATATATGCTAGAGAACTATTCGATACAAATTCTGCTAAATCAACATTGTTTGGTTCATCACCAAAATTGATTTGGAATATTGAGAATGTATATTATAGAAATATCCACCCCAATATAGAAACTTTTCCTGCTAGAATTCTATGGTATGCAAGTTCTGACAATAATTCTGCTAGACAAAAATGCATTGTTGGTGTTTCTTATTTGGATGAAATAATTGTTGGATCGGCAAAAGAGTTGTTTAAAAAACACAAAAAATATGGAATTTTTGATTGGGATAAACATATAATGCCTCTTACTAAAGGTAATGAAAACAATGAAATTAAAATCTTAAAATTCAGTAATTCTGAATCTTTCAATAGGACTATAACTTATACTCAATTAATTAGATTATTAAAAGAACATAATTTTAAACATAATAATTTTGTCTCACCGGTTAAAATAAATTCTGATATATTTACACACATATATAATGAAACAAAACAGTAATTTAATGTCAAAATTTTTATTAATATCTATTCACGAAAAATTTGTCGATAAAATATTATCAGGAGAAAAAACAATAGAATTAAGAAAATCTAAACCAAATATTGCTCCAGGAGAATCATTAATCATATATACTACAAAACCAAAAAAAGCGATTACAGCTATAGCAGTAATTAATAATATTATATCCTTATCACCGCATGAAATGTGGGAAAAATATTCTGATAAGTTAGGCATAAGTAAAGACGATTTTGATTTGTATTACAAAAATTCAGGAAAGGCAATTGGTATAGAATTAATAAATGTCTATAAATTAGATGACGCAATCTTCCTAAATGCAATCAAAGCTATTTATCCAAATTTTTCTCCCCCTCAAACATTTAAATATTTAAATAAGTTTTCTACACTCAAAAATTTTCATAAAAAAAACTAAAAAAGCCAAGTAGGTTTAATCATTTTAAATGATCAAAACAAAACAACCTCCACAATAAATCTTTTTAAAGTTTATTGTGGAGGTTGGCGCCTACGGCAGGTAAAATAACTAACTATCAGACTTTTGATTTTCGAGTTGCTCTAATCTATACGCAGCTTTTAGATACATATTTTTCCAAATTTCCTTTTCTTCATAATGTACTTCTTCGGACTTAAGAATTTTGTCAATAGTTTCTATTTCTTTCATCCAGTTATTAAGAAGTAATGAGTCCATATCTAATTTACGTGCTAAAGATATAATAGTTTCTCCATCTTGAAATTTCTTATACAATTCCATTAATTTCATTATTTCCACTGGATGTTCTACTGTTTTTCTAGGTCTTCCCATTTTTTATATAATTTGTATTTATCTGGATTTTCTTTAAAATATTTATTGATTCTCCCTAATTCATATTGCCTTAAGTTATAGGTTTCTAACTTTTTAAGTTTTCTAGCTGTATCTGACAATTGAATTGATAGAAATCCAATTAATCCAAATGACAGAGCGATTAGAGCAATTGAAAACAAAAAAATACTATAAGGATTTCTCACTTTTTTCATTCGCCTTTCGATAGTAATCAAATCAGCTTCTACTTTTTTATAATCATCTTTAAATTGAGCTGATACCAACTGAAAATTATCATTCAAGATTTTAAGATTTTCTCCTTGTACGGTTGAATTAAAATCATCCTGAATTTTCTTTAATGCAGCATCAATAACTTTACAAACATTAACCTGATTATCTAATGACTTCTGCTCAATTGATTGTTTAGTATTGAAGATCTTAATAGATTGTTGTTTATGTAATTCTAAAACTTGATTTAATTCTTCAATAACTTTATTCTTATCAGCCTCGTCAGCACAAACTTGCTTGTGCAATTTATCTTCAAGTTGCTCTAATCGTTGTAAAATAGATTTTAGCAATTCCAGTAATTTTTCTTCCATAGCTTATCAATTTACCTTCTGTAATAGTTCTTTTTCTTTTTTTTCATCTTTTGATTCTCATCAGCTTGATCATTTGCACCAGCTCCAAAACTTCCTAGAATATTAAAAGCATTTCCAATACTCGTACTAAAAGACTTAGCTTCAGTCAGATCAATTTTATTTTCAACACCTTCTGATATTTGTTCTTTTGGCTTTTCTAACTCTAGCTTAATTTTATTCTGTTCAAGCGTGTTTAAAATAGTTTCTACTCTAAGATCTTTATCCAATTCTGAAAACTTAAATCCACCTTTCTTAGTTATATCTTCTAATTTGCTTGTTGCCTCCTTTTTATAATCAGTCGGAATAATTCTTCCACCAACATAACCGCTACTATTTTTTGTCAAATGAAGTTCATAGCCTCTTTTTAACAGGCCTTCTTTAAATTTATCAAGAGATGTATTTATGGGATTCCTTAGCTCTTCTCTGATAGCTTTTAAAGCGTGTTGCTTTTCTACTTTATTCAAATGCTTATTTATTTCTTTGGCATTATACCAACCCCTCTCTTTACAAATCTGATCATATGCTGCCTGCATTTTAAAAGCTAAAAACTTATCTGAATAAGTAGCTCCAGAACTAGAAATTCGATTTGCATAAATATGAGCATGCTTAGTTGTTCTTGATGAATGTAAGGCACATAAAAATTGATGTTCTTCTAGTTTTAACTTAGCTATAACATCTTGACACAGTTGTTGCCAATCGGATTCATTGAAATCTTTAGTATAGATTTTATGTGGACTTATGACAATACTCAATGCTAAGTTTTTTGTTGGATTGTTAGGTGTCATCATCTTAAACTCCCGAAACATTTCTGAACCATCCTTTCCAATAACCCCATTTCGTAAAAGCTCTACCGCTGTTCCTTTGTCATTCAAAAGATAATCCAGTCCTTGCGAACTTCCTTTAACAGCTTTAATTTTTCCAGTCATCGAATTTGATTTTTATAAATCACCTCTATTTTATAAATAGTATCTGCTATTTCTTCTCTTAATTTCATATCCAAATCATACTTCATATAATTAGAAATTCTTGAAAAAGCAGTTCGGAGATTTGCTATTTCCATCATCAGTTCTCTTTGTTCTTGACTCATTTTAGGAATTCTAGCTTTATAGAAAAGTAAATTTCTACCCAAATCAGACTTACTAATTTTTAACTTTTCAGACAGTTCGTTTAATCGTTCGAACTCAGATTTACGTAAACGTATACACCATCTAAAAGTCCTTTTATCCTCTGAAGTTCCCTCCTCATTTTTGAGCTTAGGTTCTTGTTTATTTTGCTTAATCAAGCGTTCTAATTCATCAAATAAATCATTCATAACAATTGAATTTTATACAACATTCTAGTTAATCCAATTCCGACAGTATGGAGGAATTGGCAAGAAGTCGATGGCAACTTATGTTTGCCACTCGACATATCTTGACCCTTCTAATCTTTAATATTTTCCAAGCAAGAAATCATTCAAATCCTTTCCTTTGAAAGTTGATCTGTAATCATAGAATTTTATTCCATGTTTTTCTGACTCCATCTTTAATAATGCTGTCGCTCTATCACCTGCTATATCAGCATCGAAAAAACCTATGGTTTGCTTTGGATTATCTCTTTGAAAAGGAATATTCTCAAAAGACATTTTTAGATTATTTACAGAATTTAGGACACAGTATTCATGCAGTAGTTCTTGATTCTCGTAGATCATCAGAAAAACTCAAAAAATCAAAAATTCCTTCAAAATATATACGACTTTGAGCACCTACGTTCCCAAAAATAGTATAACCTTGTTTAGTGACAGTTTTAAAATTCTTAGAGAACAAAACATATCCTTCTAAAAAATTTTTAGCACCTAAGCTCCAATATTCTTTATTTGAGTTACGCCATCGATATTGATATGTTTTCAAATATCTTGAAGCCATTTCGACATTAGAAATCCCCCTATCTTCGGTAAGGTATTTCAACAAATATGGCTGTCTTAAAACATCATAATCATTTAGAATAATTATACCCTCTTCTTCCTTTTTCTTTTCAATAGCTATAGAATTGCTTTGCTGTTGAAAAGAAAAAATACCCGAATTGAATCTATACACAATGTCATTTACAGTCAACTCTGGATATATCATTAAAATGAGGTCAATTAATGTACCACCTGTATTATTCAATGAATAATCTATCCAAAGGTTATTAGAAGATACTTTAAGACTTCCTGAACGTTGGTTTGGAGTTAAAAATGATTTATACATCCAATAGCCATTACACTTTCTCTCTGGGTAAACTGAAATTGATTCTAAGAATAATGGGATTGGTATCAAGTTAATCTCTTTTGTTTGCATTATTATTAAGATTGGACAATAAAGTCCGAGGTGATTCCACTAAATTTCGTGTAAATTAAATCCGCAAACAACTCATAATAAGCATCTTGCAATTTTTAATATTAATTCTATATAGATTCGGACCTCGGACTTATATTTTATATAATAGTTACACTCCATAAGTCCGAGATATTTTTATTTAAATAACAGATATAAATAATTATATTATAAATAGTTATGTTAAAAAACAACCTTGGACTTTCTCGGACTTTTTAGTCTATTTTATTTAACTTGTTCCTAATTGTCTTTTCAGACTTACCAAGAATTTTCGCTATCTCAACATTACTAAGCTTATGTTTTTTCGCTACTTTAATGAATATCTCCTCTTCATCTTGAGTAGAAATATTACCTACATTTAAAACATGATCTCTTTCCGCCCCTAATCCTGTATATTGAAGCTTTAAAAAACCATCCGATTTGTCAATTTCACACTCAATAACATTATCATCATGAAATTCAATAGGATTATTTCGGTTCTTTAGTTCTTTGATATATTTTGTTTTAGGAGACTTAAGAGAAGCTCCGATACAAAATGCCACATCACAGAAGTTAGCTAAAGCCTTTGATCCTGCCATATCTTCTATCCGTAAAGCTTTATAAAATTCACGTTTAGGAGTATGTGCAATGATCAAAATTGCTAATGAACCTATACGTGATAAATTTAGAATAGCTTTCATCAACGAATTTGCCTCCTTAGCCTTCTCATTTGATTCGGATAAATAAGTTATATTATCTATTATTACAACCCGTATATTACGTTTAATGACGATTTCAACAATTGATTGAATAATTAATGTTTCAATAGACTTATCACTATTAACTATTTTATCTGTATCAAGTTCAGCACGAATTAGCTTATCATCGAAACTAAATATTTGATTATTATCATCAGTATATCTTCTTTGAAAACTTTTGTTCGTGAGTTCACAATCAATAAATAAAACTCCATGCTTAGTACTTGAAAGACCTAAAATGTCTTTACCTGATGCTATACTATCTGCAATTTGTACCGCTAAAATAGACTTACCCTGACCAGTATCAGAAAAGAGTATTCCAACCTCTCCTTCAGACCAAATATTACCAAACAGAGGTTTAGGTATATCTATTTCAAGGCCTTTGGACAACCACTCATTAGCGGTTAAATCTTTTAAAATGTTATATTTAGAATTATTAGAGTATTTATCGTATAATTCTTGAAGCTTATTTTTATCCATAAAATATTAATTATGGAAACACAAGACAATTAGTTAAATTTGTCTGTATTTCAAGTAAATAAAAAAGATTTAAAAGTATTCAGTGTCCAGACTGAATACTTTTATTGTTTAATAAGATGTTGATTTTGACTCGCTAATTTGGTCAATTGCGACTTTGAATAGAATGGTCTTGTAAACTTATTAATTTGATAATAAGGTATTATATTCTTTTTGCGCCAGTTCAAAATGGTTTGTGGAGTTGTACCAAATAACTCAGCAACTTGTTTTAATCCAATACGATCTTCCTTTGTGGGTAATGTAATTTGAATTGGATTGTCAGATTGATTAAGGTTGTCATCACCTAGAACGACATTACCTTTCGATGTAAATTTGTTCATATTTTAAATGTTTTAAATCAGCAAACATTTGCTTGAACAAATTTTAAAAGATTTACATGTTTCAAAAAAAACTCAAATAAACAGCTGTGATACAATCGATTAATTGTTGCCGTAAATTAAGTTACTCATTTTATCTCTCGCAACCTTTAAAACAAATAGCTTTTCATCATCTTCTTTCTGTAATTTCGGATGTACCGTTGTCATCAACTGAACTTTTATTTTACTTTTTCTAATAATATTATCAGGTATATATAAGTCAAGTATTTCTATAAACTTACTTTTGCATCCACTTATAAATTTATTCTCATCTAATTCATATATCAAGGCTAAAAAATTAACAAGTACCTCTTCTCATCCTTAAACGACAGAATAATTTCCCTTCTTGCTAATTCTAAAGTAAAGAAGTCATACTTTGTATCGTAACTGGTAATATGATCCATGAAAACCTCTACATTACGACTATCTTTTATATATGGTTTGAAAAAGTTGTGAACATGAAATTTAAAAGTATCAAAGTCCATAAAATCTAATTCCTTGTTTAGAATATGTTTTTTATTCAAAAGTCCCAACACATCTTTATCAAATTCTAAAGGAATTTCTATGATCTTACGTATTTCATCTTTTGTTGCAAATAAATCGTTCTCATTATTTAAAGTACTTATATTATCAAAATTTCTTGTATTTAAATAGGGTATAAATTCATCACCTATAATATTGAAAACATGATCAAAAAGTGTATAAAATTTTAACTGCATTAATTCAAATGTGGGTAATTGATAATATCTTGATATAAAACTGCTAAATCTCTTTAAAGCCTCTTCTTTTTCATAGATTAGAAATAATCCAAAAGAATCTTTATAGGAATAAAAATCTTTCATATCACATTCAAGAATTATTAGCCTTTCTTTAATTCTATTATTAATATTAAATAGTATTTTATTTAGACATTTTTCTATAGAAGAAGTATTAGGAGATTTTGAGATGAATTTTTTCTTAGCCTTTAACAAAAAGAATATATATAAGCTTAAATTCAATTTACCCTCATATTCATCTAAATCTTTTATAACATCTTCAACAGAAGCATAATTCCAATTTGGTGGATATTCTTCTAATATGTATTTTAATCTTGAATCATGAACAGATAATGCATCTAACTCTAATAATTCATCAAATGAAAAACTTTCATAAACTATATAAGCTATGATTTCATAGTCTCTTTCATTTAACTCATCATTTCCAATTTGAGATACTAATTGCTCTACGGGCGAGAGTATATTAAAATTATTATAATACTTAGACACATTAGAACTATCTTTTCCTTCCATTATTTAAATAGTTTGTTTTTTTTATTTTAAATGTACGGAATATTTACGTACATTTGTATTAATAAATTATTTGTTATCATGGCAACAATAGCAACAGATCGTATTGATATCCGTATTAGTAAGGAGAACAAAGACCTTATTAAATATGCTGCTGAAATAAGTGGTTTTAAAACTGTTTCAGAGTTTATTGTTTCATTAGCAAAAAATGAAGCCAAGAGAATCATCGAAGAAGAAACTCGACTACTTAAGTCAATGGATGATAAAGTACTCTTTGTAGAAACTTTACTTAATCCTCCTACTCCAAATAAAGCTTTAAAATCAGCATTAGGTAATTATAACGATTTATTAAATTCATCAAATCCTAATGATTTCCACAGTTTTAGAAAAAAATCATAACCGCAAAAACTTCTCTTGTGGTATTGATGAATTAGACAATTATCTAAAACAATATGCAAATCAAGACATTAAAAAACGATTAGCTGTTTGTTATGTTATTGCAGATCAAGCCAATGAAGTAATCGGATATTATACGCTTTCTTCTAATAGTATAGACCTTTCAGACATTCCAGAAGATTTAGCAAAGTCATTAAAGTATGTTGAAATACCTGTTATCATAATAGGTCGCTTGGCAGTGCATAAAGATTACCAAGGAAATAAACTTGGGCAAACATTACTGATTGATGCTCTAAAACGTATCGTAGAAATAAGTGCACTTGTTGGAAATCACGCTGTCATTGTTGACCCTATTAATGATATTGCTACAAAATTCTATGCTAAACTTGGATTTGTACCTTTGAAAACTTCAAATCGAATGTTCTTACCACTAAAAACAATAATTGACTTATTTAAATAGAATAGGGATTAAGCTCCCTTATTCCATTTACTCATTTCATCAACTAAATACTTACTCTCTAGCTTCACATAACGTCTAAAGCTTCTTTCATCTTTATGATTGCTTATTGTTTTAACTACACGTTCTGGAATTCCTAATTCGAGAGATACTGAAATAAATGTTTTCCTCATCACGTGACTTGTTATTAATTCATACTTGTAAAATTCACGTTTTTCTGCATTAGCACCGCGATAACGAGTTAAAACTATTTTCTTATCCCATCCTAATATCTCACAACACCTTTTCAAATTATCGTTCAATTTTTGGCTCCTTAGTTTCGGGATTGGTTCGTAAATAGTTCCTTTATATAATTCAATCAACTCACTCAAATGATTATTTATTGGAACAATATGATTGAAAGTTTTTGTTTTTTGAATGGTTAGACTAATCAGTTCTTCTTCAATTATAGCTTCACTTACATCATATACATCACAATGCCTTAATCCAGTAAATGCACCGAAACAAAACATATCACGCGATCTATTTAAAGTACCATTCTTAAAGTCATAACGATAGAGCATCATTAATTCTTCATAAGTCAATCGAATGACTTCTATTTCATTTTCAATTCGTTTAAGCTCTTTAAAAGAAAGATTCGAATGGTAACCCCGACGAAGTCCCCAACTCATAAAAGTTTTTAAAACTGCAATGACACGGCTGTAATAGTTGTTCAAATACCCTTTGACATTAAAACAATAATCCATAAATGCTTCCTCAAATCTATAATCAATCTTATCAAAGCGAACAGGAAATTTAGAAAACTCTTTAAACTCAAAAATTTTATGCTTACAAGTGGTTATCTTCTTAATTGTACTTTCAGCTTTAGTCAATTTGCAAACATTAATATATTCATCAAATGCTTGAAAGAAATCAATAGCTACAGATTTATTATTAGACTCAAAACGTTCTAAAAACTGCTTTTCTGAAAATTCAATGCTATTGTACTTGAAGAACTCAAATATATTATCAACTTTATCCTTTATCTCAAAAAGTGTTTTATTCCATTCCTTATATTCCTTAGCAAAAGGATGACTTTTTGAATAAACGATTGTTTCAGTCTCTGAATCCCAGTCATCAATTCCAGACTTAACTTCTAAATTCTTACGAATTCTAATTTTCTCATGTTTCACTACCAATCTAATTGGTGCTAGTCCAATTTTTGACACTTTGTCTTTTCTAATTTCAAAATTACACCTCATTGTAACAAACTTTAATGTAGGGGGCAATATAGGGGGCAGAATTTCTATTAAAGTCTATTAAAATGGATTAAAGACTCTGAAAATAAATTCATAACAACCTGTATTTCAATACACTAAAGTATATTAAAATAAACTAAAAAATCAAATTAGAACAGTTGGGAGCACTGAAATCCTCACAGAAATGTGGGGATTTTTTGTTTTTAAACCTCTCCTATTCAGCTGTTTAATCCTGTTTAATCCGAAGTGAGCCTGTAAACACTCTGTTAATTAATTAATTAATTAATTAATGCTAATTACTAAAAAACATAATAAAAACCCTCTAATCTGGTTCAATCTTGGTTCACTTTTGGTTCACTTTTAGATTAAACGTAGAAATATTTGGACTTCATTCTTTACATCTATACCCCCATGTAAATTTTCGTGTCCAAATTTTATTGAGGATTAACTATCTTTAATTTTTAAATTATGAATCCGCTTATCAAATAATATTTTGTGCAAAGTTTACAATAAAATTGGTTCATTAACGACCTTAAAAGAAAGACTAGATTATTATAATATTACTGATTTCAAATCAGTAAGAGATATTATCAATTTTAAAAACTCATATGAAGAATTGAGGAACAGTGTACTAAGTCTTCATGAAAAAATTATATTAAAGGAAAAAGAGTCCCTAAATGCGGAATTACCATTTATTCAATCAAAAATAGATGAATTAAAAGATGCGACGATTAAAAAATTAACATTAGAAATAGAAATTCTAAATAATAATATTAAATCATTAGAGTCTATAATTCCTAATAACTTTATTAATCAGATTTCTAAAAATGTTTGATTATTAAATAAAAAAAGAAAGTTAAAATATAAGGAGAAAAACTTCTCAAATGAAGTATTACTGTCATATAAAAATTTACAAGAAGAGTATAAAAATAAATATGAGAGACTTTCTTTTATTGAGACAAATTTTGAAACTGCTATCAATCTAAGTGCTGTAAAAGATATAAACAATTTAAATAGAAAGAAGAATATAATATATGAACTGAATAATTATTTATATGGTGCAATTGGAGAACAGAAGGTCGTTAAAGAATTAGAAAATTTATCAGATGATTTCATTTTAATTAAGGGAGTGTAAAATAAACTGTGTCAATGGTTGAATTACCGCCCCGCGGGGCGGTAATTCAACCATTTTTCTTATTGCAAATCTAACACCATTCTTCCCGGAAACCAAATTGCTAATTTCTGTGCTGTTGTTCCCCAATTGGCCAGTGGCATCGTCCATTTCTTCTTAATGTTGTTATGTGCTAAATAAATCAATTTCAATAACGCTATATCGGAGGTGAATGCACCTTTAGTTTTGGTGACCTTACGCACTTGGCGATGAAATCCTTCGATCGTGTTAGTCGTGTAGATCAACTTTCGGATGGATTTATCGTATCGGAAATAGGTGGTCATAGGAATTAAATGTTATTGGACTTTTTTCAACCATTTTACGATTCCTCTATAAATCTTGTCAGCAGTCTGTTTATGGAATTTTTCGTCAAGTATGCGTTTCTCATCTTCTGGATTACTTAAGAAAGCGATTTCAACCAAACTATTCGGATATTCTGTTGGAGAATTTAGTAAAAAATTGAAATTACCAATCAATCCAAATTCATTCAATCCTAAATCTAACATTTCGTCTAAAATATATTTAGAGACTTCTCTACTCCCCATATGGTGGTAATATGTGCTTACGCCTTTCACCTCGGATCTAGATGATGCATTAAAATGTAAGCTGATAAGTAAGTCGGGTTTTACCTCTTTTAATTTAAGCACGCGATCTGTAGTAGAAATATCCACATCTTCGCTTCGGGTCAAATACACATTTTTCACACCCTTCTTGCGTAATAATCTTTCCAATTCTTTCGCAAACAACAAATTATATATTTTCTCCTCTGTACCATTTGAGCTAACAGCCCCTTTGGCACTCCCTCCATGACCAGCATCTATGGCAATAAATAGATTCTTTATACCTGATTTTGAGGGAGCATGTTTAACACATATTCGCAGAGACTTATTGCTATAATTAACGCTATAGCCCCAATTTTGAGTATCTTTCAAATCGATATGTATTCGGAAAACATCTTTCTCCAGCTGCTCACGGTAAACATTCTTGACTATCTGTGCATTTCTTAATTGAGTAATCCATGTAGTGTTTGAAACAGCTCCAAAAATATCAATAACGATTTTATTGGGTTCTACTAACTGAAAACTTCTATATGGAAGTCGATCAGGTAGCGCGACAGTCAGTACGTCATACTTTTCTTTGGCAGACAAATGCCAAGAACCAGTTAAAAAATTAGTAGTGACTTTAGCTTCTAACCCTTCAAAACCACGCTTAATAAAGCGTTTAGGGATATACGCTTGCCAATTTTCGGATAACTTGACTTTATATCTATTTTCTACTGAATCTATTACTACCAATCGCACTGCAGAATCGATAAAAGTCATTTTATCAGCTCCTAATCTAACTATACCATCACAATATTCCATATAAGGCAAGTCTCCAGTGGTTCTACCAATCCAAGGTTCTTGAGCGCTTGCCGGAAGTAATATCGAAACAAATAAAGCAATTGGAAAAATTGTAAACAAAATGGTTTTCATAGGTTTTAGATTTGAAATTCAATTCGAACATCTGTAAATCTTTAGTTTATGTGAATTCCTTTAAAATTCAATTCATTTCTTAGCACAAATGGTACTTGGTAAAGATAGATTTTTTATTGAAAATGATTTGTTTCTTGGATACATTTCAATTCATATTCATGAAGAGCAAACAAATCATTGTTAAATGATAAAATTCAATCGAAAAAACTTATAAAAGTTGCTGAATTTGACAACAATAAAAGACATACCCAAGCACACAAGCATAATGGCTATTTGGAGTTGGTATTGTAAGCAAATACCAGCGTCAGACAAGTCCAATTTCACAAAATTCTTTAAAAGACACGTGCTATTCACTCCGCAGGAATTTAAAAATATAAAGTTGTAATTGTTAAGTAGTTTTAATTTTCAGCCACTGTTTAGCTGATTCTGACGCAATTATTAACCCTGCTCCCATCATGATAATATCTTTCAACACCAAACGACCAGCTCCAGAAAGGTATGGAAAACCATAATGTGGCGTTGGATAATCACCTCCCAAATTGGGTACATATACTTCGGGAGTAGTAATCAAAAAAGAGAGCGTAACAATAGACATCCCGAATGTTAATATACCTCCCCAGAAACCAATTTTTGGCAACCAAATCCCAAGTAATACCAAAGTACCGATAATACAAATCACTAATCCCAAACCATACGAAAACACATAAGTTCCATTTTCAGTATGCCATTCTATATTTTTTTGTACAACTAAGCCTTCAGGATTCTTATGCAGGTTATATTCTTTCACCAAAACACCATCTTTGTTATAAGCCATAACATCTGTTTTTGAATAGAAAAAACTCATAAACGGGCTATTAATCACAAACGGCACTATCCCATCCGCCTCATATTGAAAAATTTTCAAGCCACCAATCCATGCCATCACGACAAATATTGCAATGCGCAAAAAATGAGTAAAAGAAATTGTAGAATATGCAAAAAACGTAAGTATAGATTTCATAAGTCCTAAATATAAGCTACGCTAAATTAGAACTTTCATGTGGCAGTATAAATGGACAAATAAAATCAATCTATGGACTTTTCAGCAATTTCTGCAATTCCAATTTCTTCTCTGAATCTTTTGGGAGAAACACCGACATGTTTTTTGAAAAATCTACTGAAATAGAAAACATCTTCAAATGCTAATATGAAAGCTATTTCTTTGATACTTTTATACGTAAGATGAAGTAGTTTTTTGGCTTCTAATATTAATCGTTCTTGAATTAAAACCAGAGGAGATTTGCCATATTCGAGTTTGACGCGCTTACTAAAACTATTCAAGTTCATCTTGTAATAATCAGCGTAGAACTGAACAGATCTCTGTTCAATAAAATTAGCATTAATCACATTGCGCAAATCAGCTAAAACAATACTGGACTTAGGAGCATAATCCTGTCTTTGTAGCAACATCTCCTTATTGCATAGTGCTAATATCAATTGCAAATACGCTTTCATGATAGAAAGATTATAAGACTCTTTCGCAACTTGAATACTTTGTATATGATTGAATAAAACATACGTTTCAGCAATGAAATTTGAGGATGTATCAATTAGAGGTCGTTCAAAAATATTGTTGAACAGCACACCATTACACGCCACTTCCTTCTTATGGTATTCTATGCAGTAAAAATCAGCATGAAACTGCAATACCTTTACCATAGAATTCGATGGTAATTCTATGTTTAGTAATTGATAAGGTGTTAAAAATAAGACCGTAAAATCTGCAGTTTTGTATGCTACTAAATTGATAGAAATGGATTTTACATGCTTTAATAAAATAACATAATAATAAGGATCATTCAGCTTAATATGTCCAACAGAAGAATCGTAATCGTAAATCCTTATACTTTTGTGCATGGAATATTCTTGAATTAAATTATGATTTTTCGAAAAGATAAGCATTAAAACTATTTCTCCCCAAATTCACTTTTGGAAATTTAATCAAGTCAGCTAATTTCTTGTGATGATATTGAGATTTATTAAAAATACATTTTCTCATAAATTTAATTTATTATAGTGTAGATGTCTTTAGAATGATATTCTAAGATTGTTCCTTTTAATTTTACTTGTTGTGCCTAGACACTATTAAAAGCACAAAATAGGAATAGAATAAAGTATGTCTTTTTCAAAATATTCTAGAATTTTACCCATTGTAATAGGCTTTTATACATCCAAATTAATATCGCGAATTATACCACATTATATTCAAATCAACCACACAAACAATTAATTGCTGGAAAATTATACATTTAGTATAGCTAATCACTATTTTTTGTTTTTAAATTGTTACTATGTATTTTCGAATTATAGAATAAATTGAAGTAATTTAATTACTTCAATTAAGCAGATTCTTACTATTCAATTTCTACTATGAAACCTTTATTTAGGAAAGTACCGTCACAATTCGAAAACTCATTTGTAGCACGTCATGATATAATGCCAAACTTCGGCAATGTCTGGCATTACCACGAAGAAATAGAATTACACTATACTATTAAAGGCCACGGAATTCGATTTATAGGTGACAACATCAGCAAGTTCGAGCCGGATGAAATAATTTTAGTCGGTAGTATGCTATCTCACGCTTGGCGTTGTAATGAGGAATATTATAACAATGACCCCAATTTTCAAGTAGAAGCTATTGTTATTCAGTTTCATCCAGATTTTTTAGGCAAGCAGTTTTTGTCGATGCCAGAGATGTATTTGATTCCTCATCTGTATGAGATATCCAAAAAAGGGATGGTCATCAAAGGTGAAAATAAAACGAAAATAGCTAATCTTATGCGCCAATGTGTGCACGAGGAGGGAATGGATAAAATTATCACATTTCTATCTATATTAAAATTATTAGCTGAAAATCAAGATTATGAGACATTAGTGAATGTTCAAAGCACATATAATCCAGGCAATGAGACAGACAATAAACGTTTGAATGATGTGTTGAATTATACGTATGCCAATTACCGTAAAGATCTTAATTTAGAGGATGTAGCTAATATGGCACACCTGAGTGTGACTTCATTTTGTCGCTATTTTAAATCCATGACAAAGAAAACATACAATGATTTTCTAATTGAAATTCGCATAAGTCATGCCTGTCGACTATTAGTGGAAAATCTTTTACCAACTGAAGTCATTTGTTTTGAATGCGGTTTTAACAATGTATCCAACTTTTATAGACATTTTAAAAGAGTAACCAATTTGACTCCAATGGAATACAAGAAAAAATACTTGGTGCGATCTAAAATAACAGTATAAAAATATATGATGACAAACTAATGCCTCTAAATAGCATTAGTTTGTCTACTGCTTTTATTTTACTTCTAGGTAATCAAGCATCACACCAGAAGCATCCTCCGAATACAATTTTACGATGTAAGTTCCTGCATTAATCATAGTAGTTGTATTTTCATTGAGATAATTCCATTTACCTTCACGAGTTGGATCAAATAAAACTTCTGTCTTTGCTTTTAGAACTGTACCATCTGGATATACTAATTCATAATAGCCCTTTTTAGATTCTTTAAATGGATTATGATATTTAAATGTTAAAGCATATACATCAGCCGCACCAACTTGAAATGTCCAACCAATCATGCTCTGACTAGTATCCAAAAATTTCATTCTATCTTGGTCGTTAAAGTGAACTTTTGATACATTTTTAAAAACATTACTCTCGCTTGCTTTATAAATTGAAGGTTTCTTAAGATCATATGCCGGTTGAATTCCACTCAGTCTTTGATAGGCAACAAATTCAACACCTTGTTTATTCGCCAATATAAAATTTTCATTTGGAGCTAGCATTTTTCGATTTACTGCAAACTTAACTCCTAGATTATTTCTTACAGAATCCCCTGTATTTTCAAAATCTTTCGGTTGATTATTCGTAATCAAATATAAATTTGTAGCATATTTGAAAGCAAGCGTTATTTGCTTTCGCACATCAACAGAATTTGGTACAAAATAATCGCTTCCGTACAAACTAGGTGCTAAATCATTAATAAATTTTTGTTTCTCCAAATCATACACAGTTCCAATATCCAAAGCCGAATTAATTTTCAAATCCTTTGCTGAGTTCACAAGAATATTGTAAGGTTCATCAACTATGGGAGTCAATTTCTGTTCCAAAGCACCAATAGCGATTGCATTAATTATAGCCTGCCCTACAGATACTTTAGGAAACTTGATGACCAGCTTTCCGTTGTTCACTTTCACATGATATGTTCTTTTTAGAGCGGTATCATGACCTGCTGATTTCCATAAATCTAGATTTTTCTCAACAGTTTGGTTATTTATACTAATATCAAATAATCTTCTTCCCGAAGCATCTGCTGCACCACCAGTTCCAATCCAAGGTTCAGAGAAATACAACTCTATTTCGTATTCTCCATTCGGTATATGAAAAGTATAACCTAATTTATGCAATCCATATCGGAATGTTTGGAATATTGGCCAATCTGCCGTCCCTTTGATAGGATCAAATACTCGACGTTGACTTGCAAATAATGGATTAATTTCTTCGAAAGAATCTGTCCAAGTGTGCGATCCCCAATTTCCAGCATCGTAATGCTTATCAGCTAACCATTTTTGACCAAATGAATCCGTATAATTATCTCCTCCACAATTAATTCGATAGAGATAATTTAAGTTTTTATTTGCTTTAAGTAAAGTTGATTTACGGTCTATTAATCTAGCATAATTAGGACTTTGCGGCAAGTTGAACAAGACTATAGTATCTCGTGCAACAATTTTATTGGCTATTCTTCCTACAGCATACAGTACATTATACTTCACATCCACTTGATTAAATTGAAAGTGTGTGCCGATTTTTCCTTTTGCTTGTTTGCCAAGGGATATGTTATCGATATCATTATACAGTTCCACTTCATCACAGTTAGAATATATGCGAATATCGTTCTTAATACCCGGCTCGAGCCATCTATTAGGCCACGTGTGAGAAGCGATGTAAATCATGGGATCCGACTTCGGCGCATAGTTCGCTCTATACATAAAATAGGCATCTGTTGGTTCTAACCAAGGTGTCAAAAGACCTTTGTAATTGACAGGGCCAATCTTGTCCATATCCCTAAAGCCTTCACCACCTTGTACTCTACCAGGATTATCATGTGATGTCCACAACCAATGGTAGTGACCAACAATTTCTTTTTTGACAGAATCTGCAAGCCTAATTTTTGTCTCTAATATCTCTGTGAAACGTCCTTCTGAATAAACATTATCATTGGGTAGATACGGTTGTTCAGCATGGAGTTCTAATGTTCGCCAAGCTCCAAATTCTCCGACAAGTTTCTGTCTTTTTAAATCTTCTCCATATGTATTATGATGGCCTCCATACGTTCCAGTCCAGTTTTGAGGAACATCCCAATCCGTACCTTTACCACCATTGCATGTTGTTACCAAACGTTGAATAGATGCCGTAGGATCTAACTGCCGAATAATTTCTGTGCATTCTTTCGCAAAATATTCTGGAAGTTTACTTTCATTTTGTATACCCCATAAAAAAACCGATGGACTATTTCGTCTTTCTTTGACCCATTGAATTAATAGTCTCTTGAAATTTTCTTTAAAACTCGGGTTGTCAAACCAAATGTGTGCAGACATCTGTGTCCAAAGTAGCATGCCAGATTTGTCCCAATAATCCTGATATCTCAAATTATGTGGTTGATGTGCATCACGAAAGGAGTTAAAACCTAATGATTTCATCTCGCTAGCACGTGCATATACTTCTTCATCTGTAAAGGCATGCGAATTGCCAAACTTGTGTTCATACTCTGCAATCCCATTTATAAAAACAGGTTTGTCATTTAAATAAACTCTACTATATCCTTCTCCTTCCGTATTCTTGGTCCATGTAATTTTCCGAATACCATAATTTGTAATCTGCTGGTCTACAACCTTACCATTTTGTATGATAGAAGTTTCTAATGCATACAAATTGGGTTGTTCAATAGACCAAATTTTTGGATTGCGAACCTGTAGATCAGATAATGAAAATACTTTTGTTTCATTAGCAGGTAATTCTAAATTGTTTTGTGAACTAAAAATCAGTTTATTTTGTAGATCCAAAACCTTTGTTCGAACAGTAATATTTTCTGTTGCATTCGTACTGTTAACAAGTTCTACAGTTTGCTTGATGATAGCCTTTTCTTTTGAAATATTTGTCTCATTCCAATAATGTGTTCCAAAAGGAGCTATATTAATAGCACTTTTAATGATTAATGATACAGGTCTAAATATACCTAATGGTTGTGAACCTTCAGAAAATCCTCGTTCAGTCGATGAACCTCCATCTACCCAAGGCAAATCTCTAATATTCAAAGGATGTTCAGCTTTTACCACAAGTATATTTTCTTTTTTATCTTTTCGAATTGCTTGACTCACATCTAATGTAAATGTTGTGCGTCCTCCTGCATGACTGCCGACATTTACACCATTTAACCATACTGTAGCGTACGAACCTACTCCTTCAAAGAATAAATAGAATCTCTTTTGAGAAGCTACAGGAGGCGTTACAAAAGCCTTACTGTACCAAGCTGTAGTGTGAAGATTACCGTGAAATAATCGTCTGTAACCAAAATAATCATCCCAATTGTGTGGAACGGATACAGATGTCCAATTCTTTTTAATTGATGGTTGAAGTGTCGTAACAACTTCAGCATTCAAGGAATGATTGCTATCCAAAGTTGTTTTCCATTCTTCATTTAAGGACTTTACAATTCTTATTTCCTGAGCCTTACAAAACAGGCAACTTGACACAAAAAATATTGTGCACATAAATATCTTCAAAAACATTAGCGGTTACTTTATAAGTGTAAGGTTAGCGTCAAATATGTAGGTATTTCCTTTTTCAGTATTGTATACTTTTTCTATTGTGTTATGTTTTAAATTAAGCACATTACCCGCAATTGACTTAACTTTTAAACTTTTGATTTTGCTGTTTTCCCACTTGAAATCTATTATGAAACCACCTCTAGCTTTCACGCCCTTTATCTCGCCAAAAGCAAAATCTTTGGACAAAGCCGGCAGTAAATGAATATATTTTGTATGACTTTGTATCATCATTTCAATAATTCCCGCTGCCCCACCAAAATTTCCATCAATTTGGAATGGTGGATGTGCATCGAATAAATTCGGGTATGATCCCCCATTCTTGTCCGCTGGACGAAGAAGCATTTTGACCAAGTCGAGACTTTTCTGCTCGTTTAATAGTCGAGCCCAAAAGTTTATTTTCCATGCTAAGCTCCATCCAGTTCCCTCGTCCCCGCGATAAATCAATGATTGTTTGGCTGCATTCCATAATTCAGGAGTTTCCAACCAATTGATTTCATTACCTGGATGCAAAGCCCACAAATGTGAAATATGACGGTGCTTATTCTTCTCGTCATCCACATCTTCAATCCATTCTTGCAGTTGCCCATATCTACCTATTTTATCTTTAGCTATTTTTGGCAATAATATTTGAATGGAATCTCTTAAGTCCGGATCTACGTTTAGGATTGCAGAAGTATTCGTATAAATCCGAAATAAATTTCTTACCAGCTGGCTATCCATTGCTGGTCCAATTACTAATCCCCCATGCTCGGGAGAATTGGAAGGATTCGTCACTAATTCAGCTGTTTTATGATGTGGTGTTAAAAAGTCTTTGAAGAACAAAGTAGCACCTTTAATAACATCATAATTCTCTTTCAAAATCGTCGGGTCTTGATTGTATAAATAGCTTTCCCAAATATGCTGCACTAACCAAGCACCTCCTGTCGGCCATATACCGTGGTTGGAATTATTTATGGGTGCAGTTCCTCGCCAAATGTCTGTATTATGGTGCAACACCCATCCTCGGGCATTATAATAATTCTTGGCCGTTTCTTTTCCTTTTTCGCTGACTTCGCGAATCAATTTGAAAAGTGGCTGATGAAGATTGCTTAGATTTAATACTTCCGTAGGCCAGTAATTCATTTCCAAATTGATATTAGTCGTATATTTACTATCCCAAGATGGTTCAAGAAGATGATTCCAAATACCTTGCAAATTTGCAGGCTGGGTCCCTTCCCTGGAACTAGCTATCAATAAATATCTACCAAACTGTACATATAGAGCCGCAAAAGATGGATCCACTTCTTTAGCAAAGTCTCGTAATCGTTGATCCGTTTCTTTTGCACTTTGCTTACCTAAATGAATGCTAAAGCCATCAAATAAAGTTTTATAATCTTTTTGATGACCTTGTCTTACATCCTCAAAAGACGTGCTTTGAACGTTCTTTAGAAAGTCAATTGCTTTATCGAAAGAATTAGCTGAAAATTTATCGTAGCTCTCAAAATTTGTCGCTGCCGTTAGATAAAGTGTTGCGGTATTAGCTTCTTTAACTCTTAATTTATTGCCTTGTGTAGATATGCTACCTCCTTCAATCTTGACATGTAAAATAGCGTCGCCTTGTAATACTCCGTTCTTCACTCGCACTTTTAAATTGATAGTTTGCTTATCAATTAATTTAATTTGCTGTTGCTCGTGCTTGCTTGATAATTCTACATCAAAAGACAATTGTCCTGATTTATCCGCTTCGTATTTAATCGCTAACGCATTATGCGGAAAACTCGCTAAATAAGTTCTTCGATATAATGTATTATTATACGTATAAACAACTTTTGCTTCTGCACTTGCGAGGTTCAAAGTGCGTTCATAATTCGTTATTTTTTTGTGCGGGAAAATCACTTTAATATCTCCAAAGGGTTGGTAAGCCGCTTGAAATTTACCTGTCATCGGACTATTGCTATCTTGAATAAAATACTTCCAGTCCCCATTTAAAACAATTTTCTCTTGGTTATTCTTTAGACTAATCTTGTTCGAGGTGTCTTTGTACCCCGCAATACCGCCCTTACCTTGAAGATTTATAACTTGTATAGCAATAATATTTTTACCTTCTCGAAGTAATCCTTTGGGAATTTTGTAATTCCTTATTTTATCAAAATTATCTTGAGATCCCATCAAAACCCCGTTAACATAGGTATAATCTATGTCGCGAACTTTATTAAGATCTAAAATCCAATCCTTTTTACTTTGATTTTTGGACAATGTAATTTCTTTCCTAAACCAAACAACACCATCAATAGCTTCTAATCCAACTGTTTCCCAACCTTCATAAGAGGGAACTTTTAGCGTTTTCCAAAGCTTATCATTAAAGTTATAGGTTGAAGGATTTCTTTTTTCTTCTCGAGTCTTTTTAATTTTTTCTAGCCATTGGTTTACATCTCCTTGCGCACTTTTCTCTCCCATAAACTTGTCCATAGCAAGCTTTTCCGCTTTAGACTGCTCGCCACTTACTAATAGTCGTCGTATGCTATCTAAGTAAGTATAGGCTCCAGGTTTATTGTAATTTCTCGGCCCATTCGTCCAAAGTGTTTCTTCATTGAATTGAATGTGATCTTCTTCTACACCACCAAATACCATAGCACCTACCCTACCGTTACCGATAGGTAGTGCCTCTTCCCATATCTGCGCTGGCTTATGATATCTTAAAACGAGGTCACCCTGTCCATACACTGATAGAGCATGAAAAAAAATAATACTTAAAAGATAGAAAGACCTAGAAAAAATAAACATATTTATTGAATATTATTACTCTGTACTACATGTTGCGCATTGCCTAGTAATACTTTAGATGCATTTTTTAAATTATTACCGTGAACAGTTATCTGTTTATTCTCATTACCAATTAACTCCAAGAAGTTCGATGCTTTAGATGGGAAATTATTAGCAATATTTACTTTACTTACATTCTCCAGTTGAATAAATGATTTCTCGGTCTTCGTATTAAAATTCTGAATCTTTTGAATATCTAAAAATTCAGAATTCGAAGCTTGAATCGTCGGCGTGTTATGTGCATCAATTTGTATGTCAAATAAAGAAATTTTACGTGCATATTCTACCAAGATTCCGGATGTTGCTTGCATATTAATATTACTTAAACTAATATTTTCAATTGGCATTTCTTCCAAACCAGAGATTCGTGCAACTCTATTGGTACTACCTGCTATATTGCTAATGAATATGTCTTTAAATTTTGGCGTACGTTCTGAAACGGGCTCAACATCTCCTTTTGCATAACGCATATCCAATACAATCGCTTGATCTCTAATATTACGCATTACAATATTGCTGATGCGAACATTCTCCACAACACCACCTCTACCACGCGCAGTCTTTAAACGAATACCTCTGTCTGTACCATCAAATACGCAATTAGAAATTACTATATTTTTTACACCACCAGACATCTCACTACCAATTACTACACCACCATGTCCTCTAAGCATAGTACAGTTTGTGATAGTATAATTCTCCGCGGGAATATTTACCTTTCTACCCGAACGATCTTTTCCTGATTTAATAGTAATACAATCATCACCTACCGAAATAAATGAGTTTGCGATACGTACATTTCGACAAGATTCTGGATTGATTCCGTCAGAATTAGGAGAAGGTGGGTTGTTTATAGAAATTCCATCTATCAATACATTCTCACAGTATTGCGGATTAATAGTCCAAAAAGGAGAATTTACAATTGTAATATCCTTAATCTGAAGATTATTACATCTTAAAAATTGAATAAATGGAGGACGCAAAAATCCACGTTCTACCCACCCCGGTAAATCTGGAGCTAACACATCTTTGTTTAGACGCTTGAACTCCAGTTGCCATTTGCTATTCTGAAGACCATTTCTAACATCCACCTCCGAAAATTTCCACCAATTCTTACCATGACCATCAATTTTTCCTCTTCCGATGATTGCAATATTTTCTAGATCAGTACCATATATAAGTGGAGAAAAATTAGTTACTTCTGTTCCTTCCCAACGGGACTCCACCATGGGCAAATAGTGATCAAAGTTGTCACTAAAATGGAGTTCTGCACCTGCATCGATAAACAACGTAATGTTGCTTTTCATATGTATAGGACCAGTAATGTATTTACCTGCCGGAAAATATACAGTGCCTCCACCTTTATCAGAAGCTTGCTGTATAGCTTTGCGAATAATATCGGTGTTAATACCGGTACTATCGTTTTTGGCTCCCAAATCAAGCAAATTAACTGTGTGTTGTGCGAAGGTAATATTACTGAACAGTAAGCTTATCAGCAGTAGATTTAAATAGTATAATTTCATTCTTATTTAAGTTTAATTTTAATGTCTTTTAATGTAGATGATGATGAGACTAATACGCCATCGACAAATATTCGTAACCCCTTCCCTTTTTGGTAACGTTGACCGGTTTTGTCCCAATAGATATTGATATCTCTTCCTTTATACCTTAAGTTTTCGATAGCAAAATAATCCCATTTGCTATCTGGTATGAGTGGTGACAATGTAAATGAATTGTCTAATGCAGGTTTAAATCCTAATAAATCATTAATAATTACATCTGCATAAGTAGAGTGGTTGTAAAATTTACTTCTAGGATCATCACCCTTTAGCCAATAACCTGTTTTATCATCTTGATATTCGCCAATGTATGGCTTATCATTCATCACATGCGAATTTGCATATTTTGACACCTGATTATAGAAATCAAGTTTTGATATTGAAGATGTATTCTTGTAATTGGTTAGGAAGTTTGCCATTCCTTTCAGTGTTTGCGAACTTGCGAAAGGCCAAATTGGACCATCCCATTCGCAACTACGCCCTGTTCCTCTGGTTTGAAATGTGGGTTCTCTTCGCTCTGCCGTAGTTAAGCCCCACACCCCATTAAATCCATCTGGATCATTTACCTGCTTCCATGCTTGAGCATACTTAGCCTGATCAGGAACGAGATTAAAATACCAAGGAATGAATCCAATTGCTTCTCGAGCAGAATGTAATTGACCATTTTCTAATTTTGTTTTAAAAAAATTATCCTTATCATCCCATAGCGAATCAATTACATTTTTCTTGAATGCTTTTGACTTCAGTTCATACTTTTGAATCAAATCTGATCTACCAGCAAGTTTGGATAATTCAATCATTGCTACCGCATTACCATACATGTAGCTATTAATTGTCGGTCTCATGTTTTTGACATTTCTTCCGCCAGATACCGATTCTTCCATTCCATCTTTTACATCATGTTGCCAAAAAAGACCATTATCTAGAAGTCTTTCTTCTTCCCATTTATCCAGATCATGGTCTAAATCATCAAGACGACTCAACACATAATGTCTGTCGTTATCCACTTTATAATATTGCAGCATTGCATCTGCTATCCATGAACTAAATTGATGAAATCTAGGACGAGTCTGACCTTTATCTGCATGGAAAAACCAAAAATCAATATACTCTTTAAGGAAATCGTTATTACGTAGCCATCTCCCGTCGTAAATGTGGTGTCCCAACGCACAACTGATAGAATTAAATTTACCAGCATGTTTTACGGGTTCTATAAATTCAGTAACGATTATTCCTTCTGGAGTTTGTTTTAGATGCTTTCTATAAGACCACCATCTGAAATAGTACGTCTTTTCTATAGCAGAATCCGGAATATCCACCAAAGGAATATTTAATTTAAGCCATTCAGCACTTCGTGAATTGCTCACCATATTTATTACAGCTTCATTATCATAACTGTTAAATTGGCTTACATAAGTATCTAGTTTTTTCGACAGATCAGTTTGTGAAAAAACATAACTTGGTGCTAAATAACAAATAGATAGTATAAAAAGTCTCTTTATCATAGTTTAGTATCGTTGAAATAACCAAATAAATCATCAAGTTCATCACCTTGATTATCTATATCCGCATTATAGGTAGTTTGTAAGTATTTATCATCAATTATTCCCACAATAATACACTCTCCTTTTGGTATTTTTAGTTCATTTTTACCAACAGGAAAGCTATACGTGTGAATATCAATCATTGGCATATATTGTACACGTAGCACATTTCTAATTTTTGCTTCTGCTTGTCCATGATTATTTGCTGAGGCATCGATTTCAAGCACTGGCTTGGGCGCGAAAACTTTATCCTCACTATTAAAATAGCCAACTAAAATTTTTATTGGTTTATCATTTTTAAAACGCAAAAATGTGCCTTCCAATTTTTGTAATTCAGAATTAGTTTGAATAGCCTTTAGCCCTTCTAATTCTTGCGGTAAATGTGTAATTACTAGCTCTTGATTAGTAAAGATTTTAGCACCTTTTTTTAATTCAACATATGACACTGGTGTATCGAAATTGATAGGAGTTGACACAAATTTATCCTTTTCTACAGGAGCCACTGAAGCGGAATTTTCTAAAGAATCTATACTTGCTTTGAAATTTGATAATTCTTTTTCAAACACAGGCAGTAATTCTTTCCAATGTTTAAACTCGCCATCAATTCCACGCATTGGAATTTTTCGTTGCTTGGTCTGCATACTATTCGCATAGAGATAGGTATCAATTGTTAGATCCACTAATTTTTTATATGCTAATACGCTTTTCTCAAGATCAGGTAATGCACTTTTTAGTATATTTACATCCTTAGTGTACTTATATTGTAGTACAGTTAATGCAGCTTTTACTTTATAGCTATAATTCTTTGCAAGTGCATGGTGTATATGAATATCGTTGATTAATCGGCCAAAGTCTTCGCTGTGTTTGTTAGAAATTTTTAAATCACTAATATATTCTACAGCTTTTTCTGCATGTGCAACGATTTCGTTGGCTGTTAAAATTGGTGTTTCACCAATATGTTTCTCACCTTTAAATTCTTTTTCTGCATACTCGATAATCATCTCGCCTTCTGGCGCCTCTGATTCATACAATAAGGTGAATAAACCATAGCGATAAGGATTAATTAATTGGGTCATCAGCATACCCAATGAAGATGTTTGACGGTTACCATCCGTAATACCAAATCGTCTCAAAATTTTAGGTGATATCTCTCCAATCTCTTCTATTGCTTTCAATAAATTTTGCGCTTCATCTAAACGGATTTCATAATGGTCAGCAATTGATCTAGCCCAAAAAACCTCTTCTTGTGATTTGGAGTACGTACGTTTCCAGCTGTATCTTGCCCAAGCTTTATACCACATCCAATCTCTTTCCACTTGTAACATTCTATGGGCAGTTTTGTCTGCAGTATAAGGCCAATCCCAATATGAAGCTTGGGGATAAATATGTATAGCTTTGGATTTGTGAATATCGTGCATGGCAAAAACAGATTTTTGTATAAAATCTGGAGAACCATATCTAAAAGGTTCAAGATTCGCTAAAATATGAACATTCTGAACATGTGTAGTCCCAATATTACTTAGATTTTGGTGTAATTCTGCCCACTTTCCTCTAGGTGTATAAGTAGTCAAGGCTTCACCGTTATATTTAGCCATAGTATACAAATTACTGTATATTGGTTTTGAAGCATGCATAACTGCTACTGCATCTGTATCGTGTGCACGCAAAATAATAGGAGGTTCAATCTTAATATTATTCGCCTTTAATCCATCTTTTACACCAGGTATAATAGTTTTTGTGAACCACATAATATCATCGTTACCAACACCTTCCATTGCCTCTCCTAGAGTGACAAGTAAGCCTACATTAGGATATTTTTCGACGAAAGCAGCAATAGATTTTCGTGTATAATCTTCAATCAATGGCGTAATAATTCGATTACGATCTTGTGTTTTCAAATTATGCTTATCCGCAAATGGCTTAGGTAATAATATATTATAAAACATTTGTATAAGCCATATACCTCTTTTATTTGCTTCTTCTGCAATAAACTTATACATCACCTCGTTTTTAGCAAAAGTTTGTTCATCCACCTCTAACGCATATGGGTAATCATCAAGCTTAACTAATGAAGAGAATGGATGTCCATTCCATAGATATAACGAATTGTATCTGTTTTCTTCCATCATGTCGAGATATTTTGTCCAATGATCCTTGTCATAAAACCATGGAAATGATTCTTCTGTATAAGGATATTCATAAACATCACGTCCTGGAAGGTATTCGGTTTTTTGGAGACCTATACTGGTGCCGCGTAATACCATTTCTGGTGATTCAAATACATCTACTATTGTTTCTAAGTACAGTTTTTCGGCTATAAGTTTGTTGATAGCATATAATAATCCAGATTCATCTTTAGCTAATACATAAAGTGGTTGATTTGAATTCGCTCTGAATAGTAAAAATGATTCAGGTTGTGTCAACTGATCTACTTTGGAAGTATTAATTTCTAGGCTTGGATTGTGGATTGAAGAAGCTAAACCTACGAAAATACTGTGCTTTGACAGTTTAGAATTGGTTTTATATGAATTCAATCCAGCATTTTTAAAACCACTATTGAGTTTATTTAAGGCATAATCAAATCGCTCTATATTTGTAACTCCCTTTTTTGAATAGTAGATATCATAGTTAGCAGAAATGACAACTATCGGAAATATTGTTACAAATGCTAATATGACAAATAGGCTTTTCATAAATATCTTTTTAATCAAATAAAGTTTAGCTGCTTTTTGAATTGGTTATTGCTTTTTCAAATAAACTGAAAATAGAGTTTAATTGAGTGTTAGTAATTAGCGGATCTTTATACAATATTATCTTTAAGCTTGTTATACTGACTATTTTCTAGCAGAAAGCTATATAAAGCTTCAAAGTTACCCCCCTTCATATATTGGTATAATTAAATATTTCAGTCCTTTCAAAAAATAGTTTTTATGATTTTGGCAACGATTTCGTTGTTTAATTTTAATTATTGCATTTTTTTTGATGAGATTTGAGATTGTAAATAATGCAAAGTTTTTTATAATCATAAATTTTCAAATGATATGATGAAAGTGCTTGTATGTGAAAATCCGAACCAGTTATCGTATACCGAACATGCTATTCCGACACCAAAACTTGGTGAGTCATTAATTAAGATAAAAAGAGTGGGTATATGTGGTACAGATATACACGCCATTGCTGGCCAGCAGCCATATTTTACATATCCTCGTGTCTTGGGACACGAAATAGCGGCTGAGTATGTAGAAGGCGATGCTGTAGATTTGGCTCCTGGAGACAAAGTGACGTTAGTGCCATATCTGACAAAAGGAATAGATAATGCTTCCAAAATGGGTAAACCAAATTGTGCTACAGACATGAGAGTATTGGGCGTACATACAGATGGCGCCATGTCCGAGTACATAGTTGTTCCTACGGCATCTTTGATTTATTCAAAGGGCTTGACTTATGATCAACTCGTATTGGTTGAACCACTTGCGATTGGAGCGCATGCTATTCGAAGAGCGCAGGTAATTCCTGGTGAGTTTGTATTTGTTATTGGTGCCGGAACAATAGGATTAGGTATTATTAAATTAGCGAAACTAAGTGGTGCTAAAGTAATTGCCATGGATGTCGACTGCTCGCGTTTGGCTCATGCAAAACAATTAGGCGCAGATTATATCCTGAATCCATTAGGTGATGATATCGCTGATAATCTATCCAAATTAACAAGTGGCAATATGCCTACTTTAATATTTGATGCAAGTGGAAATGTTAAAATTATAAATGAGGCATTCAATTACATGGCTCACGGTGGGCGTTATGTATTAGTTGGCATTCAAAACCAAGATATTGTATTCAGCCATCCTGAATTCCATAAACGTGAGGGAACGTTAATGAGTAGCCGAAATGCTGTTCGAGATGACTTTAATGACATTATATTTAAATTTTTGAATAAGTCTTTAAAAGCTGAAGACTTTATCACCAAAAGAGTTCCTTTTGAAAATTCGGTCACTTATCTAAGGAATAAGCCCGAAAACCTAAAGTCTGGGATTAAAACAGTCATAGATTTTAATTAAGTATTAATTTGCCTATAATCTGCTACAGTCTTATCTGACGACTTAGCATTGACCTAAACATTATTAAACAGTTATAAATTTCAATTTAAAATGAAACTTGAATTACAAAACGTCTTTCCGAGTGAAGACGAGATTCCTAGCGACTTTATGTTGCCAGAAGAAGTAAATCAACGCGAATTCCTTTGCGATGGAGAAATGATTACTTGGCATGGTGAAGTGAACGATGTCTACTCTCCTATTTGTGTAAAATCCGCAGATGGTATTAATCGCAAACGTATCGGGAGTTATCCTCTTGCGACAGTGGAGGAATCACAAAAAGCACTTGATGCTGCGGTAAAAGCTTACGATTACGGCAAAGGTGAATGGCCTGCCATGAGTGTCGAACAACGTATCGAATGCTTAGAAAATTTCACACAGAAAATGATAGCTAAAAAAGATATCGTTGTGAAGTTAATCATGTGGGAAATTGGTAAATCATTTGCTGATTCGAACAAAGAATTTGACCGTACAGTAGAATATATGTACGACACCATCCAAGAGTTAAAAGATATTGATAGAGAATCTTCTCGTTTTCAAATAGAGCAAGGAATCATCGCTCAAGTAAGACGCGCTCCGCTTGGGGTTGTATTGTGTATGGGCCCTTTCAATTACCCATTAAATGAAACATTTACTACCCTTATTCCAGCTTTAGTAATGGGTAATACAATTTTATTCAAACCACCTAAGCATGGTACATTATTATTTTCACCATTATTAGAAGCTTTCAAAACAAGTTTCCCTAAAGGTGTGGTAAACACAATTTATGGTCGCGGAAACAAAATTGTACCTGATCTAATGAAATCTGGAAAGATTGATGTATTGGCATTAATCGGATCAAGTAAAGTAGCGAATGACCTTAAAAAATTGCACCCTAAAGTAAATAGACTACGTGCTATTCTAGGTCTTGATGCTAAAAATGCAGCGATTATTGATCAAAAAGCTGATTTGGATCTTGCAGTTCAAGAAACTATTATGGGAGGATTATCTTTCAATGGACAACGTTGTACAGCATTGAAAATCATATTTGTAGATCGTAAAGTCGTAAATCCTTTCCTTGATAAGTTGAAAAGCGAATTAAAAAAGGTAAAAATTGGTATGCCTTGGGAATCAGGCGTGACAATAACGCCGCTTGCAGAAATAAATAAACCACAATACTTAAAAGATTGTATTGATGATGCCATTGCACATGGTGCATCTGTCATCAATGAACAAGGTGGCAAAATTTGCGAATCATTATTCTATCCAGCAGTTGTGTATCCTGTAAATCGAAACATGAAAATTTACAGAGAAGAACAATTTGGACCTATAATTCCAATTGTTCCTTATGACAACATTGATGAACCTATAGAATATGTAATAAATTCTTCGCATGGCCAACAAGTAAGTTTGTTTAGTAATGATGATGAAGTGATTACATCATTAATTTCTCCTTTGGTTAATCAAGTCGGCAGAGTCAATATCAATAGTCAATGTCAACGCGGACCAGATAGTTTTCCATTCACGGGTCGAAAAGACAGTGCTGAAGGAACATTGTCGGTAAGGGATGCATTACGATCATTTTCAATTAGGTCTATTGTAGCAACAAAAGCAACGCCTCAAAATAAGCAATTACTCAATCAAATTATTGAAAATAATAAATCCAATTTCTTGAGTACTAAGTTTATATTCTAATATTAAAAAGTAAGAGCTGAAAAAATTTTCAGCTCTCTTTCATTTCAATATAAATATAATTATTGCAGTAAAATTTCAACATCTTGAATTCTTTCTTTTGGAAAGACTACTAAATCTTGTACAACACCGTTAATAAGTTTTCCTGATAAGATGGTATTCTTCGATGCATGCAATTTAAAATCAACATCCCATTCTTTGGGCCATGCGGGAAACAAATAAATCTTATTACCATTCGTCTGCAAAAGCATTTCTTGTAATCCTATCATACCAGAACCTCCCCAATTATGATCAGGCACCCAATCAAAACCGGGTCCCCAAAATGTGGGAAATCTTCGTTCTGAATCCTTTAATTTTAGGGTTGTATATTTTTTAGCTTCATCAACTAGTCCCAATCTAGCAGCGAAAATATTATCTTGCTTCCAACCTATATGTGAACGGAATTTCAATAAATCAGGATCATATTGATATGTATTGATGGCTACCTCTAAATCTGGCTTACCTATGCCATAAAATCCCCATGGATACACACCATAAAGTTGCGGAGATTCGGTATTGTTTACTCGTGCCCATATTTCTGCTGGCGCCAACATTACTTTACCATCTATTATACGTCGTGGTAAAGAAGGTATTTTATTTAAAAAACTTTGTAAATATTCAAGATCGCTATCCTTTAAAATAGATGAATCTAAGGAAATTAATTTCTCAGTTACTCCTAACAATGCTGCGACTGTCGTTGAAGCATTATAAGCCATCTTATACGTTTCGGCAGATGAACCCGGATAAAAAATCAAGTGACCTTTTTCATTCAAGATTTTATTGCCAAGTTGTTTCGCTCTATATTGATAATGTTCATCGAAAAATTTAATACAGCTCATCACAAACGGTACATATTCATCGACATTTTGATTGTTATACGATTCCAATTCAAGCATCATCATACAGAATTCTAAAACCGTATCCCATTGATGTTCTAACCATGCATTGTATTCGATACCAGGATCAAAAGTATTTGGTCTTTTCCAATTATATTCTGCAGGATTCGGTAAACCAAAATTCTCGATTTGCTCTGTAAAACTCGCTCCTTCATGCCCCCAGTATACTTTCGATCTTAATTCAGCATTCTTTTGTATACGCTGATAAAATTTGAATTGCGCAGGCATCATATCAAAATCGCCACTTTTCAGCATCGGCCAATATACCAAGCGTTGATTCTGCGCGGTATGCGTACCTCCGCCCCAATTTCTAAAATCAGGAGTGAATAGGAAATCCTTGTTGATGCTGGAAGGATCATATGTAAATAATCCACCATTAAATTTAGTTGGATAATCTCCATATGCATTACAAGCTAGCATATAACGAAACAATTGATAATTGCGGCCAACTTGCCATACTTCTGTATGATTGTTCTTATCCTTAGGTTGAATAATGATATGACTTCTTTGCCAAAAATCAAACCACCATTTTTCGTTCTCTTTTTTTACTTCTAGTAATGATTTATTGTAGCTTGTTTTTTGATTGAGTTTAGTAGTCCAGGAAGATATATCTTTTTCTTTGTCAACAAATAGCGAAATTTGCAAATGATGTTTTTGTGCCTGTCTTTTACTCGCCAAAACATAACCCAGAAAGTCCGTATCCATGTACCGACCTCTATTCGTAGATATATATTCAAAATTATTTCCTTTCAATATACCTCCAGAAATCAAGTTACGCAATGGGTTATATAGCGAATCTTTAACAGCATCCATTTTTTGTTGTTTTACGACAATATCGAAAGCCGTAAAATCTCGGTTTTGATGATAAAACAGAATCTCATTTTTATTGATTCGCACACTATCCTTATACGTAACGACTTGATGCGGCGGTGCCCACTTCCACGAATTCATATTATTCTCTCGTTTTTGAGGAAAAAGATCTTTGAATCGCCAAGATTCGTACGTTGCATTTACATGGATGTTTTTTTGCGATTTGATTTCAATATGTATATTTGGTCGAAACACATCCGCCCAAACTAATATTTCAACTTTATTTTTATTGTGTTCTCCAGAGATAATCGCATGACCTTTTTGAAGTATAAGTTCTTGGGAAAATGATTGTCCAGCAAATGGATTGGGTAATAGGTCTAGTTTTATTCTACCTAATTTAAGCAGGGTGTTATTTTCATCAAAAGCACCCGTCTTACCTAAATAGAGATAAACCTGACCATTTTCAACCCATAGATTGACACCAATATCACCACCACCTATTGGCATTGATTCAGAAGAATTTTTGCTTTGGGAAGTCCATTTCACATTATAATCACTTATAGACTGTGCATTGCTCATTCCTGAAATGGCAAAAATGATGAAGAATATGTTTATATAAAATTTGAATAACATACAATTAAATATTATTGGCTTACCAATCGTCCGTTCTAAATGATGATACAGGCAATCCATTTACACCAAATAAGTCACCCGTTACAAAATCTTTAAAAGCATATCGAACAGCGACAGGTTTACTCACTTTAGGAGAACTCACTACTGTTATATTTTTTTTTATGGTTGCTTGTGCAGGATAAAATACTCTATCCTCACCAGCAATTTCAAAATGATTTAAATCTTGACCAAAACTTGTTAAACCTAATGGAGCATCTTTAAAATAAACAGATATTTGACCATCATGGATTTCAAATTTGTCATAAATTGGGCTCTGAGCATGGATTCCATTAAACATATATAAGTCTTGTAAGGCTAATAGTGCAAACCGTTCTCCCACCTCTCTTTTTTTGGAAGGATGAATGCAATCTTTCTCTCCAATGTCCAATGTAACGACCATTCCCGAATTTGGTAACGCAGCTAAGGACTTTCGTTGTGCATCACGAAGAAATGCAGAATTATACTTATCTAATTTGTGATAAGGTGGTAGAGCGGCATAATCAAAAGGTGCTATTTGAGCAAAATAGAATGGAAGCTTGTCATCTTGCCATATTGCTCTATACTCATTTACCATACGCGTGAATAGGGTTTCGTAAGTCTCCGCATTTTCATAATTTGATTCGCCTTGATACCAGATAATGCCTTTTATGCCAAATTCCTTTATCGGATGTATCATTCCATTATACAACATTGTAGGAATTCTATTTTTGTTTTTCAGCCCATCTTCCTCTTTTGGAATTTCCAGAGAAGAAATGTCTCTAAGCCATTCTTCTTGCATCCAAGCTTCAACATTAGATCCACCATAGGCACTAAGGATGACACCTACCGGAACTTGTAGTATATCATTCAATCTCTTCGCGAAAAAATAGGCTGTTGCACTAAAATTAGCGACATTCTCCGGATTAGAAATTTTCCACTTAGAAGGTTTAGAATCTTGCTGTGGTAAAAGTTTTGGGTTTCTAGGCACAGTATAGAATCGTATATTATCATTATTTGCCTGCAAAATAGATGTCGTACTTTCTAAAATTGGCTGTGACGGATATCCTTTCAAAGGCATTTCCATGTTTGATTGACCACTACACAACCAAACTTCACCAATTAGAATATTTTTAAGAACAAATTTCTCACCAGCAACTATATCAATAGAATAAGGACCTCCAGCCGCGGGCGTAGTGATCTGTATTTTCCACGCTCCTGACTGATCAACTTCAGTATAGTAGGTTTTATTATTCCATGATGTTTTGACAGACACCTTTTTCCCTACAGAAGCCTTACCCCAAATCGGAAGTTTCTTTTGCTGTTGCAACACCATATTGTCTGTGAATATTGAAGACAATGAAAGGTTTGCATGCGCTACGCCAAATACAAGTACAAAAAACGCAGTAACTACTATTCTTAACATAAAAACTCCAATTAAAAGGAAGGGAGCCAAACAGACATATCACCAAAATTTCTATTACCCCAAGCAAAATAAGGCACCAATCGTACACTCACCTCTTCTTTATTTGTTGACGATATCTTTCTATATAAAGAATTCCATTTTGTCAACGAAGGTTCTTTATAGGCTTTACCTTTCAAAAAGACGATATCTTGACCTAATATTTTATCATACTCTGGAGTAAATGATTCCAAAACTTTAAACTTAAGATCAAAGAGATTAACATCATTTTCAATGTCGTCTTTTTCTAAGCAATAAATTACAGGTCCACGCTTGATTGCAATTTGATTGCGTGTTTCCTCGACTAACGGGTTAGATTCCATGTAAGATACTTCCATCGGAATTTCCATTTCTATGAGATCATTTTTTCTTAAGTTTTCTGCTAATATTGCATATCCTTTTTCCATAGTGTATGCTACCGATTTACCATTTTTCTTCAAAACAACTTGTTCTGCCCAACCTGGTATGCGTAACTTTAATTTATATGAAGATGGAATATCCAATATTTTAAAATTGACTTTTCCATTCCAAGGATATTGAGTCTCTTGTTTAATTGTAATTTGCTCACCATTTATTTTTGAATTTAATTCATTGCCTCCAAACAAGTTAACCCAAATATGTTTATCCGAAAAGCTGTATGCATAATTACTAATTTCTGCAATGGTTCGTACTGTATTAGGAGGGCAACAGTTCGAAAGAGAAATGTACGGAACACGCTTTTTGGACCATCTTTGTTGAAATGGCAAATCCGAAGAATAACTTAATGGATTTGTGTATAAATATTTATCTCCATCCAAACTTACTCCCGACAAAACACTATTGTATAAAGCAAGCTCTAAGACATCTATGTATTTACCATCTCCTGTCAAATTAGCCATACGCCAATTCCAAAGAACATTACCTATGTTTGCACATGTTTCATTATGCGCAGTAAGATTTGGTAATTGATAATCTCTACCGAAAGCTTGATGAATTTTTTGTACATCTTTTGGATCATATGAAGTACCATCTGGCGAAGTTCCATCATACAACGAGCCTACTCCACCAGTTATATACATTTTGGTCTGTGTCATATCGTCCCAAATATTATGCAGACGATTGCTAAGTGTAGTATCACGAATCTCTGCACTCAAATCTGCCACGCCCGCATATAAGTAGGTGGCACGAACAGCATGACCAATTGCTTTATTTTGCTGACGAAATGGAACACGATCTTGATTATCATCTGTTCCGTCTTCTATTTCTCCCTTTATGTCTATTAGATGCTTTGCTAACTCAAGATATTTTTCATCTTTTACTGTTCGATATAACTCAATTACACCCATATAATGGGAAGGACAAATAGCATTTCGCGCAAGTGTAGGATTTGACTTTTTATAGAATCCATATAAATAATCCGCAGCCTTTATTGCAATAGACAATAAATTGGTTTTACCTGTTACGCGGTGATGTACGCATGCAGCAGTCATTAAGTGGCCTATATTATAGGCTTCAAAACTAAGCCGATCTTGAAATTCAATATTCAATCCTGCATTACGTTGATCAATAGTCGCTTTGGTATAAATGTACCCGTCTTGCCGCTGAGATTTTGCAATCACTTCAATTACCTCATCAAGCATCTTAGATAATTTAACATCTTTTGTCTGGGCATAAATAGCCACAACAGCTTCGATCGTTTTATAGAAATCACCATCATGAAAAGAAGGTCCTTTGTGTTCTCCTTCGTACAAACCCGCAGCTATTTCAAAATTTCGAAAAGCATGGCTTATTTCCGCATTCGTGTACACTTCCCAAAGGCTAGGAACCATATGATCTACACAAACTTTAGTACGGTCCGCCCAAAAACCTTGTGTCCATTTTACATCGCCAATATTAACTGCTTTTTTGACTGCGTAGGGACTATTCGCTGTATTGGTAATAGCCTTTTCTTGTGCTTCCGCTCGTGTAAGAAAAGTACCTAAAAACCCAAAAAATATATACTTTATTGCTTTCATAGACTTACTTCTTATTTTGCCATAATAGTTCTACGTTCCCCTGTAAACCTGAAGGCAATAATCCTTTTAGAAACTTATTAGGCGCTGTTGTATTGATTTTTTTATTTTTTAAATCAGGATTTCGAGTTTCGTATAAAAATCTATTACCCCATGTATTTACTACTTTTATTTCGATTTCGTTATTGCCAGCGATGAGGTATTGAGTAATATCAAGCTGGTATGGATCAGTCCAAATAACACCAGCGGATTTTCCGTTAATAATAATCTCTGCCATGCTTTCGACTTCCGTTAATTGCAATAATACTCTTTCATTCTTTTTAGGTTTTTTAGCAAATACTACCGTAGAATAACTTCCTTCACCGGAATGATGTTTCACTTCTGGATTATCTTGTGCTGTCCAAAATTTAGGTGTTTCAAGCTTAATATCATCAACTTTAAGATCATGCATACGCAATGTCCACTCCGAAAATAAAGGTTCAATCTTCGTTGTTTTCCAATTTGGAAGATCGACTCTTTCATCCGAAAAAATAACAAATAGCGATTCTTGTTTTACAAATTCTATATCCAGATTATACCTACCATCCTCTATTGCTCCATTTATATAACGAAAACTATCAGAAACTGGATCATATAGGTAAGCATACTTTTTATGATGACGGAAGGAAATATTGGTCGTGTGCTTTGAACTATCTTGGGATGCTAAAAAATAAATCTCGCCACCTTCAAAATTTCTGTGATTCCAAGATATTTTTGTATTGTTTTTTTTATTGATGATTACATCTTCGTCCACCCCTAGGAAAGATAAATTTTTTTCGTGTATAGTCCCCACATATAATTTTCCTAGACCAATTTGTTTAGTCAAAAGCTTGGATTTTGATAACTGTTGTACCTGAATATTCGATGATAACTGCTGTACTAATGCATCAAACTCAATCGAGTCTTGTGGAGATAATATACCTCGCGGATATTTTGGTAATTCTTCAAAAACGACAGTGGCTCCCTGCTCAATTAACTTGATCAAATTTTTTAAAGTGGGTAGGGTGTAATATGTTCCTCTATGATTTAATGTATGATTTGACGGAATTAAAAGTACCTTATAATCCACTCGATCTGAAAGCACAATTTTGCCATTTACAACTTTTGTATTGTTTATAAGAGCATCTGGATTATAAGAATCAAAGGCATAACCCTGAAACGGATCAACCCATTCCTCAGGATTATACATATTTTTTGTGGTGCTCACATTAGCAATTTTTTGCATTGGAATATTTTTATTTTCCAACATGCGATGAGCCACTGCACTGCGCTTTTCACCCAATAAACCTGGTAAAAAATTAACAAGCCTATTTGGCAAAATAGATCGACGAGGAATTTCTTCTCCAATAAATACCGCTATATCACGAACTGGTTTCCCATGCTGTAATAATTGTTGATTTCGTATGGCATAATTCACCCATTCTTTACCCTGATTCCACCAAGTCTGATCTCTTTGAAAATATATACCCACACCATCTAATGTCATTCCGGGCTTGCGATCTAACCAAGGATTGTGTGTGTAAACATGATAGACTAAACTATTCACCCCAATCGCATAGTTTCTATCCTGAAGGCTTTTCAATAATCTTGGATGCTCATCCCATTGCATTCGGATCTGCGTAAATGCTTCTGACATGATAATATTCTTTCCAAATATATGTCCAGCAGATACAGCATCCAAAATATCATTTGGCTTGTCATGTGATGGACTTCTAAACCAAAATTCACCCATCGTATTGTCTGTATAAGCAAAATGACTCAATCCGTCACTCACCATTACAGGAGCCGTAGTCTCCGCTGTGAATTTAACTCCATATTGATCGGATTTAGCTTTTAATGTGCCAAAACATTTTTCATTTAACAATTCCGCAAGAGTCAAACGATAATCAGACAAGAAAGCTTCAGATTCCCCCACACTGTTTACAATCATTCCTGTCAAAACAGGCCAATATTTATCCAAGGGATAATTTCTTCTCTTTTCAAATTCTTCTCCCATCTTACGAGTCCAATTTTGACTTCCGCATTCCCAAGAATCGATATGATAAATAGTCAACACATCTTTTGAAATATCAGGAGCAATCGATTTTTTTGCGGTACCATACCACCGTTCAAATTGAAATCCCATAATGTTACTATCCAATTTATCCGCTTCAAGTCCTTTTCCTGCTCCTGCTGTTTCATTCTTATGACCTGTAGATGTGTGACCAATTCGCAAGATTTTCCAAAGACCACTAGGAAGTGTAAAAGCCAAATTGCCTTTTTCGTCCATAGCATTCGTTATATCAATAACTTTTGTGCTATTAATGATGGATTTTTCATCTACAAAGTCTGTTGCTGTGTAAGGTGACACTCGCCAAATCTCACCACTTTTACCTTCTATATTTGTAATTTTTGATTCTTCAAATAGCGTTATTCCTGTAAACTTTATGGAAGGCTTCCATTTTGCCACATTCAAATCTTCAGCGCCTGGTTCAGAACCTGCAGGATCATAGACAAATCGATAATATTTGGCAGTAGTATGCGGTATTGTATGGGTGACACCATTATCCCAATCCAACCATCCCGTTCTAGGTGCAGTTAGTTGTACTATCTCCGTAAAATTCACAGCATCATTGCTAGCAAGAATTTTTATTCTATTGATTTGATAATTTGATGCTGTCCAGTCAATTTTAAGTGAATTACAAGTGAAATTCTCCGCAAATTCATATTGAATCCATCCAGGCTCCGATGACGCAAAAATTGTCTTATTACCACGCACTGCTATACGTGACAAATCTTGATTGTACGATGAACTCACAACGACTTTTTCTGTATCACTACGGCGAAATTTATGCGCCAATGGAATAGCTAAGACTTTTAAATCCTTATAATAATTAGCAAGAGTTTGAGGCTGTGGAAGAACTACTTTTAATGCTTTGCCCACCGAAGAAACTACTGTATCTGCCCATACAATTTTTTGCATTGACTTTTCAGGAGTAATCCAAGGTCCACCAGCTGTAGCGAAACCATCATTAGGAAACATAGCTATTTGTATATTTAGTTTTTTAGCTTCTGTCACTAAATAACGAAACATTTCCCACCATTCTGGTGTCAGTGTTTCTGTTGCTGGTGCAAATAACAGCGGGTCTGTCTTATCTTTAATAGGTGTAAAATATGCTCCCGCAATATTGTTCGCTACCATTGCTTCCAAATCCGCCTTTATTCCTTCTCTGGAATAACTCGCATGCATAAAATACCATACTACCCATGGTTTTGCATTTTGAAATGATTGTGAAGATAAAGGAACAATTGACTTCGGGATACTCTTTATTTGTCCATTTATAAAAACAAAAGGAAATATGCTAAGGATAATAACTAAAATATTAAATCGGATTCTCATTTGTATTCGGCAGCTACGTTAACTATTTATTAAAATAATCTTCAATCTTAGATGAGGCATTTAATGGTACGATGCTAAAACTATATGAATAATCAGTAGCAGGTACTTGATAATGTGGTAATGGCTGTGATACATCTGTCCACGTGTCATTACCTCCAATACCCATTGTTTTGTAATCCACATTTAAAGTTATTTTATCTTCTTTTTTTAGTTTGTACCAGTGTTTGGTATTCTGCATTTGCTCTAATGAAAAGTAACTTGCATTTACATTCAAAGCTTGATTTCCGAGGATTAGCACACCTGCGTTTTTATTATCTCCCAATGTAAACCAACGTACATCCATACGATTTCCATTCTCTTGGGGTACGAGATAAGGTTCAGTAAATTCATCCAAACTCATCTTATATTGTCCCAAATTAAAACCATATGCGCGATCACTATATGTTTCCATAGCACCTAGACCATAATATTCTATCTGGTTAAAATTGGGATTTATCCCCATTTTCAGTCCTATTTTAGGAACATTTGGCAATCCAGACTTAACTTGCAAATCATAATTGACATCAATAATCCCTGAAGATTTGATAGTGTATGCAATTTGAATTAAGGCAGAATCTCCAGGCATGTTATATTTTGCATTGAGAATAATACCTACAGAAGATTCTTTATGTGTAATAGACTGGAGAATCGGTGTATTGTACCAATACTTCAATTTAACGTGAGGTTTCCATCCTCTACGTTCATTATCTGTAGCAGGACGTGTGAAACTTGGAAGTAAATCACTTGCAATTATATTTTTACCATTAAAATTATATTGTATTAATGCGCCCGTATTTTTATCGAAAATCACTTCAATAGCTTTGCCTTTTACAGAATATTGATCTGTATTTTCAATTATTTCTAATTTATTCTGAGCAGACTTTGGCGTAGAATACTTATCAAATTCTATCCATCGAAGTTGAGATGTAGAAACAACATGACCAGCTTTAGCCCATGGCATGTCGTCTCTTAGTGAAAATTGAAAGTCAATTTGGTATTCTTTGTTTTTTGAAGGCTTAATAGTAATGAATTTTTTCAAAGACATGATAGTAGAATCGCCGCCGTCTAGGTTGACCTCAGGTAATTCAATAACTTTTATAATCTTTCCATTTTTTCTGATATTCAACTGCGCCTTATAGTAGTTTAGATTCAATACAGAACCTCTATTTTTAATAAACACTTCTAAAGTTTGTGGATCTAATAAATGAATCTCAGCAGGTTGATATATCTTTTTATTGTTAAACATTGCCGCTTTAGGTCTCCCCCAAGCATCCACTATACCGTTCAGCGCGAAGGACCCATTGTGTTTTTTTTCACCAAAATCTCCACCATACGCAAGCACTTTACCATATTCTGGATCATTTTTGATTAAGGCTTGATCTTTATAATCCCAAATAAAACCTCCAACTAATCTAGGGTTACTTCTGAATAAATCCCAAAAATCTTTCATATTTCCAGTCGAATTCCCCATAGAATGTGAATATTCAACAAAAAGTATTGGTCTATTATCTCCATTTTCTTGATCAAGCAATAATTTTGGTGTATGTATTCCAGGATAGAATCTTGATACCATGTCTACATAATATTGATCTTTAATATTTTGGATTCGGTTTGCATGATCATTAGATTTTGGGTAGCGAGAATCTGATGGATCAATGTATCCTGGAAGTTGATGACTGCCCATTGCAGGCTCATAATGTACAGGTCTTGTGATATCAAAATCATGAATCCATGCAGCCATAGCAGCTGTCGTCGGACCTCTTCCAGATTCATTCCCTAGTGACCAGACAACAATACTTGGATGATTTTTATCGCGTTCAATCATTCTGATGACACGCTCCATATGCGCATTCAACCACAGAGGATCGTTCATTAGTTTCCCTCCTAATCCATGCGTTTCTAAGTTTGCTTCATCCATTACCATTAAGCCATATTTATCACACAATTCGTATACATATGGATCATTTGGGTAATGTGATGTACGTATTGCATTAAAATTGAATTGCTTAATCTGACAAATATCCGCCTCCATATCTTCACGAGTCAAGGCTTTACCTCGTACGGGATGATGATCGTGCCTATTTACACCATAGAAATAAGTAGTTTTACCATTGATTAAGAACTTACCATTTTCTTTGCTAAACTCCACAGATCTAAACCCTACATTACAACTTTTAGCTTCCAACAAGTTATTTTGCTTATCATAAAGACTAACAACGAGTTTATACAAATTGGGGGCTTCTGGTGACCATTTTTTGGGATTCATAACCTCTGTTTCCATGATGCCAAACTTGACATTATCAAGTCGAGGATATATTTCATTATAAATTTCGTTTGCCTCTTTTTGGATTGGTTTATTAAGAACAGTATTTCCTTCTTTATCATACAACTGCATTTTTAGTATGAAACCCTCCATTTCTTGGCCTGAAAAGTTATCAATTTTAGGTCTTAATGAAAATTTAGCATGCTCATAATTTTCATCCAATTTGGCTTGCCAATGAAAATCTGCTATGCGTACTTTTGGTTCTGCCATCAAAAATACCTCGCGGTGAATTCCACTCATACGCCAATGATCCTGATCTTCTAAATATGAAGCATCACTCCAACGAATAACCTGAACCGAAACGCGATTTTTACCCTTTCTTAAGTACGATGAAATATTAAACTCTGAAGGTAAACAGGAGTCTTCAGCATATCCTGCATAGTGCTCATTAATCCATAAATGGTAAGCAGAACTTACTCCACCAAAATGAATAATCACATTCATATTGTCCCAAGTGTCTGGCAAATTAAATGTCCGTTGATAAGAACCTACGGCATTATAATCTTGCGGAATTCGTGGTGGATCTATAGGGTCAAATGGATATACAGCTGATCGATAAATGGGTATATCATAACCTTTCATTTCCCAATTCGAAGGTACTTCTATTTTATCCCAGCCATCAACCTCACTTGTGTGGAAATTTTTGGGTGCATCTGCAGGTTTTGATACATATTTAAATTGCCAATCTCCATTAAGAAATAACATGCGCTCATTTGAATTTCTATCATTTTTTAGAGCCTTATCAATACTAGAATAAGAATATGAAGTAGCACGTGCTGGTAGTCTGTTGACCGATGTGATTAATGGATCTTCCCACGCTGTTGCTATTTTTCCATCTGGAATAGGTGGTACTACAGCAGGCTTACCGTCCACTGTCTGAGCAGATAATGTATATATGCCACAAAGTGACAAGAGAATTGCACTAAATATTTTTATCATTTCCTTAAATTATAACCTATATAGTTTTATAATTAATTTCGTAGTTCACACCAGCCTCTAGTTTTAAAGTATATGTCGTGTTGTCTACCTTGACAAATTTCCCTTGGTTTGATTTGGGTGTTATTTTACTTTGTATGCGAATAGTACCTGTACCTATAGGAGATTGAACTTTAATTTTGTTTTTAGAAACATATAAGTCAATTTCTCCCTTTGGTGTAGGAATTTTTCCTTCCATCCAATCTTGACTTGCCAAATAAGGTTCAATATCATAAGTTGCATAGCCAGGCGATGTAGGCTTTACGCCTAAAAAATATTTTCCTAGAAGATATATTGGACTTGCTCCCCAAGAATGGCATAAACTTTTGCCGTATTCACGTCCATACATGGTCAAGTGTTCTGCTCCAGATTTATTCGGATTGTATTCTTCCCAAAATGTAGTAGCACCTTCTCTCAGCATTGCTCCCCAATACTGTTTCATTTCCTTCATCACAAAATCCTTTTCCCCAACAACACATAATGCTTCCAACTCATAATAGCGCATATACGGTGTCATAATTTTTTGGATTCGGTCATTCAACAGCACGTCATTCTTTACCCCTGCTTTTTGATCAGAATTTAAGTAGTCAAAAAATATTGCAAACATATTGGTATACCTCGTGACATTATCGGTCTGTTTACCATTAACTAAACTATGTACAAAAGCATTTTTGGATGGATTCCAATACGATTGAAAAATCTTTGATTTTAATTCTGATGAAATTTTGGAATAGAAGTTTTTATCTTCACTATTACTTATAATATCTGCACATAAAGACATAGTTTCTAAACTTCTACAGAATAACAACTGTTCAAAACTTACTTCCCCTTGTTTACTTAGACCCTCTGCCCAATCAATAAAAACCCAGTCACCAGCTAATCCTTCCATGAATCCGTTTTTATTTCTACGATCAAGACAAAACGCCATCAAAGATTTCATTCTTGGATAGACATTTTCAATAAATTCTTTGTCACCAGTGTACAGATAATAATCATAGATACTTAAGAACCAATAAAAAGTATAATCCATAATGGTGTTGATGTGACTCATCGTTGGCTCCTTACCACGTAAAGCTAAAATAGTACGCTTCACTGTATTAGAGTCAAATCCTAAGTAGTAATTCATGGCGTAAGATTGATACGCATCTCCACTCCAAATCCATCGGTCACGTTTTATCCCATCGATATAAAATTCTCTTGAAGTAAGTTCCATTGTATATTTTGAAACCTCCCAAATACGATTCAATTCTTCGTCCGAACTACGAAAAGTTCCTCTCTCCTCTACTGGCAGAAATTCATATTGTATACTGACATCTGTAAATGCTATATCATTGCCGTGTTCAATATAGGCATAACGAAATCCTTTAGAATTTAAAAGTGTACTATCTTTTGCTATTTTATTGACAATCTGTAGGTAATCCAAGGTTTCGCATTTCGCTGTATCTAAGGCTTCTTCTTTAGATTCACCGTAGTAAATACGCAGATTACCATTTCCTTTTAAATTATGAAAGGTCAAAAAACCAAAGGTATTTTTGCCAAAATCAACCAATAAACCATTGTTTGTTTTCGATATATTGGTCGCTTTCTCAAAGCGTGTTGGAAGTTTAAATTTAGATGGAAGTTGGTCTGCACGATCAAAATCCCAATATCCTACTTTTGAATAAGTAGTGCCCGAAGCATCGGAAGCTTTCCCTGTCTCATCTATCCATTCTTTATCTTCATACGTAACCAACCAGTCTTTATCAGTGAATACATTTTTTCCTGACACAAACAGTGCTGGCGGAGTATGTTGATTATAGATTTTTATATTTATTTTTTGGCTTCCCTTTCTCAGGAGTAATTTATTCGGCATTCCTGAAATCATCTTCCCATTTACTTTAATATTGTAAATACCCTCTGCTTTTATTGTGATTTCCTCATCCTCCTTTAATTCAAACTCTTTGTGAAATTCAACTAATACGTAGTGACTGTCCATTCTCCAAAAAGGAGGAAAATAAGTCCCTCTTTCTGTTCGCCGATTTTGCATGTCATTACTTAACCAAATTTCGAAGTCTCCAGGATACCAAATCCATGTTGCACTTTGCTGTCCATAGCAGAAAGAGGTTAGAATTGAAACATAAAGAATTAGGATTATTTTCTTCATAATTTATAAATGGTTATACAATAAATTTAGCACCTATCACTATCTAGGGTGATATTTATGATAGAGATGCAACTACAAACTTAATGGAATTGACTGTTTTCTGAATATGATATATTCTCCAGCTTTTATATATAATTAGCAATAATCTAAAAACAAGAAGCTGGTATAATGTACCAGCTTCTTGTCAAAACCTTTCTAATTTCTAATATCCTGTATTCTGTCCAAACTCTGTTGGATTTGCAATTGCATCCAAGAAAGTCTGTGGAATAGGTCTTGTGCTGTGCTTAGATGGATCAAACGTTAAGATTTCCGGATTCGTACCTCTTAGATAAGCTGTTGTTAATTTTCCAGCTCTTTTTAGATCATACCATCTTGTCTGCTCTCCTGCTAATTCACGTGCTCTTTCTGCTAAAATAAAATCCAAATTCACTTTCGAAGCATCAACAATCATTTCATTTTCTCTAGATTTTACCGCAGCTCTTTTACGTAATGTATTAATATATTGTTGTGCTTTATTCACATCATTATTATTGATAATTGCAGCTTCTGCAGCTATTAAAAAGACTTCACCCAATCTAATGATTGGAATATCTCCCATCCAATATTGTCTATCATATACATATTCTTTACTTGAGAATTTCTTTAAAGAGGGAAATATTTCAAATTCCGCAGACGCTTTAGTATTATTCTGCGCTGTTATCCATTTGCCCTCCGCATCAAACCAATCAGATGGATCCGCCACCCAAAAAGGTAAATCAGCTTTTTCCTGTACAGGAAGGACATAATTAGGTGTATAAATGGACAATCCATCCAAATAGCCATCATTGTCATTATCAACCATATTTACTAGGCCATAATGATTAATAGCGCGATTGCCCTGTACCAAACTGCTACCAGTTGCAGCAGTATTTTTGATGACGTGTCCTATTAAATTCGGATTTTTACGATATTGAGTCACCATAGCTGAAGTAATTGTTTTATCTGCCCAAGTGGCGTTATAGTACTCGTAAAAGAACGTTTCACTGAATCGCGTATCAGCAGGATTACGAACCGGTTCAAAAATTTCTGTAAGCAAATATTTCGTAGGTTTGAAAATTCTGCTGTTGGCACGTCCCAAAACAGCGTCATTCTCTTGAGTACCCCAAGGAGCTCCAACAGTACGTGCATCCATGAGGTAATATTGGCGCGTACGTCCTCTATTCCAACCTTCTGGATTACGTCCATCGACATGATCTACTGCTTCAAGGAATAGGAATTCAGTATTGTTTTTATTGTTACTTCCAGCCCATAATTTTGCATATCCTGAGGTATTGTTATCACTTTCGTATAATGCAACTCCATATTTTGCACCATTATTGATTAATTCTTCGGCTGCCTCCAATGCAAGTTTTGCATACTCCTGTGTATTTCCACCTAAACGTGTGCGTTGCAAATAAGCTTTTGCGAGCATAGCATAAGCTGCTTTCTTGGTTACACGACCACGCTCTCCAGCAGGTTTATCTGGAAGATTAGCTGCCGCAAATTTTAAATCTTCGATTATTAAATCGTAGAATTGTTCCTCCGAGCTACGTGTTGGGCTACTTATTACACCAGAAACAGACGATGGAATTGTTGTTAGTGCCACTCCACCAAATTGTTCTACCAAATGCCAATTTGCCCAGCCACGAAGGAAATACGCTTCGGCAACTTTCTGATTACGTTCAGCGTCTGTATATCCTTGTACCAAAGTCGCATAATGTATTGCCGTATTACAATAGTTTACTGTAGAATAAAGACCATTCCAAATGGTATTAAGCGTACCTAATTGCGCATTCATATTACTGTTATACAATATGAAGCCAGACTCCGTATTACCTACATTTGTCCACAAATCAGTACCCATTTCCATGGCTCCGATGCCATCAACCTTGCCATAGAAATAGTACAAGCCGTCATAACAGTAATTGATAAGACTTTCAAAACCATCTTTATATTTATAGGCTGTTTCTACATCCACTGTTGATGGATTCCATTCATCTAAAGAACACGATGTCATTCCTCCTGCAAGTATTAATGCGAAAGAAAGTTTATATGTTATTTTTTTAATTGACATAATTTTAATTTTTTCGTTTTATAATACGCTTAGAAAGATAGGTTAAGTCCAAACACCAATTGTCTGTATAATGGAAATTCATCTGATGCTCCTGTCTCAGGATCCATATCTTTCAACAAATGACTTTTTGTAAAAATTATTGGGTTATACATAGTTGAATACACTCTAAGTCTTGATAATCCAAGTCTGTTGCCCATGCTTGTTGGCAAAGTATAACCTAAAGTGATGTTTTTAATTTTCACAAATGATCCATCTACAACGTTTAAGCCCATTACAGGATTAGTGTTGTTTGTCGTGCGATTAAGATATGGTCTTGGGTAGTCATTTGTAGGATTATCAGGAGTCCAATAATCATATACTGCAGGCATATTAATGGACTTGTATTTGAAATAGCCCAATAAATCGGCATCAATATGATGTCCCCATCGTGCTATTGTGAATACATTCAAATCAAATCCTTTGTATAAGAATGTATTTTGCCATCCAGCAGTCCATTTTGGACTTCCTTGACCCAAAATAGTTCTATCGCCAGCAGCTATAGAATAAGGATTTGCTGACGTATATTCTACTGGTGTCTCCGCCGTATTGTCAACCCATACACCTTCTCTTAGACGTGTCAGTTTAGATTGTGTCTTTACATCACCAGGTAATAATCCAAATACTGCAGCATCTGATGCTTCATCAGATTGCCAAATACCTAACTTTTTGTGTCCATATAATATTTTACTTGGTTCATCCATGAATAATCCAACTGATATAAGGTCGTCTACAGATGTGCCACTTCCTAAATCTATTGAACGAACACGTTCTTTATTATAAGCATAGGTAAGTGTTGAATTCCATTTAAATGCATCCGTATGAATATTCTTTGTCGTCAATGTCACCTCCACACCTCTATTATTCATTTTAGCTAAATTAGCTGTGATTTGATAAGGAATTTTAGGCGTAAATCCTCCACTAGAAAATGGTAAATTTCTAGAGTATAACACATCTCTAGTATCTGTATCATATAATTCAACAACTGCCTGCACTCGGTCGTTAAATAAACCTAAGTCCAATCCTATGTTAAAGTTGTATGATTTTTCCCAGCCCAACATGGGATTACCTACTGCCCTAGTCAACACACTAACAGGTAATACACCTCCGCCAAGATTAATCGCATCTAATCCTGAACTGGTTACTTCAGTCATTGTTGAATATGGACTTATTCCTGAATTACCAGTCACACCGTAAGAAACACGCAACTTCATATTATTGACTGTATTTGTAATATTTTGCATAAAAGCCTCTTCACTTATCCTCCAAGCTCCAGCAGCAGCCAAAAATGTATCCCAACGACGAGCTAATTGTGAAACACCATCCGTACGCTGTGTCAAGGTTAACAAATAGCGACCTTTATAGCCATAATTCAAACGTGAAGCTACAGACATCCGCTTTGACATATTGTAACTTGAACTCACATTCGGTACTGTACCTCCTTGCAAACTATACCACAAATATTCATCGTACAAAAATCCTTCATTATAAGCCATTGAATTTTCGGACTGATTGCTCGCCCACGATGAAACAACTGTCGCTGAAATATTATGATCTTCTGCTATTGTTGTATTATAGTTTGCGATGTTTTCCCACACATAGCCATAATTCAAATTTGATGTGACACTTGCGTTACGAACTTGAGCTGAACTTCCCGCTAACATCATATATGTGCGATCACTATTAAATGCTCCAGTTCGCTGATTACTTAGCGTAGCGCCCAAAATGGATCTGAATGTAAATCCTTTTGCGATGTCGATATCAATGTGCGGATTGATAGTTAAAGCTAAGTTCTTAGAGTTATTTCTTAAGGTATTTGGAATATCGTCTGCCAATAGACTTGGTGCAGTCATTCCATCAATAGGATATACATTTATATTCCCCTCACTATCATACACTTGACCAACAGGAGCGATATCAAATGTTTTATTGATCCTACTCGGTCTCGATTCATTATCTCGCCATGTAACACCTGAAACTATCCCTCCTTTAAACCAATCCGTTATCTTCGTATTTGCTCCCGTCCTAGCGGTGTAAAGATTAGATTTATCATTTCGGTAAATCCCCTGTGTGGAGTTGTAACCTAGAGAGAAAAATCCTTGAGTTTTCTCCGTTCCACCATTTATGGATAATGAATAATTTTGTTGAACACCATTTTGAAGAGTTTCATCAATCCAATTTATCCATTGATTATTATCTAAATATTTTCCTATCTGTTCTGGATTTAAACTCCAAGCCGTCAATAGCTCATCTCTATCATTTGGTTGGCGTCCATTTGTAGAGACAAAACTATCTTCTAAATATTTTAACCAACCATCTCCAGATAGAGCAGATGGATATCGACCATTGGAATTAATGCCTGCGTAAGCATCCAAATTCACTGATACACGACCTTCTTTAGCCTTTTTTGTAGTGATGATAATCACCCCATTTGCACCTGAAGAACCGTAAATAGCTGTTGATGATGCATCTTTAAGCACTTCAATACTTTCTATATCATTTGGGTTCAGGTTCGTAATACTTCCAGGTATACCATCAATTATATATAAAGGACTATTTCCTGCCGTTAAAGATCTATTACCGCGTAATAAGATTTCTGAGCCAGATGTTGCTCTGCCCGAGGATCGTGCAATGTCGAGACCTGCTACTCTTCCTTGAATTGCCTCTATAGGGTTTGCCACTGGAGCCATAGCGATGTCTTCAGCTTTCACAGAAGAGACAGCACCTGTCAAATCTTTCCGTTTAACACTTCCATAGCCTATTACTACAACTTGTTCCAACTCCTCATTTTGAGAACTTAGCACAACATTTAAGACTTGACCAGAAGAAACTTTAAACGTCTGCTTGATATATCCTACAGAACTAAAAGTAACATCAGCAGCGCCATTAAGATCAATCGAATATTCTCCATTTAAATTAGAGCGCACACTCTTTCCTAAAGCGCTAATGGTTACATTTGAAAGAGGATTACCTTCCGTTCTAGTAACTTTTCCTGAGACCGTGAAGGTCTGCTTTTTCAATTCAACCATTTCATTCGCCTGCGAAAATGAAATGTTAAACTGCGCCGCACCGATAGTCAAAAAAGCTAAAGGCCAAGTTTTTTTTAATTTGTTTAACATAGATATAGTTTATACTTCTACAATGGTTATCGAAAATATACTGGGTTTTGTATATTCAATTTGGTATTATCTATTTCAAATATATGCACGCATTAGGGTAGTTATATTTCCCGTATTTAGCATATTATTATAGTATTTTATCATAAGACATTAATGTATCTCACTTCCTAATTATAGTTAAGTATATAGAAGTCTCAGTATTTAGTGTTTTGCATTGCTTTATGCCTGATTTTAATTATGCATAAAGCAATTTAGCGCGCCAAGTTACTTGTATTTTTATACCCTAAAGTTGCATACCATAATATGACCATGTAGCACACAAATGGAACAATGTACCCTAATTGCATATCATTAGTGACATCAACAATCTCACCCATTAAAAAAGGAAAAATAGCTCCTCCCACAATTGACATGATAAGCCAAGATGATCCAGATTTGGTCTCTTCACCTAGCTCCATTATTCCTAAAGAAAATATTGTAGGAAACATTATAGACATGAATAAACCCAATCCACCAAGAGAATATAATACAATCATTCCTGAGCCAGATACAGCGATTAAGGAAAGTAAAATAGCAGCAGCAGCGCATATCGTTAACATATGTCTAGCTGTAATATATTTTAAGAAAAAAGTCCCGATAAAACGTCCTATCATAAATAAAAATCCATAAATACCTAAGGCATACCCTGCAACTTTCTCATCAACTCCAGCGCCCTGTTGTGCAACCATTATGAAAAAGCTGGTGACACAAACCTGCGCTCCAACATAGAAAAATTGAGCTAAAACAGCGTATGCTAAATTTCTGTTTTTTAATACACTAAAAATACTTTGACGTTTTATCTTCTTTTCATCATCATGTTGCTCACTTTTAATTTCAGGTAGTTTTATAAAAATAAAAAGTACAGCAACTACAAGTAATATCGACCCTAGTATTAGATATGGTTGTTTGACAGATGAAGCTTCAGACATTAAATAAGCTAAACGATCTGATTCCGCCATCAGATTCATCTCGTGCTCACTGTAATTTTTACCAGATAGAATAAAAATTGTCCCGAGTATAGGTGCAAGCATTGCTGCTAAACCATTAAATGACGCCGCTAAATTTATTCTAGTTGTCGCTGATTCGGGTGGGCCTAAAAGTGTGGTGTAGGGATTAGCAGCGGTTTCTAATATAGCTAATCCACAACCAATGATGAATAATGCGATTAAAAACAATTCATACACACGCATATTCGCAGCAGGTATGAATAAAAATGCGCCAATAGAAAACGCAAAAAGTCCAATAATTATGGAAAGTTTATATCCTATCTTTTGCAATAAATAACCTGCTGGTAAAGCCATAATGAAATATGCCAGAAAAATAGAAGTATCAATTAATGCCGATTGGCTATTATTTAATTGGCATGCTTTCTTAAGATGAGGAATCAAGACACCATTTAAATTATGAGCCATTCCCCAGAGAAAAAATAGACTTATGATAAGTATAAAAGGTAATAAGTATTTTTTGGATGAAGTGTACTTATCTTCGCCAGCTTTTTGTATAGATGTTTGCATTAGTTCTAGGATTTTTTGAATTAGGAAGAGCTTTAATACAAAATTTTTATTCCATTCCTTGAAGGCTTTTTCGCTTTGCCAACAAAATATGATCAGCGACGAGTACCACTTCATTATGTTGATTAATAACCTTTACGTGTTCGATTACCGTTCCATATTCTGGGTTTTTAGCTGAAGATTTTTCCGAAATTATAATTTCTACGTGAATTGTATCTCCTATAAAGACTGATTTTACGAAGCGTAATCTATCGTATCCTTTAGAAAATGCTTCAGGGTTTATGACAGAAGCAGTAAGTCCTATTCCAATAGAAAACACCATAGTGCCATGGGCTATTCTTTGTCCGAAGGACTGACTTTTACACCATTCTGCATCCATATGGTGTGGAAAAAAATCTCCAGTATGCCCCGCATGAACCACGAAATCTGTTTCTGTAATGGTTCTGCCTAGTGTAACTCTTTTATCTTGTAAAATATAATCTTCAAAAAATATCGATTGAAAATGCATGATTAAAAATTTGTCTTATAAGTTTTAAAAAATATAGTTGATTTTTTCTCCTCCTCGTTCACTGCTTGTATATGCTGTTTCCACTACAGACATAGTATGTATCACATCTTCCACCGCGGCAGGTAAAACTTGAATTTCACCCAATTTATAGCGCATAAGGCTGCTCATACTACCAATAAACGCATCAGGAAACCAACTACCCTCTAGCGTCCTTTCTACCCATTCCGAATTTCCTTTATCGTTTTTGATGTAATACTCAAATTTGTCTGAAACACCTTCAGGATAATTCATTAATAATCCCATCTTAAGTTTAATAGCTCCTTTAGTTCCTTCCCATTTGATAAAACTTTCCTGATGTTTATCTGTAAAATCATGGTCATGATTGGTATTCACTACTGCTCTAATCGCATCGCCGTAATCAAATATCATAGTAGACCTACTAGAGGATAAATCTTTTTGAGGGTGTTTGAAAGTTTTAGCATAAATGCTTGTCGGGTTTCCAAGAAAAGATCTTATTAAATCGATGTAATGTACACTATGGTAAAGAATTTCTAGCCGAGGATGAATCATTACATGTGGAAAAAGTTCCCAAGGTGTATGTACCGTAACACGTACTTCCATATCATATATATCGCCAATATGTCCATTATCTACTAGCCATCTAGCTGCATTAACGAATGGTGCTTGACGTAATTGGCAATTAATGGCTGCTACAAGATTTTTCCGTTTACATACATCAAGTATTTCTTTAGAATCTGTAAGATAATCCCCCATTGGCTTTTGGATCAGTACAGCTGCTTTATCGGGTAAAACCTCCAAAGTTTTCACAAACTGCGTAGGCAATATCGTAATGTCGTAAACTGTATTTATTGGTGAATTCTGGACAGCCTCTTCAATAGTATCGTAGACGTTAGCAATTCCAAATTCCGCAGCCAACGCTTCAGCTTTTGCGCGAGTTCTATTTACTATTCCAATAACTTCAAATCCAGCCTTCTTGTAGGCAGGCAAATGTGCATCTTTGACAATTCCCCCCGCTCCAATAATTACAATTGGCAACTTTGTTTTAGGTAGTATGGCCTTATATTCTATTGGTAACATCATAAACTATTTATTTTATGTTGAGCACGAGACAATAGAGAATAACTATCATCTTCTTTAGATAATGAATCACTAACTACTTGATCAATAATATGAGCAATATCAGGCCAATTTGACAGCCTAGGAAGTGTTTTTGCCTTCTTATGAAGATCGCTCAACTTCGTATAAAAAGGTATCTGACGATTAATTTCTTTGTCGTACCAGGTCGAATATCTACACCCTACACCTCCTGATAATGTTACCAGCTTATCTTGCTCTTTCCCCACGGAAAACTTTAAAAAATCATAGGCAATTTCTTTATGCCTACTACCTTCCGCGATAGCGGTTAACCAATATACATTTAATGATATAGGATTAGTACCAGTTAATGATGGTATGGAATCGATATCTACATTGCCACGCACAACAGAATTGTCGTCAATCTGTGCCCAGGATGCAAACCCAAACCAATTTACCATCATAGCAACTTCCCCATTGGCAAAGGCCTCCCCGGCTTTTACAGAATCATACACTTTAGATTTGGGGTGCAGGCAATCAGCATTCTTAAATAATTCTCTGTAAAAATCTAACGCTTGCACAGCATATGAGTTATTTAAAGATAATTCACCTTTATCATTAATTAAGTCTCCACCTCTCGACCAAATTTGAATACAAAAATCAAACACGGCATTATGACCGTCAGGGTATCCTGCTAGTATTGTCCCAAAGAGATTTTGCTCTGGTCTATTGAAAAATGAGGCAACTTGAAGAAAATCATCCCAAGTCTTTGGAATTTCTAGCGGACGACCAAACTTTTTTTCAAAGTCTTCGTTTTCTGTTGGGTTTTCAAATAAATCCTTTCTGTACACCAAACACTCTGGCCCATCATGAAATGGAAGTGCTACTATGTCTCCTCCAAAATTTTGAAATTGCGTCAAGCTTTCACTCCAAGCATTTTCGTAATCCTCAACCGGATTTTCTCTCAAGATATTAGTAAGTGAATGTAAACCCCTTTGTTCGTAAGCTTGAGTGATCCAGTCAGTATTTATATGTGCCAAATCCCATGATCCTGACTGAAGACCTTTTTTCAAAAATAATTCTTCATAAAGTTCTTCCAAATCCAGTGGAACAAACTCAATATCAATCGAACTCTTATTTAGATCGTTATAAGATTCTAAAAAAGACTGTAACACCTTTACAAAGGGATCAAATTTTCTTACGGCAAATCTTAACTTAACCATACAATTCATTTAATATGTGTTCATTATGTTCACCCAATTTTGGGGAACCCCGCTCAGAAAACAAAAGTTCACCATCAATCCGAATAGGGCATCGTGTTGTCGTATAGCCATATCCATCACCCATCAAGACTTGTTGCATCATATCTATTGCCTTAAATCCATCATGCTGAAATAATTTATCCCAGGAAAGTACATCCGCACACCATATATCCGCTGCCTCCAAAATCTCTAGCCAGTGCATCGTGCTTTCTGTTTCTAAATGTGTGGTAAGAATTTGTTTTATTTCGTCACGTTTATCAAAGGCATCAGACATTTCTGTAAATTTCTCTAATGCAGTACAGTTTAAAAGTTGGGCCAACACAGGGATAGAACCCATAGCTAAAGTGAGATACCCATCTTTGGTTTTATAAATTCCATATGGTGCACCCAAATAAGCATTTGCATTACTTATTTCTGTACGACTTGGTAGCTGCCCCCCATCATTATAATAAGTGGTGATTACTTCAAACTGAATGTCGACAGCTGTATCTAACATCGAAATATGAATAGACGCTCCCATATTATGAATCGCTTTACGATAAATGCATGCTAGAATTGTAGAACATAAATTTGCTCCAGCAAACATATCTACAATTGATAGTCCCATTGGAATAGGTCCATCGTTAGCATTACCACTTAGCCAAGTTAAACCCGATGTTGCTTGTAGCAATAAATCTTGCCCTGGCTTTGTCGACCAAGGGTTATCTAAACCATAACCCGAAATTTCAGCATAGATTACAGTAGGATTAATCTTCCTGACGCTAGTTTGATCAAAACCCAAACGCTCCATTACGCCCGGGCGAAAATTGTGAATTACGACATCAGCACGCTTTATCAAATCATAAATTACTGCTTTGTCACTTTCAATTTTTATGTCCAGTGCAACACTCTCTTTATTTCTATTAATCGCATGAAAAACTGTAGATGTACCATTCAGAATAGTATCTGAAGTATACAAATGTCTGCAGATATCACCCGTTTCTGGTCTTTCAATCTTGATTACTCTTGCGCCCAAATCAGCTAAACGCAAGCTAGCTAGTGGACCAGCCAAAAATTGGCTAAAATCTATCACTAAATACTCTTCTAAGGGCAGCATAATCAATTTTTTAAGTAATCTGATGAAATGACAGCATTATGTTCTCCAATTTTTGGAGCTGGTTTATCATTAAAGATATACGATCCGTCAATTTGGAAAACACTACGTGTAGTCTTCAATTCTTGACCAGATTGTAATTTTACATATTGAGACATCTTTGATTTTTTAAATCCATCACTATTTAAAAAATCTATATAATTTCTTATTACAGCACACCACACACCATTTTTTTCGAGCAATGATTCCAAATCAACCGAATTCCATTCACTCACAACCTTTCCAATTTTTTGTAGAATACTGTCTCTTTCTTTAAACCATGTAGAAGAATCTTCATAACTATTGTCATTCATTGACAATAGCTCGAACAATTTATTTACATCTCCCATTGCTATGGCAATATAATTATCTAATGTTTTATATACTCCATACGGCGCACTTAAGTAGGCATGGCCGCCACCACGAATCGCACTTCTATGTGGCAATTTATACCCATCATTGGCATACGATGTAAGTACTTCAAATTGCATATCCAATGCAGATTCCAAAAGGCTAACTTCCACCAAAACACTTTTATTTGTTTTTGCGCGTTTTATTAAGGCAGCTAAAATACCTTGTGTCAAATGCGTAGCGCAGTACATATCGATTACAGATAAGCCAAATGGTATTGGCCCATCATCTTTACTTCCAGAAAGCCACGTTAAACCAGAAATCGATTGAACAAGTAAATCCTGTCCAGGCTTACTTGCCCAAGGCCCTTTATTTCCGTAACCTGTTACTACAGCATATATTATTTTATCATTTAATATTCTGACATTGTCATAATCTAAACCCAATTTTTCCATTATTCCAGGTCTAAAATTGTGTGTAATAACATCTGCTTTTGCAATAAGCTTTTGGACTAATTCCAAATCCTCTGGATTTTTTAAATCAGCAGCAAAAGATTCTTTATTTCTATTAATAGTGTGAAACACAAGGCTACTACCATCGACAAACAGATTTTTGATTGCAATTTGTCTACCTGCATCACCGCCATGCGGACGTTCGATTTTGATAACTCTTGCCCCTAAGTCTGCTAGACGTAATCCGGCTGTCGGTCCCGCCATAAATTGAGAAAACTCTAATACAAGCAATCCTTCTAATGGTTTAATCATTGGTCTATAGGGAATCTTTATACAGTTTGTTAATTCCTCTTAATACTTCTATTTCGTCTATGCCATTTTTAAGATAATTCACTAATACATCTCCACCTTGATCTTGAAAATGTAAATGACCCGGATAACGTGGACGCAAATAAGAGCGTTCTAAACAAGGTAATGTATTAAGGAAGTAATTGTCGCAATTGGCATTAACGCTTTCACTTTTCCAAGCCGACAAATGCCCAGGTTGACCACCGTTCTCAACATATAAAGTAGACTGAATAATGGGTGATGCCACAAACTCTGCATACTGCATAGCGATTTCAATATTTTTTGATCTTGCTGATATGGCTAGTCCTGCTCCACCAAGAGTACTAATCATTCGATCACCATTTAAGGATACTAAATCATGAAACTCGAGTGATTTTCTGCCGTATCCCACACGAGAGTAATTGGAATACCCATATGCGAATGGACAGTAAGCGATATCATCCGAATTAATCATATCCTCGTAAACCATAAATGGATTTTTAGAATAGAAACGCTCATCAACACAATCCGCCAATGATTTGAATAATCTCAAAGCTTCAGTGCCAACATTATCACTCACTACATATTCTTGTGATTTACATGGCTCTTCATTGAGCGAACAACAGAACATGTAAAAACTCATCAAAACATCGACTGGAATCAAGGAGAATGCTACTTTACCTCGCCTAGCCAATTCATACAATTGATCAAAAGTTTCAGGTACCCCTACGCCCAATTCTTTTAAAAGATCTGGTCGAGATGCAGCGACTGGTGCGGCTGCATCTATTGGTAATGCCCACTGTTTATTTTGAAAATTATAACTTTCATAAGATTTCCCTACACTATTCGATTTCTGATCCCGCAAAAATTCAACAGACAAATAATCATCAAAAGGTACAAGTAGATTTTCTCTTGCTGCTTGGCCTGACCAAGGATGATCGATTACTAATAAATCATATTCCTCAGCAAGTTCCGCGATTGATTTATCAGCGAATTCTTGAAGTGTGCGCTTTTTCCAAATAATTTCTACATTTGGATGTAATTCCTCAAAACGTTGAGCAGTTGCGACCATAGGTACATAGCCTCTACTATGTCCCCAAGTAATTCCCTTCAATTGCATTTTATTACTCATGGTATATCATAACCGGTTAAAACTCTTATTAACATAAATACGATTACACTATGTTTGAGATATAGCATTGGATATTCGTCCCTAACAAAAGACTCACATCATTAGTTAAAGAGATAAAAAACACTGATTTTACATAGATCGATTTATACTTGGTATGTATGCAGTAAATTACATTAACATATTCAAATATAAATATTACATTTGAATATAAATGATTTTATGTAATTTTTTTATAGTTATTTGGAAATAAGAACCTCATCGACATATTAAAACTTAAAACTTAAGTGATTAATAAAATATTATATCTTAGCATCTTATATCTTTATCGTAATACATGTTATATGGGAACAGATAATATACAGAACTATAAAATATACCATTTAGATGAACGAGTTAATGAAATAAATATTTATGGATAATAATAAATATAAAGCACCAGCCTTAGAAAAAGGACTCGATATTATTGAATTTTTAGCTACACAACCTGTTGCACAGTCACAAAGTGAAATTGCTTTAGGACTTAACAAAAGTCCCAATGAAATTTATAGAATGTTATCTGCGCTGGAAGCTAGAGGCTATGTTCATCGTGATGCAATTTCATCAAAATACGCCCTTACACTCAAACTCTATTATTTGTCACATCATCAATCGATTATTGAAAAATTACGATCTGCTGCTCTTCAACCGATGAAACAAACTTCTCTGAAGCTGATGGAACCTTGTCATTTGGGCGTACTTTTCAATGATAAAGTATTAGTCATTGCTTACAGTAAAAGTCCTTTTCCAATTTCGGTCATGATTGAAGAAGGTAATCTTTATGAGATTTGCAACACTGCTTCTGGGAAAATTCTATTAAGTTCAATAGATGATGAAAACAGACAATTAATACTACGAAAGGAACCAAATTACATCACACTATCTGTACAGGAAAAACAACAATATATCAAAAATCTTGAAACAATAAATAAACAAGGATACCTCGAAATGGCAAGTACTTATGCCCATGGTGTGGTAGATTTTTCTGTTCCGATTGGTAATTCCGCATCAGGAATTGTAGCATGTCTGACCGTATCAAAACTACTTACTATTAATAAAAACAATCAGTTATCAAATGAAAAGATAATTGAAGCACTTCTATACTGTAAAAAGGACATAGAAAGTAATTTAGGATTATTTTAATCCTCAAACCACTTTACTATGCCTTCTCGAACTTAATTATGAAAGATTACTATTATTGTTTCTCGAACTCCAAAGAAGCTAATATAAAAGAACCTATAGCTTTTCCCTCATTTTGAGCTAAACCAACGTCTTTTCCCGCAAGGTAATAATTAATTGTCCCTGTGCGTGAAGGATCTTTCGCAGGTCCCAATCCAGCAGAGGCACAACTCTGGATTATATCTATTTTATCATTTTTTTCTTCTATAAAATTATCTAATAATCCTTGATAAGCTTTGTTTGCCACAGGCAAAAACTCTTGTTTATCAAGCAATCCCAAACGAATAGCCTTAAAATAAGCGTATGTAAAAATTGAGGAAGCTGAAGACTCTAAATAGTTTGCTGCAGTTCCAACATTATATTTTTTACCAGCTATTTGATCGCCTATTCCATCAGCCGTCATCGTCGAATCATATTGCAATAATTGATACCATAATCCAGATTTTTCATCCTGCCAACGTTTCAATCCGCTCGCAACTTGATTCGTAATAGTTAACATATATTGATAATCAATGTGATCTGTTGGCATAAACTCCAACACATCGACCAATGCAGCAAAGTACCAACCCATTCCCCTAGCCCAGAATTCTTTACTACAGCCTAAGTAAGGTTCTTGTGCTTTTGCCCAAAATGAATTGGAATCCGTCGGAAGTGCAGACCAAGCGTGATAATTTAATTGAAACTCTTTATTATAAGTTTTCTCATGCAGAATTTTGAACTGCAAAGCAATATCATCCCAACTTGATTGGAATTCAGCCTCATTATCTTTTCCAAAAGTATCTTCCCATTGCGCATAAACTGGTGATCCCATGTATAAACCATCTAACCACATCTGATTGGGATAAATGGCTTTATGGTAAAATCCACCAGCCCCAGGCAGATCATTTTCTATTCTTCTTTGCTGAAATTTTAGCGTATTTCTCACTAAACTCAAGGCGTTTCTGTAACGATCAGCATCTTTGTTATTCCCCTTACGTAGTTCTTCTTTATACAAAGTAAAAAATACTCTTCCTGCAGGAAGATCATCTATATTACTTGGTCTAAGAGCTGATTTACCACTTTTGCTTACGATTAAAGTTCCATCTTCATTAAGACAATTATCAGCAAACTGTTTTACGGAAGTGTAATACTCCGTTTTTTCCGGATATTGTTCCCAAGTTTTCAATACAGATAAGGCAACTAATCCCGATACATAATCCCAACCTGTAGTATCTAATTTTCCTTGGTAATGTTTATTGCAGTAGAAATCTCCTAATCCATGAGATTCCACCATTTTTTGAGACCAAATAACATTATCTTTTGTCTTTTCAGATGCACATGAAAATATTAAAGATAATAAGAGAAGAAGACATAAATATTTTTTCATTAGTAGATAGTTTATAATTTTATATTAAAAATATGCGTATTAGGATTTACCAAAAAATCACATATAGAATGACCATTATAACAAAAAGTAGATACCAAGCAAAGTGGACACTTCTTTCTGTTCTCTCTAATTTTACTACAGTTTTAGCAGTTAATTTGGTGGATGGTTTTATTAAAGATAATAGAATTCCTAAAATAATTAATCCAACAAAAAGATAGAATGAAAGCATTAAATAGTGCGGCCAAAAACCGTATTCCTTAGATGGAAAAATCCATAAATACAATATTCCAACTCCCAAACTCAAAAATGCTCCGAAAGTAAGTAAGGAATTAACTGCAAATTGACTTGTTTTATTCCATAATACGGCTAATAAAAATACGGCTGCTAATGGTGGGGCTATAAATCCTAAAATAGACTGAAAAACATCAAATAAATTTAGTCCTTTGATTTGATCAATAGCTAAAGCCATTAAAACAGCAACAAAACACCCTACAACAACTGTCAATTGACCCGTCTTAATTATATCATTTGTTTTAGCAGATGGATTGATATGTTTTATATATAAATCCATAGTGAATACCGTACTTAGCGAATTGAGTGATGAACCTATTGTACCAATTAAAACTGCAATTAAAACAACAATTACCAATCCGTTCAACCCTGTTGGAAATAAATTAGTTACCATCGTCATATAGGCAAGCGAAGGATCTTCTAAATTTGGAAATAAAATATAGCAAATTACACCCGTCAAAATAAACAAAGGCAAGGATAATATTTTCAGCCATGCAATAAAATTAACACCTAATTGCCCCTGTTTCAAACTTTTAGATCCTAAAACCGACTGAACCATAGCTTGATCTGTACAGAAAAATGCGATCGCTGCAACGGGATATCCCAACAAAATGGCATACCAAGGATATTCATTATCAGAAGCTGGTCGAATCAAAGACCAATAATTTTCTGGTGTTGATGAAAATAAAACATCTAAGCCACCAATTTTCATTATTCCTAGATAAGTCAATAATGCAGAGACTATAATCAACAAAATCATTTGAAAAATATTGATTTTAGCTATCGTCTTTAATCCTCCTGTATAAGCAAACAATCCAGCCAAGCTCACTAATACAATTACGGACAAATACATCGGAATACCTAAAATTTGTCTAACTAGGAAACCTCCTGAAAATAGTCCTAAAGAAAGCCAAGAGATCAACATCTTCACTAAGGAATACCATGCTAATATTGTTTGAGTTTTTGATCCATAATGCAGTCCCATATATTCAGGCAAAGTTTTAACACCTAATGCTAAGTAACGAGGTGCAAACACAACGGCTAAAAGATATAAAAACACAAAAGCATACCAATCAAAATTAACAGCAACTATACCTGTAGTGTATCCAACAGTAGCAAAGGCTAGCAATAATGAAGGTCCTACATTGGTTGCCCACATATTGAAACCTATACTATACCAACTTAACGACTTATTTGCAATGAAACGTTCTTCTCCATTATCCCTATTTTTGCTGGAAAATAATCCTAGAGCGAGTAATACTACGAGATAAACTATTAAAATGAGGTAATCATAAATTGTTAATTTATCAAGAATGGTGGTTGTCATAATAGATCACTCGGATTAATATTATATTTAGCTAAAAGATCATTTGGACGTACAGGTTTACCCGTAGCCAATGACTCGTCCATAGCTTGTAATAAAGCTATTGTCCCAATTCCTTCTTTGATATCTGGAAAAGCAGGAGATTCGTTAAAAATAGCTTCCGCAAAATATTCAAGATAATTTTGGTACTCACCAGCATGATGACTTTTCCCTTCAAAACGGAAATAATGTTTTAATTTGTGCTCCCAAGTCAAAATTTTCTCTTCACCATTTTTATCCGTAATAGCATACCGCAAATCCATATAATCTGCCTGACTAGCACCTTCTGTTCCGCGAAGAATACAAGTCATTTCACTATCTCTGGTTACCGGCTGAACGGGTCCCGTATAAGCACCACTTACTCTAGCAACTTTTCCCTCATCTGACTTGAAAATAAAATGCATTGTATCCTCATTTTTCAAGCCATTAACCTTACCATTATGACTCAGCATACCGTATCCAAAAACCTCTTCAATATTTGGTAGATACCATCTTATGAAATCTACTGGATGACTTAATCCACCATACAACCATTTGAATTTTGAATTCAACGACCAAGGCTTATTCAAAAACCAACGGTGATCAGCATGATAATGACTTTCTATTGTAATTAAATCCCCGATTAAGCCTTCCTCAAAATCTTGACGCTGTCTTTTCATAGGTTCAAAAAATCTAGAGCTTTGTCCCACAAAAACTCTTTTTTTAGTTTTATCTACTAATTTTAACAATGAATCAGCCTCATTTAAATCGTCAATAAATGGTTTTGTACAGATGACATGCTTATCATGTTCTAAAGCAAGCTTAATATGCTCTGCATGCAAATGATCGGGTGTATAAATAGCTATTGCATCAATTTCAGGATCGTTTAGTAAATCTTGAAAATTTGTCGTGTATGAATGATAATCGAATTCCTTTGCTCTCTGCCTACACATGATTTCATTTATATCACAGACCTTGACCAACTCAATCAGTTCGCTATTTAAGGCAGCAGACATTGTACTTCGTCCTTCACCAAGTCCTAGAATACCTAATCTTAATTTTTTCACTTTGTATAATTATTTTTTATAAAATATCCATGATTCTCCATCAGATGTACCTTCTATACCTCTTTGAAATTCGCTCATTAATTTATTCCAATCTTCAACGCGGGGATTATCTTTTAACGTTAAGGAATTAATTTCTTCAAACTTCTTACCTTTTGGAAATGAAATAACCAGCAAAAGTTGATGATCATTTCGATACAGTAAAACTTCTTTGAAGCCAGCTTGACAGAATCCTTTGGAAACTTCTGACCACTCTTCAAATTGATTTTTATGATAGGTATAATATAATTCGCGCTTTTCTTTGTCATTTACCAGTTGAGCTGACAAAATCACAAAATCATATTCGCTATTCGACTCTGCTGACAGACAATGCTCATCGGAATTGAATGCATAGAAAATATCCTTAAAAACTTTGTACTTAACCTCGGGAAAATCCGCCTTCCAAGAACTTGCTATTTTTTGTGCAATATCATCCGTAGTTCGAATTAAAGAATAGGCCCCCCAACGAAATATCTGCTTGTTATCCGCACCTTGTCGTTGGATATATTTAGCTAAAGTTTCTGTTTCAATAGAGTTATTAGGATCATAGATTTGTATATAAACTGGTTTTTCGAATGGAATATGCTGGTTAATCTTAGCATGCTCATCCACTTTACTCTTATGATGTAGTAACTTTTGATATTGGGCTGTCAATCCTGCATTTTTAACTTTTTCTAGACTAACTTTAGGTCCATTTTCCTTCCATTCTACAGAAGGACCATTTGCATTTTGTAATATTTTATATTCAGGAAACCAATTATCGGATACATTCATATATGCAGAACCTTCATCGGTATATAAGTAAAACCAATGGTCTGGAATATGTGCATAGGGTGAAAGATAAATACTATCGATTAGATTTTTCTGAATTCTAGTACCAGGTTGTGCAGATAAAGTGTAAATGCCGGCTACATCGTACATAAATTTACCATATCGCGTGATACGGTTTTCTACAATCATATTGTTTCTCATTATATTGACCGTAGGAGTCCATCCCCAACCCACACTTATTCCTGTATAGGATAAATCACTTAGATCATTATTGGTTACGTGGATATTTCGTGCAAATCCCACACCTATACCCACAACACCCCAATCTTCATTACCAATATTATTAATGAGATTATTCGCTATTGTAACACCATCAGATACCGTGCGTTCATCTTTAGGTTGGTAAGGAAGATGTGCTTCAAACTGCTCATCCGAGAATTTGCCCACTAGCACAGCATTTCCGCCTACATCCTTAATGACATTACCCTGAAAAATATCGTTAAGATTTCCTTCTTGAAAATCAACTGCAGTAGCAGCTATATGCACAAATTGACAATTAGAAATATGTACATGGAATGTATTTAAAAGAGTAACTGCTGCTTTTGGTCTCCCTACCCATGCCTGATTCTCTAAACCTTTCTTATCGGGTGTACCAGGAGTTTGCAATTTATAAGCATCCAAAAAGAACATACCAGCTTGTAATGCTACATGACCATTAAAATGTGGCCTAAACCATGCCGTATGTTTAAAATGCAATCCTTCGATATGGATGTTAGACACTGGGCTTTCAAAAGTACCTTTTACATCTAAAATAGTCTCTAGAATAGGTACAATGACCTCCTCTTTATCAAGATTTTCATTAGTACGTTTATAATAATAAATTTTATGATTTTTTTCATCATGAAACCATTCTCCAGGGGTATCAAGGAATTGAATAGCATTTACTAATCGAAAGGCTGAATTACCTGTTTCTTTGGAAATCCAAGGACGAGGCCAAGGATGCTCACTTTGTATTTTACTTTCGGGATCATGAAATGATAAGATTATACTATCTTTTTCAAGAATAGCATTTTTGATTCGAAGTTGTGCAATGGCCCACCATTGATGGATAAAAAATTCCATTCCTGGTTTAAATTCAAAATTTTTAAAGACATTCGGAATAACTGCTGTTTGTTTTTCAAAATTCCAATTTAGAATCCTTGGCAAAGTATAATCGGAATGACTTTCTGCTCTTATTGCTTTATTATTGCCGACCCACATTTGTCGGATTGGAAAATATTTATCACCTACTGTTGGGGCATCTGCTACGTAAATGTCTTTGGACAATTCCGCACTAAACAAATTATTTTTACCTATTTTTTTCCAGCCATTTACTTTAACACCACCGGAAAAAACAGCATTATTTCCTAATGCACGTATGACTGTTGGACTTTCCTTGGTTCCAGAATCTTCTGGTCTAATAAGTATAGATTGACTTGGAAAATATGCCCCATCCTTTACTAAGATATAGACCGCAGATTTCACCTTTGCATCGTCAAGACGTCTCCATTCACGTACTTGACGAAGCGCATCCTCCAGTGTTTCAAATGGTGAATTTAATGAGCCGTCTCGCATTGCATTTTGACTTTGCAAACCCACATAAATTTCTGTGGCAAGACAATGAGACAACAACGTCAATAGCAAAATTGCACACTGAAGTACATATTTTAAAAATATCCTGTATTTGATCATTTTAGTAAATGCTCTATGATGTTTTTTTTAAAACTATAATTGGATAGTCTTGCTTCCTAATTTTGATTTTATGGTTAATGCCGCTGCATTCTTTATGTCATTTTTCATGATATATCCCACAGCATAACCTTTAAAAGTTTTGCGAATTGGCCTAGTCAATCCTTGTAAATCTGCTTGATAGCCATTATCTGTACCTAGCACAGCACAATTATTATCTGCTGAAAATTCAATTTCTAAATCATTGTCAGTAACAATATTCCCTTTATCATCACGAAGAGAAACAGTGATGTAATACAAATCTGTAGCATCACCTGCTGCATATTTATCATGTTCTACTTCCAAATGAACATTAGCCACTTCGCCTGCCGTGTGACGAAATTCTTCTTGTACTATTTTGCCATCTCTATACTTTACAACTTTCAGTTCTCCTGGCTCGAAAGGAACTTTCCATTCAGCATGTAAGCTTTCATCTGATTTTGTTGATTTTCCTAAACTTTTACCATTTAAAAACAGTTCTACGTAATCTGCATTATTATAATAACACCATACTGCAACGTTATCCCCCTTTTTCCAATTCCAATGCGGCATTAAGTGTAGTACTTCCTTTTTTGTCCACTCCGATTGGTACATGTAATACACATCTTTTGGCAATCCTGCTAAGTCCACAATACCATAATATGAACTACGTGCTGGATATGGATAAGGAACTGGCTCTCCTAAATAATCAATACCTGTCCAAACGAATATGCCGGATAAAAAATCACGTTTTTTCACTTCCAACCATGCTCTTTCATGACTTGTTCCCCAATAAGCGGCTACATTATCATAAGCAGAAACCGTAAAGTCCATATTTCCATTCGTCACATATTTATCTTTACTTGATGCTGGCCACAATTGAATCGTATCCTGTGGTTGTTGATACACACCGCGTGTTTGTAGAGCAGATGTCGTTTCAGATGCTAATAATGTGGTGTTTATAAATTCAGTCTTCAACTTGTCGTAATCAAAGTATTTGTAATTGAATCCTAAAACATCTAATGTTTCTGCTTGCGCTATAAAGTTTTTAGCATAATCAGTCTCTGTCAAAGCTGCAGTCACAGGGCGAGTAGGATCAAGTTCTCTAACAGTTTTAGTCATACTTTTTGTAAGGGATGTACCAGTAGCATCGAATTGCTCACGAATTTCATTACCTATACTCCACATGAAAACTGAGGTTCTATTTCTATCGCGCTTTACAAAGTTTTCCAAATCCGCAATATGATGCTCGTCAAAATCGATGTGATAATCAAATTTGTTCTTACGCTTTTTCCACATATCGTATGCTTCGTTGTAAACTAAAAAGCCCATTTCATCACAAAGGTCAAGTAATTCTTCTGCAGGAGGATTATGCGCTGTACGAATAGCATTTACACCCATTTCTTTCATAATAACCAATTGTCGTTTGGCGGCAGACTTATTAAACGCAGCTCCCAAAGCTCCTAAGTCGTGGTGAAGACAAACGCCCAATATTTTTGTCTTAACACCATTTAATTCGAATCCTTCATTGACCTCAAATTTGAAATGGCGGAACCCAATACTATATGTTAAATCATCAAGTTTTTCTTTCTTATTATTTAATAATGAAATTTTTACTTGATACAAATAAGGATTTTCAGGTGACCATAAAATTGTACTATTAATGTTTAATGAAGCTTCAATTTGCTCATTTTTTACCCTTACTTCCTGTTGTGCAAGCAGTTTATTATTTTTATCTGAAAGTTCTATTTTGACCAATTCGCCCTGACCAAATATTTTTGAAGAAACATTTAAAGTACTTTGAGAAACATCTACTATTGGAGTCGTAAGAATTGTTTCATTTTTCAGCAAGTAAGATTTATGACGTTTTTCTAATTTTACATCGCGATAGATTCCCGAACCTGAGTACCATCGTGAATTAGGCTGAAGACTATTGTCTGCACGAATTGCAATTACATTACTTTTATCACCATAATTAAGATACTTAGTTAATTCTTTTTCAAATGACAAATACCCGTTATAATTTTTTCCGAGATATATTCCATTTATCCAAACTTCCGCATACCTGTATACCCCTCCAAAGTAAATGAATACAGATTTGTTAATATCTTTCTTTTCAAGATCAAAAGTTTTTCTATACCAACCTATACCTCCAGGAAGTGCTCCTCCAGCATTACCAGCAGGATAATGTTCTGCAAAATCAAATCCAATACTCCAATCGTGCGGGAGATTCAGTTTCTTCCATTTCGTATCATCAAAGGAGGTATGTCTATATTGCAAGTTATCGTCCAATATGAATTTCCATCCGGCATTAAAATTTATCACTTCTCTTCCTTGGCCTTTAGTTACATGCATGATGAATGTAAATAGCATAACTAATAAAATGTTCTTTAGCATAAAATATTACTCCTTAATAAACTTTAACTTACTCTTTCCAATATCCTTTGATGTTGCTACAGCAATCCCTCTATTATCGTCTTTGTCTACAGCGCAGTAGAAATGGTATACAATTCCTTTATGCTTGAGCACAAAAGATTTATGGGCATATTTAATATCATAATCTTCGCTAGAGTTTATTAAATCTTCTCCAGACCAATCTGTCCAGTGTACCAGATCTTTTGAAGCTGCAAAGCGATTAAAACCACCACTTTTGTTTTCCCAAAAAGCCCCAAAATAGAACATTACCCAAGTTCCATTAATGCGTTGAATCATAGGATCGCCTGTAATACCAACAGGGTGATGTACAACAGGATCCTTTCGATAGCGTTTCCAATTCACCATATCGTCCGAAACCGCCATCCCAATTCGCTCATACCAGCGTGTCTTTTTATTATTAACTAATGAATCTCCAACCGCATTATAATACATCACAAAACGATGTCCGGTATTTCCTTCATTATCTTCAATTACATAACTTTTAAAAAGCTTATGTCTGTTTTCCCACCACCTAATATCATGATCCGTACTACTCAAAGCAGGTTTATCAATTCTATTCCATTCAAAAGCTGTATTTGGTGTACTATGTGTGTAAGCTACTCCAATTGACAATGGTTCTGGTTCATATCCTGCTGTGGAGCCTCCAAAATAAGACATCCAATACTTACCATCGTACTTTTTCAAATCGTATTTTCCACCCCATTTTGTATTAATTAGTGCATTATATCCAGCTTTTTGTTTTGAATCCCATTCAGTAGCAGTCGACGATGCTGTTAGCTGTTTGCCCAAATAGATCCAATTCAATAAATCATGACTTTCTGCCAAATGAGTTTCATAGCCTACACCATCAAACAAAATATAAGTCATAAACCATTTTTTTCCTTCCCTGTAAATGGATGGACAATCAATCAAATCTTGTTTCTTATTTGGCACAACGACTAACCCATATTTATACGGAGTTTTTATTTCATTGTATAATTTCTCCATCTCAGAATTTGAGATTTGCAGGCTCTTTTCTTGTCCTCGAACAGATAAGATTAAAGCAAGAAGCATTATAACATAAACTACTCTCATCTAATTACTTATTAAATATTTACCTGACGACAATTGGATTTCTACAGAATTTCTATCCTGAGAAATGTGAGATTTTACTTTTTTTCCATTTACCCTGTATTCATCACGTATTGGCAATGAAACTGTGGCTTTACTTCCGATAGGAATTTGGATTAAATACGCATCTTTTTTGCGATCTACGACTATCTCACCATATGGACTTTGATACGTAACTCTTACAGAATCAATCACATCAACTAGTTTAGGTTTAATATGTATATGTTCGTAAGCAGTGGAATTTTCATCCTGAGAAATCCCACCCAACTGCGCATGAAACCATTCCATCAGATGTCCTAGCATAAAATGATTGTTCGAGACATTTGGAAGCGCTGCCCAAGACTCGGTCAACGCGGTTGCGCCTTGTCGAATTTGGTACCCATAACCTGGTCTCGAATCATCTTTGTGCATTGCATAAATTATATCATCGCGATTATTTTGAGTCAATGCTTGTATTAAATACCGATGTCCAACATCACCAGCAGTAAAAGTTGTGTCTTTACTAATTATATCTTTTATCAAATTACCAAAGATATTCTCTTTAAACTCAGTATCAACGATACCCATATATAAGGGCATGGCCAAAGCTGTCTGACTACCAGTCGCATACAAACCAGTTTTTTTATCAAAAAAAGTTTCGTTAAAGGATTTTTTCACTTCAAAAGCAAGTGAATCGTAATATTGAGATTGTGATTCATAGCCCAATTTAGTTGCGATTTTTGACATAATTTTAAGGTCGTAATGATATATCGTAGTCCCCGTAATACCGTGAGGTGTTAATTGAGACACACCAGGACGATTATCCCCTATATCAAACCAATCACTCAAGCCTTGATACAAAATGTTATTTTTTGCCTTTGCTTCCAGATACTTTATATAATTTCTCATCATGGAATAATTCTCAATTAAAAGTGATTCATCACCATACCAACGGTAAGCATACCATGCAAGCAGTATCGCACTACTTCCCCACTCAGGAGAATCTCTAAACATATCTCCTCCCCAATCAAATTGCACATATTCTGGTGCAATTTCGGGTACAAGACCATCCGAAGTTTGAGACAAACGCATATCATTCAAGGCTTTCGAAAAAAGACTGTAAGAATCAAAATTAAATTTCACAGATGGCCCCATTAGATGCAATTGCTCAAGCCAACCTAATTTTTCACGATGCGGACAATCTGTAAAAACAGATACCATATTACTTTTGATAGCCCATTTGATTAAATTATGAATTTGATTAAACAGCGTATCTGAACTGTAAAATGTCCCAGATTCCTTTGTACTATTACGAATATGATCCAAATAAATCTCTTTTACCTCTATGTTGCTACCCTTTAATTGTTTTTTAAAAACTTCAGCATAACGTAAACCATAATATGTGAATCGTGGAGACCATGTGACTTCTTTCTGGTCGTCAAATATGTATTGGTAATAATGTGGACTTCCAGTGTGTTTTTGATTTGCATAACCTTCGTTTGTAAGCAACTCAGATGGGTATATTCGAACGGTATCTCCCTTGTTGCCTGATAATTTTAGTCGTACTACTCCAGAAGCATTTTGACCAAAGTCATAGATAGTGCTTTTTCGATTAATAGACTCCTTCGTTGAAACAGGTTTAAATGTTTCCATTACTTGAACTGGTTCGACCTCTTGTATTTTAAGCTGAGGTCCATCAACTGTAACTGCATTTTGCCAATGCGCATCATCATATGTATTTGTAGTCCAATTTGATGGCAATATGTTAGCATTGTAGTCTTCCCCCCCATATATACTTGAGAATGTAATGGGAGATTTATGTACTTTCCAACTTTCGTCTGTATGATGTTCTTCAATAGTACCATCAAGATACTCGGTGATCAATTTCATTTTCAACTTCGGCAAGCCAAAAGCTACCTTGTGTTTCTGATAGCGACCCTTTATAGGTGGTATATAGTAAAAACCATTGCCCAGTAAGACAGAAAATGTATTTTGTCCTGATAAAAGCCTATCTTTTAAATCATAAACTACATAATATGCTTGTTTATCATATTTTGTCCAACCTGGTTGCAAGAAACTGTCATCCACTTTTTCACCATTCAGCAACAATTCATAATGTCCCAATCCTGAAACATAAGCATAACAGGATTTTACCTTTGGTTTGGTATGTATAGATTTACGGAATACAGGTAAATCATAGGGCTTAGAGATATTAGTTTTACTTGAACCTAATGGTAATGGGTTAATTAATGAATCTGGAAGTTTTTCTAACGTAATCCACTCTGCATTAGACCAATCACTCGGGTTTAACAAACCCGTATGAAATCTAGAGCTATTATTTTTTGATACTTTTCTATTATTATCCCTTACTTGTACTTCTACATAATATGATTTAGCTGCGTTTAACGAAGATCCAGCATATTTTACAAAAAGCGATTTACTTGAATTTACCCACTTAGAATCCCATTTTAAATTCTCCGTATTGAATTTTTGATCCTCATAAACTTTTATACGATAAGCAATTTGGGAAACATTGTTTTTTTCACTTTCAAGCTTCCAAGAAAAAGTTGGTTCCAACGTATTTAGCCCTAGAGGATTTTCTCTCCCTTCAATTAACACCTCTTTAATTCTTACTTGTGCAATAAGTATGGCACTTAGGCTGGTAAAAACAAATAATAGAATGATTCTTATATATAACATCTTTTATAAATCAAGAAAAGATTATTAGTTATTAATTTTCGAATTTTATGTTTGTTAGTTTCAACCCTGAAACATTAATCGTATCAATACTTTTATTTTGAACAGCCACAAAAGCATTGTTTATAGTTAACCCATGTACATCATTAGCTTTTAGCCAGTTATTACCAACAGCATAAATGTTCTCTACAACTACATTTTCTAAAGGCGATTCGGGTAAACCTTCTATTTTAATACAATCTGCAGCATCTTCAATGATCACATCTCTGATCGTGATATCTTGAAATTTAGGTGTTAAAATATTTGACGAAACTTTATGATTTCTATCTGCAAGCTCTCCTACATGTAATGCTTGTCCTAGCATATCCCATCTCAATGCAGAATGCACTACACGCATACGTATATTTTCAAATAACATATTTTCACCTCCACCACCTCGTGGACGTCTGGTTTTGAAACGTATTCCGACATCCACCCCATCAAATACACAATCGTGCACATACACATTACGCACCATTCCAGCTGTTTCACTGCCAATTGTTAGCCCACCATGCCCTTGCTGTGCCAAGCAATATCTTACAATTATATTTTCAGAAGGTTTATTTACTCTTAATCCATCGTATCCTCGCCCAGCTTTAATTGCTATGCAATCATCACCTGTGTTGAAGGTGCAGTATTCAATAAGAACATTTTTTGATGATTCAACATCTATTCCGTCGCCACGTTGAATTCCTACAGAATTAATAGATACAGCACGTATAATAACATTTTCGCAATACGTTGGAACAATATTCCAAAAAGCAGATCTTTCCAAGTGCACACCTTCAATCAGTACATTTTCACAATTAATTGGAGCAATCAAGGCCGGTGGAAAAATGAAATCTTTTGAATTACCATCATATATTCTTTCATCCACAGGTTTATGGTGATCCACAATATTTTCAATGACATCGTGTGACATTGTTTTCTGTCTTACGCATCCTTCACCAGGACCGATAATTTTACCTTTCCCCGTGATAGCAATATTTCTAGCATTATTTGCATATATACAAGCCCCTAAAGAATACAATTCAATACCTTCATTACGAGTAAATACTACAGGCAAATAATCATCAATATCATTTTTAAACACTAATTGCGCATCTTGATCAATTTGAAGATTAATATTAGATTTCAATATAATTCTTCTGGATAGATGGCTTCCAGATTTCAAAATAACATGTCCACCTCCAATTTCTGCCAATGAATCAATAGCATTCTGAATATTATTTCCAGCTGTAATTACTACAAAATTTTTCGGAAACTCTGGACTATGAAATACATGTTTACTAAATGGACTATATGCTTCTTTAACAGGTATCTTATCTATAGCCTGCATCAAGGAATGTGTAGTTAAGATATTATTATGTAATTGCTTATGAATATTTGATTCGCAACTAATAAATGCAAATAGAACTATTAATCCGAAAATATTTCTAAATACCATTCTCTTGAAATATACTTTTTACGTACCTTGTATTAGCACCAAAATTTTCTAAAACCATACGTGGGGATAGTGAGGCATCTCGAGAACGTTCGATTACCAACCAACCTTTCCATCCCATATTGTCCAGCACATCTTTTACTGCCCGCATATTTAGTCTAGGATTATTTTCAAGCCACACACCATCTTCATCAGTACAATGAATCATGCTGATATTTCTTGCACCTAAAGTTTTAAGTTCATTTACCAGTGAAAGTCCATTTTTCAATGGATTTGAAAAATTGAAGTAAATTTTGATATTCTTAGATCCAATTTCTTTGAGCAAAGCTACTTCGCCTTTTGCATCCAATGCCGTTTCTATTCCAACAACAACACCAGCCTTTTTAGCCATTTTGCCAATTTCTTTAAGACGTTTGACAAGGACTGGACGTAATTCAGGATTTTTGACTAAATCCCCCTGAACACCTAGCGGTAAAAATGCATTTTTTGCACCCAGAAGCTTACATGTCACCAAACAGTCAGCAATCATTTTCTTATAAGTAGCTCTAGTCGCTAATGATTGCGCATAAAATCCAGTCATTGCTACAGAACAAATTTCAATATTGAATTTTTTAAGATGATTGATGTAGTTGCTACGAAAATCTTTATCAAAGAATTTATTATCAAAAGTATCTCTATTTCCCAATCCTCCCATATCCACTTCCAAGCCATCCGCACCGATTTCACTTGCCAATTGTACTGCACCTAATTTTTGACGCTTCAAAATCATCAAGTCAATTACAGCTACACGATATCTTGTTTTATTAGCTGACGCAAATAGGCTCATCGGATTAGAAATAACTAATCCCAACAACATACATTGCTTAATAAAATCCTTTCGTCCTATTGTTTCCATGGTAACGCTGGTTTACATTGGTTAGATACTATAATACTAAAATGTATAACAAGTATTAGCTCATTGAATTATTAATTCATGAACAGGATAAAAATAGTAAGAAATATAAAGCGTGTACGGTACGTTTTTAGCCAAAAATTATAGCATCTTACTTGAAGAGTTTTTCAAGATTATCATAACCGTATATGGCATGCGCTGGAATTAGCTCACCCTTAGGGCCAAAAGCATATAAATCCTGTTGATCTTCTATAATACATTTACTTTCATCGTATTCTCCGTTGGAATTTTTAATATACTGAGGAGTAAGATGAAAATATTTTACTAGAAAATCATAGACTGCCCTTCGCTTTTCGTAACCAAAATCATGGGCTCCATCCGGAAAATGAATGTTCTCCACAGCATGTTCTGCATTGTAGAATTTATATATTTCTTTCAAGTATGGAAAATCGTACAATGGCGCATGTGCAGTCCAATCCTTTCCATTTGAAACTACTAATTGCGGACGAGGAGCTGTCATTGCTGCGATTTCAACATTATTGGTCCCAGATCCACTAAAGTGTATAGGTAACCCACTCTCGCATGGACACCCACCAAAATGATATGAGGATAGAGACGCTACAGGAATACTTAATTTGATTCTGTCATCTAATGCAGCTATTAATGCACTATGGTTACCACCACCTGATCCACCACAAATTCCAATACGACTTGTATCGACCGTAACATCTGTATATAAAAAGTCTATTATTCGTAATGCAGATAGAGTTTGTACTGTTAATGCTAAACTTTTCCGATGATCTCGTGATTCAAACTGAAGCAACGATTCTCCCCAGGCAAATAAATCATAACTTACAGCAATGGCTCCTAATTGAGCAATCATGGCACAGCGGATTTGGGCATCTTTTCTGTATCGGTGACCTCCCCAATGTCCATCTGGCGAAAGTACAACAGGAATTTTCGTCGCATTCTTGAATTTTGGTCTATATATTGATCCATTCACAAATAGTCCAGGCATTATTTCCAAGGCGAAATTTTCAACAGTGTACTTTTGAAACACTCTCTTTTTAGTTACAAATGGCTCGCCGCTAGGTGTAGGTGGTAAAGGTGAGAGTTTTAAAGCTTTAAAAAGATCTCGACGAAGCGAATCTTTACGAATTTGCCAACTTGATCTATCTCTGTATTGTGCAGACAATTCCTTTAAAAATTGCCATCCATCTTCTTCTTTCCAACGAAAATACTCGTACTCTTTGATTTTGTATTTATTCTCAGCCTCCTTATTGGCTTTTAAATCTAAAGGGGATAAGATATTTGATAATGTCTCTTCAACATTACCTCTAAAGCGCCAAAAACCATATTCAATATATTTATCCTTTAATTGTTCCTCATTATATTTAATAGTGACCTTGAATTTATTCTCTATAGTTTTTAAAACCTCTTCGAGAGGAACGCTGTATTTTGTATCAGTAGTTTGAGCTTTTAAAATTCCGTTTAAAACACAATTTATTAATATTAAGACTATTACAAAACACAACTTCATGATAACTTTAATTATTTTAGTTCTAATCTCTATTATTTTTCCAGCCTTTGAAAGTCAAATTAGGATCAAGATTTGGTTTTGGATAAAACAAGCTGGCAACATATCCAACACCTATAACAATCAAATGACTATAGACTCCAAGCATCAATTTGTTATGTGTAAAATTAAACCTACCAAAATCAAGAATCTTAAAGGTTTCTTCTCCAAAACTAATTTCGGTACTTGTCAAAAAAGCATATGCTGTGAATAATATACAAACGACAATTGCAATATTTACCCCTTGATTATTCGCTCTTGACGAAAAGATTCCCAATAAAAAGACACCAACAATTCCTCCTGAGAAAATAGCATACAATGTAAATATTATGCCCAAGATACTTTCACTTCCCAATTCAACGTAGATAAAACCTATCACAATAGAAATTACACCAGCTAAAGCCACCATCCAACGGCTTACGTTTAAGTATTTTTTATCCGATAAATTAGGCTTTGCCTTTTTGTAATAATCTTCGATTCCAACTGCTGCAAGCGAATTTAAATCTGCGCTCAAACTACATATCGCTGCCGATATCATTGCAGCCAAAATAAACCCCACCACGCCCATTGGCAACTCAGACATTATAAAGTATGGAAATACATTATTAGGCCCAACAGTTTCTGGTAAAGGATTTTGTTGATAATATACAAACAAAGCTGTACCAATTAGCATAAATAAGGACCATACCGGTACAGTCAAGAGTATACCTAATAGCGATGCTCTGATAGCCGATTTATCTGATTTCGCAGTTAAATACCTTTGAATAACAGTTTGATCTGTTCCATATTTCTGAATCGCATAGAACACGCCATTTATCGCCATCACTAAAAATGTTAATTTCTTGAAATCCATATCGTAAGGACCGAAACCAGTACGACCGTTTGTTGATGCCACATTCCACAGTTCCGCAACACCTCCATCAATTGATAGGATAATAACAAACAAACATAAAATACCACTAGCAAACAACATGAAGCCCTGAAACACATCAAGCCATATAACTGCCTCTATACCACCAAGTAAATTCACAGCAACAATCAAACCTCCCACCAATAAAATGATAACATACGTATCAAAACCAGTCATACCTTCTAATGCAACAGCCAAGAGATAGAGTACGGTTCCCATACCTGAAAATTGCCTCAATACAAATGCAATGGAACTATAATACCTTGCAAAAGACCCAAATCGTTTTTCGAAATATTCGTATGTACTCAGGCCTATCACTTTTCTATAAAGGGGCACGATAAACCAAACAGTTCCTAATAAGATTATTGGAACCATTAACCCTTGTACGAGAAGTATCCAGTTATTTGAAAAACCTTCGGCTGGATAGCCTAAAAATGTAACACTACTAATTAGCGTAGCGAGTAAAGACATACCAATTGCCCAAGAAGGTACACGACCTTTTGCTGAGAAATAATCTTCTGTAGTATTCTGGTTTTTAGCATACCGCACACCAAAATATAAGGTTATAAGGAGCACAAATACAATAATTCCGTAATCCAAATAACTTAAAATAGGTTTATCCATTAGTTGTGTAATTAGATATTAAACATCCTGATGGCTATTCCATGAATAGCTTCCAGGTTTTAATGTAATATATAATTCAGTATTATCCACTTTCATTCGTATTACTCCTGCCTGAAATACATTTACAGGTCTCATTTTATGTATGTTTAATACTTTTAAAATTTCATAGGCAGTAGCACCACCTTCAATATTTAGCTCATGTATTTCGCTTTGGGAATATAAGTCTGCTACCACTTTAGCCATAATAAAACGCAAAACATTAGCTTTTTCATTTACATCATCAATAAATGCTAGAATCGCTGTTCTATGTGTTTTCAACTTTTCGATAAGATAAGAAACTACGTCATTATTAATTCCATCCCAATAGATCACAAATTCTTCAGGTCGTGCTTGAAGCCACTTTCTGGAATTTTGATGCGTAGAACCGCACACATAAAGTTTGGTGTTTTCGGCAATAATTGACTTATCGACCGAAGATATAAAATCTTCAGAATTTATAGGATTAATTTTTATTTCATTATTTATCAATAATAATTTTAATAACTCCTTAAAATATGCTGACGCTCCAGCATTAATGCGATTCAAATAAGTTTCGCCTGCCAAAACAACTAAATCCTGTTCAGAAGATGCTTCCCAAATTGTCACGCCTTTAGTCCCGAAATCTTTTCCAACCTTACATAAATGCCAATTAGGGTTATTCAAAATCTCCAATACATCATCATGCATAACAGGAAATTCTGGATCCTGCGCAAAAGAAGTTTGGCTAATCAAAACTTCATCTATATAGTATTTACTATCTTTTATAGAGCGATTTAAAATTGGGTTTATAGGACAAAAATTAATAATTTTATGTTTCAAAAGATTACAATACAGTTCAATTTCCGCACTTATGTGACCTCTTAAAACCGAATCAAATTTTAAATATATACAATTGAATACAGAAAAATCAACTGCATCAACAATAGTAATAATCTTATTTTTCACGTCCTCTAACGTTAAAGAACGCGTATTGCTGTTTAAAATAATAACATCACTTTTGAAATTGTCTTCTTCTGATAAGCTATTATAAACTTCTGCTGTTAAACCAGATTGTAGAACTATTCCTGCAATTTCAGCAGCTCCTGTGAGATCATCAGCGATTACTAATATTGAAAACATGGTAGTACTATTTATTTTGACTTAATTGTACTGCAGATTTAATAGCTAAAAGCATCGCGTCAGCACTTGCTACACCCTTTCCTGCTATCTCAAAAGCCGTTCCATGATCTACTGATGTACGGATAATTGGTAAGCCCATAGTTATATTTACACCTTTCACGCTATCCATTTGCTTTTTCTCTGGATTCCATTTAAAACCCGTTAACTTAAAAGGTATGTGTCCCTGATCGTGATACATCGCTACGATTCCGCCATAGTAGCCTGTAGCCGCTTTTGAAAATAACGTATCGGCAGGTACGGGTCCATCTACATCATAACCTAGTTCTTTTGCCTGCACAACTGCTGGTAAAATTTCTAAATCATCTTCTGTACCAAAAAGACCTGAATCTCCTGCATGTGGATTAAGTCCCGCGATACCTATTTTTAGGTTTTGTTCACCTAAACTTATCAATCCATTATGGAGCAATTCTACAACTTCTATGATACGCTCCTTTTTAACCAAATCACATGCCTGCCTCAATGAAACGTGCGTAGACACATGGATAACTTTCATATTTTCTTCTACCAATAGCATCGCATACTTCTTTGTATTTGTATACTCTGCGTATATCTCGGTATGCCCCGCAAAATGAAAACCTGCTTCGTTAATAGATTTTTTATTTATTGGACCAGTAACGGTGGCATCTAACTTCCCATCTAACGCAAGGTCAATTACTTTTTTCACCGCTTCAAAAGATGCTTTACCTGCCTCAGCTGATACTTCACCAAATTTTATTTCATCCAAATTAGCATTCTGTAAATCAAACACATCGATTTTGCCAAAATCAAAATTTGCTTGAGCTACATCAGAAACTGCATTAATCTCGACATCGATATTAAGAAGCTCTGCGATGTGTTGGAAAACTTTTGCATCTCCAATTAATAATGGCTTACAAATAGAGTGAATATCTTGATCTAATAAAGCTTTAATGGCTATTTCAGGACCTATACTTGCTGGATCACCCATAGTTATCCCGATAACTGGCTTATGCATTTTTTGTCAAATTAAGAGTTATAGTATTTTGATTAACTAAGTCTTGAAAGTTTGAAATCAGCTTATTTTCTTCCTCTACATTATCTCTATTTAGTGGTGGCATCATATGCGTATCACATAAATCCAGCTGTTTCATAAGAACTTTAAGCGCCCAAAGAGAATCTCCTAAAGACTTATTTGATTGATAAATAAGACCTAGTTTATCCGATTCGTGCTGCAAGCTATAGACACGATCTTCTAATCCTTGCTCAGCCGCTAAACACATTTGTGTATAGATTTTTGGAGCAAAATTCCCTGTACTTGGTACAATTCCCGCACTTCCATTTAATAATGCAATAGCTGATTGTCCAGCCCAGCCCATATAATGCTTAAAATCTGTTCTATCTCTACAGAGATCAAGTAATGCGATCAATCTCTCAATAGAGCGTTCTGAATCTTTCACAGCCACAATTTTAGGATGATGACTAAGACGTTCTATCACAGCTAGCGGAATTGACATATGTGTCGTTGCAGGAATATTATAAATAATCAATTCAGGTTTACATGCATCTGCCAGTCTAAGAAAATAATTCTCCATTTGCTCCTCACTCAGAGCATAGTAAGTAGGTAATGTTGCTACCACTGTTTCAACACCCAACTCAAAGGCTTGATCTGCAAATTGTATAGTATCATCTATTATATTAGAAGAAACACCTACAAGCAACTTTTGTCCCACAGGACGATTATCTACAGCAACTTTAAGGTACTCTTCTTTAAAATTTTGAGGTAATGATGCGCATTCACCTGTAGTCCCCAAAATAAAAGGAATAGCATTATTAGAATACAAATACGTAAAGATTTTCTTAACTGCATCTTTGTCAAGTGATAAATCTTCGCGCATTGGAGATATGACAGGAATAATTGTTTCTTTCATTATAAGTATATTGTTAATAGGCCTTTTCAAATATTTCTATTGCATCATTTAGCTTAATTTCACGCGGATTATTTACTAATAACCGTGTTATTTTCATTGCATCCTCAGCCATTTGTGGTATTGCATCTATTGGAATATTAAGATCTCTTAATCGTGAGGGCACACCACAATCGGCAAGCAGTTGTTTAATTTTAACAATACCTGCTAAAGCAGTTTCTTCTTCAGATTCACTTTTATTACATCCTAATGCAACTGCAACTTCAGCATATTTTTTGATGTTACTCAGATAACTGAACTCCATCACATGAGGTAATAAAATCGCATTGGACAGACCATGTGGCAAATGAAACATACTTCCTAACGGATAGGATAATGCATGAACTCCTGCAGTATTAACAGGTCCTAGACAAAACCCGCCTAGTAAGCTTCCCATCGCAACTTTGCTTCGTGCTTCGATATCATTTCCACTTATAACAGCTTGTACAAGGTTATCTGCTATCAATTGCATGCCCTTGTAAGCATACATATCAATAAACTCTTGTGAATTTTTGTTGACATAAGCTTCTAGACAATGCGTCAGGGCATCTATACCAGTAGCCGCTGTTATTGCTTTTGGAATACTTAAGGTTAATAGTGGGTCTGCATAAACCATATCTGGCACTAAGAATGGACTAATAATCCCTTTCTTTTGTCCTTCTGGGTCTACTAATATTGAATTTGGAGAAACTTCACTACCTGTCCCTGCAGTGGCAGGTACACATATGAGTCTCTTCTCGCGCTTATGCAACAATCCATTGCCTACTATTTCTTCTAATGTCTGCTCACTATCGAGAAGAGCTGCTATTAACTTGGCCACATCAAGTACACTTCCTCCACCAATTCCTATTACCGTATCCACACTTTTTAATGGAATCGAGAAAATCACACGTTCTAAATCCTCAAATGATGGCTCTTGAACAATTCCTTCTTCAATATGATACTTCACACAATCATTTTCTAAGCTATTAATTAATGGCTTTATGGCATCACGCAATGGAACAATGGAAAGTATTACGACTTCCTTGCATTGCAAAGATTTTAGGTCTTGCACCAATTGATCTAAAACACCGTTTCCAAAAACTAACTGTCTAGGAAAATTAATCTTTAAATATGTATTCATTAGGTTTATTCTTCCTCTGGTTTATAAACTTCTTCACTCGGTAATGTATACCCCTTTACTTCTGGCCAAATACCGTTTTTAATTAGTCGCCTTTTCATTTTTTTTGGATCAGCCACCACATGCTTCATTTTCTGTCTTCGCCATGTATATGCAAAATGAACCAACCCATCTTTACTTTGAATTACAGCTGGGTAAGAATATTGACTAATTGGTGAATCTTCAAGAATCAATGTAGCATACCATTTTATTCCATCTTTCGAAACCGCAACGTTCAACGGCGTTCTTTTTCCTTTTGGATTATCAGCCGGAGGCAATACGTGATTGTAAACTAACACATGCGTACCATCGTTTAGTGTCACTGCATCAAAGCCTGAATTGTTATTTGGCAAGGAAGTTTTGCTTAATGGCGACCAAGTCTCACCAAAGTCATAAGACCATGATTCCGCAATTGCCCAATTTCTTGTGCGTGCCAGTAGTTGCAATTTTCCTTTACCATGATTCAAAATAGTAGGCTGTATCGCATTGATATTATCACCTCTATCAACAGAGGCTGTTTTACGCCAGGTCAGTCCATTATCAGTACTAATTTCAAAATGTATATTCCATCCATTTCCTTCCGTACTACTTGGTGATATAAGATTTCCGTTAGACAATAATATAGGCTTGTTTTTTATGGGACCTAAAATTCCAGAAGGTAACTGTGTTGCTTCCGACCACGTTCTACCGCCATCTTTTGATCTTTTCAACATTCCCCACCATTCCGACGGTTTTGGCCCAACTTTATAAAACAAGAGCAAATCACCATTCGGAATTTGATACAAAACTGGATTCCAAGTTGGTAGTCGTGAACCATCTTTTTGAACACCATCAGCTACAGACTCAGGTTGACTCCAACTTCCGTTTTCTAGACGTGATACATAAATTTCTACATCAGGATTTCGCTCATGTTTACCGCCAAAGAAAGCATATATTAAACCATATGGTGTATCTTCAATCGTAGCAGAGTGACATGATGGAAATGGAGCAACATCATACACAAATTGATCGGTGATAATACCTTTCTGCCATTTGTGTAGATTATTGTGTTGCGCGTATATTAATCCAATGCAGCATGACAACATCGTCAGCAATATATATCTCATAATTTATAATTTGCTTTTAAATAGATAATTACCAGAAGATATCTCAATTATTACCTTACCATCTCTCAATTCGCTGAGTAATTTGATTCCTTCTATTGTTTGTATTGATTTGTTTGATTCTTTAATTGATTCCAAAGAAGATGTAGGTAAATGAATAATCGCTTTGGTGTTAGGAGGAATAGAAATATCCCATTCAAAATTCTTTTTGTTTCTTTTCCAATGGGAATGAATTTTACCAAATAAACTTTGGAATCTCGCATTCACATAAGTCAGATCACCAAGGATTTCAGGGGTCATAACAATTGTTTGAAAAGCATTTTCTTTAGACTTTATTCCCGCCAAATTTTCATAATACCATACTAGTAAATCACCCAACATCATGACATGATTTTGCGAATTCATTTTTGGATGTGCCGTATTTCCATTCCACAATTCCCAAATGGCGGTCGCCCCATTTTCAATCATATAACCCCATGATGGATAAGTCTTTTTACTAGCCATCTCGTATGCAAGTTCACCTAAACCGATATCAGATAATGTACGCATTAACCATTGCACACCCACCACTCCTGTACTAAGGTGCCCATCGTTATCAATTCGAATATTATTTTCAATTGTTTGAATTAACCTTCCTTTGTTTGAAGGTTCAACCAACCCAAAACACACAGCTAAAATATTATCCGTTAACTTATTTGCTCCGTAATAACCGTTTTCATTATAGAATTCCTTGTTAAAAGCACTTCTTATTTTCTGAGCTCGATCTATGTACTCTGTTTTATCATTTGAGTTAAATGTTAATTCAGCGAATTTCTCCATTAAGCCCAATAAATGATAATAATAAGCTGTGGATATTAGTAAGCTTGGGTATTTTTTATCTGCAATTTTTCCTCGTCCAGCTTCAATAGACTCAGGCGGAAAACACCAATCACCATAACTATCCTTCGTAATAATCCCTTGACCATTCGAATAATTAGAATAGATATAATTCATCCATTTCTTCATAGATGCATAGTGATTTTCAATAATTCTTAAATCACCACTCTGCTGATACAGCATATCCGCAATTATCAGATAAGTTCCTGGCCAACTGATATTATCACTATAATATCTCCAAAATGCTGGTGCTACATCCGAAATAGATCCATCTGCTGTTTGTGATAGTCGAATATCATCGAGCCATTTGATATAAAAATTAATGTTATCAAACAGGAATGTTTCTCCGTAGGCAGTAACTGTTCGATCGCCGAGCCAAGGCTGACGCTCGTTTCTTTGTGGACAATCTATAGGCATCCCTTTATAATTAGATGCTGTGCCCCACCATGCATTTTGATGAATTTTGTTCAGTAGACTATTTGAACTTTCAAAAGATCCTATAGTCACCAAATCATCGTAAACAAATCGACCTATGAAATTATTAGCATGTACTTCACCAGGATAATTAGAAAATTCAACATATCGAAAACCATGATAAGTAAAACGTGGTTCCCATTCTTCTATTTGCCCCCCCTTTAATGTATACAAATCGGTAGATTTCGCATCTCGCAAGTTCTCTACAAATATTTCTCCATCATCCTGAAGAGATTCTGCAAAACGTAGCTTTACTTGTTCACCAGACTTGCCTTGTACTTTAAACTTTACCCACCCTGAAAAATTTTGTCCAAAATCAACTATAAAACGCCCTTTTTCTTTATGAATAATGTGAACAGGTTTGATATCCTGCATTACTTTCATAAAATTATTGAGCTGAGATTCGAATTTTCCAGTAGGCGCTTGTACATATGATACTTTCATCCAACTCGAATCATCATAGCCTTTTTCTGACCATCTTCCTAATTCTTTGCGTGCATTATATTCTTCTCCATCATATTCATTATTCGCAATGATGGGACCATCTGTGGTTCCTTTCCAAGAATCATCCGAGCGGATTGTTTCTGTTGTTCCATCCCCGTATTCAACAAATATTTGAAGCTGCATTTTAGGAAAGCCAAATGACTTAACTTTGTAAGCTTTAGTTTGCCTCATGGCAAAAAATCGGCCATTACCTAGGATTACGCCAACTGCATTCGCTCCTTCCTGCAATGACGTCGTCACATCAAAAACATTATATTTAACATTTTCAGAATAATCCGTTGGAGCTGGCGCAAGTACTTGATCGCCTATTTTTCGGCCATTAATATACAATTCATACAACCCTAAGCCCATGATATAAGCGGTAGCTTTTTTTACTTTCTTAGGTGTTTTGAATTCCTTTCTCAAATAACGTGCTGAAAGTTTGCCTTCTTGTTGGTTGTCACTTGGGAAATAACTTTCAAAACCGATCCACCTGTTGTACCAATCCTTATATTTTAACAGCCCCATGGTCCACGTCGCAGGTGAAGACCAAGTAGTTTTACTCTTATTCGTTGCTATTTTTACTTTCCAAAATACTTGCTGACGACTTGTAAGATTCTTACCATTGTAATAGACCGCTATAGAATTATTAGATATTACATCTCCAGAATCCCACACGTCACCTATATCATTATTAAGCTTTTCTAGATTTGAGGATACTAAAATGCGATAGGACTGCTGGATTACATTTCGTTGAGAACTCTGAATCTTCCAACTCAATCTTGGCTTATTAATATCAATGCTTATCGGATCAACTAGTAATTCGCAACGAAGATCATACAACGCAATTGTCTCTCCTTTTGCGAATAGCGTACAAAAAATTAGTATAAATAATATATTAATCCGTGCGTTCATAATTATCACTATTAATTACCAGAGAAATCGAAAAATATCTTCATATGCAATGCGCGAATTGGCTCCTTCTCAAAATCGTAATAAACATGGTCCATTCCCATTGGACCTGTTGTTTCAGGTTTCTGTGTTTTGGTACCGATAGCAGATATGCCATTCATAAATGAAATATCACCACTTGGGAATGTTGGTTCCATATTCTTCCAGCTTGTGTCCTTTTGTTCTTTAGGTGTAAACAATCGTAGGAACACATCTTCTCTGTCTGTGAATACTTTAAATGATTGGTCGTTCATAATAAATTTAGCCCAATACAAATTGCTGTGATAACCTTTAAATTCGGGATATTTAAAAGGAATTTCGCCTGTTGCAGCATCATTATAATCCTTCTTCCATACACCAAATTGATTTCCTTTCATCCTATTCTTCCAAACTCTAAACGGTCCATTTCCCATATACTCTACAGATTTTAATTCTGATTCTGGGAAAGAAAAATTTACCCCAACATATCTCGTGAAATATGCTTCAGGAAAATATTGTAAATGCATTTTCAGTTGCCCCGATGAATATATTTCCCATCGCAATGTATTATAGCTTGACTTTCTATCAAATGTCGACTCAATAATGACCTTATTATCGACTTTTGTAATCTTGAAATCCTTAAAATTATTTACTCCTTTTTCAATTACCGGTCCATTGCCTAAAGGAATTAACCCTTTGGAATTATGTACTTCTTGAAGCAATCCATTAATTTTATTGAACTTATAAACAATTTTATTTGAGCTGATTGTAAAAAATAATGCATCCTCTACAACTTCAATTGAAGAATCATGCGAAGCAGACAAGAATTGGCTTGCTGTACGTTTTGGTAATGCTATAGGAAAACTCCAAGTAAATATTTCCCTGCCTGAAGGATCATTTGCAGTGATGTAAAGAACATCAAAACTATACCAATCAATAGGCAAATCAACTGCTAAAACTCCTTTGTCATAAGGCATTATATTTGGAGACTGAATTGTGTTCTTTTTGCTCCCTAAACTTTCCCCATATTTGCCCAGTTTTTTAAGTTCGAAATTAAATGTACATTGATTAGTATTTGTAAAAGCGTACCGATTTTCAATGTTAAACTTTCCATCAAATTCCTGAGTCATTTCTCTCTTTTCGAAAAAAATTGGACTCCACACTTCTTTGATTGTATAATAACTTCCCTCTTTTTCATAGTATGGACCTACTATACCATCTGCACCGTGATTACCATCTGTGTCAATTATATTGTCTTTATCTGTACGTACAATCCCTTGATCCTGAAAATCCCATAAAAACCCGCCTGCCGATAATGGATTTGACCACATTGCCTTCCAATAGTCTTCCAATCCAGCACCATGACCTCCATCAAACATTCCATGCAAAAACTCAGTAGGCATTAAAATATTATGCCCATGATCATAACTACCGATACCATAATTGTATTCACGATAATGCGTAGTTTCGAATCCTCCATATACCGCCCAAGGATGAATCAACGGTCTATTCTGAATATCTTGATCATAAAATAAATAATCTAATGCCGTATTATGACCTCCTTCATTACCATTCGCCCAAAATATTATAGAAGAATAGTTTTCGGAAACCACCATCATTTTCTTTAAAACTTTCGAACCTACTTCTGTATCGTAATAGCCATGCCAACCTGCCAGTTCATTCATCACGTACAGTCCTAAAGAATCACAAGCTTCTAAGAAATGGTTATCGGGAGGATAGTGCGCCATACGAACAGCGTTCATATTCATATCTTTCATCATTCGAACGTCGTGATAACTAATTCCTTCACTTGTTGTTCGTCCGGATTCTGGATGGAAACTATGTCGATTTACACCTTTAAATTTGATTTTCTGTCCATTAATATAAACCCCATCTCGTTGTTTAACCTCAATAGTTCTAAAACCAAATTTCTGCTCAATTTCATGAACAACAATTCCATTTTTCAGTAAAGATACTCGAGCTTTATATCGATTTGGAAACTCGGCTGACCACAATTTAGGATTAGAGAAATTCAAATTTAACCATGTCGAATCGCTGTCTATCTTTTGCTTAACTACTTGCCCAAATGGTTTACCTTGCTGATCATACACTTGCATAGATATTTCATTAGCGGATCCGCTATGCAGTATTCTACTTCGATAGCTACCATCTGCTCTAGCATCTATAGAAAGTCTTGAAATATAAGTCTTGGGTAATACTTCCAAATAAACTGGACGAAATATTCCACCTAAAATCCAGTAATCTGCTTCACGCTCGGCAGCATTTACAGATGCATTAGACGAATGTTTGGATACTTTTACTTCCAATAGATTTTTCTGACCATATTTAATCAGTTTAGAAATATCATATTTGAATACGTAAAAAGAGCCTTGATGTATTTCTCCTGCTAATTTTCCATTGATTTTGACTTCTGTATCAGTCATCGAACCTTCAAAGACAAGATTAATTATCTTATCTTTCCAGCTTTTGTCGACAACAAATGAATGTTTATACTCTCCGTATTCTTTTGAAACGGTTTCCTTTTTATCAAAACCATAGTTATAGTTTCCAAAACCTTGTAACTCCCAATTTGATGGAACTGATATTTTGGACCATTTGCCCGCATTCATTCCTTCCGATACTTTAAAATCCCATTTTACCCCATCGTCTTTTCCCTTACCAGAAAGATAAATGACTTCCGTCTTCTGCGCAAAAACCTGTAGTTGAAGCAGAATAAATAAACAAACACTAAACAGTCTAATACATTTAGCCAACATAATTAGTTAATCTTTTCTGCTTTAAAATTTAACAATCTATAACAAGCTTCTTTCACAGGTGTGCCTGGATTTGGAACATCAAAATCTTGATCAGTAGGTGTGTCCGCATCAGGATAACGTCGAGTCTCTCCTGTTCGAAAACTTACACGTGATACTTCACTTATAGGTTGATAAAATATTCGTGTTCCTTTACTTACGCCATTGATATTTAATTGAAATGATCTTGTGGTAACATCAATATCTAAATCAAAATCATACCTTTCTCCTTTTTTGTATGCCTGAATAGAAGCATTGCGGTAACCAGCTTTATTCTTAATTTGTGAATCTTGATCAAAAATTAATCTTCCTGCCGCTTGTCCTTTACTATTCAGAAATTCAATTTCTAATTGTCCATTATCTACTTGTTCAGGAATAAGAGAAAATGACAACTTTATACGCTTACTTGACGGAACAACTCTCTCAGCTTTGGCGTAATCATAAAGATCACTATCGCGCAAAACGAGTGAACCATTTTCTATCTTAACCGATGACCAAAGAGGACTATAGATGTTCCACTTATTGAATGATTCAAACGCATTTTTTGAAAAATCATCGTCTACATTTTCTGTCACTTCCGACACTACAGGTACAGGTACTTTTGCTACCCACATGTCTTCTTTATTCATACTATAAGTCAGCCACATGGTTTTGTTGTCAGGTGAACCATTATCTTCCGTAATACCTCTAACATACTGAGGACCATAAGATTTATAATTCCCACCATATCGCATAGTAGAGATTTCTCCATTTATTAGCAATAAGTCTGTATAATTCAAGCCATCAATACTCGTAGATACAGCCAAAGGCCATCTAAATTCAGACGGATTATATACAGTAGCGTATTTCCCATCACCCGTACGTTGTCCCCATATTTTAGCATTACTATTGACAAATCCAGGCGCGCGCAATGGCGTATATTGCCAAGATTTACCATTATCATTACTCACAGATGTTAATGCATGTTTCCAAAGCCCTACGACTTTGCCATTGGGTAGGTGATAATAAGAAAATGCTTTTATTGGTCTATTGTATGGTATTAATGGATCATTGCGATCTGCTTCTTCTACCCACTGTTGCATTACCAGTGGATTTTTCATCATTTCCTCACACGCCTTTATGAACTCTTTATCCTTACTTTTGGTATACATTGGATATTCAGGCTTATATTTTGAAAAGGAAGAATTCATACGGATAAAATATATGGCACCGAAAGTTCCGTCCTTGTTAATCTCTCTAACAACACGGCCAATACCATTTCCATCATTTGGATCATCCTTTTTATCTAATGCAACGCCATAATATCCAATAGTTAACAGCTTTCCATTCTTTGCTGTATAAAAGCCCATTCGCTGATGCATTATAGCATATAAATCTTTTCCAGCTTTATCCGTTCTGTTTGGTTTAGTAAATCCTTCTGGGACCTTATAGGCAGGAAAAAGTTCCACTGGATCCGACCAATTGTACCCATCTTTAGAAGTGTGTAAAAATGTAATTCCTTCAGCAATGTGTTCACCCACAGGATTACTCAAATATTGAACATAATAAGTATTATTCCAATACGCTATAAAGGGTTGATGATTGTATGTGAAATATTGGCCACCAGCAAATTGCGGATTTTCTCTATTAGCACGAAATATTTGGATATTATGCGTACCCACCGCCGGCGTAAGCTGACCATGATGATAATCAATATTTGATAAGGAATTGCCTGTATATTTGACTGTATCTTGCGCATAAACAGCTGAAACAGAAAACAATATACTTGCTAATAAATTGTATCTAAACTTCATAATATAATGCTATTTTTCGTGCTTCAATAAATTTTTTAAATGTTTGCTTGAAGCCTTAAATATTGTTCCATGCTTATGTCCTACAGGAACATTGATTTTATCATTTACCTTTTCAAAGCTTTTGAAATCTTTGGTTGATACTGCTTCATAAGATTTACTACCGTAAGAATCAAAATATATCAACCAATGATCTTTAAGTTTCAAAACAGAAGGTCCTTCAGTAAGAAAATCAGAAAATGGTAATGTAATGTCCTTGAAAGGTCCTAATGGGTTATTTCCCGTAGCAACTTTTAAATTCCTATTTGGACGCGTATTATCTTTCAAGACCAACGCATAATCTGCTTTATTTTTTTTCACAATTACTGCATCTATCACACTAAAACCGGGATCGTAATACAGTGCTGTAGGCGTGAACGAATTGAAATCATTAGTTTGCGTATAATACATTCTGTGGTTATTATATTCATCTTCCACGCCTTTTTCGAAACGATAAGGAATTGTTGAAGCCCAAATAATAGTAAACTGATGTTTATCCTCCTCATAAAATAGCTCAGGAGCCCAGACATTAACAGTAGTCTCTTCGTGCGCCATCACAGGAATTGTTTTTATGTTTTCCCAATTGACCAGATCCTTGGAAGATGCATACCCTATACTTTTATCTCCTTTCCAAGCGATAGTCCACACTAAATGATATATGTTATTTTTATCCCTTACAATTGATGGGTCACGCAAGATTTTCTGTGAACCCAATACAGGTTTTAATGATACTCTATCTATAGATTGCCATTTGTATCCATCATAACTATATAAGAATCTTAACCCCTCGTTTGCGGGTTCGCGAAAAGAGGTAAACATATAAACATCCTTCTGACAAGAAATAAATAGACTAGCCAGAATAAATAAAAAACCAAAACGCTTGAAATAGAACACTATAAAAATATATTTATTCAAAAATTTAAATTTTATCCAAAATCAAAACCCAATCATTACCTGCTTTATGATCGCCATCAGGCTTAAAACTTTGAATTCCTTTGTTATCAAAATTCCCAATTGAAATTGTTTCGCCATTACGAGGGTTAAACCACGAAGCTTTTACCTTCTCTCCTTTGATTTTGCCCATGACGATTTTCATTTTGCGTCCTGTATAATTATATATTAGCGCATAATCATCTGTCCTTGTTGCCAACAAACGTTCATATCGTTCTCCATTTTCAGCTAATAAAGATTGATCTGGAATTCGATCAAAATAATTCTGTTTTGAAAGCATTAATTCCTTCAAATAACGCATTTGAGTAGCGCCTGGAGCTTGTAAAGCTTCATTCCACAATACAGAAGATCCATAGGCTGAAGTCGTGTCAATCGCAGAATGAAACTGCATCACAGAATTTTCACCATAGGTATATCCAAATGCACCTGCAAATACCGACCAGTATCCGTATCTACGTACGTCATAATCTTTCCAACGTGGCTCTTCAATATTATGTAATCCTTGGGGTATTCCTTCGTACGATGCTTCACCATCTATTGTAGGCTTTACAGGTTTTAAATTCCAATCTACTTGAATGTACTTCCAGTTGTCTTCGCCATAATGTTTTACTTCATTGCGGGATGTATCTTGATCATAACGTCTGTGACCTGATTGCACCATATTGAAGTCTAACCAGCTTTCATTATGAAACCAATCTGAAGACCCAGTTCGGCCTCTTGGATGGTAAGTCATTAATTGTTTTGGTACAATAGTTTTTATAGCTGGACCTATTTCTTTCCAGACACTAATAGAATCAGAACCTTTAATATCACCACCATTCAACCATATAATATTATCCTTATATTTCCAACGCTCAGCTAAAAAAGAAGCGTACTCTTTCGCTTGTTGTGGAGTAACTAAACCATTTTTCACATTAGTGCCCCATACAGGTACTAACGCCATATATAAGCCTTTTGCTGCGGCACGATCAATCATATAATCAATATGATCCCAATAATCATACTCATCCGCATTATTAGGATTATTACCTTCAGTAATTAGCGGTTTTGAGATATCACCATTAACAATTGACGAATCGCCATATATATTGACCGAAGGAACAGTGTGCAATACCATTGCTTGTATTACATTAAAACCTTTGGATTTTCGATCTTCCAAATATGCTTCTGCTTCGTCACGATCCAACTTATTAAACATCAACCATCCTGTATCCCCTAACCAAAAAAAAGGCTTTCCATCTTCAGTCATCAAATACCTCCCATTTTCACTAATTTTCAATGCGGGTGTTGGTGACGTATTTTTAGATGCTTCACAACTGATAAGCGCGCCAATTGCTAGAGTTGAATAAAAAAGCTTATTTAATATTTTCATATTGTTAGATTTATTTTAATGTTGTGATTACTTCTTGGATAACCAAACCACAGTTGATTTATTAAACTCTTGAAACTGTTTAGGTACTTTTTGAAGATTTATCTTGCCTAAAGATTTTACTTGACCCGAACTAGAATCAATAATAGAAACATGATATGTTCCCTTATATTGAGGAATAGTGTTAAGTATTTGTTCTAATGTAACACCGTATACAATCGCACCTAATTCACTTTCTAAGACTTTTATTCCATTAATTTCTTTAGGTTGCATTGTAGCAGCAGCTTTTAGAAAGTTTTTATCTTCAATCTTAGGCAGTGCAGCCATAGATCCTCCTGCCATAAATATTGCCCACGCCATAGAAGGATGATTATCTCCGCTGTAAATAACAGCCTTGTCTGGAAAATTCATACGGTATTCTGAAACAGCACGATACACTTGATCGAATGATGTTTTTTTCGGTTTTAATAAACGGGCATGTTGACGCGGGGCTAAATGCTTACCTCCTTCAGGTGAGTAAGTCGATCCGTCTGCCTGATAGTGCCAATATCTTATATCGATTAATTGTATTTCAGTTGCTCTATTTTTATCTTTAAGGATTACATCTTGCACATCTTTTGTGGTACTTAATGCGACAAATACGTTTTTACCTTTCTCCTGTTTCCATTCTTTAATTACATCAATCCAAAATTCTACAAAGTGCAATGGTCCAGTAAATTCGGCACTGATAAGATGAATAATATTACTATTATTCTGAAAATTTTCTAAACATTTTCGTATGTAAGCTCGATGAATTTCACGCCTAATTGGATGATTAATATCGTAAAATTGCTCATCCATAAATATGCGTTTGTCCCCTGCATAATGTACGGGTTCAGGAAACCCGATATTATTAATATTATTTGCTGTACGCCAAGGAAAATCAGTGTAATGTGCTCCAGCCTCTAAAATATTATGCTGAAAATAGTTTTGATGAAGCAATACTAGTCCATTTTCGTCAGCCAATTTGGCAAATTCTTCCAGGCGATTCCAGTAGAAATGATTATAACGCGTCAAATCATATTTTGATAATCCATCATAAGCAATTCCCTCACCACTTCTTGCAAACGGTAATTCATAAAATGGGGGCCATACTTCGCCATTAATTCTGCGTGTACGCTCATGATCATCACGACGACGATCGTACCATAATCCATAATTATGGTCAATTGATAAGATGTTATTAGAAGACATGTATTTCGCAACTTCAGTTAAATCATCTGTCATACCTAAGCCTTTCTCACCCGGCACAAAACGAGTAATGTGAGGCTTTGCTTTCATTGTGCCATATGGACGAGAACTACCAGACCACCATTGTACATCTAATTTGTTACCGACCAAGACTCCTTCTTGAGCTACTAGCCAACCATTGTGGATAGTCATGTTTTTAGAAGGTAATTTATTAATGCTATTCTGCTTTACTTCATCTGTCAATAACATTCCGTCTAATTTTATATTTAGCGGATTATTATTAATTGTTTGAAATATAAAATCTTTTAAACTTGACTCAACAGCATAAGAATCTACGGTTAAAACTTTAGCTTGCTCTACTGTTGGACTACTTGTACCTCCTCCATCAATTGGTTTGAATAAAGCTCTTTTGCTCACTGAATTGCCAATTCTTGCAGATAATAGCGCATAATACATACTGCGCGGTTTAATATGCTCATTGGACTTCTCCCAATATCCATTTCCATTGAACTGAGACCATATCCCATATGCCCAATTCATTGCGGTTGGTGGTTGCTCACACTCGACCAAGGCTGCACTACTCTGCCATATTAGTGAATTAGCAGCGGTCCAACCCGCTCCATTTCCATCTTGCCCTCTATTTTTAAAACTTATAGCATGATTATCAATATATACATTATCAAACAAGCTACCTGTAGACCAACTATCTACTGCACCACTAAAATTATAGGAATCATAAGCATGACAATGCACAAATGCATTTGGGCCAGCAGCCATATATCCTATTGAAAAATCATGATAACCACCTTCAGAATAACAACGTTGAAACAAAGTCTGCTGCCCTTTGGTATGAAAGGTATACCGTCTTTGTCCTCCTATTTCGGATATAGGTTCTAATGAAATACAATCTTCAACCGTAACTCGTTGACTTGATGAAAGTAAAAAAACAGCAGAGCCTGCAAAATGATGGAATGCTATACGACGGATCCATATATCTTTAGCATTATTTACTGAAATCGCCATCCAACGATGATCTTCATCTTTGGAATTTGATGAATCGTAACTTGAAACCAACTTTACATTTTCAACTCCAATTTGTTCTACCCTATCTTCCCATTTATACAGGCTAACATAACTTTCACTATATTCTTTCTCTATTGCGTTTGTTAAAGGTGCGTCTATTAAAATCTCATTACCATTCACAGCAGTAACTACTCGATCCCAATTAATATCCCGTTGCCTTGGCTTCCATCCTATGGAAGTAATCCCCCCTCCAAAATGATCTGTACCCAATTTTTCAATCCATTCTTTCGATGAAGGTCTAGTAATTGTTATATGATCTCCAACTTTAATAGTTTGATTATGTTCCACTATCAGTTTTTTACTACCTACAGGTACATAGTTATCATTTATTGTCAGCTTATTTTCAATCACTTTATTATTTCCACCAACAACTTCAATTAAGGTATTTCTACTTTTACCAGTCCCCAGAAGTACAGTACCATCGTCCTGTAGGCCAGCTCCTCTTAATACAACACCAGAAGTATGAATTTTAAGCGTACCTGATACATTATAAGTTCCCTTAGAAAGTTGAATAGCTCCTCTAAATCCATTTGTATCCTTTGGAAGTTTGGAAACATAATCAATAGCATACTGAATTAAATTAGTTGCATCTTCCTTGATGTGTGACACGGATACTTTTGCTGCAATAAATGGAATTTCCGAATCTCCACCTTTGTATCCTGCGTATGAAAAATCTGGAATTACATTCCCCAAAGCATCTGGCAAAACCGTAATATTTTCTTCCGTTATTGATAAAGGTTTGTGTTGTTGAGCGTAGATAGGATTAAAGACAACTAAAAAGCATATCCATGCTGAAATGGACAATGCATTAAAGTATATTTTTTTTGCTGCGTAAATAATTAGCGTCTTTAACATGGATAAATTGGTTATATCTAAAATTTGAAATTTCATACAATTTCATAATCTAGCATATACAAACTTAAATGAATTAAACATTTATGTTATATATGTTATTTTCTGTCTAATGTAGAATCTTATCTAGATTACAAATTGGCTTTTTCTTTAGTAAAAGATGCTCTCGTAATATAATTAAGCATATATAAGAAGACCATTGAATATCAACTATCTGATTACCTAAAGGTCAAATAGTATAATTTTATTTGAATGGAAAGTATGCATAAGTTCGATGATTTGATCGTTAAAATAACAATTACAATGCAATTATTTCAAAAATTTAATATGCTTAAAAAAAGAATGGTTCCAATTGTTAATAGCTAAACTGGGGAGGATAGATATTAAAAAAGGAACCAATTCTGAGGTTTACCAATAAAAACCAATTATAAACTATTATGAAAAGGACATTGTTTTATATTTTCTTCGTAACCAGACTATTCAAATAAATTTCAATATTAGAATATCCTGATTCAGTGATTTGAGCAGAATCCTTTGGATCATTAGGATTCAATCCCATTTTTTTCTCAACATCATCTGGAATACCATCATTATCGGAGTCTTTATAAGGCTTGCCTTTATATTCTGGATATCCTCCAACTTGAGAAATATCTGTAATTATTCCAATCTTGTAAGAATCTTTTGGCAAACGTCTATGCTCAAATTCGTAATCAGGTAATTTCACATTTTTCAGTGGAGTAGGTTTTCCATCTCGCACTTCTTTAACAATTCTTTTATCTACGGCATCACGTACAGGCAATGTCGCTCCGGCATTTTCTAACACGAGATTATATGTTTCTTTAGCTGATATAATATTCATTTCAGCCATAGGAAGTGGTTTACTCACGCGTGAACGAAGCATATACTCTTCATAATCATTTCCTGACGCCAAGCTACCATCTTTGTTGTAAAATTGAACCCCACCTGCCCAGTTGTCGTTTGTTACTTTATCATTCCCTTCTACAATATTTCCTTCCACGTATGCTCGACCAAACACCATAAAGTTTAATTTGCTACGTCCTGATTCTGGTTTTAACAGTCTGTACCTGATCGGTTGATTCAAAGGAGTTGCAGGCCCTGGTTTGAAATAATTATTAATAATATTGTATTGAGCCGTATAATCACCTCCATCAACCGAACGATGAACCCAATTGTACACCACGTTATTTGCAAAATTGAATATCCCATTCCATCCAATTGATGGATTTCTTGCTGCATTATTTGCCCACAAATTGCGCATGAAAGAACAATTTTCGCCCCCTAATGTACTTCCGAAAGCATGATTCCAAGTATCCAAAGCTTCAGAGAAAATGGAATTTTGGATCGTAATATTTACAGTACCTAACTTAACTGCCTGCTTACCTGTACCATCATCGTACATGTGTCTATAAATAGACATATTTTCATCTAAACCCCAACTAGCCGATATGTGGTCCATCATGATGTTTCCAATTGGATTACCGCCAATAGCATCATCACGACGACCTACAAATGTTTCTCCCCGACGGAAACGCATAAAACGTACTACCACGTCATGTGTATCAATCCATACGGTTTCGCCAGCAACACATACACCATCTCCTGGTGCGGATTGTCCAGCTATGGTAATATATGGAGCTCGTATAATTAATGGTGTTTTTAATCGAATAATACCAGCGACATTAAATACAATAATTCGTGGACCACCTTGCTCACATGCCTCTCTTAGGGTCCCTGGACCACTATCCTCAAGACTTGTCACTACAATTACTCTACCTCCACGTCCACCAAATGAATATTTCCCACCTCCCTCAGCTCCTGGAAAAGCAGGTATTTCAGCTTGTGGGAGATCTGTTGGTCTTCCTGCCCATGGAATATATGGTTTTCCTTGTTTTGCATATTGATCAATAATAGGCAAAGCTTTTTCCCATGCTGCATCTGACTGCTTACGTGCTAATTCCAACATCTCGTCAGAAGCTTTCTTCACATCAGAGGGAATCTTTGGGTATTGAGCCTTCACATCCTGGCTATACACTAGCGCTACCCCCATCATAACAAAAGCTGCTTTTAATAATCTCATCCTAATAATGTATGGTATTCGTTTATAAATTAAATTTTGTTTATCTACAAAAGGTTATCCTTGCTTAGAGAAAGTTATCTTCTCTACTAACCAAAATAACACATAATTTGAGGCATTCTTATTAAAGAAATTAGCATATTACTGCAGTATCTTATCATGAATGCGAAAATTATTTTTGAATTTTCGTACTAACACTCAAATATCTAAATCCTTCTGAATCTGAAGTAACTTGATTTACATATAATGCCCCATATTTACCTTCAGGAGTTAAAAAATAAACCATATTTCCTGCAGCTAATCCTTTGTCAGAATCAGTAATTGCTGTTTTCGTGAGGTTTATTGTTCTTTTCTTAGCTTCTGTTTCTATCATACTTGATGATACAAGTACATTCGTAAATGTACTTGCTGAACTCGTAATAGGCGCACTGAATAGTGTAGTCCTTTTATTCCAATCACTTATATCTAATGTCGGATTTGGATTCTCATCGACTGCTATTGAATACAGATTATAGGACGATCTATTAATATGAGTTGGTCTTGTGTCTTTCAATTCGTAAATACCAAAATCAATATTTGATGAATTTGATTTACCAGTTGCAAAGTCATAAGCAGCTCCATTGAGAATAGAATAAAAACTTTTTCTACTGTTATCTCCTTCTTGTGGAGCATATATTTGCCTATTGGGTAAATTGATGTAGCTTGGTCTTCCTTCTAGAGTTATGCTTTTATAACCATCCCCAATATACTCATTCACTCTATTGTAAGCATATACACGAAAAGTAATCTTACCATCTCTCTTCATTTTATGCTTTATCAAGCCAGAATATGAATTTTTCTCATCTTGTTTAAGGATAATTTCCCTTTTCCCTATTTGACCATTACCTAAAGTACTATCAACAGAAATTTTAGTCATATTCTCCTGCGATGACACATTGAAATAAATATATGCACTATCACCATCATTCAGAATTGCATCTTGCGTTATACTAAATCCACCCTTATCAATAAATTCGACTGATAAGTCATCAAACATATTGAATATATTTTCCTGCTCTTTTACACAGCTCACAGAAATCGTACTCCCTATCAAAAACAGCGCTATTAATCTTATAAATTGTATGTTTTTCATCTATCTTATTTTAAATGTATTAAAATTAAATAAGCCTTAATCTTGGTTATCAAGTGGATCAAATACGCCACCTTCCCATCCAATAGTTGGATAGATATCTTCTCCACGCCATACAAAGTCATTATGAAAAGTATAAAATGTATGGTATTCAGGAATATCAATTACTCTAAAACCATTTGGTTGTGGCAATATTGTATAAGGTTTAAAATAGGTAAGGTATGTCTGCTTATTATTAATATCAATACCTTCTCTAAACATGGCGCCAGTTGCTGGATTAATAGTTTCTAACTGCGAACGAGTAGCGGTCATTTCGGAAGCTGTGCCTCCTGCGGGCTCAATTTGGATAGTCTCTATTTCTTCACCAGATAGCAAGTGCCAATTTCTAGTTCTTCTTAAATCAGAATTTCTCTTATTCTCAAAAGCAAATTCGACCATACGTTCGTTAAGTAAAAGTGAGCGCATGCTTTCAACAGAATTAACACTTCCAAGACCATAATCATTCATCCCTTGCTCAATACCCGCGCGTTTTCTGATCAGGCGAATCATTTCTTTTGCGGTGGTTAAATCACCTGCTTCACTTGCTGACTCCGCGTAATTTAAAATAACTTCAGCTAAACGCATTTCTATCCAATCCATTCCACTCCCACCAATATTACTTGAATAAGGTACAGAACCTAATGCAAGTTCTGGAGTTGTGAATTTTTTAGTGTATACACCCCATCCTGCTCCTTCACTTGTTGCTCCAACATAGGTCCATTGTTTTCTTCTGTTATTATTACTTAGTGGCCACGAAGCTCCATTGTAGGCAAATGTTGCATCAAATCTAGGATCTCTGTCTTTCCAAAATAACACGTCATCATAACTATACTGTCCTGATTCGTCTATGCGATTTCCATCCTTCATTGGATAAGCTTGGAGCAATTTAAGTGTTGCACGATATCCTATATACGGAGATCCACCTTCTGAGGAAGGACGAGATTTACGTTCCTCATCATGTCCCCTCGCTTGTCGAGTATTCGAATATGGTCTGGAAATCAACGTTTCTTTATTAGCCGTACCCTTCGTTTGGAATATTTTGCCATAATCAGTTACCAAACTATGACCTGCGGCTGTAGCAATATCATAAGCTTCTTTGTTTGCTTGCAATGCTAATTGCCATCTTGACTGATCATATGGGTGTCTAGGATCACTAAGTGGATTGAATTGTGGACTTGCCCAATAGAGCAAAGCTTTTCCTTTAAGCGCTGCAGCAGCGGCATAAGAAATTCTTCCCCAATTATCTCCAGACCAATTAACATCTTTCAAAAATTCCATAGCTTTGGTCAAATCATCAACAATAACATCAAAACATTTCTTCGCTGAAGCTCTTCCTTTTGCAGTCAATTGCGATGGATCTTGTGGTTCTAGTACAAGTGGAACTCCACCATAAACTTTAACCAATTCCAAATATACCATTGCACGCATTGCATAATATTGACCCAGAAGTGCACGTTTACTAGATTCAGGAATACTACTTTCTGGCAAATATTTGATGGCATTATTGCAGCGAGCAATATCCATGTATCTGTTATCCAAATAATTTAAAGTATAACGATTACCAACATATCGTACATCATGATTAATCAAGGCAGCTCCTGTAATCCCTAACGCTCTAGCGCCCCAACCACCATTTGATGGTAAATAATTTTCATCACTTACAAGGTGTATATCAAAACGATCTGGAATAGTTTGATAGGGGAATTTAGGTATTATTAAATCATAAGTTTTATTGAGATGCATATTTACAGCACCTTCCGTGTTCCAAATATTAGCATCCATTCCGCCGCGATCTGGTAATACGAAGAAGTCATCATCGTTAACATTACAAGAAGACAATATCAGGGCAGCAAAAATTGCTAATGTGCCTTTTTTTAATTTTATATATAAGTTATTTCTTTCCATAATTACTGCATGTTATAAATTTGCACTTAATCCCACAGAGATAGTCCTTGTAATTGGATAATGATATGCGTTTGATGAATACGGATCTTTATATCCATATGGATTGATTATTGTCCAAAGATTATTTCCAGTCAATAGAATTCTTGCATTTGAAAATCCTAATCGTGAAATAGCTTGTGCTGGAAATTTGTAGCTAAGTGTCATATTATTTACTCGAACCGTAGTACCATTTACTGCCCAAAAATCTGAATTCACATTTATTAATGGATCGTCAGTTCTAGGGAATTTTCCTTCTTCAGGATTTTCTGGAGTCCAACGATCTCTCCATATACTTACCACATTTCGGGTGTTATCAGCTTTATTACGTGCTTGTGAATCATAAAATACTCTCCCGCCAAGTCTTGCCATAAAGTTTGTACTTAGATTAAATGACTTATATCCAAGCCCCAACGTAATACCAGATGAAAATATGGGATTATTGTTTTCGAATAATGGGACAATATCGTTTTGATTCACCATACCATCGCCATTCGTATCTTCATATATCAACCATCCTGGTTGTGGAATATTACCCGCAATAGTATAATTAGGATTATCAGCTAAGAACTTATCAATTTGTTCTTGCGTTCTGAACATACCACTAGTTCTATACCCCATATTAGAGCTATTGTATTTACGAGGATCTACGCCAAACTTAGTTCCTAACCACTTGCCATCACTTCTGTCTGTAACTAGTAGATCCGCAGGGTTATAAATTATTTTTGTAACTATAGAATTACCGTACCCAAAATTCATATTTGCATTGAAATTCAGTTCTGAGCCAATTTTAGTTCTATATCCAATTGAAAATTCTGATCCCCAATTATAAGCTTCTCTATAATTTACAGTAGGAGCTAAAATCCCAGCATATAATGGATTCATCTCATTTGCACCTTTATCAAATCCATCAAAAACTTTATTTTGGAAGAATTCGACACCTATATCTAACTTGTTATTGAACAATGAACTCTCAAAACCAACGTTAAGGGTACGCTTCTTTTCCCAAGTAATTAAAAGATTTGGATACACAGATGGATTTAATCCAATACCATAATTATTATCTCCAAACAAATAACCGTTATTCAAATCAATAGTGTAGCGTTCTTGCCAAAGCCTTTCATCCACCCTATCATCACCAGCTATACCATAATTGACTTTAAATTTTAAAAAATTGATGAACGATACATTATCTTTGAAAAAGTCTTCTTGACTGACTACCCAACCTGCACCAATACTTGGCGAAATTCCCCATCTATCTCCGCGTGCAAAATTTGAAGAAGCATCGATTCTTGATACCGCTTGAAGCAAGTATTTTTTATCAAAATCATAACTCATACGTCCGAAGAAAGATCTTTTGGTTGATTTTCCAATTGAACGCCCTCCAATTTGGAGTCGGTTTTGATCAAAAGCCCAATAATCCGTCATATCAGGTATCATTTGGCCATCCCAACGCACAGAAAGATTTTCGTTATTATTTACGGTCTGTTCTGCACCAGTTACAATATCTATACTATGTTTGGCGAATGTATTAGCATAAGACAAGGTAAAAAAGCCCTGATATCCATTATCCTTTCCAAGATTTGGTGTTAGGCTAGAATTTGCTTGAGTTACACCATCAACAATAGGATTGACTGCTGCCAATTGAGTGGAATATAACTGATTATTATTTCCCATTCTTTCAAAATTATATAGCTTATATGGTGCTATATAAGTAGAATTATTAAAACTTCCTCCTCCTTGAGATACTTGGAATTTAGCCGTCAATCCAGGTATAAATTTAGGTTGATAACTCAAACTAGCGTTTATACGATATGATTGTGATTTACGAGAATCCGAATATCCTGATTCTGTAATGGCAAGTGGATTTCTTACATTACCTCTATTAAAGTATACCGGCATACCATCTATTTGCAATGGAATCCATTGTGGTGCTGACACTAATGCTTCAAAAAAATCATTATCTGTACCGTTTCCAAGATTATTCTTACTTTCTCGAATACGGTGATCTACATTAAAATTGATGTCAGCCTTTAGTCCATCCAAAATCGTTGCAGAAAGGCCACTTCGCATGGAATATTTATCTAGCTTCATTCCAGCGTAATTACCATTTTCATTTTGATAACTTCCGCCAACAAAATATGTAGTACGGTCCGAGCCTCCTGAAACACTGAGATTATGACGCTGCATTAATGAAGCCTGCCAAATTTGATCGTACCAACTTTCTGTATTTAATCCTTTTAAATATTCTAAATCTTCTAGTGAGAAAAATCTGTCTTCTGGAGAATTGTTAATTCTATGTCCCTCATTTAATAATTGTGCATGCTCATAGGCAGATAATAAATTAGGTTTTGTTGCTGCATCTGTAATACCCGCATAACCATTGTAAGAAATGCTAGGTTTACCGACTTTACCACGTTTAGTGGTAACTAACACTACCCCTTTAGCACCTGCAGCACCATATATTGCAGCCGAAGCATCCTTTAAAATTGAAATATTTTCGACCATCGAAGCATCAAGATTATCAAATACATCCTCACTTACAATAATCCCATCAACAATATAAAGAGGTTCATCGGTAGCTCCACTAGGCGCATTACTTGATATACTTGATCCACGAACATTTAAAGATATACGTGCACCTGGACGACCAGACTCTTGATTTACACCTACTCCAGCTATTCTATTACGAAGTGCTCCTGCCAAGTTTGGTGCAGGAATATCCATAAGCTCTTCCCCTTTTATAGTGGAAATAGATCCCACTATCTCGGATTTCTTTTGAGAACCATATCCAGTTACAACAACATCTTCGATTTGACCTTCACTCCTTTCCAACACAATATTTATATCTCTTCCAGATATTACAGGTATTTCTTGAGTCTTAAAGCCCAAATAACTAACTACCAATATCGCTCTGTCTGTAGGAACGTTAATAGAAAAATTACCGTTTTGGTCAGTTTTCACACCACTTTTCGTCCCTTTTATCATTACCGTAGCCCCTGCAATAGGTTGCCCAGATGCATCTTTAACTACACCTTTTACACCTACAAATACTCCGATTGATTTATTCGTAATATTCTCATCTACCATTGCATGACCTGCAACTGGTGAAGCAAGTATACATGCTAGCGCCAGCCCCTTAATCACTATTGGCAAACTTGTCTTGCTTATATCTTTTTTTGATTTCATTGATTTAAGTTTTCTTCATTAATACATAGAATACAAGAATATTTATGGTCTCCAACGCGGATCACCTACATGAAATAAACTTGGTGCTTGTAGTGTAAAATTCCCTTCGGATGGACTAACAAATGCATTCGCTGAGGATATACCAGAAGCATTAAGTCCAACGATTACCGCTCCTGTGAAATCAGATGTGCTAAAATTGTTAATACTTTGAACGGTTAAATTATTGGACGCACGTGGATTACCAGCAGCAGATGAAGCAAACAAACAATTTGTAACTTTTACACCATTTGTTACCAATCCATTGGTGTAATCATACAATCGTTGACCACCATTAGGTGAGTTATAGAATGTAACATCTGATACCGTTACGGATTCATCGTGATTTGTATTTCTATTTTGCGTTACTATAAATCGTTGTGCATTAATTATTGTACTGTTTTGTACCGTCGTGTTCTTGATGTTTCCATTTACGTGACCAATATTTGCCACACCAAAATCCTTGACATTTTCGATAATTGAATGATTGATAAGCAAATTCTCAATCATAAAATATACAGAATTACTCAGCGCTCGTACTCGCACCACACCACGATGATCTGTCAAATGACAATTTTCAAAAATCAAGTTGTTAATTTTTCCAGCACTTTGAATATTAAAAACGTAACCGGCATCAAAGTCACTTGATATCTTCACATCTTGAAAAATTATAGAGTTAATGGTACTTCCTTCGACAACATTAAAAGAGTTCAATTTAATATGTGCTGCTGGCGAAAATCCTGGCTCGCTAATCACTTTAAAAGATTTATCTACTGAAAATGATTCTTCAAAAGTATATTCTTCTCCTCTTTTCAAAACAATAGTAGCACCATCAGTTGCAGTCAATAATGCATTTTTTAATGCAGATGGATCTCCAGCCATAGGTCTTAGATCAATAAATGATGGATCATCCACTCCATTGCGAGTTTTGAGGGTCATTTTACCCATGCTTTTATTTCCAGCAAATAATTGAATAGCATAAGTAGAATTTGAAGTCAATTCATTTATTAATTTTAATGTAGCAGCCTTATCACCTGATGACAAGTCATATTGTTTGGTATAATTTAATGAATCAGATTTGACAATAATATGCGTGATTGAAGCATCTTGTTGCCAACGTATAATAGCTGCATTATGGATAAGATCATGATATTTTAAGGTTCTAAAAATATCGATCTCAGGAACTTCATTTAGAATATGAAATCTTGTACTATTAACCCAAGGTGATAAGGATGCACTAGTACCTGCAACAGACCGAACTCGTGCAAAATAAATTACATTTGGGGTCAATATTTCTTTCCCCAAAGAAATAGTTGTTGAATCTTTCTCAGTAGTATGTATTGTTGCTTGAGGATCCGTGAAAGTAGAATCCGTAGATACCTCTACTTGGTAATGCAGTGATGGCTTTCCTTCACCTTCCCATGCGGTAATAGCATTATTCCAATTTAAAGTAATTGCTGTATCAGCGTGTACGAAGCTAATATCTCCAGAGAGGCGAGTCAAACTTGACAAAGTGTAACTATCTTTCTTTTGGCAACTACTGATAAGGAATGCTAATAGAAGCCCTGCTGCCATATAAGCAGAGCAATGGTAGAATTTCTTTAATTGCATAATTTTGGTTTGTTTGTATAGATAAGATGTTTTTTATTCTTGTATTTAAGACTGCTTATTTATTCTTTCCTTCCATTTATCACCTTCCTTCTTTAAGTCATAGCCTTCTTTAGACAAGTAGTTATTGATTCTTCCTTTATATTTTCCAAATGCAGCATGTCTTTCTTTAGAATCCGAAGCTATCACCGCTAGATCTCTAGCTTCAAGCAACATATTTTTAATCATTTTTTTTTCTTCTGCTTTTAGCTGTGGGATCATGTCAAGGTATGCATTATATGTACGGTTTAATAATCCATATGTCACCCCATCGACCAAAGCCTCTACCTGTTGATTATTAGCATGTTCTGAAATATTTTTAAGGAATCTTGAATAAATTCGTTTAGCCTGTGAATCGCTTTCCATTTTTATTTTATCGATTTCAAGTTGTTTAGCGTTTGGTTCTGACTTTAGTGCTGCTAATTTCTTTTCGTACTTCTCTGCATTGGTATTTATTTTATCGTAGAAATTAACCAACTCATTCAACAGAATATCACTTGATGTTAGATGTTGTAATTCAGCAGATTGGATAATCTTTTGCGACCTTGATGTAATAGTTTCTAAGTATTTTTCTCTATCACTTTGTGAAAAAACAGCAATAGACCACAATAAAATGTTTAATGTTAAAAAGATTCGTATCATAATATTAGTATTAAAATGTGATCATCAATGATTTGCTATAGCATTAAACAATGCCTCTTGAATTTGTAAATACTTAAAGCAAAACTTGTGATGAATTATATTTATAATCGGTAATATCAAATTACGGAATTCAAGTAGCGGGATTTCTATTATAACTTAGCAAATTATTATACTATCTTGATATGAATGCATATTAACGCTATGATATTTGTGAAATATCCTATATATAACACTATTTACTTTATATTGAATATTATAGTTAGATTATAAACTTGTTCTTAAATAATAATACCACAACGAAGCCAACTCAATTTTATTAATCAAGTAAATTTTAATTTAATTATTAAAATTCATTCATAACATTATAATGAAAAATTTGTATTTTTAAGAACCAAACTTAATTAACCAAGAATGATGAAGAAAAAAACAATTTTAATTTCTTGTCAAATTCTACTATCTGGATATTTGATAGCGCAGACTGATTATGATTCAGTAAATAAGGGATTCCAATCAAATAAGCTTTCTATACAATTACAAGCGGGATCAAATGGCATGGGTGCGGGTTTTCGTTATCAATTCCTAGATAAGTTTGCTGTGCGGTTTAATGCAACATATTTTGGCACAACAATAAATCAACCTTTTAATCGGAATTCAGAAAATGCCGGCTTACTTCGTGATTTGAAAAGTGACATACAATATCTAAAAGGAAGTGTTAGCCAAATTGGTATGTTGGGCGAATTTAATATATTCTCTACATTGCGACTAGTAGCAGGAGGAGCTTATATAAACAATACAGAGTTTAGTGGATTTCTTAAACCTTCAAAAGGGATTGATTTTGATAATTTAAACATTTCTCCTGATCAAATTGGAAATCTTACTGCAAATATAAGTTTTAATGGTGTTGCGCCTTACTTTGGATTAGGTATTGGTAAAAGCACACCTTCCAAACGTTTTGGTGTAAATGTTGATCTTGGCACATACTACATGCAGCAACCTAAAGTCCAAATAGATGCCACTAAATTATTAGCAGCTAATAAAGAAAATGAATCACTTCTAGAAAATAATCTTTCGGATTATCGTTGGCTACCTACGATACAACTAAATCTAAATTTCAAATTGGGTAAATAAAAATATAAAATAATGAAATCTATATACAAACTAATAATAAACAGCTTCGCACTAATTATGTGCACATTCTTTTACACATGTAAAGATCCATTTAAAGGGATTGATATTATTGCAGACGCTAATGTATACAACAATGCTCCAGTTAATATATTATTTCTGAATGCTAATGAAAATAATTTACAACCAATAGGTGACTTTCCCGTCGTGGTTTCGGGCCCAGATGCGGACAAAGTAATAAATGAAGTCGGCAAGAAAGATTTCAAAGTAGTAGGTGGAATATTAACTTTAGGATTGCAAGAAGGCATTAAACCATCGCAAAGCAATAAAATTCAATTTCACATAAATGCACAAATTGAGGGCTATGTTCCGCTTTCACAGACAATAGTGTTGGATAGTGATTCAGCTTCTCAATATGTTATTAAGATGTCGCAATACTCAAGTTTACCAGAAGGAACTTCTGCCGTGGTTGCTAACAGTACTACTTTATCAGGCAACACAAACGCAAATGCAAAAAATTTTACATTAGACTCAAAAATTAACAAACCAGAAAAAGCGAACATTTTATTACAAGCTGGGACACAATTTTTAGCTGAAAATGGAGCTGTATTGAATGGTAATTCTCTTACCAGTAATATAGTTCATTACAGCACGGGAACAGAAGCTTCCTTAGACGCTTTTCCAGGAGGATTCATGCCGCAAAATATTCAAGACGAAAATGGCAATACGTTAGGTGCTGGATCATTCGTCACTGCAGGATTTTTATCCATTGATATGAAAGTAGGGAATCAAAAAGTAAAAAAATTTTCAAAACCTTTGAAAGTTGAAATGGAGGTTAATAGTGCTATAATTAACCCCTCTACGGGTTCTGCTCTTAAAGTTGGAGACGAAATACCTGTATGGAGTATGGATGAAGAGACAGGAATTTGGAAAAAGGAATCGACAGCTAAGATCGTAAATGAATCTGGTAAATTAAAAGTTCATTTTGACATCAATCACTTATCCTACTGGAATTTGGATTTTTATGGCCCAATATGTACCAGAAATTCAACTATTACAATAAACGCAAATGCTGTTGCTGCCAATAAATATTACACGCTCAAGCTCGTTACGCCAAATGGCCAACCTTTAACAAATTATGCGACGTCATCACGTTATATAAACCAAGGAAATAACACGATAACATTATATAATATGCCAAATCTATTGGCTAAATTATTAATTTATGATTATTATAGCGGAGAGAAAGTTGCTGAGTCAACGATATTCAATCCGTGTTCTGGACAAGGGATGACAATTGCACTAAATCCAGCTCCTAAGGATATAGTGTTAGTAAATGTAAATATAGCAGGGCGATGCGCTTCAAAAAATTACGAAGTGAGACCATATGTTCCGATATACGTGTATACTGTTAATGCTAATGGACAAAAGCAATATTCTTTTTACACCTATATTAATGCAGGAATAGGTTCCTTTTACTTAGAAAATAATGTCAAATATCATGTTGAAACATATTTTGATGGCAAAGTAAATTCTGCTGAGTTTGTTTTCAATAAAAATGCAATTGATATACCAACCAAATCAGGACTATCAGGTACATTTACTTACAATCAAGCATCAAATTCTTCTAATTTGAAAGCTATATATAGCATACCAAATTGTAAATAATTTTTCAATACCACTCTAATAAACAAGGCTTAAATAAAATTTAAGCCTTGTTTATTTTGTTTATAATTTTCATTCCATATTAATCGCAAAGGATTGAATAGTATTACTATTCTTCTATTTTTCTAGGAATACAACTGATATAAATCATTGTGCCTTGCCCCTTTTCAGACTCTATTGTGATGGATCCATTAAGACTCTGTACTCTAGAATACAAACTGCGCATACCAAGTCCATTTTTATTTTTTGCATCTTCCACATTCATACCCTCGCCATCATCTTCAATTGAAATAACAACCATACCACTAGCAAAATTAGTTTGAACCTGTAATAAAACATTTTCAGCATTAGCATGCTTCACAATGTTGTGTAATACTTCTTGAATAATCCTATACAACGTGATTTCATCCTGCACATTAATATTCACTGGAACACTAATAATTTGAAGATATATTTTAAAATTATCCGTTTGTATTTTTTTACAATATTGCTTTATAGCCTCCAATAATCCAAACTTTTCTACTATGAGCGGAGTGAGATTATAAAAGATTCTATTTAATTCTTGCTTGGTTTCATCAATATATTCTAATATCCGATCTGTATGCTCAATATGAGAAGGATTTAAATTTGATGTCTCTTGAAAATTAAATAAAGCTATTTTAATTGAGGACAAAAGCCCACCTATACTATCATGTAGATCTGTTGCAATGCGGTTTCTTTCTCGGTCTTCGACATGCTTCAATAAAGTCATCTCATCTATTAAATGACTATTTTTTTCTTCTTCTAATTTAGCTTCTAAAAGTTCATACTCCTTTTTTGCAAGCATTTTATTTCTTTTCTGTGCTTTGAGCATTAAGAATAAAATCAACAAAAGCAAGAACAAAGAAATGGCTAATCCACCAATAAAAGTGCCATTTCGCTGTTGCTTGATTTCAGCTTTTTCATTGCTTATTTTCAAACGTTCTATTTCAGCAATTTTCTCGTTAAATTTCATGTTGTAGCTCAGTTCTTCAGCGTACAATTGTTGGTTCTTAACCTTTTGTTCGTTCATATATTTAAGCAATACATCATAAGTCAAGAATGCTTTATCAAATTGTCCATCCGCTTTGTAAGCATCAATCAAACTTAGCAACACATAATAGCGATAATGAGAAAACTCTTCGTTATTATTAGAAAGCACATCATTATATTTCGTTATCGCGGCAGAGAATTGCTTTTGTAATACCAATGTACGCGCTTGCATAAATTGATTATACAATATTTCTGAGGTATCCTTATTAGAAAGTGCAATTTCGTAAGCCTCATCTAATAATTCTGATGCCTTGCTATAATCTCCAACATAGGCCTCACTAAGACCTAATAAATTTTTTATTCTTGCATTGAAAATAGCAGGAAGCTCCCTTCTTTTTATGCCATTTGAAATTTTAATATATTTTCGAACACTGTCAATCTGGTTTTTCTTTAAAAAAACAGAAGCAATAAAATCTCAGTTACTCCAGCAAAGCTTGGGTGATACAAGAAGTCTTCTTCTATAAAAATACCTTTGTACAAATGCTCTAGTGATTTATCAAGCTCATTAAACCCAGATTACGCAGTAGATATTTTCATTTGAAGATCTATCGGGTAATCCCAAAGTCCCCGGAACCATTTTCTACTTTTTTTTGTTAGTGCAATTTTGAGCTTGAGTGTATCACCTACCTTTTCAAAGTAAGCACCAATTGCAAAAGTTCTATAACGTAGTGTTGATAATGTTTTTTGCGTTTTTTCCTGCGAGACGAATATTCTGAATATCGACATTAGATTATAGGCTATCATGGAGAATATTAATGCAGCTTCTGTTGCATAAAATCCTTTCAGGTTAAAGCTCTCTGCTCCAAAATCAGCCTTCAATTCTTTGATTCTGTTCTCCGCATCACCACGTTGGCGATACATCCGCCATACATCAGTTGCAGCAAATTCATTATTGGTAAAGTATGCAGAATAGCGGTAATTTCTGTGGATTTCATCGTCGGGAAATAAACTTAAGGTTCTGCCCGTTGCATTGGGTCTATTGGCTATCTTCTGTCTGACGATTACTAGTCTGCGTTGCTTGTCCCAGGTTTCCCCCTGATAGTGCTTGTCGCAGATTTCAATTCCCTCATCCACCATCAACCAGGTGTCTTGCTTGTTGATTAAATGCTGTACAGGGTGGGTAAACTTTGCAGCAACAATATATTTCAGCGCTTTGTGTTCCAAATGTTCAAAAATATCTTTTTGACAAAAGCCACTGTCTAATCGAACCATACCCACTTTTTTAGTACCAAAAACCGATAAAGTTTCTTCTAAAAAGCCAATGAAATTATTCGCTGAACTAGTGTTTCCGCTTCTGAGCCAAAAGTTAGCAACCATTTTTACCTCATTTACGAAAGCTATAATGGGATGGTGACTGTTTCTTCCTTTTTTCTTGGGATTATACCCTTTCTTGGCTCTATCTTGTGCGCCATAGCGGGTAACAACTGAGGAATCAATGTCCATAGTGAAATAGTTGATGTTAATATTTTGAAAAAACCAACTAAAAAAATGATGACCTACCTCTTGATTCGTCTTTTGTGTGAACTTGCCGAAATAACGTTTATACGCATCTTGACCGGGTGTTTTTTTCCAATCGAAAATTTGACCAAGAGCCCTGTCTGAACGTGTAATCTCCGTATGCAGAAAACGATTTGCTCCACACCAAATACTTGTAATAAAGGACTCCAGAAGAACTCCCTTTTTGTAGGAATTATTGGATTGGGATACAGGTAAAGAAGTACAGTTTTCTATCTCCTCCCGAAAGCCAATTTTGTCTAACATTTGCTTCAAAAAAACCATTCCGCCCCAGGGTGTAATCTCTTGATTAGTAAATGATAACTCGAATTTCATAGCGCATTTTTTTCTACTGCTACGCAGTTGGATTTTAAATCTCTAAATTAACTATTTTTTTCTATTGCGTAATCTGGGTTAAATTCATAATAAAAAGTTCCAAGTTTGTGATTGTAATTTCTTATTATCTGGGGGTTTTTTTGTCTTAAGAATAATAGGCTGAATATCCGCAAACACTTTTAACCTAGTGTGATTATGACCAATAATAGCATAAGCATTTGCTAAGTTAGAATTTAACAAGGCTAACTTTTCTAAAATCTCTGGATTTTCATTATTTCCAATATAATTGATTCCCTGTTTCGCGATCTCAATACATCTATCTACATCGGATACCAGAAAACAAATTGCATATGTATTTAAGGTGTTTGCGTAGAATAAGGTGTCATTGGTATAAGTTGGATTATTTAGGATATTCTTTTCTATATAATCTATGACAAAAGGCTTATTGTTTGCATAGTTTCTATTTAATAAATCCGTGATGTTATTACGCAATAAAATATAATCCTTCTCCTTCTTTATTACATTTTGTATAGAATCATTGAAACGTAACAATTCCTCCGATGGAGAATTACCAAAGCAATTAAAAATAAATAATTAAAAAACGTTATAAAAATCGTTTTCTAAAATTCATAGGCGGGTAGGCTAATAAGAATTATGCCTAAATATAACACTTTTATCATTTACATAAATTATTACTTATAAATAATATTTCAAATTATTAATTCATTTTACATAAAAAAGGAGTTTACTATTTAAAATAGAACTCCTTAGGATAAAATGCATATTACAATTTCTAATTACTAATTTCTTTCTTCATTTTATGAATTTTATACTGTAACAGCAAAATTGAGAGCAGAGAAGTCACTAAAGTTATACTAGCTAATCCTAAAATTGAATCTAAAATTAAATCAGTACTTCCTTTTTCTATCACAAGTGTTCTGAATATTTGCAGATAATGTGTCAACGGAATACAATTTGCAATACTGACAACCCAAGCTGGCATTTGGCTTAACGGCCATGTAAATCCACTCAAAATAAACGATGGTGTAGCAATAACCATCAAAATTTCTGTAGCTTTTAGCTGTGTTGGGATAGCAATACTTACGAGTGTACCCAGAAAACTTACCGATAAGAGAAATAAAATGGTACTTCCCCAAAACGCAAAACCTTCAATCTCGATTGGCATGCGATACAAAATTGAAAAACCATAATATAAACCATAGATAAAAATAGACATCAATAAATAAGGTGTTATTTTTACCAATAGTAATTCAAATACATTCGTCGTTCTTGAAACTAAATCTTTGAATGTGCCATTTTCAAATTCTGAAGCAAAGCTCAATGCCAAACCTAACATCATAACCTGTTGAAATACCGTCAACAATACACCTGGCAACATAAAATAAAGATAATTCCCCGAACGAAAATTTTGTTTTATTATCGTGGTTTTAAATGGTTCGTACTGCTGTGCAGCTGCATAAGCAGGCACACCTTTTTTCTCCAAAGATTTAACCTGAATCCCCGCTTTCAATGTTCCAGCACATATATTTGCTGCCATCATCGCATAATTAGATGTCACTGTATTCGAAGTATTAACGAATAATGTCAATTCTGTCGGTCGATTGTAATTGATATTCGAAGAGAAATTCTTTGGAATAGTCACCACTACAGTAGCCTCTTTTCGTAATGCCTCTTCACGAGAATTGAAATTATCAGGCAACACGGAAGCTACATAGATCACTTCATTTTCATTGAACATATCAATTAATTGTCTCGAGAGTGGAGACTGATCTTCGTCGACAACAATAATCGGAATATCAGTGACTGTACCTTTCTTATATACGGAACCAACCAAAATCCCGTACATTATTGGCGCACCCAAAAAGAGGACCATCAAGACTTTATTCTGAAAGAATAATTGAAATTCTCGTTTTATTAAACTTACAAAGTTCTTCATATTAACCTTATTTAGAAGCCTCGATAATGAATGTTGCTTTAGTCAGCAAATCTTTACTTTCTTCTGCGTTAGTAGGTTTCAAACGAATTTCAAACATCGCTTCCTGTTGTTCAAAATCTGGATATGCCGTACTGATATTGGCATAGGATGTCAATGTTTTAATTGTTTCTACACGCGCCTCTATTTCTTTATTTTCCAAATAGGGAATACGCAATAGCTTAATTGCTCCTTTTTGGAAATCTTTGACTTTACTCTCTGGAATAGTAACACGGAAGTACGTGCCATCCGTGATATAACCTGAAGCTAAACTATAGCCCGCCATAGCCAACTCCCCTACTTTGAGGTTGATAGTCTCTATAGTCATATCCTGAGGCGCAATAATATATCGTTCTTGTGCAGCTACATTAACCTCCGAAACTGCACCTAAAGCACGTTCTTTTTGTCCCAATGCCATTTGTTGTTGTTCGATACGTGCCCCATGGTCTACATCAGCTATCTCCGCTTGCGCCGCCAAATATTGATTTTTAGCACCTTGATATTTCGCGTATATTTCATCGTATTTTTGTTGAGAAACTAATGAATCTTGCAACAAATTACGCATACGGTTCAATGACTTTTCCGCAAAATCGTATTGTTCTTTTAATCCATCTACCTTCGCACGTAACTGCTTCAACTGACCATCTGTCGCACCTTTTATAGCCATTTGATATTGGGCTTGCGCAGATTCCAATGCGCCTTGTGCTTGTGCTGCTTTGGCGTCTACTTCTGGCAATTCGAGTATTATTAAGGTATCTCCTTTTTGCACAAATTGACCTTCTTCTACTAGAATCTTTTGGATTTTCCCAGGGATTTTAGTTGTCACAGACAATTGTTCTCTTTCTATTTTTCCTTCTAACTTTTTATCTATCTTTTCGGATGAACAACTTTGCATCATCACTAAAAATCCTAGGGTATATATTATTTTTTTCATGATTATCTAATAATGGTTTGATATAAATTTCCGTTTGATTTCAATACTTCTGTCGCCGTCATACGCTGATTCAATACCTGATGGTAATAATTAAGTGATTGCTTGTAGTATTCATTTTCCGCTTCCAATCTTTCGGTTACATCTTGCAAGCCTTCTTCAAATTGGCGAGATGCCAAGTTCAAGTTATTTTTGGCGATAGTCATTTGTTGCTGGTTCACAGACACTTTCTTTAATGCTAACTCATAGTCAGATTGTGTTTTGCGTTGCAATAAACCAAGCTTTTCCTTTGTATCTGCTAATTTGTTGTCCTGAATTTGCAAATCCAATTTGGCTTTTTGAATTTGAGCTTTGTGAGACTTTCCTTCAAAAATATTCCATTTCATTCCTACACCAATCGCAAAATTTGGAGCCGTACGGAGGTGATTAGATTTGAAATGAAGATCACCTAACTGCGGTACATCTTTGATGGTAGTTTTCATATCAAATGCATTCAAATAGGAAACATTTCCAAATGCAAATACCATCGGCAATTGAGCTCCTTTCTCCTTTTTCAAAACGTATTCCAAAGCTTTATGCGAAGCTTCTAATGCTTCTAATTCCTTACGATTCATCACTGTAGCCTCATCGGTCAACACGATTTGCTCTAGTGAATAGTTTACTTCTTTTAATTCTTCCGTAGGAAGTCCTGTTAATTCTTCCAATTTATAATACAATAATTCGCGATTGCTCTCGACTTCAGCACGTTTACTTTCCAATTCCAACATCGCCAACTTAATTTTATCACGATCGTAAGGAATAGCTACGCCATTCTCTATTGCTTTTACTACTTTAAGATGCTCTTTATTCAGGCGTTTTTCAGAATCAGTAATTAGCAAATCCACTTCTTTTAGTAACATTAACTGATCATAGGAAGTAATGACTTCTTGTGCCAATTGATCATATCCAGTTTCCGTAAGTAATGCCTGTGCTTTGTATTTATGTTCCAAAGCCTTTTGGCCGTTCGTAATCTGCAATCCACTAAATAGCACCTGAGTGGCTGTGACACCCGTAGTAAAGACTTGAGAAGAAATGTTTCCTTTGGTAGTTCCTTCAAAAAGGTTTATGCCTGTGATAGGCAGCTGTTGCGTTGGCAAATCAATGTCTAGCCCCGAGTTCACATAACCATAAAGCGCATTCAATGATACCTTAGGCAATAGTTTACCTTGGACTACTTCCCGATCCAATGTTACTTTTTGATTTTCCAGTTTAGCATTCTGAATAGATTTATTGTGGTCTAATGCCTTTACAACACTTGATTTGAAAGTTTTCAATTGCTCCTGCGCATACGTATAAGATTGATATCCACATACAATCAATAAAACATAAATAATTATTAAAATATTTTTTTTCATAAAAAATTATTTGTATTTCCTACAACAACACAAAGGTAGTATTTGTTTTAATGAAAATTTTTCAGATATCTTAAAAAATGTAATTACTTCATTCCTCGGATTACGGATAATGTTTGTTGAGATACACCTAAATATGAAGCAACATGACCTAAACTCGCATTTTGGAGTAAGGATGGATTTTCAGTTAATAATGATTCATATCGCTCATGAGCCGTTTCAAATTGGCTGTTGTAAAACCTTTTTGAGAAAGAAATAAGATTATCCAAAAGTATTTTCTCGATGATATGGTTCATCGTAATACTTATATTCGCCATCTCGCGTATAGGCGCAAAAGGTAGTAACGTAATTTTTGATGGAGCTAATGCTTGGAAACCAAATAAACTTGGCTTTTGGTAAAAAACACTTTCAATACCTGTACTGAACGTGTTTTGACCGAAAAAGTAATGCGTTATATCCTTTCGATTCTTGTAATAATAGACACGTGTGAATCCACATTCCACAAAATAAATATGTCTCAGGTAACTATTCGGTTCAAAAATAAATTCGCCCTTTGCGAACTCCCTCGTTTCGCTGATAGAATCAAAAAATTCTTCTAATTCATCATCGATTTGATATAAATTTTTGAAATGCTCGATTAACGTCATAGACAAATATAGAAATCAAAAGATAAGACAAGAAATCACAATATTAATTATATTTAGTAAAAGAAAACTTGAATTATGAAAATTCACACTATCTTATATTTTCTACTTGTACTTGCTGTATGTTCTTGCGCCTCTATAAAAGACGCAAATATTAACAAACAAATCATGTTGACGCATCAAAACTTAACATTTCTGCATCGAGTTCCACAAAAATATTCTTAGCTGGCAAAATTGAAGATTCCAATATAAAAATGAGTTCTTCAGCAAAATTGGATTTAACGCAGGCTTCTGTTCGTAACGTAGTTTGTGATGGAAGTTCTTCCGCTAAATTAAACATTACGACAGCCCAAACATTACGAAGTAACCTATCCTCGTCCGCAAATATTACATATATAAAAGAACCTACTCAAATTTTAGAAAATAAAACTTCTTCTAGTGGAAAATTAGTTAAGAGGTCATAAGAAGTCAGATGATTTGTAAAAGGTAATATTTAGATATTGTATTGGGTTTAATATGACCTACAATCGGAAACTCACTAAGACGATATTTTAGTAGTTGAAAGCATTGAATGTGTATTAAAAATATTTTATTAGCACCTACCAAGAGAAACGGCCTAGGATGGTTTGGCGTAAAGAAATCAACGAAGTTGAAGCGTTAGAAACAGATTTAAAAAGTGAAACGGCTCAAATCTGTTTAGCGGAAAAGAGTTGATTTTAGCCAAAATATCCAAGCCTTGATTTTTTGAATACTTTTTTATCAAAAAAAAAGTATTAGCCCCTCGCGGCTTGAGCGAGGTTACAAAAAGTTTTGTCCTTTTTGCCAAATCCTCCTATGTCTTCACCGCCAGACAGGCTCTTTCTTTTTTTATAAAAAGAAACAAAAAATCATCGCTGTACAGTATCGGCACAATGGCTCACTTTTCCTGCTATTGCAGATCCGATAAGGCGATATTTAAGTAGTTGTAAGGATTGTACTTTTATTTAAAATTTACACTGTTATTCCGACAAAAGGAAGAATCTCTGAATTGAAGTCTTAAGAAAGCGTAAAGTTTTTGCAGAAGTATATTTAAAAAAAGTTTCTACCAGAAGAAAGCGCCCTAGATAATTTAGCTAAATCATCCAAGCCTGAAACTTTTTGTTCCATTCTTACGTCAAGACCAAATTATGAGGCACTCGCGGTTCAAACAAAACAGATATCATAATTTTCAACAAACCCTTTGATAAATAATATTTTTTATCTACTTTTGCACTTCCGTAAGTGCGGAAATATTTAAATTAAAATAATTATTTAAACAATGCAACAGTACGAATCTGTAATCATTCTTACCCCGTTGCTTTCAGAAGATGCTGCGAAAGAGGCAATTGCTAAATTCAAAAACATCTTAACAGAAGGCGGAGCCGAAATTATCGCTGAAGATAATTGGGGTTTGAGAAAATTAGCGTATCCAATCCAGAAAAAATCTACTGGATTTTATCACTTAACTGAATTCAAGGCTCCAGGTGAATTAATTAAAAAATTAGAGCTTGAATACAAGCGTGATGAGCGTGTTATGCGTTTTATGACTATCGCTTTAGATAAGCATGCAATTGCTTACAGCGAGAAAAAACGTAGCGGTGCATTCAACAAGAAAGCTGAAACTAAAACTGAGGAGGTAGCAAAATAATGTCAAAGGAAAACATCCAATACGTGACTGCTCCTAAAGTAGAGGACAACCGTAAAAAATACTGTCGTTTCAAAAAGAATGGTATCAAATATATCGATTATAAAGATGCTAACTTCTTAATGAAATTCGTTAACGATCAAGGTAAAATCTTACCTCGTCGTCTTACTGGTACATCATTGAAATTCCAACGTAAAGTTGCTCAAGCTGTGAAACGTGCGCGTATCGTAGGCTTATTACCTTACGTAGCTGATTCATTAAAATAAGGAGGATACGATAAATGGAAATTATATTAAAACAAGATGTTAAGCACCTTGGTGAGAAAGACGATATCGTAGTAGTAAAACCAGGTTACGGCCGTAACTACTTAATTCCTCAAGGATTTGCTACATTAGCAACTTCATCTGCTAAAAAAGTGTTGGCTGAGAACATCAAACAAGCTCAGTTCAAACAAGATAAAATTAAGAAAGATGCTACTGAATTAGCTGCTAAATTAGAAAACGTTAAGTTGTCTATCGGTGCTAAAGCTGGTGAGTCTGGTAAAATCTTTGGTAAAGTAAATAGCATCCAAATTGCTGATGCATTGAAAGCTCAAGGTTATGACGTTGACCGTCGCCGTATCACTTTCGAAGTAGAGCCTAAATCTGTAGGTGAATACATCGCAAACTTAAACTTACACAAAGAAGTGAAAGTTCAAGTTCCTTTCGAAGTAGTAGCTGAATAATTAGTTATTCACTCAAAATATAAAGGAGATAACCCATCGGTTATCTCCTTTTTTGTTATGTTTGTGTCTCAATAAAATAGTATTTTGATATGAGTCCAAAATCAATATTCACTGCTATACTTTTAGCTCTTGTAGCTATCATCCTTTTCAATAATAAAGAAGAAAGTTCTTTTTGGTTATTTGGCGATATCCGTACCTCCAAATTATTAATATTAGGCATATTCTTTATTCTCGGTGTTATTACTGGGGGAATACTATTTAGACGTAGAAAAAAACATCCTTCGGAATACGGAATTAATAATCCAGTGTATCAACCTCCAATTGCTGCGCAACCAGAAGAAGATAATTATATAGATTCGCCATACAAGCCTAATGATGGCTTGTCAGATGAAGACAGAGAATTTTTAAGAAGAGATTAAACAACAAAAGCGTCATAAATGACGCTTTTGTTATGTTTGAGATTTTAATTTTACTTGATTAAATTCTTTAGCAGAAATACAGGAAAATTTGTAGATGTACTATCAGAAAGATTTCCTTCTATTTTGTCTACAGAAATTTTATTTGGCAGACTAATAATTGATTTGCCTTGTGTAACAACGGATAAACTAGAGATTGTTGTAGGACCATTTGGCTCTTCAATAGCGAATCTGGAATTCTCTGCCTGAACGGTTAAACCTTTAATCGAGGATGGCTGAAGTTTTACCGCTGAATTAGTCAATTTTAGATTTAAGTTTTCCAATTTCCCAATTTTTAGCGTATTATCAATAGACGAATTCGTTAAACTCAGATTCAAAAATTTTAAACTTTCATTATCTATATTATAAGATCCCCATGAGGCATTTAGAATGTCCAATTTCAATGAATCTTCTGATGTAACCAACTCATCTAGATTTAAATTTGACAAAGTCACATTCTCAAAATGAGGCGCGTACAGGTAAACATGTAAGTGATGATATGACTTTGTTTTAAAATTTAAAACAAGTCCTTCATTATCATTAGAAGAAACTTCTACTTCATTTGCCTCAGAATTACTTTTGAATCCATATGTCTCATCTTTAATTAAATGCAGTTGCACTCCTCTACTGTGTTCACTATTTAATTTTATACTGTTGTAAGTATTGAGCTTATTACCCTTCAAATATTTACTTTCTGACGAGAAATTTTTAGCTTCGTTTTCTATGCTTTTCCAATACTCTGCTTGATCCACACCACCAGTATTTGCTATGATGACACCACTCAAAATAAGTGTAAATAAGCCTATACCAAGCCCTATTAATAATTTATTACTTAATTTCATTTTAGTTCGATTTATAATTTTCATTAATGAAAGCATCATATCTCTCTTTCAACTCATCTAATGAGATATCAAGAAGATAGATGTTTTTGAAAACTTGAGGAAGATCTTCTTTCACGAAAACTTCTTTCTTATACCTTTTTATTTGTGAAAAAGAATCTGTTGTCACAAAAAAACCAACGCCACGCTTATTCGAAATAATACCTTGCTGCTGCAAAAAATCATAAGTACGCATGACTGTATTTGGGTTCACGGCTATTTCTATAGCTAACTCGCGCACGGACGGTAATTTGGAATCGATTGGCCACGTACCTAGCAGAATATTTTCACATATATGATCTACTATTTGCAAATAAATTGCTTTATTCGGGTTAAAATCCATATTAAGCCTCCTTTTCTTTCAATCGGACATACGTGATTGTCCACAAAATAATCGTTATAGTCCAACCCATCGCAGCAAATAAAAATTTAATCAAATCCTTATTGTCATCTATATTATTTTTGTCCAACTGCATGTGTCCTAAAAAGAATAATCTATAAATACTATAAATTAGAAAAAAACAAAGTCCAGCATATACAGCAACGGAAACTATTGTTTTTATAAACTGCTTGTTCTTAAAATAAATTGAGCCCAACAAAAAAAGCGCATTAATAGTAAACGGTAGAAATACAAAATATTTCACTGGATCTATATATATCACCTTGTGTAAGAAATTTAAGTTATCGCGTACTATTTCTTTACCATTTTCCATGTACGATGTTGTGCTTGTCGTAAATGAACGCACGTAATTCATAAACCCAAAATCTATAATATGAAATAGAAGTAAATATGTTACAAATCCTAAACCTGTTGAGTAAACTATGCCTGCAAGAAATTTTTCTAATTTAGAAGCTGGAACTAATATCTCCGCTATAGCCGCATTCGATTTTCCGTAATTTTTAAAATAAGAACTAGCTGTTAAAGAAATATAAAGAAGTCCAAGAATAATAAATAAAGGAATTCTGAACCTAAAATCATTGTTATACATAACAATATCACCTTCCTTGAAAACTTTGTAAAGTTCATTCCCATAGAAATAAAGAATTATTGCCAACAAAACACCAACAATAAGGAAATACTCTTTTTTATAAGATTGCCATTGTCTACCAATTAGCAATTTGAAACGATTAAAATCAAATGTATTATTCATATTCTGTGGTTAAAATTGGTTGGTAATTTTTTCATTTTCTACGGTTACCGCATTGAACAGCAATTCAAGATCAATTTTCGAATCTTCAAAATCAGCATTCGTTGAGATAACATTGTATGTTCCAATTCCTTGTTCAGCATACAGTATATCTTGGCTCAATTCCGTAACTTTTTTAAAGTGCAATCGATCTGCAATAGTTTGAATAGATTCATTCAAAACAATACGATGTTGATCCAAAATAATGACAGAATCAATCAAATTGTCCAAATCACGGACTTGGTGCGTAGAAATCACAATCACACGATCTTCATTCATTACGGCTGCAAGAACCTTTCTGAACTGTGCTTTGGACGGAATATCCAATCCATTAGTCGGTTCATCCATGATGACTACTTTAGTGTTGGTCGCTAAACCAAACGAAATCAAGAATTTCTTCTTCTGCCCGTAACTCATATTTCCTAAATTTTGATTCGCAGGAATCTGAAATTCGGTAAAGAGTTTTTGAAAGTAGCTCTCATCAAAATTAGGATAAAAGCATGTGTTAGACTTTAGATAACTTTTTACCGATACATCAGGTAAATACAAATCCTCTGGTATAAAGCAAATCTCTTGCAATAAAGAAGGATTTCGCTGTTGCACATTCTGTCCAAGAATTAAAATCTCGCCTGAATTGGGATATACTAATCCAATCATATTCTTCAGAAGCGTCGATTTTCCTGCCCCATTCTTACCGAGGAGTCCATAGATATGCCCTGTATCCAAATCTAGATTCAAATCTGAAAAGATTGGTTTGTTTTTGGTATAACTAAAATTTAAGTTTTTAATTGCTATCATACTAGTGTACTATTTAAATGATACACTAATATAAATCGAAAAATTTATATTTCAACTATTTTTGAAAATAAATTTTTGTTTTAAGTAATTTGAATACCTTATATAAACGAAAAGAGAGATTCGAAAATCTCTCTTAAAAACTATTATTCCTTATTCTTTTTCCGTTTGCTCTTCACCAGGGCTTCATGTAGTAAAAATTCAATTTGACCATTGACACTACGAAATTCATCCTGCGCCCACTTTTCAAGTAGCTTGAATGTATCCTCATCTATCCTCACCACAAAACTTTTTTTCTTCATATCAAATCACTTTGATGCTCCTATTATTAATACAAGGAACCTGTATTTACAATTGGTTGTGCTGCTTTTTCGCCGCATAATACAACCATTAGATTGCTTACCATGGCTGCTTTGCGCTCATCATCCAATTCCACAATATTCTCAGCGGATAATTTTTTCAACGCCATATCTACCATCCCAACAGCACCGTCAACGATCTTTGCACGCGCTGCTACAATTGCTGCAGCTTGCTGTCTTTGCAACATCGCTCCAGCAATCTCTGCCGCATAAGCCAAGTGGCTAATACGAGCTTCTTGCACAACTATACCTGCTTTTGACAAGCGCTCTGTCAATTCATTTTCCAAAATGTGATTTACTTCTTCCCCACCATTTCGCAAGGTAATCTCAGCCGTATCATCTTCCAAATCATCGTATGCAAAACTCACCGCCAAATGACGAACCGCAGCTTCGGATTGTGCGCGCACATAATCAAACACGCGTTCTACATCGTACGCAGCTTTATACGTATCCCCTATTTTCCAAACGATTACCGCACCGATTTCAATAGGATTACCCATTTTATCATTAACCTTTAACGTTTGTCCTTGTAAGTTTTCCGAACGCAAAGACATTTTTGTCGCTGTATACAATGGATTCACAAAAAACAATCCATTTTCCTTAATTGTGCCTACATAGCTACCAAAGAAATTCAATACACGTGAATGATTCGGATGCACAATCAGAATTCCTTTAAAAATAAAAACTGAGGCTAAAAAAACTAGAATACCGAGGAATATAAATCCTGGTCGATCGTTTAAGACAGATAAATATACAATGTAACCAGACATTAATAACAAAACAATGCCAATTCCGATTGCAGAATATCCTGAGGTAGGCTTAATAACTTTTTCCATAATTTATAAGTGTTAAAATTTGATATCATTTTGATATCATAAATATATCAAAATAAAATTAAATTTCAAAAAATATTTGAATCTCATTATTTTAAAACATTATGTATCTTTATTTTTTATAAACCGAATATATGATACTCAACATACTCAAATGGCTAATTGGTAGTCTTATCGTGCTTATAACAGTTATTTCTTTAGGTCTATTATTTACAGGTAATGGGTATATTCTCAAGGCTGTACGTACAGTTTACTTGACAGGACATACATCTGCTTTTTTGGAGGATTATAAATATTTTGAGAACAGAAAAATCGAAAAAGGAACACCTCAACCTTGGCCACAATCGGTAGATTACAATAAAAGCAGTTCTACACCTGTATTAGATTCTATCCACCTTGCTAATAAAAGCATAGCATATTTGATTATAAAGAATGACAGTATCTGGTTTGAAAAATATTACGATGGTTTTAACGAAAAATCGTTGACAAACTCATTTTCTATGGCCAAAAGCATTTCTGCTGCCCTATTAGGCAAAGCCTTAGAACTAGGCTATATAATTAGTTTGGATGAAAAAGTGAAAAGCTATTTACCCGAATTACAAGGCGAATACGCAGATGAATTGACTATCCGTGATTTAGTTTCCATGCGATCGGGATTGCAATGGGATGAAAAATACTATTCCCCTTTTTCAATTACAACTAAAGCTTATTTTTACAAAGATATCAGCAAAGCCATGTTGGAATTGCCAATAAAGGACAAACCAAATCAAAAATTTAAATACCAAAGCGGTGACACGCAATTACTAGGAATGGTATTGGCTAAAGCCCTTCCTGTTTCGCTATCAGAATTTTTGTCCGAACATTTTTGGAAGCCAATGGGCGCTGAAAATGATGCACTTTGGCAATTCTCACCTCAGGATGGTGTTGAAAAAACATATTGTTGTATTGCAAGTAATGCACGCGATTTCGCACGTTTTGGAAAATTGTATACCCAAAATGGACGTTGGGGTGAAAAGCAACTTCTAGATTCTTCTTACGTGCAAAATTCAATAACGCCAGCAGCTTTGGATTCACAAAATTATGGTTACAGTTGGTGGCTGAATGAATATAAGGGCAAGAAAGTATTCTATATGGATGGTCATTTAGGGCAATTTGTTATTTCAATTCCGGCGGATAATATTTTAATTGTTCGATTAGGTCATTTGCATGATAAGAAAAACAAACAAGATCCACAAGGGGCTTTCTATCAATATATTGAACAAGCTTATAAAATGATGGGTATTTAATTAAGCTATTTTTCGACATCTATTCTGCGTTGCAATACTATCTTATAGGTTCCTTTGGTTTTATTAATTACAGAATCATAATTCAATTGAACTTTATCGCCTACGTTGTATTTTCCATTTCGTATATCACTGTATTTGACTTTCTTTTCAAATCCTTCGACATAGAATCCGCGAAGATGTCTTTTACCACTTCGTTTTATTTTGGTAATGGTAAATACACCTTGCTTGGTGTGTGTCTCGTACACATCATTGTCACAGGCTAAAAAAAGTATGGCTATAATTATTGTAAGAAAGTTTTTCATTGGCATTGCCAAAAATAATAATTATGTCCGATTTTCATCAAATAACTTACACACAATTATGACGCTATAGCCTTAATTTATAGCTATATTTGCCCTATGAATCAATATGCCGTATTATTTGATATGGATGGTGTAATCTGCCATACCAATCCGCATCACGCTAAAGCATTCGAAGCTTTTTTTGACAAATACCAAATTCCATACTCAGAGCAAGAGTTTGAAGATCATATGTATGGTAAACACAACAGTCACATCATGACTTACTTTTTCAAAAGACCAGTACATGGTGAAGAACTACTTCAATTAGAAAATGAAAAGGAACAATTGTTTCGCGACCTCTATAAAGATAAAGTAGAAACTATACTCCATTACAAAGAATTTTTAGCGGATCTGAAAGCCAACAATTTCAAAACCGCGGTATGCACCTCAGCTCCACGAGCAAATATGGATATGATAATTGATCAATTAGGTATTCGTGAGCAAATGCAATCTTTAATGGCTAGTGAAGATGTGACTTTGCATAAACCACATCCTGAAGTTTATTTAAATTCAGCCGCCAGATTAGGTGTTGAGCCAAGCAATTGTGTCGTCTTTGAAGATTCATTTTCTGGTGTCACTGCAGGATTAAATGCAGGAATGAAAGTAGTAGCTGTATTAAGTTCGCATACGAAAGAACAATTACCGAAATGCGACTATTACATTAATGATTATTCAGAGATCAATGCTGCAAAGGTTCTTGATATACTAAAATCTTAAAATGGAAGAGGCACTGCAATTGATTTCAAGTCCTTATGGTTGGGCGTTGTATTTTACGTGCGCCATGTTGATTGGTATTTCCAAAACGGGAATTCAAAACATTGGAACATTAGCTGTGCCTCTTTTTGCTTTACTCTTCGGGGCAAAATATTCTACAGGAATTGTGCTAATTCTGCTTTGTTTTGCAGATTTGGTGGCTGTAATTTATTATCGAAAGGCATTTCTGTGGCATGAAGTCAAAAAATTATTACCGCTAGCTTTCTTTGGGCTTTTCATAGGGTTATTGTTGGGAAATTACATCGACGATAAGACTTTTAAAATCTGTATTGGAATCTGCATAATAGTTGGCGTTTTCATTATGCTTTGGATGGAAAAATCATCTTTAGAAAAACAGAAGCTATTGACTAATAAAAAATGGTATTCGCCGCTATTTGGATTTATATTAGGTTTTTCTACGATGATAGGCAATGCGGCTGGGCCTGCCCTTTCTGTATATATGCTTTCAAAGCGTTTAGATAAAATTGCTTTTGCAGCTACATCTGCTTGGTTTATTTTCATATTAAATTTGAGTAAGATTCCACTTCAAGTATTTGTGTGGCACAATATTACTTGGGAAGGAATTATATTAAATCTTATGGCTTTGCCCTTTATTCTATTGGGTGGATTTATTGGAATTAAAATTATTAAAGTTTTACCCGAAAAAACCTTCCGACACATAATTATCGCTTTGGTAATCATTGCTTCTATCTTATTGATAATTCTCTAATCAAAAACTTGTTTGTACTTTTGTCGTATGGAATATGCGATTGTGGATATTGAGACGACTGGTTCGTATGCAGCAGGGAATAAAATAACAGAGATAGCAATTGTCATCCACGATGGAACGCATATTTTAGAGAAATTTCAGTCCTTAGTAAATCCCGATTCTCCTATTCCCTTTCATATTCAAGCCTTGACTGGCATTACAAATGAAATGGTGGAAGATGCACCGACATTCAAAGATATAGCATCCACTGTATACGGATTATTACACAAGCGAATCTTTGTCGCACACAACGTCAATTTCGATTATTCGTTTATCGTCGAAGAATTAAAAAATGCTGGCTATTCGTGGCGAGCTCCCAAATTGTGTACTGTCCGACTTTCGCGCAAAATAATTCCGAATCAATCTTCGTACAGTTTAGGGAAATTGTGTCAAAATCTTGGCATACGAATTCACGATAGACACCGCGCTATGGGAGACGCGGAAGCAACTGTGACACTTTTTGAAAAACTCGTACGAGAGGACAAGGAGAAGCTGATTGAAAGTACGCTACGGAAAACTAAAGAACACCGCCTGCCAACACATATCAATGAGGAAGATTTCCTTAAACTCCCCGAAACAACTGGCGTATATATCTTTCATAATGCAGTAGGCAAAATTATTTATGTGGGCAAAGCTGTAAATATTCAAAAAAGAGTGCTAAGTCATTTTTCGGGAACAAATGGGACGCAAAAAAGACAAGCTTTTATCAATGATATACATCATATAGATTACATCGAAACTGGAACGGAGTTAATGTCTTTGCTCACCGAATGTAAGCTAATCAAGCAGCATTGGCCAACGCACAATCGTGCGTTGAAAAAGTTTGAACCAAAATTTTCATTGATTCAATATACGGATCAGAATGATTACGTACGCCTTATCGTTTCACCTTATGACAAACACGCGAGCGCTGTACAACACTTTGAGCGTCCTTACGAAGCCAATCAAATGCTTTTGCAACTGATGGAGGAATTCGAACTAGACAATAAGTTGTGTTACTTCTACAGCGTACACAATGAATCAAAGCCAAAGTTAGACTACAGTACTCTCCCATCTTCTGTTGAACACAATGAAAAAGTCGAACTAGCTTTAGAAAAAGTTAAAATGGAATCGCAATCTTTTCTAGTGATTGATCAAGGTAGACATTTGGACGAAAAATCCTATATACTCTTCAAAAATAACAACTTACATGCTTTTGGTTATTTTGATGTGGATTTAGACATTCGAGATTATGAAGATGTAATTAATGACGAAGACAAGTGCGTAAGTAACTACTATATGAATTCATTGGTTCTTCAATTCATCGAAAGATATCCAAGAAAGGTAAAAAAACTAGCCAACAAAGTACCTTTTAATAATCCAGAATATGAATAAATGCGCAGGATAGAATATGTAGAATACTATCCCAGTTTTCTTATCGCGCTCACCATTGTATAAATAAATAGGCAATAGACCGAGAATTGCCGCCGATTGCGTAGATATCCTAAACATGTAAAATAAGTTTAAAATCCCCACAGTAAGAAATTGCTTCAGTACATTCGTCCGAAACACATAAAAACAAACAACTTGTAGAACTCCCAAATAATAGTAATCAAAATGAAAAAGATTAGCTGCTGTGACCAACGCTACGATAAGCAATATCTTCACATCAGAGGATATTTTGTTTGAATCTATTACCATTAACGCTGATAATCCTGCTAGCAAGGTGAAGAATATATTCTGTCGCGAAGAATCAAACCATTGACCTCCAAACGCTAGATCATAAGGAATCTCTGAAAGTAGAGCAAACATAAACAAACGAAAAAAATAGTGTTTACTACTTTTAGTATGCGTAAACCTAATTTCATTATCACTTGGTGTATACATTTGGCGCATAGAACCGCGTTGGGTGGAATGGAATCAATACGTTATGCCTATTACAAATCTCCCAGAATCATTGGTTGGCAAAAAGCTAGTGCAGATTTCAGACATACACATTGGTGAAACGGTTGACGAAGAGTATATAATTAGACAAATTAAAAAAAAAATATGTGATATAAATCCTGATATTTTAGTTTTCACAGGTGATTATATAAGTGCTGTAAATGTTAATCAAGCTCCATTTGATCAGTTACAAAAAATTCTTGAATATTCACCAAAGGGAAAGTTAGCAACTGTAGCAATTCTCGGAAATCATGATTACGGAATACTTGCCAGAAATGGATCCCTAGCTGATTCCTTAGTTCAGATACTTGTCAATAACGGAATTACTGTTTTACGCAATACAAATTTAAATATAAATGGGCTCAATGTAATTGGTATAGATGATTATTGGAGAACTAATTTTTATCCAGACAGTGCAATGGATTTATATAGCCGAGAAAAAGCTAATCTTGTTTTGGTGCATAATCCAGATGTATGTGATCTAGATGTTTGGAACGGGTATGATGGTTGGATTTTATCTGGACATACGCATGGCGGCCAAGTACGTCTCCCCTTTTCTAAAGCCAGTATTATTCCTGTTGATAATAAAAATTATGATGAAGGTTTGAAACACCTTTCTAACGGAAGAACATTATATATAAACAAAGGATTAGGGCATTCCATTCGCGTCAGGTGGAATGTAAGACCAGAAATAACAGTATTTACATTAAAAAAGAAAGGGTAGAAAGATTTATTTTCTACCCTTTCCTAATTTTTATGAATAATTAGGCAAAATTCATCCAATCTGAATTTTCATGGTATTCAAAAATTGGGCTAGCTGTATTTTTTGATAAATATTGACCTACCAACATTGTGATGTCCGTGACCATATGTTGACGAGTCAACTCAATTAGTTCTGAATTAAATCCATTCATATGTAACACAAATTGGAAACTAATCACACGCGCAATAATACGACCTAACGTAATTGCGTCACGCTGGTTGACTGAAGAGTCAATAGTGAAGTTTAATAAGTTAGCAAAGTAAGGAATGCTATCATTTGTATTCGTATAAGTCGACAAGAAATTAGCTAAACTTTTTTCTTTTGATTTACGCATTAGCTTTAAAATAGAATCAGCTATCTGCCCATAAAGCATCTCATTGGAACCTTCAAAAATTTGGAAAGGTCTACTATCAACTACTGCTCTTCCAGCAATATGATCCAAACGATAACCGTTTGCCCCGGCCAACTGCAAAGCTATTTGAGCTGATTCTTGCATTAAATCAGTAATCAATGCTTTCAATGAATTGGCTTCAACGGCAGCCGTAGCCAAATCTTTATCAATACCACTATTTGAAGTACTATAGTGACACATTCCTGAACAAATAGTATATGCTGCTTGAATGCGTGAAAGTTGAAATTTAACAGCATCCAAATTCGCTAGAGGAGCATTACCAACTATTCTATTTTGGCAGTGTGCCAATGATTCATCCATTAGTCGTTTGATAAATCCTAATCCCATACCTGGAAATTGGAGACGACTACGGTGCAACATATCCAACATCAATTTCAAACCTGTACTTTCGGGCTGTAATTTTTGTTCTTCAGGAACAGTAATATCTATTTGATTGACCCCATAAGGAATCGCATACAATCCTAAATTATTATAACGCTCCACCATTGGAATATGTTGCGCAGGATTTTTATCATCTGTCACAAAGAAATCTATATCCCGTGCCAAATCACCGTTATCATTTGCCTTACGCGCAGTCACTAACCAAAAATCTGCTGCACCACTTAAACCCTGCCAATGTTTTTCACCATTAATTTTATACCCACCATCAACTTCTTGAAAGGATGTTTTCATATTTAGCGCATCACTTCCATAAGCTTTTTCGGTGATCATCAAACCACCCATTGCTTTCTCTTCCAAGAATTTTTTGAAAATACGCTCTTGAACATTGTAGTTACCGTATTTAGCTAATGGCTCTAGAAATAACGCGATGTTTATACCAAAGATTAAAGACAAAGACAATGACTCGTATGAAGCTGCAGCAAGTACTCCCAAACATTCTTTTACATTTACTCCTCGACCACCATGTAACTCCGGTATAGCTACCGCCAATGGATTTTTAGACATAATCTTTGCTCTAAATTCTGGCGGTAAATCGCGACTTAGACTTATTTTATTGAAATCATATTCGTTTCTAAATAGTTCGCGTAAATGTTTTGAAAAGTCAGCAATGTATGTCTTAAAATCTGCTTGCTCAACTAATTGACTCATATCTTTTGTAATTTAATTCTTTTATGTTCAGTGTGTTTTTCATAGTGCAAATAGTGCAACTGCACTTACATTCGTAAAATTAACCGATAAGAGAGGCACTAACTATTAAAAACAGAACAAATAACAGGACAAATCGTGCATTAACAGTTTTTTACATTGTCCTATTGCGGTATTCTTTAGGAGTAATACCTACAAGTTTTTTAAATAATCGAGTAAAATAAGAAGGGTCTTCAAATTCCAATTCATACGCTATTGTTGCTATAGGTTTATTCGTTTCGACCAAAAGCAACTGGCTATGCATAATAGCCACTTCCAATATGACTTGCTTAGCAGACTTATTAAAAACCCCTGAAACACAACGATTGAGGTAATTGGTAGACACGGATAATTTATCTGCGTAATATGTAACAGACTTTTCTTTAAAAAAATCCAAGTAAACCAATTGTTTAAAAGCTATTGCAATTTCTTGATTACGCTGAAGAGTGGTATTCGCATCCGAAAGTTTGATAATCTTTAATAGAATGGTTTTAAAAATACTTTCGTAATAGGACTGATACGGATTTTGATCGTAAATTTCTTTATACAACAGTTGCAACATCGAGTCCAAATCTCTACTTTCTTCAAGATTCAAATTGAGCAATGGAGCAATATTAAAAATATTCAAGGTCTCTTGATCCCGCAAGATCGAAGTCATAGCCTGCTCTTTGATCAGCACACAATGTCCTTCTGCATTCTTGTCTACATCGCTAATAGCAGATATATGTCCATAGTTAGCTATTATTACGGCTGGGGCTTTTACTAAAAACTGTGTGGATTCGATCTGATGTTGAAAATATCCTTTTGTAAGATGTATTAATAAATTATAACCGAAAAATATCGGTGGAATTGGCGTTCTTAAATAGGGAGCAATATCCTTTAGAGCGAATATTTTGATTGGAGTTTGGATATACTTCAGATGCTGTAAGCTCCCTTCCATAAACTTGGAAACAAACTCATCTGCATATATCTTGTTCTTTTTCATCCTATGAAACCGTTAAAACGTCTTCTAAACTAATGTATATTTAATAGTTTACAAAATTAATCGCTTATGAACTATACAAATTTAACCGCTATCACACTGTAATAAATTACATTGCAGGTACTTTACACGTATACATTTTAATGAATAAAACTGTATCTTTGCCCCCATGATTAATGTATCCAATCTATCTCTTCGTTTTGGCAAACGTGTGCTATTCGAAGATGTTAATTTAAAATTTACTTCTGGAAATTGTTACGGTATTATTGGTGCTAATGGTGCTGGTAAATCAACCTTTTTAAAAATTATATCGGGTGAAATTGACCCTAGTACAGGTTCTGTAGCATTCACACCAGGTGAGCGCATGTCTGTATTGAAGCAAAATCACTATGAATTTGATGAATTCAGTGTGCTTGAGACCGTGATGATCGGAAATCAAGAACTGTACAAAATCATGAAAGAGAAAGATGAAATCTATATGAAAGAAGATTTCACTGACGCTGATGGTGAACGTGCAGGTGAATTAGAAAGCTTATTTGCTGAAATGGATGGTTGGAATGCGGAAAGTAATGCTGCTACCCTATTGAGCAACTTAGGTATCAAAGAAGACCAACACTACAAACAATTAAAAGAATTAGATGGTAACGAGAAAGTACGTGTGTTACTAGCACAAGCGCTTTTTGGTAAACCAGATATTTTGATTTTGGACGAGCCTACCAACGATTTGGATATCAATACCATTGCTTGGTTAGAAGATTTTTTAGCGTCTTATGAAGCTATCGTATTGGTCGTATCCCATGACCGTCACTTCTTAGACCATGTATGTACGCACATCGTGGACATCGATTTCAGTAAGATGACTATTTATTCCGGTAACTATACATTCTGGTATGAATCATCGCAGTTGGCATTGAAACAACGTACTGACCAAAACAAGAAAATGGAAGATAAAGTAAAAGAGTTACAAGAATTTATTCGTCGTTTCTCTGCAAATGCTTCCAAATCAAAACAAGCGACTTCACGTAAGAAAGCCTTAGATAAAATCAATCTTGATGAGATCAAGCCTTCGAATCGTAAGTATCCTGCTATCATGTTTAACACGTATGATAGAGAGCCTGGAGATCAAATCTTAAATGTTGAAGGTCTGAGTAAAACAGTGAATGGTGAAGTATTCTTCAAGGACATCACATTCATGATGAATAAAGGCGATAAAATTGCTGTATTGAGTCAAAATAATTTGGTTACTACGGCTTTCTACGAAATCCTTACTGGACGTGACAAAGATTATACAGGTGAATTCAAATGGGGTGTAACCATCACTCCTACGGATATGCCAATGGATAATTCGTCTTACTTTGATGGTAATAACGAAAACCTAGTAGATTGGTTACGTAACTATACTACAAAACCTGATGCTGATGAGCAATTTATCCGTGGTTTTTTAGGTAAAATGTTGTTCTCTGGTGAAGAAGTGATGAAAAAAGTTTCTGTATTATCAGGTGGTGAGAAAATGCGCTGTATGTTCTCCAAAATGATGTTGCAAGGTGCTAACTTCTTAATCTTTGACGAACCAACCAACCACTTGGATTTGGAATCAATCACAGCATTGAATAATGGCATGAAAGACTTCAAAGGTTCGATGTTGTTTACATCACGTGACCACGAGTTAACTGAAACTGTTGCGAATCGTATCATCGAATTAACACCTAACGGTATTATCGATAAATTGATGACGTACGACGAATACATTAACTCTGATGTCGTAAAAGCACAACGTGAAGAAATGTACAAAGTAAAATAAGACTATCTTAAGTATATAGGAAAATCCCCAATCAGCTTAGCTAGTTGGGGATTTTCTATTGAATGTTAACCAAGTTGCTAATAAGAAAATAATTACTTGAGCACTTAGTAAAGCTCCTTCTTATTGGTTTTGTTGAGAAGCTTAGATTAATCGAAATGCTATATATGAAAAGTTTAGTTATTTATTAAATTATCCTTGAAAAAACAAACAATCTATTTAGTTGTAAGATTATTTAACTTCTGAAAATTAATATATTCAAAAGATGATGGAATTTTATTTTCTTTAAAAAATGTCTTTAATATACTTTTTCGAATCTTTATATCCCAATTCGTAAGATTTTAGAAGATAATATTTTGCCATATTATTTGTATACTCATCATCGCTATACGTATTAATGTCATTTATTGTTCCCTTATTGCTTAAAACCTGATAAAGATTGTAATATGCTTCCGCGCAATTATATTTAAAGGCCATAATTTGTGAATAATAATAAGCTTCAGCTAGATCATTATACAAAAACATCATATTTACAATTTCATTATAAGAGTCAACATTACCATCATTGATAGCAGATTTCAGAAGACTATTGTATTTATCTTCAGTAGTGTAATCAGTCAAAAGTTAACTTTTTTTCAACTTCATTGCCGGAAAATTCTTGATTATTATTACAAGAAGATAATAAGCAAACAACTATAATTAGTCTAAAATCTTTCATTTAAAAATCTTTACTTCACACCTACAAAACTAGCAAAACACAAATTCTTATGAAGAACATCCACTTTCGAAAAACCGACCTTGCGCAATAAATCCAGCTGGTACATCAAGCTTCGTGGAGAATCTTCTTTGTCGATGTAATCAAAAACATGATCGCGGTAAGCTTCATCTTTCAATGACACTAAGTAGTCACCATAACGAACCTTGTAAATAAATTCTTGTAATAAGTCAGAATCTTGCGTTATTAAATCGAATATCCATATACTTCCACCCTTCCTCAATTTTCGATACAGCATTGCAAAGGTATATTCCCAATCCGCATCGTCACGAAGGTGATGTAATGTAGCTGTTGCAATTATAACATCAAAAGATTCATCAGCAACCTCAATCTTCCTAAAATCTCCCTTTATCTTTTGACAAGAACCTCCGAAATTTACAGCATCTACCCTTTCCTTAGCTTTATCAAGCATTGGCTGACTTAAATCGGATAAAGTGATATGTAAAGGCGACTTCCGTTGCAAAAGACTAATATCATAATTACCAGCACCACAACCAATATCTAATACATGTTGTACATTGGGATTGCTTCGAACAATACCCTCTGTGATAAGTTCCATATTGAATTTTGCATCCAAAGTGGTCAACTGCCCAGTCTCCAAATTCGAAAAACGTGTTACATCATTATCAAAACGCTCTTCTATTTCCTTAAGGGTTGCTTTATGGTTCATGAATTATCAAATTTATTACAAGATAATAAATAATATTGGCTTACTTTTTATTGATCTTAATTAAGAACTTTTCAAGAGTTTGAATGTTTATGATAAAGAGTATTACTATAAATTTAATATCTTAGCCTACAAAACTTAACATTTAATATGAACAAACTTTTTTATACTGCAATATTTGCATCTATTATTATTGCGTCATCTTGTACCAACGAGAATAATACAAAAGGAGAAGAAACATCACAGCAGACAGACACGCTTCCTCCAGTAGAAACTGGTAAAGCAAACACAAATTACAAGCCTGCCTTCGAAGGACAGACACGTATAGCTGGGGTAAAAACGACTACACCTTATGAAAGTAGAGTAATTACCAATAAATTGAAATCCCCTTGGGGTATTGCAGTTCTTCCTGACGGTAGATTTTTGATTACCGAAAAAGAAGGTGTATTGCGTCTAGTGGCGAATGATGGTATGGTGAGCGAAGCCATTAATGGGTTACCAAAGGTGGACAATGACGGTCAAGGTGGTTTGTTAGGTATCACATTAGATCCAGAATATGCGAGTAACAAAACAATTTATTGGGCGTACACGGAACCCGTATCGGGCGGAAATCATACAGCTGTGGCTAAAGGTCGCTTGGCAGATGACGAGAAATCGGTAGTAGACGTGACCGTAATTTATCGTACGACACCAACTTATAATGGCAAGCTACACTACGGCGGTCGTTTAATATTTGATAAAACAGGTCATTTGATTGTGACAAGTGGTGAGCGTTCTGATTTACCTACACGTGCATTAGCACAAGATTTAAAATCTACCTTAGGAAAATTGATTCGCATCACGAAAGATGGTAAACCAGCAAGTGACAATCCGTTTTCGGGCAAGGCAGATGCTTTACCAGAAATCTACTCATATGGACACCGTAATCCGCAAGGTATCGCATTTCATCCAGAAACTGGAGATCTTTGGGAATCGGAATTTGGGCCACGCGGTGGTGACGAATTGAATCGTGTTAAGGCAGGTAAAAATTACGGCTGGCCGACGATTACTTATGGCATTGAATACAGTGGTGAAGAAATTGGCAATCCGCCAATACAGGTTAAAGAAGGTATGGAACAACCCGTTTATTATTGGGATCCAGTTTTATCTCCTGCAGGCATGACGTTCTATTCAGGTGATGCTATTCCTGAATGGAAAAACAATCTTTTCATCGGAGGGTTAAGCAGTACACACATTGCACGAATTGTCATCAAAGACAATAAAGTAGTGGGTGAAGAGCGTCTATTAGCTAAAGAAGGTGAAAGATTCCGTGATGTAGTTCAAGGCATTAATGGTGAGTTATTAGCTGTCACTGATGGCGGAAAATTATACAGCATTGGCAAAAAATAAGCATCATTTAGCGTAAAATATTCTTTACAATACAAAGCTAAGTCCTCTAATCACAAGAATTAGAGGGCTTTTCTTGTTTTTTTAGAAATTGGGAATAAACAAATAACTTTTTATCTGTTCTCTTTTTAATAAATTTGGACAACAAAACTTAATTTATGAAAAACCTAATACTCACAGCTAGTGTAGCAACTACACTCCTATTATCTTCATCATCAATACCTCAGCATACTACATTTATTCACTTGCCTTTAATACAAAAAGACACAATTGCTCCTGTTGAAAAGAATAAAGCAAATACAAATTATAAACCAGCATTTGCAGGACAAACTAGAATCGGTGGTGTAAAAACTAAAACTGCCTATGACTTCAAGGTCATGACGAATAAATTGAAATCTCCATGGGGAATTGCTATATTGTCGGACGGCAAATTATTAATAACCGAAAAGGAAGGTAATATGCGAATCGTCAATGCTGCTGGAAATATCAGTGAAGCAATCGCAGGACTACCCAAAGTAGATGCACGCGCACAAGGCGGTTTATTAGGTTTAGTTTTGGATCAACAATTCTCAATCAATAGAACTGTTTATTGGGCATTTACAGAGACTGGTACAAACGGAAACCATACTGCCGTAGCTAAAGGTACCCTCTCTAAAGATGAAAAATCCATGCAAAATGCTAAAGTCATATACCGCTCTACTCACACCCATCGCGGTGCATTACATTATGGTGGACGTTTGGTTTTTGATAAGTCAGGTAATTTATTAGTAACTATTGGCGAGCGTTCGGATCAATCGACAAGGGTATTGGCTCAAGACTTAAAAAGTTCTTTAGGAAAGATAATCCGTATAACGAAAGATGGTAAGCCAGCTGCAAATAATCCTTTTGCAAACAACAAAAACGCCTTGCCTGAAATCTATTCATACGGACACCGTAACCCTCAAGGAATAGCTTTTCACCCTAGCAATGGCACACTATGGGCCGCAGAATTTGGCCCACGAGGTGGTGACGAATTGAATCTTATTAGACCTGCTAAAAACTACGGTTGGCCAGTAATAACATACGGCATCGAGTATTCAGGTAAGCAAATTGGTGAACCAACAATACAAGCAAAAAAAGGAATGGAACAACCAGTATACTATTGGGATCCCGTTTTGTCCCCTTCAGGCATGACTTTTTATTCGGGAAAAGGTATTCCAGAATGGAAAAACAATTTATTTATTGCAGGATTGAGCAGCACTCACATTGCACGTCTGGTGATTAATAACAATAAAGTTGTCGGCGAAGAAAGACTTCTATCTCGTGAAGCAGAACGTTTCCGTGATGTGGTAGAGGGTAAAAATGGAGAATTGTATACCGTTACAGATGCAGGTAAACTTTATAAAATTACAAAGAAGTAGCGCTACTTCTTTGTAATTTTATATTTTCTATATTTCTACAGGATAATAAACTTTTCCCAAATCCGAAATATCATCAAGATTTATTTCTTCCTCAAATATACCGAATACAGACGAACCCGAACCTGACATTGAGGAGTACAATGCGCCTTTTTCATAGAGTTTGTTTTTTATATCTTGAATCAAAGGATATTTTTCAAAAATTCCTAATTCGAAATCATTCGTAATATAGTATTTCCACTCTTGTATAGGCAATTTAATAGCTCTACGCAAATCTACTTTTGGTACTTGAGGCGTAATATTGCTATACGCTTCAGCTGTAGAAATATGAATTTCAGGTTTAATTATCACGATGAAATACGTAGATAAATCAACCTCTACTTCGCTAAATTCTGTACCTATTCCTTCTGCAAATACAGGTTTATTTGAAATAAAAAAAGGACAATCAGCTCCTAACTTACTTGCATACTGTTGCAATTGTTCTTTACTTAATCCTATCTTATTAAGATCGTTGATTGCCTTTAACACATAAGCAGCATCTGAAGATCCACCTCCTAAGCCTGCCCCTACAGGAATATTCTTAAGTAGTTTAATAGAAATTGGTTGGATTGCTGGAAAATCGTTTTTTAAAATTTGATAAGCCTTCGTGCATAAGTTAACTCCATCCTCTGGAATATCTATACCAAAAGCTTCAAAAGAATACGTATCCGCATCACCAAATTCCAACACATCATACATCTTTATTGGATAAAACATCGTTTCAATGTTGTGATAACCATCTGGACGTTTTTCGGTGATAGATAATCCTAAATTTATTTTTGCGTTTGCGAACGAAATCATAGTACAAAATAACGAAATAATGCCAAAGGTAGAAAAGATTTCAATGTGGTTTTATTTAGCAAAACAGCAAAATCAAATTAATTAGGCTCATTTTCAAGGTGTAAAGATACAAGCGTAAAATAAGTTTTGTAGATCTAGTAAGAATTTCTACTTTTGTGGCGGAGAGCTGGCAGAGTGGTCGAATGCGGCGGTCTTGAAAACCGTTAACTGTCACAGGTTCGGGGGTTCGAATCCCTCGCTCTCCGCATCTTAAATGATAAAATATATCAAATCCCTATAATTTAAACGTTTTAGGGATTTTTTTTTGTATACCCCTATCCCAAAGCAAATTTTTATGTATTTAACATTTATTCGAATTTCATAATAGTTCAAAACTTTTACAAGGACTCTTAACAGAATGTTGAAATGTGAATTATTTGTAAATTCCAATATTTAATAAAAAATTCAGGTTATCCATCTTCAGAAAATTGAGTAAGGCAATCCTAAAATGTATTATTACTATATTTTAATCACTGATGTCCGGTAAAATCTGTAAAAAAAAGAAGCCAATTTATTGGCTTCTTTAAAGTAATCGTAGATTTGGTTTACCACAACTAAAAATACGATGAGTAAAAGTAATTATTTTTCTTGCAAATCTGTTTTCGGACAGCTGATTTCGTTAATTGACGATAAGATCATAAAAAGTGCAGTAAAAAAAAGCAGTTCGGATCGTTACGTTAAACGTTTTACAACTAAAGACCACCTGATTAGTATGTT
>NZ_VIQM01000088.1 GCF_008520265.1 Sphingobacterium cavernae
CACCACACAGGTCATTCTTATTTAAACATTTTTGGAAAGAACATACTTTCTGGTCTGATGGTTATTTTGTTTGTTCAATAGGTGAAGCATCTCCTGATACTATTCCTGAGTATATTCTCAATCAGGGGGAGTCGCTTACATCCCACAGGCTAAAGACCTGTGGGTTTTACGCTCCGTTTTATAAAATAATATCAAGATTTCAAATTATAAGTTCTTATTTTATTATAAGCTATAAGACTAATTAGCCCTAATAATAACCAAAGAAAATCAACAATAAATAAATCCAACTTACCATTAATAAAATTATTAAAGAACCAATTTCCTGTTTTTACTCCATTAACAATGGGGACTAACAATCCACTAATAGCTCCAATAAATAATGCCTCCCTATTGGTTCTGTATAAATTCTTTCGAACGATATAATATGCCGCAAACAATAACCAACTCCAAAAGTAAACTCGATAAATAAATTGTTGATCAACAGTAGGGCTAAGTTTTATAGCTATAAAAGTAATAGCCGTAACAGGTAGCATACTTAAGCAAAGTGCTAAAAAAACATTCGCTGTCCAAAAATTAAATTTTCTTTTTCTTGGTATTACATTGTTCTTATCTCGGGCGACCAACCAAACCAAAATCCCTGAAATAATCACTAAGCAGCCCATAACTCCTAACACAAAATATAATGCTTTTACGGGGTATCCGCCAAAATCACCAAAATGTAAACGATATATCAGACTTCTGACTCTATTAATGTAGGTAACATCGGTATAGATAGATTTTTCTTCCAACACGTTGTCTCCAAGTACCTGAATAGCCAATATCCCTGATCCAGCAAAACTCTTGTTATAATGCGGCTCCACTTCAACCACAACATACATGTTTTCATCACCATAATTCTTCAATGTAAGTCTTTTGTATTCACTATCTGGCCACTTGTCCTTTGCCATCTGTAGATACTTATCAAAAGTAAATTCCTGATTTAAACCCTTATAACTGTATACTAATGGATAGCTTTGTGTTGTTTCTAAATCTTCATACAATTTATCCTTTTTACCATCGTATAAATGATTGGCAAAGGGCGTAATTAACACAGTATTAATGATTAAGACTATACCAGTGACAGCAAACATAAATTGATAAGGAAACCCTATAACACCTAAGGCGGTATGCATATCTGTCCAGACTGTCTTCCATTTACTAAAAGGACGATATGTAAAAAAGTTGGAAACTATTTTATCCCAATGCAATAGTAATCCTGTGATTAATGCGAACAAAAAAAGAAAAGCGGTAATCCCGGCTACTAAATATCCGAAAGGGGCAATCCCCACCTGTATAGGTACTTCATTTAATTGAGCGAGGAAATGTAATCGGTAAAGAAACTCACCCATATCATAATTACTGGCATAGTCACCTGCCTTATTATTCAAAAAATCTTGATATATATATTTACCATCACCCTGTTCTCCTCTTCCCCTTCTTCCCTTTCCTTTTTTAGAATTTTCAGGGTTATTTTTAAGTGCTTCTAAATTCTGCGTGTTAAGTATAGAATCCTGAGATGCACTAATCTGTACATAACCTTTTGTGCCATTCTGTTGGAGATAAAAATGAATATCTCGTCCCTTTAAGTTATAGCCATTTGATAAGGAATCTAAAAACTTACTGTACTGCGCAGGGTTAACTTTCTGATTATGATAGCTTGTATTTTTTTGCCAAGCAGAAATCTCTTTTCTAAAAAAAGAAAAAGAGCCAGCAAAAAAGATAACATATAACAAAGCACAAATTACTATTCCCGATATGGTATGGGTATTAAAATAGATGTTGTAATTTCTAATATTCATATTTAGGATTACTTAATTAAAAATGGTAGATAAAACATAACTGCCAGAAGCAGATAAATACCCCAAATTTTCCAACCATTTTTTGCTAGAAATGCAACTAATAACAATATCGCCCATAGTATATAGCCTGTTATAAAAGCCGTTATTATCAAGTTCTTTTTTTCGAATATGTGCGTCATCAAGAGATGAAAGCTGATCATCACACAGTACCCCCCTATGAACCCAGCGGTAATTTTCAAAAAACGCTGCCACGGGCTACTTAAGTATTTTTTATTTGCAGGCATATTGTTATTGCAATAGGATATAATAACTTGTCAATTCGACGAATAGAAAAAATGTGAAAATAATGATGACATGAGTGTACTTTATATATTGATAAGGATAAAGCAAAATTACCATGCTCAAAAATCCCATACTATACACCAACCAAGCAAATATCCCCGCGCCGAATCCCAGAGAACATACTGTTAGTAAAAGACTACATAAACCTAAGCATAAGGATAAGATTTGAGTTCTTTTTTTGTTTTCTATAATTTTCTCAAGCCAAATAGGTCTCTTGCCAAACTTGACTTTTTTGCTTGAATTAAACCATAAAAATACAGCTGAGAGCGTAATCGCTAGCGTAATGGTATACATAAATAATATTGGTAATAGTGGAAAAAGATCCATCTACCATAGTATCAATTCTATGGTAGATGGATTAAGATAATTTAGACAGATTAGTCTAAATGTTCAATGGCTGTTAAAGTTCCACCTTCTATTTTTAAACCTCTTGTTGCACTAGCGGTATTCGCATCAATTTTATAGACATAACCTATACCTGATGTTAAGTTCAGACCGATATATCCATATCGACCGCCCTCATCCGAATAATTGTTCGTAGTATACCCCTTTACATCTGTCGTATCTGGTAGGCCAGTAACAGCTTTCCAACTTTTTGTAGATACATCCAATACGCCAATAATATTTCCAGCGGTATAAGCACCTTTATTTTCTTTGGTACTTGAAAATGTTATAAACTTGTTGTTACCAACATACAACCAATTGGTAATATTTAAACCAGTAGAAAGTTCTTCAAAGTTGATATAGAATGATTTATCGAACTCCGTTGTTCCAGCTTTAATTCGTGTTACTGCAGAAGGCTTTGTACTATTCATCGTCGTATTAGTCCCCATAGAAGTAGCTACAGAAGATGAGAAGGCATAAACATCTCCATTTTCTACCAATTCTAGACCGTCCGTAAAATATCGACCAATAAAACTAGTACGATCATCTTTAATGATCTTTTCTAAAGTCATATTTGGATATGAATATACTGCTACCCAAGCCTGGTCTGGATAATCCGTTCCAAAAGTAGCTGAACAACATCCTTTAACGGTGAAGTATGGAGCATATACCTTCGTGCCAACCTGTTTTATCCAACTAAAAAAGGCTAGTTCTCCATTATTTGCTAGATCTGCCGTATTAATCGATCCCTGATTTCCTATTGCTAAATTATTCGTATTAAATTGATACCAGCTGGTTACAGGATTTGTATTACTTCTTGAAATCTTCATCATCAAGATATCATCGTTGACTGGAGCAAATGCTTGAACAGTTTCAGTTACCGCATTGGCTAGCTTATTTAAGCTTCCATTAAGAATATTATACACGGTAACAGCACCAGGGTTTCCTTGGCCATATAGCATGCTAAAAAACTTATTGTTGTGTGTCACATAATATCTGTAGGTACCATCTTGTTCAACGCCTTGTCCAGCAGTAGTTACTCTACCGGTATCCAAACTATTTGTAGTTAGCAGATAATCTGCCACACCTGTAGCAGCAACTGGAGTTACAGCAACTATGAAATTTCCTTTTTCTGCAGGATTTTCTGTATCATCTTTGGAACAACCTAATACTGTACTTAAAGCTAAGGCTGTAAATAAAAAGTTTTTAATATTCATGTGTACTTTAATTTATTTGTTATTATTTTTTCTAATGAAGTAGCGAAAATTAAGGTAAAATGCCCTACCTGGTTTTTGCATACTGAAGTTGTCATACAATCTTTCATTCGTAAGATTTCTAGCCTCAAGGCCTATATTGTAGCGACCTTCATACATGCTGTATACGAAGTTCAAATCATGACTTAGCTGCTTGGGGATTGTGTTTTTTGTAGCACCACGACTTGGCCAATAGAGGTAAAAATCATGTACATACTGTAGATTGTATCCAGCTGTTAACCTATTGTGCTTTCCCGTAAATTCAGGAAAATGTACATCAACGGCTAGATTACCAAATAGATAAGGAATATTAGGCATTTGATCTTTGTAAACAGGACTTACATCGGTATATCCATCTTCATATTTCTGCATATTTTGTAAATACTGATACGTCCAACTGGATGTTGCAGATAACCATGATTTAAAATCGTATCTAAATTCTAAATCAGCACCTACGGTTCTTACACCTTCTCTATTATCCGCCATGTATTTACTTTGATTTTGGTTTAAACGTTGATAGATAAAGTCTTTTGCATTTCTATATACGACGCCTGCCGTCAAGCCAAATTTGTTTATATTATTTAGCTCAAATTGGTACATCATACCTAGGTTGAAATTATTGCTGCTTTCGGGTTTGAGATTCGTATTAGCATCTTGATTTTCTAAATCGCCAAATAACTCATAGGGTGTAGCCATTCTATTCGTTAATTCATAACTAGCTTTTAGTTGTAAATTATCTTTAAAGAAATAAGATAATGCTGTACCGTATCCAAATCGATTAGAATTTACTGAATTCGTAATTCCATTTTTATTCTTTTGGGAAAGAAATTTACCAAAAAAAGTTGCGCTCCAAAGTCCCTCTTCCTTTAACTGATACCCAAAACCCAATACATTTTTTTGAGATATTTTTGCATACTCATATTGATTATTTTGAGGATTTAACTCATCAGATCCACTTCTATTAAATGTATTGAATACATTATTAAGAGTAAACACCTGCTTATCAGTTAAATTATAATTTATATTTGATGTAACTATACCATCCCTATTTTTGTATTTGTACATTGTTCTAGAACGTTCGCCTGAGGTTGGCGGTAATCCAGCATTAGTATCACCAAACCAATCAAATCTTTTAGCTACAGTATCAATGGTTTGTTCTGTACCTAAATTTATATTGGCATTAAGCATTACATCTAATCCTTTGATAAGGTCATTTTTACTGTATTTTAAACTAGGCATCACAATATTTCCACGACGATGCCAAGCACCAAAAACAGATTCCATCCTCGCTCCTGTCTGTATTTCTTTATAGTTTTTACCTAAAGTAATACCGAATAAAAGTCTATCAGCATACGATTTATTGACGACACCTAAATTTGCTATTATAGATTCGTTATGAAATTTATCATGGAATCGCTCAACCTCAGTATCATTTTTGTAGTTATCTCTTCTATTATTATGTTTTTCAATAAATACTTTATAGTTATTGTCTGAATAATTTTGAAATGCGTTTAATTCAAAAGTTAATCCATTTTTTGATGTTACAGCCCCATTAAAGGTTGTTCGGTGTGTATTGAAAGAACCAAATGAATATGATGCATCAATATAGTTTCTATTGGATTTATTGGTAATAATGTTTACAGCTCCACCCAAGGCATCTGACCCCAACCAAATGGGCACAACTCCTTTGAATACTTCTATATTTTCCGCCATATTTATAGGTATAGTATTCATTTGAAAGGTAGATCCCATATTATCCATTGGAATACCATCAATAAAAAATCTTATGTGACTTCCTGAAAAACCATTGATGGCAACGTTCATATTTGATCCTAAACCACCCTGTTCCCGAACACGGACTCCCGGTACTTGATCCAGTGCATCACCAATATTTAAGGTACTGTTATAGTATTTCGTTGCGTCTATTGAAGTTACATTGAACGCCATACGATTGGTTAATTGTGATTTAGTCAATCCTGTCACAACAACTTCATCAATTTTTACATTCTGACTAATCAGCTTGATGTCCAAACTATTATTAAGATCTTTAAGTAAAATACGATGCTTAAATTCATGGAAACCTACGGCTTGAGCGACAATATCAACTGTCCTATTTTTAATATTATTAATCTTGTAAAAACCAGAATTATCTGTAAACACTGTTTGACGCTCTACTTTTACGGTTACACCAGAAATAGGTTGATTATTATTTCCCTGGATTATTCCGGATAAAGAATAATCTTGTGCATAAGTCATATTCAGGACTACTAGCATGAAAGCACAAGTACATAGCGATTTATTAATTTGGATTGTTATTTTTCCAAATAATGAGTATACTGCACTTTTCAGTACCGCTAATAAATAATTAGTCATTTTAATACCTTTATAGAATGATTTAGATAGATTTTATTTTACAAAAATGACAACAGTATTGACACGCCATATTTTGTCTATCGTAGTTCCAAACCAATTGGTATCTTTATTTTCAGTATCTGTTACTTCTAATAGATACTTTCCTTTAAGCGGAGCACTAAAGCTTATTATTCCAGAATTGTTCGTTTTAAACTTTTTAACCCAACCATCCGGCAAAACAACTTCCACTTCTGCATTTACAAAAATTTCATTATTTCGCATAATTTTTGCATTGATTAAATCTCCAACTTTATAATATTTAGGATCAAGATCAATTGTTAATGATAAACCTAGTGGAGTTGGAGTTATATTGCCTAACTGGACTTTTGCCATAGCAAGAAATTCAAATGCAGTTGTTTTGTAAGTATCTTTTGCAGGATGCTCGATATATACAATATGAGTACCTTCTTCACTGGGAGTAAATGTTGCTTTGTAATAGTCAGTGACCGGTGCTTTCAAAAGTTCTGTTTTCTTTTTACTTGGAGAAAGAACATAAATTTTAAAATCTTTAACATCAGAATACCATTTGTCTAAAGGTTCAATAAGACCTTCGCTATATTCACCATAATAAATTTTTAATTCTTGTTCTTTACCTTTTGCACCTAATGGAATTGTTTCAATCCATAATGCATGAGCAGAAACCATTTTACATGCAAAAATGGATAAAAGCATAACAATTAATTTTACTGTTTTCATGTTTGATATTTATTTGTCAATTATTTATAAGCACATGGTTATAGTCAACGATGCGTCGCTTATTTTCTTTAATAATCTGTTTCATTCATTTACTACTGTCAATTATTACAATGACATTTAAAAATGAAAGGACAGTGTTCGACAAATTTTTCAAACGAATGTAGAATTGTTTGATTTTTCCTATCTTGCATGTCCTTCCATAATTGCTTGTTGAAGGTCCCATACTATTGTATGGAAACTTATATCAGTTACCGCTGATTTAAGAAAGCGTCATGTAAAGATTACCGTCTTACACATGACGCTCTTTTTTTATTTTAGGAAATCAAATTAATATTGATTTAAAATACCATTTATATTGTTTTTATTTAGACTTATTATAAACAGCGTCAAATATAGATTTTATATTTTAATTAGTATAAATAATATTAACTATTTAAAAATTCACTGCTAAAATTTTCGGATTATTAAGATAAATTTCGGAATATTAACTATTTCTATATACCTCTAAGCAGATCTCTCAGGAAGCTTATTAATGGAAAGACAGTGAGTTTTAAGTATTGTTTGATCGAGGTGGAAAAGTAAACAAAGCAATCCCTAAACGGACGTTTGTAAAATAGATACTCCTAGTTCACGAAAAATTTTTGAAACCGGTCGATAAGATTAGAACGGATTTGTTAACCAGACATTTATGACATAGGTGAACTACCCATTTGCTAAAGACAAATGGGCTTCGGGCTTCACAGACTTGTGCTTTGTTGCCAAAGTCTTATTTGAGTCTCTGCCCGTGTAATCGCCAGTTCCTGACGATATTATTTTTAATCCTTCTTTCAGAATGTTTTTTGCAGCGTTTAAATCACGGTCTAAAACGTGTCCATTTTTGCAAGTCCATTCTCTTATTGAAAGATTT
>NZ_VIQM01000089.1 GCF_008520265.1 Sphingobacterium cavernae
CAAACTCATGGTAAGCCCGAGATATTCAACACCGATCAGGGATCTCAGTTTACATCTGAAGTTTTTGTGAAAGCCTTACAGAAAAATGAGATTAAGATATCAATGGACGGCAAAGGTAGAGCGCTGGCATTACATTTTGGATGTCTTCCCACGGAGCTAGATGCTGAACAAGTTCAAGACTACCTTTATGTCTTGCAGCAAAGAAGCAAAAGTCCTTCTCAAACGTATTTCAAGCATACTGTCTATAGTCTTCGATTTCTATTAAAAACCGAAAATCTTCCGTACGATCATCTTCATTTACCATCTATTTCCAAAGAAAAAAAGCTTCCTGTTATCTTGAGTCGAGAAGAGATTTGGCGTATGCTTCAACATGCGGATTTACTTAAACATCGTTTATTGATTGGATTGATTTATGGCTGTGGTCTGCGTTGTATGGAAGTGCGTAATCTATCCTTAAAACATCTTGATTTTGATCGTAAGCTCCTTCATATTGTTCAAAGTAAAGGCAAAAAAGATCGCTATGTTCCACTTTCTGAGCACCTTATTAGAGGGTTAAAAAGTTATATTTCAGCAGAACATCCTACTACCTTTTTATTCACAGGCAATAGCAAAGAGGGCAAAGATTTTGATTCGCGTTATAGCCAGCGTGGCGTTCAATGGGTTGTCAAAACCGTTTGTAAAAAGGCCGGTATCCTCAAGGAGGTACATACCCATACGCTACGGCACAGCTATGCTACGCATTGTTAGAAGATGGTGTGAATATTCTACAAGTTCAAAAGCTTCTGGGGCATGAACGGGTGGAGAGTACGATGGAATACCTCCATGTTTGTCAGTTAGCCCAACAACAAGTCCATAGTCCTCTTGATACCGTTTTTGCTTTATGCAGCCGCACTGGGAAGTAGCCGATGTGCTTGAAAAAGTAGATTTATCACATCAAAACTTTACGGTTCACCAACAGAAAACACTAAGAGCTTTAACGTTATGTAGAACAGCCGCTTTGGGTGGTCATCTCGACGCATGGGATGCTTGTGGCAACATAAGTATCAGCTACAATAGTTGTCGAAATCGACATTGTCCGAAATGTCAGGGGCACAAACGTGAGGAATGGATTGCCGCTAGAGCACAAGAGTTATTACCTTGCTGGTACTATCACTTAGTATTTACCCTACCCGATACATTGAATACTTTAGCACTTTCACATCCGCAGGTCATTTACCGCCTGTTGTTTGAAGCCACTTGGTCTACCTTATCTCAGTTTGGTAAAACCGAAGGATTACAATTGGGTATGATCTCGATTCTGCACACTTGGGGACAAAATTTGAGTTTGCATCCGCATTTGCATTGTATCGTTCCAGGTGGAGGTATCGATGAAAATGGGAAGTGGAGAGGTAAAATTAAAACAGATAAATATCTGTTTTCAGTGCAAGCATTGAGTAAAGTCTTTCGGGCTAAATATGTCGCGTTGTTGCGTAAAGAGAAACTCACCGACTCTGATATCATCGCAGGTTTGTTCGAAAAGAATTGGGTAGTGTATGCTAAACGACCATTTGGTGGAGCCAAGCCAGTGATAGAATACTTAGGACGCTATACACATAAGGTAGCGATCAGTAATCATCGGATAAAAAGCGTAAGCCATCAAGAAGTTACGATTAACTACAAAGACTATAAAGATGGAAGTAAAACCAAGGAACTGAAGTTGAAACATGAAGAATTTGCCCGACGTTTTAGCTTGCATATTTTGCCGCGCAGATTTGTTCGTATTCGTCATTATGGCATTTTAAGTAGCCGCTGGAAACGGGGTAGACTTCAGCAATTACAAGATGCGTTAAAAATTATTAGACCCCAAAAAGCAGCCAAAATGCAACATCTTAAATGCCGCTGTTGTCATGAAGGAAATTTGGTTACGATATTGACTTTTGGAAAGAGAGGTCCACCAAAAGGTTACCTTCTTGACCCTAAACGTGTTCCTGTAAATTAGCTTTTACGGGTAAGGGAACTTGTGTTCAGAAGTGAGGGTAATGAGCGTAGTAAACTGATTATTAAGAGTCAAAAGCCACGAAAAAACAAAAAGCAGGCCTCCACCTGCTCGAATATCTTCTAACCTAAAAATGAAAACTCCATAAAAATACGTGTCCAGTAACCGGTTCCGTTCAACGGGCTTTCATCTCTAGCCCTACGGGCAAGACGAAAGCTTAGTTATTGTGGGCAGTATTATTTTTTTAGATTTTCACTTCTTATTATTTTTTGAGAAATGTCAAAGTAAATTATATCTGATTGATAATATTGAGTTTTAGAGATTTCAAATTTGTCACATAAACCAACTAAACTTTGTTTTTTAATATACTCTACATCAAAGTAACTGTATAAAATATCATATTCATCTGAAACGCTAATTACCTTAAATGCAGTTTCACAAGTCAAACCATTTCCACTATAAACAATTACTTTTCTAAGCGCCCTATATCTATCTTGAAATTTTTTCCATTCCGATTCCGGTTTGTTGAGTTTATAAAGAGAATAAGCCATTAAATCATTTGCTTTTAGACTTACAGGATTTTTTAAAAGATATTTTTCACAGGCAGAAATTAATTCCTCAAATTTTTCATCTTTTTCTAATTTTGAAAGTTCGATTTCTTCTGATTGATTTTTTAAGTAATTTTCTTGAAAAGTAAATCCATAATATAATAACGCATATTCTTCAAGTTTCAAGTCTTTGTCAAAATCATTAAACTTCTTTAAAAGTTTTGGATAATAATTAGGAGAATTCTGGTTTTCAATTTTCTCTTTAATTTCAGAATAATTAATAGTTAGTTCATTCTGAGCATAGCCTTGTGAGAAAAATGAAAGAAGTATTAAAAATAAAAATTCTTTCATATATCTTTTGGTTAGTGTTATTTTATGCAGTGTCATTATAATATTGCCTACAACGGTTTGCGGCTTGGCGAAGGTGGCGATTTAACCACAAATGTTCATACGAAGCACACACTTCAAATTTACGAAAAACTGTCATACGAAGCACTGAACCGCCACTTTTGCCAAACCGCTGTTAGTGGCTGGGCTTCTTTGTTTTCCGTCTGTCAGCAACATTTTTTGTCCTGCTGAATTGGTGGACAAGCAACACTTCCGTAGCTACAATAAACACAGCAGTCGCCTTGTTTTGGTTTTAGAACTTGTTTGCATTTTTCACATTCGTAAAAATATTGGCAAGCGTCTGTCGGCATTGTTTCTTCTTTCTTATGTCCGCAGTTGGGGCAAGTTATTGTTGATTGTAATTTGATTTCCATTTTAATTTTCTTTTTTGTCGGTTACAGAATATCCTGTTGAGTTTATTGCTTTTTCGATTTCAGAAATATTTGTTTTTGAGTTGTCAAATTCTATGATTGCATTTCCATTTTCATATGAAGCGTTTGAACTTATTATTCCTGTCAATTTATTTACTTCGTGATTTACGTGTTCTTCGCAACTCGCACAAGTCATTCCGCTAATCGTAAATTTTACTTTTTGAATATTGGATTTGTCCACTACTATGATTTGCTTTTCTTTCTTTGGGTAGAAAATGCTTGAATAGTATGGAAAGGCAAGCATAACGATTGCAAATGCTGTTACAATTCCTAAAAACATTTTTGACTGAATGAATTTTGGTTTTTCTTCTGTCTCACAGTTGCAGTCAATTTGCTTTTTAGGTTTCAACTTTTGATACCAAGCAAAACCAAGAACCAAAATTGTCAAACCGATAAAATACGGTCTGAAAGGTTCGAGCCAAGAAAAAGTAGAAGCAAGTCCGCTTGTTCCTGCTACTAAAGCCAAGACTGGAGTAATACAACACAATGAAGCTGCAATTGCTGTTAAAAGTCCTGCTCCGATTAGTTTTTTGTCTGTTTTCATAATGTTTCTAAAATTTTGTTTTCGTCAAGTATTTTAAAAAACGGTTTCAGCATTTTTTCATACTCTTTTGTCAATGAGTAATAAATGGTTTGTGCTTCTCGTTCGGTTTCAATTAGTTTTCGGTCTTTGAGTTTTCGCAAGTGTTGTGAAATTGCCGAAATTGTCATACCAAGAATGTCGCTCATATCACAAACACAGAGTCGTTTTTCTTCATATAATAGAAAGAGAATTTTCAGTCTTACGTTGTTTCCCGCTAATTCAAGTCCGTTCGATAAATAGTCAAACGAGCCGTTGAGTTCTGAAACTCGGTTTTTACAGCGATTTATTTGTTTAATGTCCGCTTGTTGTCGTATGCAAGAATTGTTGTCCATATTGCAAAGATAGTTAATTTGTTTATTTAAGCAATTACTAAAATACAAAATATCAAAAAGAACCCGATTTGTCTGTCGGGTTGTGTCGTCATAGCCTTGCCACTAACGTTTTTCGGCTTTGCGTTCGGGCGGGTTTCAGAGCACTAAACTGTCAACCAGCACTGAACTTGAATAGAAGCACAAAGCTAGAAGTTTGCACTTCACCCCGCCTGACGCAAAACCCGTGTTATGTGCTGCCTTTCTATCGTCCATACATTTCATACAATGTATTTAATCCAAGTCCTTCGTTGTCGTGTTGTGCCCAAAAGTCTGTAATTGTGTAAATTATTTCTGTTCTTCCGTTTTCAGGTCCAAATTGATAGTCTGTTAGAAAACAAACTTTTTTAATTGGTGAATTGTCAAGTGCAAATTTCAGCAACTTATCAATGTCAGGTTTGAATTGTTCTAAAAACTTAAACCTAAATTGTTGGTTCGCTCCACTATTGTATGTCGGGTCATTTTCGTCATATTCATGAATAATTATGTCGCCAGGTTCAAAACTCCAGTCAACAATAGCTCCTGCAAAAAAGCCACCTTCTTTGTCGTCTTTAAAGTCAGGATTACCAATGTGAACTATTACTCCGTTTTGTTGTCGAAGCTGGTCGTAAAATAGTCCACGGTGACTTTCAAGTTTATGTTCTTCAATTATTGCAACGTCAAAGTCCGCTTGGTTAAGTCCAAGTCCTGTTGAGTTGATTGAAGCTATTTCTATTGTCGGCATTATTGTCTGTTTGTTGGTTTGCTAAGGTTGCACATAATGGCTCGGCGACTTGGCGAAGTAGCGAAGCTGTATCGAAGATACAAAAGCGGAGCTATTTAGCCAAGTCGCTTGTTGTAAGCAGTCCGCGAAGCGGCGGCTTACGGCAAGCGACGTAAGTCGCCGAGCCATTGTTAGCAAGGAGCGCAGCGGATTGCTAACAACATATTCTTTAGCGAAGCTAATATACAAAATATTTCGCCAATCCGTCTCTATAGACGCACTTCGCCTTACAGATCCAAAGACGATATAACAGACTATATTTTAACATGTTGACACAACATTAAATACCGTAAAGCGAAACAATTGATATGAATAAATCGTTATCTCTATATGGATAACGAAACTATACTGAAAACATTTGAAAAAAAGCTGACTACGCAAAGATATGCTAACAATACAGTTAAAGCATATAAAGATTATGCCCGTTTATTTCTCAAATATGTTGATAATTATCCCTCTTTAGAATCTATACCAATTACTATTATAGAATCCTTTATAAATGAAAAAGTTCAAAAAGAAAAAATCAGTATTTCCTATCAAAAAGGTTTAGTTGGAGCTATTAAGAAAATTTATGAATTGATACTGAATGAAAAAATTAAACTTGATTACTTATACCCTAAAAGACATTTAAACAAACTGCCAAAATTCTTTTCCAAAGAAGAGATCAGACTACTATTAGATAATACGGAAAACATTAAACATAAGGCCATATTAACAACTATATATAGCTGCGGACTACGCCTTAGTGAGTTACTAAACCTCAAAATAAAAGATATCCGATCATCTGATAAGATGATACGTATCAACCAAAGCAAAGGAAACAAAGACCGAATTGTTTCATTACCTGATAAGTTGCTAGATATTTTACGCGAATATTATCTAATTTATAAACCTAGCGACTATCTTTTTGAAGGAGAAAGAGGAAATCGATATAGTGAAAGAAGTGTTCAGCTTATTTTAAAAAAATCATTATCAATGGCTAAGATCAAAACCGAAGGTACAGTCCATACGTTACGACATTCGTATGCTACACATTTAATTCAGTCCGGTATTGATATTCGAATTGTTCAGGAATTACTAGGTCATGAGAATATCAAGACTACCATGATCTACACACATATCACAGATATTGATAAGAAAAAGACCCCAAGCCCACTAGATTTTTTATAATTTCTAAGATAAACACTATATGAGACTACCCTAATCTAGACTTACCTATCTTAATATTAAGTTGAAAAATAAGTAATTTTTGTCCGAAATAAGTCCGAAAATAGAAAAAGCCACTGATAATCAGTGGCTTTTGTCGGGGTGGCAGGACGAAAATCCCATCATTCAAATATCTATAAATCAACCAATTGACTTTCTAACAGAAGAACTACTCACCGTTTTACTCACATATAATTTGTAATTCGATAATACAAATATAGATATATTAAACAAATCGGCAATACATCTTGGCATCTATTTATTAGAGTAGTTTAATGAAAAAAATCATATTTCAAATTATTTATGAATAAGTAAAGAGGCACAGATAGAAATAGAAGAGAGCATAGATCAGGAAATAATGGGTAAAATCAACAAAAAACAACAATTCATGAAGTAGCGGTAATTGTATTAAACGAAACAAATGGCTTTGAATTGATAAAAACAAAAAGCATCTAACAAACACGTTATGTAAATTATCGATGTCCACCTTAAAGTAAAGGATCCTTTTGTTATTCTTCATGGCAAAGGAGGTAGAATAAGATCGATATATCTTCAGAAACGACTTGTGGATTGGCTGGAACGGTATTTGAAGTAGTTCCATGAATCGAACCCAAAACCTGATAACTTCTTGTTCTATTCTCCTTGTCATGGAATAAGAGCTAAACTGACACAACCTGCAGTGAGCAAGCGATTGAAGTTATATGCAAAAATCGCTCATGGAAGGTGCGAAGAGGTCCCCCCTCGACCTGCACAGTCATCTGTGGCGTCACAGCATGGCATGCCATTGGAGAGAAGATAATATCAATATCGTTGAAATCAAGGAGCTGATGGGGCACTCAAGCTTGCAATCCACAATGATATATCAGGATGTTACTAAAGAACAAAAAAAAGCGACCATTGAAACTCTCGAAGATACAGTAACCAAATCCATGAAAAAAAAGTGGAAACTACCCGTGAACAAGGGAATAGCTGCAATGTTTGGAATATAAACCGGGTAATGGTGATAATATTACCCCAACTTTTTGCTTGATAGGCGTTGACTATGATGCCATTAGGTGAAAGTTGGGATTACTGAAAAGAGGCTGTCTCAAAATAGGCAGCCTCTTTTTTGTATTTTATCACTCATATTATTTGCTTTAATCACCTGATTTTCATATCTTTAAGCTGCAATCAGATTGTTTTATGAGCAAAAGAGTACCTG
>NZ_VIQM01000090.1 GCF_008520265.1 Sphingobacterium cavernae
TCAACTTTATCGTAAATATCTTAGCTGGATTAGCAGCATACAGTTTCTTCCCTAAGAAACCTTCAATCAAATATCAAACGGTAAAAACTAACCAATTGTACGCTTTTTAATTATCGAATTCAGGTTTATAATACATTATTTTGTTATAAAAATGTCATAAATGTAAAGTGTGCTGTACAAAATAGTGATAATGCAATTCTGTTTGATAGTAATACTATCATTTTTATTATATTGCTTTAAATATTATTTATTTTATGGAATTTTTAATCCAATTTAAGCTCAATGATCATCTTTACTGACGTGATCCTGAGCTAAGCGATATCGGTAGATCTATTGTGCGTGAATCTATAAATTTGATTTACGAAATAGGATTTGAACAGTTTACCTTTCGAAAGTTAGCATTACATATAAAGACGACTGAGACTACAATTTATCGTTATTTTTCTTCAAAACATAAATTGCTGATATACATTTTGAGTTGGTATTGGAATTATTTAGAACTTGTGTGCAAGTTCCAATTACAACGAGAGTCGGATAGTAAGAATAAACTGAAACTTATTCTTGAAATAGTTACATATAATTATCCCTATGGGTTAGAAATTAAAGAATATAATATGCAAAGATTGCATGAAATCGTAATTTCTGAAAGTAGTAAATCTTATTTAGTCAAAGAGGTCGATGATATAAATGAAGAACTTGTCTTTAGTCCTTTGAAGAGTTTATGTAGCTTTATTTCAGAAGTTATTCTGGAAATTAATCCAAAATTTGATTATCCTAAATCGCTTGCCAGTACGTTGATTGAAACTGCTCATCAACAGCAATTCTTTAGTGCACATTTACCAAGTCTCACGGATAATAAAAATAAAGAATTACATAAAGAATATGTTTTGGCCTATCTTAATTCTTTGGCATTCTCAGTAATAAAATAAAATGACACAACACGAAGATTATTCGAACCCAAGCAGAGCATTATTTAGATATATAACTAAGGAAAAACGTGATGTTACTGCAATTTATATATATGCAATTCTTAGTGGATTGGTGCAACTAAGCATACCCTTAGGTATACAGGCTATAGTTAGCTTTGTTATGGGGGCCACGATGATTACCTCTTTATATTTACTTATTTCTTTCGTGGTTCTAGGAACATTTCTTGCTGGCCTTTTCCGCGTACGTGTAATGCAAATAATTGAAAAAATTCAACAAAAAATATTTGTTGAATATGCTGTTGCTTTCACTGAAAGGTTGCCCAATATTAACTTATCGGCAAATAAAAAATATTATTTGCCTGAATTGGTTAATAGATTTTTCGAAGCTCCTCATTTACAAAAGGGAATATCTAAAATATTATTAGAGATACCCACTGCATTAATACAAATTCTTTTTGGGATACTCTTATTATCCTTTTATAATACGTGGTTTTTAGTGTTCGGAGCTCTGGTGATTATTATTGTGATCATTATTTTTCGCTTTACGATGAACTCAGGTATTAAATCAAGTATAGAGGAAAGTGATCGTAAATATGAGGTTGCCTCTTGGTTGGAAGATATTGCTGGAGATATTAAAACGTTTAAGGGTAATTCAAAATCCAAACTTCATTTAATTGGTACGGATGAAAGAGTTGTCGATTATTTAAAAATTCGAACCACACATTTCAAAGTTCTTGAGTTTCAGTATAAAGCTATTATAGCTTTTAAGGTAATTATGACACTTGTGATGCTTACAATAGGTACTTATTTGCTTGTAAATCAGCAATTGAATATTGGAGCATTTATCGCTACGGAAATTGTAGTATTAAGCATGATGACAGCAGTAGAAAAATTAATTAAGAGTTTGGAGAGTTATTACGATGTAATTGCTTCCTTGGTGAAATTAAATAAGGTGACAAGTTTAGTAACAGAGCAAGGGGGAGATATTGATTTAAATAATGATAGTATCGGTTTAGATATTGTTTTTAAGGATGTAAATTTCGCTTTTAGTGATAATAAAGTTATGCTCTCAAATGTGAACTTTCATATTGCTCCCAACACATTGACAACTGTTTCAGGTAAATTGGGTGCTGGAAAGTCTTTGTTGTTAAATATTATTACGGGATTTTATGAACCTTTTTCAGGCTCTATCCTATTTGATAAAGTGCCTTTAAAAAACCTAGATAAGGTAAGCCTGCGTAATCAAATTGGAATCTTCATGGAGGATATGAAAATTATTAAAGGGACATTGAAGGATAATATTTTACTGGGTAATACTCAAATTAATACAAATGATATTGTGAACTTATGTGAGGAAATCGGAATTGAAAATTTATCTACTCAATTCTCTGAGGGGTTTTCTACACATCTCAGCGAGACTGATACACAGATTTCTTTTAGTGCTAAAAAGAAGATATTATTAATTAGGGCCCTTCTTGGCAAGCGTCGATTACTTGTTTTAGAAGATCCTTTATCAGGAATGGATGCAGAATTCGGTGGCAAAATCCTTGCATACATTAATAGAATCAAGGATAATTCAACTGTTATTATTGTTTCAAATAAAACCAAAATGCTAGAAATAGCAGATCAGAAATTAATAATAGACCAAGGACAAGTAATGATAAATCAGGAATCATAGAAGCACTATTTATGGAATTGAAATCTTTTAATACAATTTATCATATAAACAGAGACTCACGCGTAATGAGGTGGTTTTTTGTTTTTCTAGTTGTAGGTGTGATTATTCTTTTTCTGCCTTGGACTCAAAACGTTAAAGTAAATGGAACTGTAACAACTTTATATCAGGATCAACGTCCTCAACAGCTAAATTCACCTATTCCAGGAAAAATTGAAAAATGGTTCGTTAAAAATGGTGATTTCGTTCAAAAAGGCGATACTATTTTGAAACTAGCAGAGGTCAAAGACGAATATTTAGATCCTAATCTAATTTATCGATCTAAAGAACAAGTAGATGCAAAAAAAGGTGTTAGAGATTATTATCGTGCTAAAGTGGGGACGGCGGAAAATCAACTGAATGCTTTGCAGGTGGCAAAAGATCTCAAAATTTCCCAACTTAAGATAAAGCTCCGTCAGCTAAACATGAAGCTGGAAGCTGAAAATGCTGAACTCACGGCCGTGAATAATGAATTTAAGATGGTTGAAGATCAATATTTAAGGCAAAAAAAAATGTATGATGAAGGGCTCGTGTCGTTGACTCAATTTCAGCAGCGTAATGTTTCTTATCAAAATGTTTTAGCAAAGAAAACTGGTATTGAAAATAAGTTAGCGCAAAGTCGTCAGGAAATTGAGGCCACGGTTATGGAAGAAAATGCAATTATACAGGATTTTACAGACAAGCTGAGCAAAATACAAGGTGAGAGGTTCCAAAGTCTAGGACAAATACAGGGAAGCATAGGGGAAATTGCGAAGTTAGAAAATCAGATTTCTAATTATCAAATTAGACAAGGATTATACTATGTACTGGCCTCTCAAGATGGTCAAGTTGTACAACTCAATAAGGCGGGTATTGGTGAAATTTTAAAAGAAACTGAAAGTATTGGTACTATTGTTCCTCAGCGGGTAGATTATGCCGTGGAAATGTATGTGAAACCCGTTGACATACCTCTACTGCGAGTGGGACAGCGGGTTATGTGTGTATTTGATGGCTTTCCGGCTATCGTGTTCTCTGGTTGGCCAAATACGAGTTACGGTATTTTTAAGGGGAAGTTAATATCTATTGAGAATACAATAAGTGTAAATGGGTTATTTAGGGCTGTAGTAGTGCAAGATAGTTCTGAGCGTACTTGGCCTCCGCAAATAAGGGTAGGTGGTGGTGCTCAAGGAATAATTATCTTAAATGACGTTCCTGTGTGGTATGAATTATGGCGAAATATAAATGGTTTTCCACCAGATTATTATGTCGTTAATACAGAAAGTAAAAAAAATTAGAACATGATTATCCTTTGCAGATTTGCGATTATATTTCTGTTAATTTTTTCCGTTAAATTCAGACTTAAAGGACAGTCCGTTCAGGGTCTTAAATTGAGTTATACGGAGTTTATAGCCGCTGTTAAAAGTTATCATCCGCTAGTGGTTAATTATACGATTGAAAATCAAATTGCTGAGGCTGATCTTCAGCGTGCAAGAGGGGGATTTGATCCCGTGCTTGAGGGGAAGATGGGTAGTAAAACCATTGATGGTGTAAATTATTATAATGAGCGTAATGCGAGTTTAAGTATTCCAGTATGGTATGGTGTAGAAATTAGGGGGAAGTATAGTTATATCGATGGAGATAAGTTAAATAATAGTGAAACCCCAGGTGAGCTTTATCAAGTAGGTGTTACGTTGCCTTTGCTTCAGAATCTGCTTTATGATAAGCGTAGGGCAATACTTGATCAGGCTAAAGAGGGCTTGATCATGGCTAAAGCAGAACAAATTATCCGAATAAACGAAGTGCTATTGGAAGCTGATAATACTTATTGGAACTGGGTTAAAGAGTATGAATTACTTAAACTGCAAAGTGAAGTTGTAGAAGTAAATCGTAAGCGGGTTTCCCTTACTCTTAAAACACTAGAATACGGAGAACGTGCTGCAATTGATACGACCGAAGCTATATCGCAGCTTCAAAGTTTTCAGTTAGATGAGCAGGCTGCTTATTTACGTTTTTTAAAAGCTACCCAGGAATTAACGCTGTTTTTGTGGAAAGAAAATAATCAGCCTTACGATATTCTGGACGGTTTAATTCCTGAGAGGCCTTTAAGCAGTATTGATGTGTATAAAGAATACCCCGTATTGATTAGAAATGTTAGAGAAAAATCCACTTTTGACCACGGCTCTTTACGCTATTATTTAGGAAAGCAGAATTATCTGATCAGTGAGAAGGCTTTAAAATTTCAAAGCTTGTTACCAAAAGTTAATTTCACTTATAATTACTTAAATAAGCAGAACCGCAGATCCGAAGTTTTTCCCATGTTTGAGGACAATTTTCAGTATGGATTGAAACTTGAGCTGCCTATTTTTCTACGACAAGCAAAAGGAGATTATAAAATAGCAAAGCATAAGTTATATCAAAACTCTTTAGAAATTCAATATAAGGCTAAAGAAATAGAAAACAAAGTAACTAATTATATAAATAACCTTACAAATTATCATTCTCAAATTAGGATTGCCGAAAGGAATATAGAGAATTATCAAAAGTTGTTGCAAGCAGAGGAATTGCGATTTGCAAATGGAGAGAGTTCTTTATTTGTAATTAATAGCCGAGAGAATAAATTGATTGATGCTCAATCAAAAATTTTAGATTTAAGGTTGAAATTTATGCACTCTTATAACGAGCTCAAATGGCTAAACAATAGCTTTATAGCAGAGTAAATAAATTGTCATTATTTGCTTACTGGGTCATTAATAGATTTCTTTCCCTTAATTTCGGGGTATCAATAATTTAAGTGGGTTGAAAAAACATTAATTTTTGTAAAAATTATCTAACGCTATAAAAAAAATAAATTACAGTGCTTTCTAGTTTTTAGTTTTATGTTTCCTATGTTTATGCTAAGTGCCCAGAATCTAACTACAGGTTTTACTAGTTTAAATCAATTTGGTGCTCTTGAGATTGCGGGAAAAGTAAATTTGGAAGCTAAAAAATTGGTAAAAATGCTTCCATTGCAGTTTTAGACGCATCAGGTAATGTTTTGTTGCTGTTCAAAGGCAATGGTGTAGGTCCCCATAACACATTGGCATCTCAACGTAAAGCATATACGTCACTTTCTACTAAAACTTCAAGTTTAGAATTAATGAAAAAAGCAGAAGCAAGTCCGGACTCCAAAAATTTAAATACTTTACCTGAATTGCTTTTATTGGGTGGCGGCGTGCCAATTTTTAAGGATGGATCATTAATTGGGAGCCTTGGTGTATCGGGTGCTGGGGGTGGTGAAAACGATAATACTATTGCTATTAATGCTATTCGTTCATTAAATTTTAAAGAAAAGCAATAAATATATTATTTATATAATGCTCTCGAAATAATACCTTTTTTAGCAAAAGTCTAATTTTCTACCTTCAAATTTCCTTAACATTCACGTTTATTATCTTTGTTTTGAAATGGCAGGTAGATTATTTTACCCTTTGCTCATTCTAAATTTAAGACTGCGCTAGAAGATAGCATTATTTGACTTAATATATAATATCGGGTTTAGGCTAGGTGCTGTAATTGACATGATATCAATTTTAAATCTGGAGTTCTGGGTGGATATCTAAATTATTAATCAAAAACATCTGGATGGAATTATTATATTTATGCAGCCTTTAATTTAAGTTTACTTTATACAACTTAGTAGATTTTGTGTTTTTGCAGGTTGTGTTCGGTAGCCTTTTTTAAATGGTGGTATGATAAAATAAAACCTAATGAATAAAAACAGCGTTGTAGAAATAGGTAACTTAGGTGGACCTACTATTGTATTTGCTCATGGATTCGGGACAGATCAAAGCGCATGGGACGGCGTTAAACAGGCATTTCTGTCTGAATACAGGCTTATCCTTTTTGATAATGTCGGAAGTGGAAACTCTGATCCCCAGGCATATAGTCCAAATAAATACAATAATCTTAGCCCTTATGCTGAAGATCTTATTGCTATTTGCGAAACGTATAAAGTTAGAAATGCCATACTCATAGCACATTCTGTGAGTGGAATGATAGGTATACTTGCCACGCTAAAAAGACCAAATCTTTTCTCCAAATTAGTGCTGATAGGTGCTTCTCCAAGATATCTAGTTAGCCCTTAAAAAGGGTCTATTTAACTGAATTTCAAATAGTTAATTTCGTATTCTCTTGTTTTTATTTGCCAGATTCCGTATATTTAGTGTAGAAACCTTGCAAATTCAACCCTATGCTAGCG
>NZ_VIQM01000091.1 GCF_008520265.1 Sphingobacterium cavernae
CGGTAACTTTATCGTATGTAATCATGGTCTGGTATATTGTTAAATATTTGAATTTCAGATACTTAAATATAAACATTTACCACCATGATTGCAATTTTAAATACAATTAATAATCGAATTCAGGTTACTAGAGTGGTAATTGAAAAGTTTCTGAAAAACAAACTCAAATTAACTATAAATGAAGAAAAGAGCGGGATTAGAAAACCAATCAACTTCACAATTTTGGGTTTTGGATTTGTGTCTACGTACGAGAAAGGAAGCAAGAATCAATACCAACTCATTGTATCGGAAAAAGCATGGAAGAAACTAAAAGAACGACTTAAAACAATCACTCGAAAAACTACACCTGCCACCTTTGAAGAGCGTATTGCCAAGATAAAAGAAGTGCAACGAGGATGGTTAAACTATTTTCAAGGCACAAGTATTTTAGGTAAATTAAGCGATTTAGACGGTTGGCTACGAAACCGACTGCGCTACTGCATTTGGCATCATTGGAAAAAACCCGAAAGGAAAAGGAAAAACCTGATTCGATTAGGTGTAGACCAAGACCATGCCTACGCTTGGAGCAGAACGAGAAAAGGTGGTTGGGCAATAGCACAAAGTCCTATTTTAGGCACTACCATTACTTTACAACGCTTGAAGAAAAGAGGTTATATTTCCTTAACCGAATTACATTTACAGCTTAACCCATCTCTTTGCGAACCGCCGAGTACGTGACCCGTACGCTCGGTGGTGTTTGAAATAAGTGTTTATTTTTTATAGGTATTTCAAGATATCGCTTCGCTAAGTTGAGAGGCGCACTCCGTAAGTTTCTGGCGGAGCCGTCTACTCGATTACCCAACGTCATTTTTTTATTTTTAAATTCATTATTAAAACATTATTAACTCTCTTTTTTCTTTTTATTTAACAACTCTCTTAGAATCCATTTTTCGATACTAATTACAACAAAAATCAATGAACCAGCTACAAACGAAATAAATAAACCTTTCCCATCGAGAGACGCTGTTCCAAACACTTTTTGCATAAACGGGGTGTATAAAAACATTGCTTGCAGAAGCATTATTGACCCAATACCCAAAAAGATAAAGCCATTACTGAAAAGACCAATTTTAAAAACCGATTCTTTCAGAGACCTACAGTTTATCAAATAAAATATTTGGAAAAATATAATAAATGTTACTGCTATACTTTGGGAACGAGCCAACGCATCTGTTTGTGCCATTCCGGTTGAAAGTGAATAAGAGTACTCCCAGCTAAAAAGCACGATAGTTCCAACTGTCATAAGTATCGAAACAAAAAACACCCTAAAAGTTACAAATCCGTTGAAAAGAGCTTCATCGGGTTTACGAGGGGGACGGTTCATTACATTAGGTTCTTTTACTTCGAATGCAAGCGGCAAAGCCAATGCTATGGCTGCAACCAAGTTTATCCACAACAATTGTACTGGCAACATAGGAAGCAATAGTTCTTTCGTTATAGGATTAAAAGGAAAGAATATAATGCCATAAATCAATATAAATGCAAGTCCCAAGTTGGTTGGAAGCAAGAATGCGAGAGACTTTAGCAGATTGTCGTAAACCCTTCGCCCTTCTTCAACAGCTGCTGCTATACTCGAAAAATTATCATCGGCAAGTACAATGTCTGCAGATTCTTTCGACACAGAAGTTCCGGTAATTCCCATCGCAACACCAACATTTGATTGCTTGAGCGATGGGGCATCGTTTACGCCATCACCGGTCATTGCAACAACATCATTGGCTTTTTGCAAGGCTTTTACCAAACGAAGTTTGTGTTCGGGGGCTACACGGGCAAAAATATTGGTTGATTGTATGGTTTTATCAAGTTCAGCATCGCTCATTTTCGACAAATCCACTCCTGTTACAACAGTCCCATTGGCCGAGAGGTTTAATTCCATGCCAATAGCACGTGCTGTGGCATGGTGGTCGCCAGTAATCATTTTTACTGTTATTCCCGCATTATGACATGCTTTTATAGCTTCGATTGCTTCGGTGCGTGGCGGGTCAATCATACCTATCAAGCCGATAAACTCAAATCCGTTTTCAATATCATCTACCGATATTTCATCACTTTTACTTTGAGTTTTTTGAGCTATGGCAAGCACTCGCATCCCTTTCGAACCAAGCAATTCTATTTGAGAAATAATCTTTTGTGTATCCAAGTTTACACCACCAACATGTGTTGAACAACGTTTTAGCACAACCTCTGGTGCCCCTTTAAGAATAATATTGTCGTTAAGGGTTGCCATGTATTGCTTTTCAGAGTCGAAAGGCACAACATCTTTTCTTGGTATTTCCTGACGTAAACCATCAATTGAAATCCCCGCTTTTGCAGCTGCAACGACCAAAGCAACCTCGGTAGGGTCGCCCGAGATACTGTATTCGTTTGCGGTATAAAGCACATTTGCATCACTACAAAGCACAGCTTTTTTAAGCAAAAGCAACATATCTTCGGGTAAAGCTGCTAGTTCAGCATTGTTTTGTTTGAAAACACCAGCTTTATGATAACCAACACCTGTTACTTGTATGCTATAGTTATAGTTCCACAATTCACTTACAGTCATTTCGTTTCGTGTAAGTGTTCCAGTTTTATCAGAGCAAATAACAGTTGTACTTCCTAAAGTTTCAACCGCAGGAAGTTTACGAATAATGGCGTTTCGTTTTGCCATACGTTGTACCCCAATGGCAAGGGAAATGGTAACAACAGCCGGGAGACCTTCAGGGATAGCACCAACTGCCAAAGCTATTGCAAAAATTAAGCTTTCTTTAAGTGCATCGAACAATAATACCCCTTGCCCCAATGCACGGTATGTTCCAATAAACATAATAATTGCAGTGATAGCAACAATACCAATGGTTAAGTATTTGCCAATAACACCTAACTTTTTTGTTAATGGCGTATCTAAATCAACGGTTTCGTTAAGCATATCGGATATTTTACCAAGTTCGGTATCCATACCCGTTTTTACAACCACTGCCGTAGCAGTGCCTGAAACTACTAAAGTGCCACTATATACCATACATTTTCTGTCGCCAATTACAGCATCGGGAGTTACAGCTTCGGTAGTTTTTTGAGACGGCACCGATTCTCCTGTTAAAGCAGCTTCTTCTACTTGTAGGTTTTTTTGCTGTATTATCCTCATGTCGGCAGGGATGCGGTCGCCGGCAGCCACCTGAACAATATCGCCGGGAACAATCTCAGAAACAGGTATGGTTATTATATTGCCATTTCGAATTACTGTAGCATTTTCGGGAACCATGTTACTTAGAGCTTCAATGGCTTTACCTGCTTTGTATTCCTGAATAAAGCCAATAATTGAGTTTACTACCACTACGGCAAGCACTACCATTCCATCGGTAATTTTACCCAATGCGGTAGCCAACGTGCTTGAACCAATTAAAACCCAAATCAATGGATTGTTAATTTGCCGCCAAAGCACTTTTAAAATTCCATCTTTATTTTTACGTTTAAGTTCGTTTAATCCGTACTTCTGTCGTCTTTTATTTACTTCTTCCAATTCAAGCCCCTGTAATGAACTTTCGAAATTTTCAAGAACCTCTTTATAGTCAATGGCATGCCATTTTCCGCTTTCGTTTTTCAACATCTTGATGAATAATAATGTATGGTTGTTAATAAAAATCTACAATGTAATGCTTTCAACTATTTTTTTTAAAGCTAAAATTATAGTCGAAAAAAATAATCCAAAATATATAAAAGCTCCCAAAACGGAAAAATATCCAAGAAGAATTATAATTCCATCCTTCTGAATAATTCCTATTGATAGAAAAAGAATAATTAATGCAGGCAAAGTATTACTAAAGGGCATTAATCCCAATGGTACCATTAGCAAAATAGAACCAAATAAAATCAAAAAACCATTGATTGTACTAGCAATTTTGTTGCATATAAGGAGACTAAGTCGATGCGGCTTACTCATTTTTTCTAAATAATGGAACCACTTTAATCCTTTGTTTAGAGCAATGCGTAACTTTTCGGCTGGAAATGACTTATTTTTTATAGAGGAAGGTAGCCATAAGCTTTTATTTGTTAGATTACTTATTCCTATAAAAAAGATGAAAATCCCAAATACAGTACTGAAACCAGGTATTGATACCGGAATTAGAAATATTATAGATAATATTGATGCAAATATTAATAAACCGTCGTTTCCTAATAGGTTTATTATTTCAGATAATGTCAGATTTCTGTCAGGTATTTTACTAATTATTTTTTTTACTTTTTCTAATAATGTATTGTCAAAAAAATCATCTTTTTTCAAAAAGACAACTAATTCTCTATTTTTAACTTGCAACTCTTGTGACATAAAAATAAATTATTTCCAAACAGATTCAATAGAATTACTTTTAAAAGTCAAAAAGCTCTCCTAAGAGTCCTTTCTTTTTTTTGTAACGATAATCATTGTCCCTTGAATGATATTGCTTGCCATGAAACATATCGTCTTGTGGGATTTTAAGATTTTGAGTTGTCCGTTCAATGATTTTATCAAGTTCACCGCGGTCAAGCCAAACACCTCGGCATTCAGGACAGTAGTCAATCTCTATTCCGTTACGGTCTGTCATAACCAGATTTACATCTTTGCAATTTGGACATTTCATTTTTTTAGTATTTAGTTGGTTAATAATTATTTGCTTAAAGGTTTTGTAACTTTATTAACTACAGAATCAAGTTTAGTGGATGATTTCTGTATAAGTGAATCAAGTTTTATTACCTTTTGATGTTCTTTATCGATTAGCGAATCGAGAGTTAGAACTTTATCGACCTCTTGGTTTAGCAATGAGTCTAATGATTCTGTTTTTTTTAGTAACTGTTCCATCTTTTCGTCAACTTTTTTGCTTACATCGCTGCAAGAAAAAAATGTAATCGAAAAGAATGCTAGAAAGATGCTTATTTTCAAAACTTTTCCCATAATTGTATTTTTTTAGTGTTTCTCAAAAATACTTAATTTATAGTTTTATTTATACGCTGTCCATTTCTTTATTATGTTGGGTAACGTCAGTCTGTGAAAAAAGTACACAAACTCCTTTCAAATATAGTTAATATTTCATAAATTCATAAGGTATTCATAATTCACGGTTTTATGCCTATAATCAATGGTTTAGACAGACATCAACTTACATTCTCTAGTTTAGAAGCTGCAATTGCTACTGGAGTTGCTACCTTTAGTGCGAGACAGATTTAATAAGTAATTTTAAATTTGTAGAGATGCATAGAAAATTTGATGATTCATTTAAGATCATGGCAGTCGAGCTGAGCGTTGTTAGGGGCTCTGT
>NZ_VIQM01000092.1 GCF_008520265.1 Sphingobacterium cavernae
AGGATTAAAAATAATATCGTCAGGAACTGGCGATTACACGGGCGGAGACTCAAATAAGACTTTGGCAACAAAGCACAAGTCTGTGAAGCCCGAAGCCCATTTGTCTTTAGCAAATGGGTAGTTCACTTTAAATAATAGCTTAAACCAAAGCTGATATTCCAGATCTCGTGAAAATCAATCGCACTCGAACTTTTGACAAAATTGATTAGACGTTTATCTGTCGTTCCGAAATCGTAGTAAATCGCCCATTTGTCATGTCTAAATTCACCTCCTATTGTCAACCCCAAATTTGCTGCTGTAGGAAAATAGTAATACCCGGCATCATAATAGACTGGCAATTTGTAAAAGTATTTTTCACCATAGGCATAATTGAACCACATCCCCACATTTACCCATTTGACTTCAGTTGAAGGGTTATAGGATTTCATCAGCGGAATATAGCGTACTTTGACTGTCGTGGAATGAATCCCATTATCACTATACTTAGCAGGAACAAAACCATAAGAAAGGTTTCCTTCCCAACGTTTGTTGAGTGAAATATAGTTGACACCTGCCGAAAACATTCCGATATTTCCCGCGAATTGCATATTGATACTATTCGGCATTATTCTTTTCCAAATAGAGCGCGTACTGTCCGCTGATGTTCCCGACGAAACTTTATAGCTAATGATTAATAGCAAGATTAAGATGATGCGCATTAATAGAATTTTTGAGTTATTTCCATGGTCTTGCCAAATATTTTTACTTCGACATATTGTCTTTTGTTGATTGTTGGTGCGGTGAGGTAGACTAATTCATTTTCTTCAGCTTGTTTCATGTCAAAATTATGCGTGTGTCCATGAATCGATAGCAGAGAATTGGGATGATTTTCAATCAATTGCTGAAATTTATGTCTCAAGTCGGGATCAAAATCGGACGTGTAAGGCGAAACATGGGACAAGTAAATAATTTTTTTGTTAGCAGCGTTGTTTATTTCGTCTGTTAACCAATTCATATTTGGAAGTTGATTATTAAAATTCACTTCTCTCGCATTGGTATTGAAAGCTATAATTTTGTATTCATTCACTTCAAAAGAGAAATACTCTTCGCCAAACATTTTGCGGAAAATGGTTCGTCCATTCGCCAGCATATCGTGATTTCCAATTGTACCTACGATCGAAAAATTTGATTTTTTGACTTCGTCATAATACAAGTTATATTCAAAATTGGCGCCGTAATCCGTAAAGTCGCCGGCATGTAAAATGAAAGCTAACTCATCATGTGAATATCGAGCGTTGGAATAAGTTATAAAATCTTCCAATTCATCATATGAAACTTGAGTATCCGCGATAATCAAAAATTTCAAGGTATCGCCAATTTGTTTTTGTTGAATATTTGCTATGGCTTTAGGATTGAGATTTTCAGCAATTGGATTTACCTCTAATACAGAGTATTGAAAATTTCTTTTGCAAGAACTTAAAAAGAGTAGGAAACAGAGCAGAAAATAAAGATGCAACTTCATAGAAAATACCCATTTTTAGTGAGTTGCAAAATTAAATCTTTATACTTTGAATAAAGTAATCAAAAAGTCAAAGTTGGATGATAAAATAAGTCGTTTAGTTCAGAAACTAAACGACTTATTTGTCTTATAGACTTTTTCTTACCAGCTCAAAAGTTTTGTCAATATCCTCGACTGTTACGGTAAGATGCGGTCTGAAGCGAACGCTTTTCTCGCCACATCCGAGAATAAGAAGTTTATTTTCCAATGTTCGTTTGAGGAATGCATCTCTATTTTCTACAGTGTCAAAATCAAAGGCGCACAAAAGACCTTTTCCTCTTGGATTTGAAAGATTTGGATTTTCACTAAGTAATTCTTCAATTTTTTCTATAAGATATTGTCCTAATTTTTCGGCTTTAGCGACTAAATTCTCTTTTTCAATAACTTCTAAAATCAATTTAAAACGAACCATGTCTACCAAATTGCCACCAAATGTGGAATTAATTCGACTCGATTCTTTAAAAACATTCTTTTCTACACGATCAATCTTTTCACGATTTGCTAAGATACCGCAGACTTGTGTCTTTTTACCAAAAGCAATAATATCAGGTATAATGTCATAATGTTCGTAGCACCACATTTTACCTGTCATACCAATCCCCGTCTGCACTTCATCGAGGATTAATAAGATGTCATTTTCATCACAAATACGACGCAATTCTTGAAAAAATTCTTTGCGGAAATGGTTGTCGCCCCCCTCAGCTTGAATAGATTCTAGTATTAAACACGCGACATCGGCAGAATTTTTAGCAATCACTTCATTTATCTGCACAATAGCCTGCTTTTCTATTTCGATGGTTTCAACGATGCTGTCATCGGTAAGTGGAAAAGTAAGTTTTGGGTTTATAATTCTCGGCCAATCGAATTTTGGAAAATACATATACTTACGAGGGTCTTTGGTATTTGTCAAAGACAACGTATAACCCGAACGCCCGTGAAAAGCCTGTTTGAAATGAATGACTTGTGAAGCCTCTTGATGTATTCCTATACTTAAATTCAATCTCGTTTTCCAGTCAAAAGCTACTTTTAATGCATTCTCAACAGCTAATGTTCCGCCATCGATAAAAAATGCATAGCTCAATTCTTTGGGAATAGCAACTCTTTCAAATGTTTCTAAAAATGCTGCATAACTGTCTGTATAGACATCTGAAAGTGCTAGCTTATTGATAGCGGCTGCTTCGAGTTGTTTGCTGTTTTCTAAAATATAGGGATGATTGTAGCCAATAGGAGAAGATGCGAACATGCTGAACATGTCCAAGTATTCATTTCCTTCGGTGTCTACCACATAAGATTTATACGATTTACTCAAATCCATCGTAAATGGCATGCCATCCGCCAATATATGTTGTGCTAATATGTGATGAGTCTTGTTCATAATGTAGTTTATCTTGGTTAGTGTATTATAAATCAAATTTTATTCCTTGTGCTAATGGCAATTTCTTTGTATAGTTAATGGTATTTGTTTGTCTGCGCATATACGCTTTCCACGCATCTGATCCCGACTCACGACCACCTCCAGTTTCTTTTTCACCACCGAAAGCTCCACCGATTTCAGCTCCTGAAGTGCCGATATTTACATTGGCAATACCACAATCTGAGCCATTTTGACTTAAGAATAATTCTGATTCACGTAAGTTCGTTGTCATTATTGCAGAAGATAATCCTTGTTTTACGCTGTTTTGTAATTCAATTGCGTTTTGGACTTCTCCACTATATTTGATTAAATAAAGTATAGGCGCAAATGTTTCTTGCTGCACGATTTCAAAGTGATTTTCTATTTCTGCAATAACTGGAGTTACATAACAACCGCTCTCGTATCCTTCGCCTTCCAATACTTTGCCCTCAACTAAAATATTTCCACCTTGCTCTTTAATTTTGGATAAAGCATCCAGGTAGCTTGCGACAGCTGCCATATCAATTAAAGGTCCCATATGATTATTACTATCCAATGGATCTCCAATTTTGATTTGCTTGTATGCCTCAACTAGTGATTCTTTGACTTTGTCGTATACATTTTCGTGTACAATCAGACGTCTTGTGCTCGTACATCTTTGTCCAGCCGTACCTACGGCGCCGAATACTGCGCCAATGATGGTCATTTTCAAATCTGCAGAGGGTGTGACTATTATAGCATTATTACCACCCAATTCTAGTAAAGACTTTCCTAACCTATTAGCGACTGTAACTGCTACTTGTTTGCCCATTCGCGTAGAACCTGTAGCAGATACCAAAGCAATGCGCTCATCTTTTGCAATCCATTTTCCGACCTCAGCATCACCTGTCACAACAGATGAAATTCCTTCTGGCAAATTATTCTCTTTTAAAATATCCGAAATGATATGTTGACAAGCTACTGCACAAAGAGGTGTTTTTTCAGAGGGCTTCCAAATTACGACATCACCACAAACTAAAGCTAATGCTGCATTCCAAGCCCAAACGGCTACCGGGAAATTAAAAGCAGTAATAATCCCCACGATGCCTAGCGGATGATATTGATCATACATGCGATGACCTGGTCTTTCGGAATGGATGGTATTGCCATAGAGTTGTCTCGACAAGCCTACCGCAAAATCACATATATCTATCATTTCCTGTACTTCACCAAGACCTTCTTGATAGGATTTTCCCATTTCGTAAGAAACAAGCTTTCCGAGTATTGCTTTCTCCTTTCGTAATCTCTCTCCAAGTTGTCTAATGATTTCACCTCGTTTTGGAGCTGGGATGTCGCGCCAAATTAGTTTAGCTTTTTCCGCTTCTTGTAGTACATTTTCGTAGTCTTCTCTGGTGGTAGTGGTTACGGTACCGATATATAGACCATTGGTTGGAGACGACGACTGGATACCCTTTCCATGCGCAAACCAATTGGTTCCAGTAGAGGTTCCTAAATTGTTTTCTAAGATATTTAGTGATGATAGTTCTTTTTTATTCATTTTATGCTGTCGTAAATTCTTTTTTCATATAAATGTACTGAATTATGATCAAATTATAGATAATAACAATGAATTTTAATGCTAATATGTTGTTTTATGTAAAGTGAGTTAGGTCAAAGGATAATACAATTTTATCCTTCAATCTTCCAGCGAGTTAACTCAAATTAGAAAATTAATTCACGCTAAAGCTTTGAAGTGATATATAAATGTTCCTATCTTTGCACCACTCCGCAAGGGAGGAACGGTTCTTCGGAACATGAAATACGGGGGTTAGAGACAGTTTAAACTGAGAAATCGGGAAAAACAAAACGAAAAAAAATCTACAAATAAAATTTGCGGATTAAAATAAAGTTTCTACCTTTGCAGTCCCGACGGAAACGAAGGGAAGACAAAAAAAAGCTAAGTACAGCAGTAATGCTCGAAATATAAGAAGAAGCGCGATGCGGATTC
>NZ_VIQM01000093.1 GCF_008520265.1 Sphingobacterium cavernae
ACTTTATCGTAAATATCTTAGCTGGATTAGCAGCATACAGTTTCTTCCCTAAGAAACCTTCAATCAAATATCAAACGGTAAAAACTAACCAATTGTACGCTTTTTAATTATCGAATTCAGGTTATAAGCATATGGACTGACAGCGACTTTTGACTAATAAAAGATTATTGAAAAGTTTAATCACCCTGTAAAGCATTTTGGCGACAAGCAAGCTCGATGGTAAGTTAGAGATTGAAAGATCTACCATAGGTGTTGTAGACTCGCAATCGCGCGAAAGAAGATAATTTCTTAACCCCAGGGCAACCGAAAGAACCTTAAGTATATTTACTGACCAGAAGATCCATAGAAAAATTTTTCTCAATCGAAAGCACACCCTTTAGGTGATAATTGAAAATTTTTATGATATTTGATTTAAGTAATTGCCTATGGATTTATTGAAATACAATCAAGCAAAACAAACTTGGCAAGAAATTGCAAAATATGCGCCCGAAGCTAATTTACCTTATACATTTCAGCTCGAAATTTATGAGAAGCTTTTAGATCGACTTCACCCCGAGGCATATTATTATTATATCTTTAATGTTGGCAATATAGAAATAGAATTTGTGAGTGAGAGCTTAAAGAATGTATTAGGATGGTCTTTAAGCAACTTTAATCCTGAAAACATTATGAATAACATACATCCCGATGATAAATCCCGTTTTGTAATGTATGAGCAAGAAGTAACAAATTTTTTTTCGAAACTCAAGCCTGATAAGGTATTGAAATACAAGGTGAATTACGATTATCGCTTACGCTGTGCAGATGGCTCATACAAATGGATATTGCAACAAGTAAGCACCATTCAAACCAATGAGGATGGAGCTGTGGTAAGAGTACTAGGGGTTCACACCGATATAACTCAACTTAAAACAGAAGAAAAGGCAATCAACCTTTCTTTCTTAGGATTAGATGGTGAACCTTCATACTATAATGTATTAACTCCTTATGGCCAACAAAAAACACCTGAAGCTTCTTTATTTACCACAAGAGAAAAAGAAATAATCCAATTGGTTCTGTTAGGCAGAACCACACTCGAAATCGCTTCTGCACTATACATATCCCCATATACAGTGAGTGTTCATCGTAAAAATATCCTCCGAAAATCAAACTGTAAATCCTTTGTCGAATTAGGCTCGAAAGCCTTACGCGAAGGATGGATATAATGCATCTACCACAAAATTGGAAAATCATTGAATTACATACATCATAGAAAAATCAACTTAAATTTAAAGCGCATTTAGTCTAAGAGAGAAATTGACTTAGTTGACAACTTCCGCTGTAATATTTCTACCGCTCTTGATTAAATCAATCATTCATCCCCGCCAAGGCCAATATTAGCCTGAAGAACCTTTAACATATCCTTTGATGTAAATGGTTTGGACAAAAAATCGTTCATTCCCGCCCTAACGCATCGTTCCATTTCGCCAGAGACATTTCCTGCACTTACCGCTATAATTGGTATATTTTGATATCCTGGCAATAAACGGATATGTCTCGTAGCATCATAGCCATCCATAATAGGCATTTGTACGTCCATTAAAATGAGTTGGAAAATCTCCTTCTCACATGCTTCAACAGCTTGTTTTCCATCACTCACTTGCAGAAGTCTCGCACCAGGAACTAACATCTCTAGCATCTTGTGATTCAAAGCCCTATTAACCGGATTATCATCAGCCAATAAGACATTTATAGGTTGTTCAAAAATTGACAGATCCCTGTTTATCGAAAAATCTTCTTCTCTTTTAGTTTTAACGCTCTGAGAGGTTTTAGCAAGTATTCTATATAATTCATCAGATTTAATTGGCTTGAGTAAACAATGCGAATTTTCATTCTTTCTGAATGCTGATATAACATCATGTTCTTCCGAGGAAGTATGTAATACCAAAAGAGGCACAGGTCTATTATTCTGTTTAAAAATCTCTTTCATCTTATCTATAGTTTCAAGCCCTGAAAGTATTGGCATATGGTAATCCATTAAGATAGTATCGAAAAACTCTCCATTAATTAAAAGCTGAATAGCTTCTATACCATTAGCTGCCGTAACACAAGTGATATTTTTATACTCTAACATATGTTTAAGAATGGTCCTATTGTTCTGGTTGTCATCAACAATTAAAACCCGACCAACATTCAGTTCTTCTTCTACTTGTACCAAATTTTGCTCATATCGTACTTCAATATCAAAATAAAAAATAGACCCTTTATCTAATTCACTCTCAAGCTTTAGATTACTACCCATATATTTTAATAGATTATTAGATATGGTTAGACCTAAGCCTGTTCCTCCGTATTTTTTGCTTACCGAACTATCTTCTTGAGTAAAAGCATCAAAGATTCGTTGCTGCTTTTCCAAAGGTATACCAATTCCCGTATCGCGAACAGAAAAACGCAAAATAATGGTTTCTTCATTCATATGGATTTTCTTTACAGAAAGCTCAACCTCACCTTCTGGAGTGAACTTAACAGCATTTCCAAGCATATTTACTAACACTTGCTTTAAACGCGCCTCATCAATCCAGATATCCTGAGGCAAACCTTGTTCTACGTTTAATAACAACTCTAAATTTTTATGTTGCGCTTGATAAAGAATAATATTTACAATCTGATTAATAACTTCATAAACGTTATAGCGATCGATAAAAAGTTCCAATTTTCCTGATTCTATTTTAGAAAAATCAAGAATATCGTTTATCACACTAAGAAGTATATTTCCAGAATCTCTAATATAGTTTAGGTATTGATATTGTGTGTCATTTAATTCTGTTTTAAGCAACAGATCTGCAAACCCAATCACACCGTTAAGTGGAGTACGGATTTCATGACTCATGTTAGCTAAAAATTCTGATTTTGCTTTGTTTTGTAGATCGGAAATTTTTCTTTTTTGTTCTAATTCTTCAGATAGCGCTTGTAATTGGATTTGCGCCAAATACTGAAATGTGAAGTCTGTGAACACCCACATACGTCCTTTTACGTTTTGAGAAACGGCAGGAACACAAGTGACATTAAGCACTAAACTTACTGGATCACCAAAAATCCACTTCCAATCGTCAATTTTTTGACCAGAGGAACTAAATAATCGCAACCCACCCTGATTAATTTCTTCTTTGTTTACAGCAGTACTTTTTAGTTTTTGCATTGCTTGAGCAATAGCAATAGGACTGTTTTTTCCTTTTGGGATTTCTAAAATTTCAGAAGCCTTTCTATTCACCCACCCATTCTTACCACCATCATCAACAAAAACAATTCCTTGAGGAATAGTTTCAAGAATAGTATTGAAACGCGTGCTGAACTCTTCAATCACTAAATGTTTCTGAATAGTGAAACACGTATCTTTAAGCCCTTGGTGCAAAGAATTTAAAAAACTCTTATACGATATGTCTAAAGAAAGAGACTGCTCCACCGTTAGCAGAAATCCCCCTCTAAGCCCCTTTTCCTGTAATGGTAAAAAAACAACGACTTCAGATTGTTCCTTTTGATTCAAAAAATCAACATTCATGACAATATCCTCTTGCGCAAGAAAGTCAAGAATTAGCTGAACATCAAACAAATTGTTTAGAAGTTCTTTTGAGGTACTATATTCTATACGTGCAGTTATATTGTCTTCAATTCTTACAAATGAAACTATCCTAGCCTGCGAATGCATTTTAAGCAGATTCGTAGATTCACATAAAACATCCTTATAATCTGTTTTCTTCTTAATTGGGTACAAACCAGTTAAAAAACTAACCGCTTCATAATTCCAATCTATATCACTCAGCTTATTCAAAATATTAAATAAATAGTTTAATCTCCTTAATGATTTCTTCTGGAGCACTCATATGTGGAAAATGTCCAAAAGCATTTACGACTTTCAATTTGCTATTTGGAATATTATCGTTCATATACTCTGCAACACGCAAAGGCACAGCAATGTCTCCTTGTGCCTGTATAATTAATGTGGGCTTATCCAATTTTGGTAATTCTTTACGGTAATCTGACTGAAATATAACCCGCGCTACAGATTGTGCAATATCAGGTCTAATCGCTTTAAGTGTTGATGCGAAATTTTCTGCCAATTCAGGATTTTCTGGGTTAGCCATTGCAGCAACAGAAAAACCACTTACCCAAGCAAAATAATTATTTGACATAGTCTCAAATATTAGATTCAACTCCTCCTGATCAAATCCACCTTGATAATTAAAATCATTTAGATAGTCAAGCCTTAAAAAGCTATTTTGATCCGATTATCCAATTTAACCTGCAACAATAGAGTTGGATAAACAGGTTTTGAATAAAGACAAAAAATGATGATTTCCATTTATTCATCATCCGCTTGAA
>NZ_VIQM01000094.1 GCF_008520265.1 Sphingobacterium cavernae
GATTAAAAATAATATCGTCAGGAACTGGCGATTACACGGGCGGAGACTCAAATAAGACTTTGGCAACAAAGCACAAGTCTGTGAAGCCCGAAGCCCATTTGTCTTTAGCAAATGGGTAGTTCACATCCCACACATGTGTACTTCGACCAATATGAATTGGAGTACAATTCGCTTCCAAATTACTACCTAATTTGCCTGGTCTAAGGTGATTCGCGTTGACTTCTATCCCAACAGCATTGTGTGTATCCTTATTAATAATTAATGCGGAGGCAACACTTCCGACCGATTCCGCTAAGACCACCGATGCACCGCCATGCAATATACCGTAGGGCTGCAATACTTTTTCAGTTATAGGCATATTTGCATGTAGTGATTCTGGTGTAATCTTGCTAGCTCTGATATCCAAAAACCAGTCATATAGCGAGAAAACAACACATTAATGTCTTCTAAATGATGTTCCTTGCTCCAAATCATGATTTTTCATTAAGATATTTTTGTTGCAGAATGAATTTATGGTGATTTAAATGTCCAGCAATAACATAAATAAAAGCCAAAACGCTTATTAATCTGTCAGAGGCCATACCTTTGCGCGAAAGCTCAGTTTCGTTGAATGTTTTGAATAAAGCAATATTTGCCCGACGTAAATTAACAAATTCTTCAATAATGCTTTCCATTTCGCGTTCATTGTGCCTTCCAAAAGTGACGAATTCGTCTTGTTCAAAAGAAGCCAAAGCTGTCATATCATTTCGCGCGAAACGCAATGCCCTATAAGACATTACACGTTCGGTATCGATGATATGGCAGAGAATTTCTTTTACAGTCCATTTACCTTCAGCATAACTGTATAGTTCTTTTTCTTTTGGAATATTAGTTATGAATGTTGGGAATGATTCAAGTTGGTTCTTGAGTTCTTCTAGTACATCACCATGTACATTTTCAATATAATCTTCGTAAATAGCAGGATAATCGTCAGACTTGAGTAGGTTCATAATTTAAATTACTTTTAAGTATTATTCTAAATGTCGTGCCTTTTCCGATTTCGGATTCTTTCACAAAAATATGACCTCTATGGTAGCGCACCATTCTTTTGGTCAAACTAAGCCCTAGACCCCATCCACGTTGTCTAGTGGTAAATCCGGGTTGGAAAATAGCTTCAAAATTGGATTTCGGTATTCCTTTACCAGTATCACTAATGTCAATAAAAATTTCCTCTTTCGCAATATTTTCTTTAATATCGACGGTTATATTTCCTTCGGTATCAATGGCATTGACAGCATTTTTAAGTAAATTTTCGATGATCCAATCAAATAATGGCACATTCATTTTTGCTTCTACATGGTTGTCACCTGTAAGTTGAAATGTTATTTTTTCACTTGTACGTATTTTAAAATATTGCACAAAGTTATCTATTACCTCGTAAACGTTATGGTTGGTAAGTATTGGTCTGGACCCTATTTTGGAAAATCGATCAGCAACAATTTCTAGTCGGGTAACATCTCTTTCCATTTCGTTGACAACTTGGTCATCTTCTGCATCGAATTTCATTTTGATAAGTTCAATCCAACCCATCAAAGAAGATATGGGAGTCCCTAATTGATGCGCAGCCTCTTTTGCCATTCCCACCCAGACTAAGTTTTGCTCGGATTTACGTATCGAATTGAACACATAATATGCGAATATTAAGAAAATAGCGATTAGAGAAAGTTGTATATAGGGAAATATGCGAAGATTGCGTAAAGCTTTGGATTCATGATAATAGACAGACCATTTTTCGCCATTTTCTAAAGTCAAATGAATAGGGGCATGAGCGCGTTTCATATGGTTTAACTCTTTTTGGAAATAGTGGGGGTCATAAACCACATTAGTCTTTAAGGAATCTTCTAACAGTATATTTGTTTTGGTAGAATCCAAATCACGCCAAAAGATAATATTGTCTTTTTCATCAGTTATAATAGCTGGTAGAGTAAGGCTATCTCGTACAGCATACACGAAGCTGATAAACTCATCATCGACATCGGGCATGGTCATAATACTTCGTGTACTCATTGCCCAAACCTCAGCTTTAGTTCGTTCGGATTTAGAAAGACTTTTGACTAAATAATTGCTATATAATAGCGATGCGATTCCGATCAAAGCTGCAAAAATCAGCAATAGTATTTTCCAGGCTTGTTTTGAATTGTATTGATATGGGTTCATGCCAGATTTAAAACTATTACAAAATAAGTATTTTATTCAACATTTGAAGTTTATTTGACCAGCTAGCGAACTTCTAATTCATTTATTAAATGAGAAATAAGTAATTTTGTGGAATGAGTTCACAACAAAAAGTAAGAGTGCGTTTCGCGCCGAGTCCTACAGGAGGATTGCATTTGGGTGGTGTAAGAACTGCCTTGTTCAATTATTTATTTGCTAGACATCACCAAGGTGAATTTATTTTAAGAATAGAAGATACAGATCAGACACGTTTTGTAGCTGGTGCTGAAGAATATATTAACGAGTGTCTTGCATGGTGTGGTATTTCACCTGATGAGAGCCCTTCAAAGCCCGGTGCATTCGGACCATACCGCCAAAGTGAACGCAAACCTTCCTACCGTCAATATGCTGAGCAATTGGTGGCTAATGGACGTGCTTATTATGCTTTCGATACTGCGGAGGAATTGGATGCGCAGCGTCAATTATATCCTAATTTTAGGTATTCGCACGAGAATAGAATGAGCTTGCGTAATTCTTTGAGTCTTTCGGCTGAAGAAACAAAAGCTTTGCTAGATGCGGGCACACCTCATACGATTCGTATCAAGATGCCAGAAGACGAAGTTGTGTCTTTTGATGATATGATTCGTGGTCGTGTTTCTTTTGAGACGAAATTGATCGACGACAAGGTATTATTAAAGGCTGATGGGATGCCTACGTATCACTTAGCTGTCGTTGTAGATGATAAGGCTATGGAGATTTCGCATATTTTCCGAGGCGAAGAATGGTTGCCTTCTGCTCCAGTACATTTGTTATTGTGGGAATACTTAGGATGGAAAGATCAAGAACCGCAATGGGCGCATTTGCCGTTGATATTGAAACCTGATGGAAATGGTAAATTAAGTAAGCGTGATGGCGATCGTTTGGGATTCCCTGTGTATGCGATGAATTGGACAGACCCTAAATCAGGAGACTTGACCAAAGGTTTTCGTGAATTGGGATTCTTGCCAGAAGCATTTGTAAATATGCTAGGTGTTTTGGGATGGAACGATGGAACCGAGCAAGAATTATTTTCAATTGAAGAGCTTATTTCTAAATTCTCAGTAGATCGCATTAGTAAGAGCGGTGCTAAGTTTGATTTTGAGAAGGCAAAATGGTTCAACCACGAGTGGATTAAGAAAGCGGATAATGCGGAATTATTGCCTCAAATCCAGGAAGTCCTAGCACAAAATAATGTTTCTACTATTGATGAAGCATATTTAACTACCGTATTGACAGCTGTAAAAGAAAGATTAACTTACGTATCGGACTTTTGGGGTCAAGCATCATTTTTCTTTGAAGAGCCTACACAATACGATGTCGACGCAGTAAAACCTAAGTGGAATGTAGATAAGACAGCATTTTTTGAAAATATTATTTCAGAATTTGGAAATCAAACGGATTGGACAGCTGTATCATTAGAGCCATTCTTCAAGGGTAAAGTTGCTGAATCTGGGATGAAAATCGGTGAATTGATGATGCCATATCGTATAATGCTAGTAGGAGGTAAATTTGGTCCTGATGTCTTTTTGATCACTGAATTATTAGGAAAAGAACAAGTGGTTTCGCGTATCAAGAAAGCTTTGGAATTGTTTAAATAGAATAACACAAGATACTATCTAATAGGATGAGGCTGTCTCAAAATAGGCAGCCTCTTTTTTGTATTTTATCACTCATATTATTTGCTTTAATCACCTGATTTTCATATCTTTAAGCTGCAATCAGATTGTTTTATGAGCAAAAGAGTACCTGTTTT
>NZ_VIQM01000095.1 GCF_008520265.1 Sphingobacterium cavernae
ATTAAAAATAATATCGTCAGGAACTGGCGATTACACGGGCGGAGACTCAAATAAGACTTTGGCAACAAAGCACAAGTCTGTGAAGCCCGAAGCCCATTTGTCTTTAGCAAATGGGTAGTTCACTACACTATGGAAATTATCAACAGCTTACTCGATTTTATACTTCATATTGATGTGCATTTGGTAAGTATTGTTAATGATTACCAATATTGGACATACTTAATATTGTTCTTGATCATCTTTGCTGAGACTGGTTTGGTTGTGACACCATTTCTACCTGGCGATTCTGTGTTATTTACGATGGGCGCATTACTAGCAAAACCAGAAACGGATTTGCAAATAATGATCATGTTGCTGTTGTTAATAGCTGCGGCTATTATTGGTGATTTTGTGAATTATGAAATCGGTAAGCACTTTGGCGGTCGTGTATTCAAAGAGAATGCTAAAGTATTCAAACCATCCTATTTAGAAAAGACGCAAAACTTCTATGCTAAGCATGGTAGCAAAACGATTATCTATGCACGATTTGTCCCCATTGTACGAACATTTGCTCCATTCGTGGCTGGTATCAGTAAAATGAGTTATAGTCACTTTGGCAAATACAATATTATCGGAGGAATTATTTGGGTTTCATTATTCCTTTTCGCTGGCTATTTCTTTGGTCAAATTGATTTTATTCAAAAGAACTTTTCAATAGTCGTATTAGCTATAATTGGAATTTCTTTAGTGCCACCAATTGTAGAATATTTTAGAGCTAAAAACTCTAGATAAAGCCTATTCTTAAATTATTTACTTTTAGTCATAGTTTTCCTACCTTTGCATATGATAAAATCAATGACTGGCTATGGTGTTGGCACGCAAGAGAATGCGAAGGTTAAATACACTGTCGAAATAAAATCACTTAATTCTAAATTTTTGGAGCTAAGTATACGTCTTCCCAAAGTCGTATCCGATAAAGAATTGACGCTTCGTGGCGAATGCAGTAAGCTTATCGAGCGTGGCAAAGTCAATGTTATGATTTCATCAGAATACGCCGATCAAACTGCAAAAGCGTCCTCGATCAATGCGGAATTACTCAAGAAGTATTACAATCAATTAAAAGATATTGCTTCGGAAGTAGGTGAAGAATCTTCTTCCCTATTTAGCTTGGCTCTTAATATGCCGGAGGTAATTTCGACGAATGATGATGAAGTGGATGAAGAAGAAGGCAAAGTGTTGTTGGACGCCTTTTATAATGCTGTAGCGAAATTCAATGCATTTCGTGCAGACGAAGGCAAAGTATTGAAAGGTGATTTGGAAAAACGTGTGCACCTAATCTTGGCTTATATGGCGGAGGTAGAATCTGTAGAAGGTGATCGTATTCCTTTGATTCGCGAACGTCTAAATCAATATATGGAAGATGCTATAGGTAAAGAGAATATTGATAAGAATAGATTCGAACAAGAGATTGTTTTTTATATCGATAAATTAGATATCACTGAAGAAAAAGTAAGGTTAAAAAGCCATTGTAATTACTTTATCAAGGCATTAAATTCGGAAGATTCTAATGGTAAAAAATTAGGTTTCATTTCACAAGAGATGGGTCGTGAGATTAATACATTGGGATCCAAAGCAAATAATGCGGACATACAGCAAATCGTAGTTCGTATGAAAGAAGAATTAGAAAAAATCAAAGAACAACTACTAAACGTACTATAAGAAACATGAGCGGAAAGCTAATCATCTTTTCGGCGCCTTCTGGGGCTGGTAAAACAACTATTGTAAGACATTTGCTGAGCAAGTATAGTGACAAGTTTGAGTTCTCTATTTCAGCCAGTACGCGTGCTCCTCGTGGCGAGGAAGTAGATGGTAAAGATTATTATTTCATATCTCAAGAAGAGTTTCTACACAAAGTAGCAAAGCAAGAGTTCATCGAATTTGAAGAGGTTTATGCGGGTACATATTATGGCACATTGCGTTCGGAAGTAGAACGTATTTGGGCTTTAGGCAAGCACGTAATCTTTGATATCGATGTGGTTGGAGGTTTACGCCTTCGTTCTAAATTTCCAGAACAAGCACTGGCTATTTTTGTTAATCCGCCTTCTTTGGAAGTTTTGAAAGAGCGTTTAGCAGGTAGAGGAACAGATTCGGAAGAGAAGTTGCAAGAGCGTTTTGCGAAGGCGGAACATGAATTAAGTTTTGCAGATAAATTTGATGTTATATTAAACAATTTTGAGCTAGAAGAAGCTAAAGCTGAGGCTGAAAAATTGGTGTTAGATTTTCTTTCTAAATAATGGCAAATAAGAAAATTGGTTTATTTTTTGGCTCGTTTAATCCTATACATATAGGGCACTTAATCATTGCCAATTATATGGCTAATTTTACCGAACTCGATGAAGTTTGGTTTGTAGTATCCCCACAAAATCCTTTCAAAGAGAAGAAGTCTTTGGGAAATATGTACGACAGACTAGAGATGGTCAATTTGGCTATTGAAGGTTTAGAAAAACTACGTGCAAGCAATATAGAGTTCAATTTACCGCAACCATCTTATACTATCGATACGCTGGTTTATTTGCAAGAGAAGTATCCGAATAATGATTTTGTCTTGATAATGGGAGAAGATAATCTTGCCGGTTTGCTAAAATGGAAAAATGCAGATATCATACTTCGTGATTATCACATCATCGTATATCCAAGACCTGGATATGATGGTGGAGACTTAAAAAATCATCCTTCGGTGACAATGACAGATACGCCCGTGATGGAATTGTCTTCAACATTCGTTCGCAAAGCGATTAAAGAAAATAAAAATATTAAGTTTTTTATACCGGATAAGGTGTTAGAATTTATCGACAAAAAGGGATTATATTTATAATAAGAAAGACTGAGCATGGGCTCAGTCTTTCTTATTATCTCCCCATCCAACCACCATCGACGGTTAGAATCGTGCCATGTACATAATCTGAAGCTTTAGAAGCCAAGAATACTGCTGGACCTTTAAAATCTTCAGGCTCACCCCATCTTCCTGCCGGAATACGACCTAGAATCGACGCTGAGCGTTCAGGGTCATCACGTAAAGCTTCTGTATTATCCTTATATACATGTATTTATAGAAATTGATTGAGGATATTTTTTGTATATTAGTATTTCTCGTGTATACCAATTATGAAAATATTATAAATTATGAAACATTTTTTTTACTTATTATTTACTGTTAATTTTTTATTCTTTTTTACAAAAATAAATGGACAAAGTTTTAATGTAACAGATCAAATAGAGCTTGGAAATATCGCAAGAAATGAAGAGGACCCAAAGTTGAGAAAAATTGCAATAAAAAAGATAACAGACCAAATCGAACTTGGAAATATCGCAAGAAATGAAGAGGACCCAAAGTTGAGAAAAATTGCAATAAAAAAGATAACAGACCAAATCGAACTTGGAAATATCGCAAGCAATGAAGAGGACCCAAAGTTGAGAAAAATTGCAATAAAAAAGATAACAGACCAAATCGAACTTGGAAATATCGCAAGCAATGAAGAGGATCCAAAGCTGAGAAAAATTGCAATTGATTGGGTATTTCGGAGGGATAGTGCCAGTGTTTTCGGTCAAACTGTGCCACTTTTAAGATGCTGCAATTATATCAAAAAAAACTTATAAACCTCTTATATTTTTCCTTTACGGAGAGAATTTCCTTCTA
>NZ_VIQM01000096.1 GCF_008520265.1 Sphingobacterium cavernae
ATTAAAAATAATATCGTCAGGAACTGGCGATTACACGGGCGGAGACTCAAATAAGACTTTGGCAACAAAGCACAAGTCTGTGAAGCCCGAAGCCCATTTGTCTTTAGCAAATGGGTAGTTCACATCATCTTAGATGGAATGAGCATCTCGTGAAACTTTTTAGATTTCTCCAATCTTCAAAATGACAAGCCATTGCCTTTTATTTATCCTTATTCTTTTGTTGCTCTTTATATTGTTTCGAGAAAGATTTATCTGGAAATTGAGGTAAATCACGGTTTTCGCCCCAAGCTTTCTTGAAGAAATTACGCATTAAGAAATTTTTAAACTTTCCGCCAAAGAAATCAATCCATTTTCTCTTCTTTATACCAAAAGTAAAACCTTTCCACAGCCGTTGTTCGGAAGCAGGAGCTAGGTTCTCTTGTACAGAATCACGTCTATTTAGCAAAAGCATTTTTTGGATATCAATATTTACAGGGCAAACTTCTGTACACTTTCCACATAGACTAGAAGCATATGAAAGATGTTTAAACTCTTTCATTCCGTTAAGGTGAGGCGATATTAAAGAGCCTATAGGTCCTTGGTAAGTTGTTTCGTACGTGTGACCTCCTATATTTTGGTAAATAGGGCAGACATTAAGACACGCGCCACAGCGTATGCAATATAATCCTTGTCGCTGATCTTTTTTCTCTAAGACATTTGTGCGACCATTGTTTAAAAGTACGACATACATTTCTTCTGGGCCATCAGTTTCTCCTTCTTGTCTTGGGCCACTCAGCAAAGTATTATAAACGGTAAGGTTTTGACCTGTTCCATGTGAAGCCAATAATGGCCAAAACAAATCCAAATCCATCATTGTTGGAATTACCTTTTCTATACCCACTACTGCAATATGGACTTTTGGAAATGTGGTCGTTAAACGCGCGTTTCCTTCATTTTCAGTAATGGCAATACTTCCTGTATCTGCCACGAGAAAATTTGCCCCAGAAATTCCAATTTCAGCTGTTGTATATTTTTCACGTAGCAGCTCGCGCGCTTTCATCGTTAATTGTTCAGCAGTAGCATCTAACGGGGTTTCGAATTTCGCATGGAAAAGTTTGGCTATTTCTTCTAAGCTGAGGTGCATGGCGGGCGTCACGAAGTGATAGGGCTTGTGATCCAATAGTTGAATGATATATTCACCTAAGTCACTTTCTATTGGTTCAATGCCTTTTTTTTCTAAGAAATGATTTAATTCAATTTCTTCGGTAGCCATGGATTTGGATTTGATTACCGATTTGGCATTGTGTTTTTCGAAAATCTTCCAAATCTCTTGTTGAGCTTCTTCTGCATTATCAGCCCAAATTACTTTTCCACCATTTGCCGTAAAATTAGCTTCAAAGTCAACCAAATATTTATCTAAGTTCTCAATAGTGCGCCATTTAATTAGATTCGCTTTCTTTTTAGAGTTTTCTAAATCGAAAAACTTACTTTTTCCCTTTTCGAGAGCCACGTTATATTTATCAATATTATTGGAAATAATCTCGCGGTGTCTAAGATCAAAGGATTTGGCTGAACTTTCTTTTAAAAACTTATTTTCGATATTTTGCGCCATGCTAACTCTACTAATTCTCCTACAAAAATAAAAGCTGGTTATATGCTAACCAACTTTTAAATATAGCCCTAAAAATTTAATTATTGTATTTATATTTCATTGTTGTCCGATAAAAAAGAAGCCAAATTAATGGCTTCTTTAAATGAATCGTAAATTTGTGTTTGGACATACAAAATACGATGGGTAAAAGTACTTATTTTTCGAGTAAATCTGTTTTTCAGACAGCTGATTTCTTTAATAGACGATTCTTGATAAGAAAAGAAGTCAAAAAAAGTGATTCAGATGGTTATACAAAACGATTTAGGACGAAAGACCATTTGATAAGTATGCTTTTCTGTTCATTCTCAAAGTGCACATTACTTCGAGAAATATCCGGCGCAATGCTTGCTCTGTCAGGAAAAACGAATGGTTTTCAGTTAAATCATATTCCGAAAAGAAGTACTTTATCTGATGCAAACAAGAAAAGAGATGTTTTAGTTTTCTGATAATATTTATCATCAATTATTAAAACAATATGGTGGTTTTTTATCGGACAGCCGGATTAAAGATATCATAAAAAAGCAAGTAAAGATTTTTGATAGTTCAATAATTAGCTAGTTCAAGTACATTATGGAGTGCGTTGGCAGAAATCCCAAAAGTGGAAAAAGAAAAGGAGGGGTCAAGGTTCACGCCGTTGTCAATGCGGATGAAATGGTACCGAGTTTGGTCTGGTTCAGCGAAGCTAAAATACACGATCATAATTTTTTAGAGAAATTAAAATGTGATGAAAACACCGTTTATGTTTTTGACAAAGGATACAATGATTACAAGGCTTTTGAGCATTTTACAACTCAAAAAACAGGATTTGTAACTCGGATAAAAGACAATGCCTCGTACCGAAGTATTGAAAAACTAGATATTGGAGAACGGATCCATAATGGCGTTTTTAGAAGATGAAATCATTGAAATTGAAGTAAAAAAGGCAAAGAAATATCAAAATTAAGATTGAGAAAAGTGACATTCTATGACCGGGCAAACAAACGAGAATTTGAATTTTTAACAAATTTATTTGAACTGCGTGCCGATCTTATTGCGGCTCTGTACAAAATAATATGGCAAATAGAGTTATTGTTCAAACAGTTGAAACAGAATTTTCCGTTGAAGTATTTCTTGGGAGATAATGAAAATGCAATCAAGATAAAGATTTATTGCGTTTTGATAGTGAATCTTTTGTTTTGCTGTGATAAAGAAGAGGCTAAAGCGTAATTGGGCATTTTCAAATTTGGTCAGCTTCTGTAAAATCCATCTTTTCAATTACATTAATTTGATGAGATTTTTAGAAAATCTGGAAAAAGACTGGATTATTGATAAAGCAGAGCAAGAACAATTATCTTTTAATTGGTAGCCTGTTTTTGCAAAACCATACAAAACAAAAAATCAAACAGCTGTGAATCAAGTGTATAAAATATAAAATCAAGTAATTTTATATTTTTATCGCACATTAATGTAATAAAATATTAGGGTTAGTGATTTAAAATTAGTGATATATAGGGGAATGAAAAAGGGTGAAAATCCTGTTTTTTGAAATTTAATAAATAAGTGCCAGCAACAAAAAAACGAGGCCGTCTCAAAATAATTGAGGCGGCCTTTTTTAGTTTGACAGGAATTTGTCAGTGTTTATCCACTGTGTGAGCTACAAGTTCATAATATTTCAATATTTTGTTTAAAACGATGAAAAAGCGGTC
>NZ_VIQM01000108.1 GCF_008520265.1 Sphingobacterium cavernae
AGATCTTTGGGTGCCTATATCGGCGGTGTTCACCTCTTCCCATTCCGAACAGAGAAGTTAAGCCCGCCCGAGCCGATGGTATTGCCGTAACAGGTGGGAGAGTAGGTCGGTGCCTTTTTTTATACAACAGCCTTAGTACATTATGTACTAAGGCTGTTTTGCGTATATAGAGTTTTGAAGATTGAATAGAGGTTTAGTAAATCATAAATATTGGGAATATTAGTTAGATTTAAATAATATATAAAAGGAGGAAGAAATGAATAAAGCACAATTAATTGAAATCGAAAGAGAAACTGAAAACACAAGACAACTTTTGTCGAGATTAAAGGAAGAACATTTTTCCTATAAACCTCACGAAAAATCTATGTCGTTAATACAATTAGCAAGTCATATAGTCGAACTACACAACTGGATAAAGGAAGCATTGTCAGGAGCGTATTTTGATTTTCCAAGTATGTATAAGCCTTTTGAAGCACAGTCTGTGCAAGAATTATTAGATGTACTAAATAATGGTTATGCAGCGAATGTAGAGACTATATCAAACATTACTGAAGAAGACTGGAAATCGATTTGGAAGCTAAAAGCTGGTGATTATGTCATTGCCGAAGTTCCTAAATCAGCAGCTTATAGATTTATTATTCAAAATCATTTGGTGCATCATAGGGGACAACTAACGGTATACATGCGTATGTTGGATATTCCTTTGCCTGGGCTTTATGGTCCTTCAGCTGATGAAAAATAAATCGATAACACTTTTTAATAGATGTTTATCGATATGGGCTTTTTCTGCCAATGAATTTTATTAAATGGCAATACCTGAATATAATAGAAAAGGAGACTCTTTTGAAGTCTCCTTTTCTATTACAAATATTTTTATATATTATTTAGATAATTCTTCAGCAATAGCTTTACCGATCTCAGCAGGAGATTCTACAACGCGAATACCGCACTCACGCATGATAGCCATTTTTGCGGCAGCAGTATCATCAGCACCACCGACGATAGCACCAGCATGTCCCATACGACGTCCCGGAGGGGCAGTTTGACCAGCGATGAATCCAACAACTGGTTTAGTACCGTTTTCTTTAATCCAACGAGCAGCTTCAGCTTCCATGCCACCACCGATCTCACCAATCATGATGATACCTTCAGTTTCTGGATCGTTCATTAATAATTCAACAGCTTCTTTCGTTGTAGTTCCGATAATAGGGTCACCACCGATACCGATAGCTGTAGAAATACCTAAACCTGCTTTAACAGTTTGATCAACTGCTTCGTAAGTTAATGTACCTGATTTAGAAACAACACCTACTTTACCTGTTTTGAAGATAAATCCTGGCATGATACCAATCTTAGCTTCTTCAGCAGTGATGATACCTGGACAGTTAGGACCGATTAAACGAGAATCTTTGTCACTCAAGTAAGATTTTACTTGAATCATATCTTTAGTAGGGATACCCTCTGTAATACAGACGATTAATGCAATACCAGCAGCAGCTGCTTCCATGATAGCATCTGCAGCAAATGCTGGTGGAACAAAAATAATAGAAACATTAGCACCTGTAGCATCAACAGCATCTTGAACTGTATTGAATACTGGACGGTCTAAGTGAGTTTGACCACCTTTACCAGGTGTAACACCACCTACGACTTGCGTTCCATACTCAATCATTTGAGACGCGTGATAAGTACCTTCTGTTCCAGTGAAACCTTGAACGATAACTTTTGAATCTTTATTTACTAATACACTCATTGTTCTAATTTTTAGCAGAGCAAATCTACCATTTTGTAACGACTTCTGGAAATATTGCTTACTCTATTCGGTCTTTTTTTTATTAAAACTTTATTTTCTTCAGGATATCCCAAAGAACTATTCCAATTGTAACAGAGACATTAAAAGAATGTTTTGTGCCAAATTGTGGAATCTCAATACAGCCATCGACGATTTGCATGACTTCCTCATCAACACCGTGTACTTCATTGCCAAATACAAAAGCATATTTATCGTTCGTCGATATTTCAAATTGCTCTAACGAAGTAGAATTCTCTGCTTGTTCGATAGCGAAAATTTTATAGCCTTGTTCTTTTAAATGCTGCAAAGCTTCTGTTGTTTCTTTATAATGCGTCCAGTCTACTGATTGTGTTGCACCAAGAGCTGTTTTTTCAATTTCACGATGAGGGGGCCTAGCCGTAATACCGCATAATAAGATTTGTTCGATCGCAAAACCATCAGCTGTACGGAAGGCAGAACCGACATTGTGCATGCTACGTACATTATCCAGTACAATAGTAATAGGTGTTTTTTCTAATTCTTTGAATGATTCGATATCAACTCGATTGAGCTGATCCATAGACAACTTTTGCATCCAACAAAAATACTTATTTTTCACCTTTAATAGTCATCTTGAATGAAATACTACTTTATTTTACTTATCTTTGCAGGGTTAATAAAGGATTCGGATAGAAACTTGAAAATAGATTTTGAATATTAAATAATACTCGTTATTTTTGCAGTCCGAATTTAGTATAAAAAGTATTATAAAATATATAGCTAATAGAAATGGCAAATCATAAATCAGCGATTAAAAGAATTAGAGCTAACGCTGCGAAGCGTTTAAGAAACCGTTACCAAGCAAAAACTACGCGTAACGCAATCAAAAAATTACGTACTACAACTGATGCTGCTGAAGCACAAGCGTTATTACCACGTGTTGTTTCTATGCTTGACCGTTTGGCTAAGAAAAACGTTATCCACAAGAAAAAAGCATCTAACAACAAATCTAAATTAACTAAATTGGTTAATAAATTAGGTTAATCCTTGGATACTAAGATATATTAGGACACAGTGATGTGTCCTTTTTTATTTTGAATTATATTTTGATTTAATAGAAAAAAAAGGTTCGATTAATTCGAACCTTTTTTTTGTAATATCTTTTGGATTATTCCATCCAACTTTTGTGGTTGTTTTTTATACTTTTCTAAATCGTATAATTCTACTTTTCTGAAATCAATCGGATGACTTTCTGATTGTAAATAGATATAACCACCTGTTATAGCTTTACCATCTTGTTTAACTGCCGGATTGTGTCCTTCTACCATATCTCCGCCAATTGTCGGTTTCGAATATTCAATTACAGTTTCACCTTCAAGCACGTGACGGATTACAGAATCTCCTAATACAACAAAATCCGCAGTAACCCATTGATCGCCATGATAAGTTTTTGATTTGGCATTAATACAGTGTGGTGTGAACAATTTATCATTCATCACGACGTGCGTGCCTGGAGTACATAGATTCGATGTAGTACGTACAGAATTTGGGTCGTTATCACCGCCTAAGAATTGCGCTTCGATGGAAATTGGGAAATTCTGATCTTTCCACATAGTCTTTGGATCTTGGCCATGTAGCATGGCACCGCTGTTTCTCCAAGCCCATCCTTCTCCACCTTTTGGTTGCTCGCCTACAAAACGATATTCTACGCGTAATACATAATAGGAGTATGGCGTATTGTATGCAATATGACCATATCTAAAGTTAAAATCATCGTATTGATCATATCTTACTTTCATCATGCCATCTTCTACACGAAATGTGTTTCCGAAATTAACGCCAGTTTCATAATTTCTAATTTTCGGAGTCCAATTTTTAATGTCTTTGCCATTAAAGAGTTGAATAGCTTTTGGTTCATCCGAATCTACAGCACCTTTTTGAGTCGAGCAAGATAAAATTGATACAGTCGCTAATGCTGACCATACGATCGTTTTTAAGTTCATAAATTTAAGTTTAGTTGAAGTATTTATAATAAAGTATTTTGATGCTTTACGTAATCACTTGGACGCACACCAATAACTTTGTTGAATGTATTACTAAATGTTGGAAGACTGCTGTATCCTACTTTCAAAGCAACTTCGTTTACACTTAACTTTTCGTCTAATAAAAGCTTAAGCGCCGTTAACATACGCAAAATTGTGTAATATTGAATAAAAGACATGTTTAATTCTTTTTGAAATAATCGAGCAAGTGTCCGCTCACTTATATCAAAATTTTGTGCAAGTACTTTGAAGCTTACATTTTCCGAAATGTTGGATTCTAAATACTTAATAATGTCTTTTAATTTTTGATTCTGCGGGTAAGGCAATGCCAATGGTAATTCCGATTGGGAGAGCTCTGGTAAGATTAATTTGAATGCCTTGGCAATTGAATATTTGGGCTCTTCTACAGGGAAAATGTTACCATTCCAACGGTTGGTAAACATGATTAATTCGATTAATAAATCATTTACGAGGTATATATTTATTTTATCGTAAAAATCTGTATCTATTTCATATTTAGGAAAATACAAGTTACGCATTACGACGTTAGAAGAACTTGGATGAATGCTGTGTTTAATACCAGCAGGAATCCAAATATAATGTCTTGCTGGAAGAAAGTAGGATTTTGTCGCCGTTTTCAAAAAAACTACACCGCCCTCTGTGTATAAAAATTGTCCTTTCTTATGTACGTGCTCACTAATGTAACTATCTCCCATCAATGCGTGATGACAATATATACTATCCTCGAATGCATCAACTTCGGTCATGTAATATTTATTTACATATTCCTTTTCCATATACTATAATTTGAAACAAATTTCTAATTTTTAAGTTAAACAACCAAAAAGTAAGTGTTTGATCACTTTGATTATACTGTTTTAGCTGCAATTTCATGCTATACAATTGGGCATTATAGTGTCTAAATATATGTATATGAGTGATTTGAAAGAGAATTAAAATTATTTTCTAACGTATTTATAGTCTAAAGTGATGATAATGAGCTAATTGTTGTTTTAGCTATTTGAATAAATAACTTACTGACTGAAAAGAATAAAAATGACACTTTTTTAATCATTAATATTGTAAAGTTATATGATTATAAGGTAGATATCGATTAGTAATATACTTTTGAATATGAATTTAAATAGAATACGTTTAGAATCTTTGCATAATAAAGTGATGACTGCTGAAGAAGCAGCGCAACTTATACAGGATGGTATGGTGGTAGGTTCAAGTGGCTTTACCAAAGCGGGAGATAGTAAGGTTGTACTTCCAGCATTAGCAGAACGTGCAAAGAATGAGAATGTAAAAATTACATTAATGACAGGCGCTTCTTTGGGACATGATACCGATGGTAAATTGGCTGAAGCAGGTGCATTGAGCAAGCGTATGCCTTTCCAAGTTGATCGTACCTTACGTAATAAAATCAATGCAGGAGAAGTGCTTTTCATTGACCAGCATTTGAGTGAAGCAGCAGAACTATTGCATAATAAAAATCTTCCTCCAGTGGATATTGCTGTATTAGAGGTAGCGTATATCGATAGAGATGGAAGTATTGTCCCAACTACTTCTGTAGGTAATTCATTGACTTTTGCTAATCTGGCGAAACAAGTGATTTTAGAAGTGAATACAGCTATTCCAGAAGAGTTTTACGGTATTCACGATATTTATCAAGCAGAGAATTATCCGCACCGTAATGTTATTCCTATTGTAGCGCCTTGGAACAAAATAGGTCGTAAGACTATTCCTTTGGATCCAAATAAAGTAGTGGGTATTGTTTTTACAGACAAAAAAGATAGTCCAGCTGATATCGCACCTCCTGATGAGAAAACATCAAGTATCGCGAAGCATATTTTACGCTTTTTCGAAAAAGAAGTAGAATTGGGTCACTTGACAGAGCGTTTGCTTCCTATTCAAGCAGGTATTGGAAAAGTAGCGAATGCCGTATTGATGGGTTTCAAAGACAGTAATTTTTACGATTTGACGATGTTTTCGGAAGTCTTGCAAGACAGTACATTTGATCTGATTGACTCAGGTAAATTGAGTTTTGCTTCTGCATCATCTGTTACAGTTTCGCAAGAATGTTATGATCGTGTATTTGATAATTTGTCAAAATACAGAGATAAATTTGTATTGAGACCGCAAAACATTTCCAATACACCAGGATTGATTCGTCGTCTAGGGGTAATTGCTATTAACACTGCTATTGAGTTTGATATTTATGGTAATGTGAATTCTACACATATTTCAGGTACCAAAATTATGAATGGTATAGGTGGGTCGGGTGACTTTGCACGTAATGCTTACTTAAGTATTTTCGTTGCACAAGCAGCTTCTAAGGAAAACAAAATCTCACACGTATTGCCTATGGTTTCGCACGTCGATCATACGGAGCATGATGTAGATATATTGGTTACAGATATTGGTTTGGCAGATTTGCGTGGTCTAGCACCTCGTGAGCGCGCTCAAAAAATTATTGATAACTGTGTACACCCTGATTACCGCGAAGAATTACAATCTTATTTCGATAGAGCTTGCGCGCGTGGAGGACATACGCCACACTTATTAGAAGAAGCTTTCAGCTGGCATCTGCGCTTAGCAGAAACTGGAAGCATGAAGAAGAATTAATTTTACTTTCTTGATTTTTATTCAATTAAAGTCGCAGTTTATACTGCGGCTTTTTTTTTGTATTTTCTCTTGCGAAGGGATTGTTGGATAAAGCCAATGAATAGCAATAGTACGATTGGCGAAGCAACATTTATTAATTGCCATTTGAGCTTATCTTGCTTTACCACACTTTGATTTAATAGTCGCAGTTTTACTTCTCTATTACGAAGCTTAATCAGCTGCTCATCATTAGTCAGATAGTCAACGACATTTTGCAAAAGCGTCTTATTCGCAAATTGCTGTTCGGTATATCTGTCCCAACCCAATGGATATGGAGAATTATCTTTTGTATTTACCTGATTAATTAACCAATCACCGTCAGCTATCACAAACATTTTTGCGGGTTTGGAAATATTCGAAAGGTCAACTGGCGATTGTATACCTTGAGGTGCAGGACGATTTTCGAAAATATAGGGGAATTTCCCCGACAAAAGAGCAGCCACAGGTTTTTGTGCATTTTGAAATGTATTGGGATCGGGTTGCTCTTCGACCATACGCAATGAAATGCTTGCTCCAGTGTTATATACTTTATGGAATGGTGAAGATTCCAAAATAATTTCCTTTTTGATAGTTGGATTCGCAATGGTGTCTATGCTACCAATAAATTCCGTACGGATACCATCCAGATTTTTGATAATCGGATGTGTGCGTGTTGGCATTAGAATAGGGTAGAAGAGCCAAGGGGTTAATTCGATTTGTGGTTGGACATTTATATTTCCGATTGACAATGGAATTTGCGTACAATTCATATCCGCAATGATATCGTAATTGAGGCGCGCACCATACAAGAAAAGTTGGTCATCGAGATTTAATTCTTTACCAATCAAAACTTGAGATCCCGATGTGCGTAAATTTTCTATAGTTGCGTGAACTTGATCAATCGCCCAAATTACAGAACCACCATTTCTAACGAAATAATCTAATTTATATTTGTCGCTCTCTGAAAATTTTCTTTGTGGTTTTGCAATGACGATAGTCGAGAATTTCTGTAGATCTTCCAATTGAATGGAATCTAAATTCAATCTTCCAACTTGATTTGTTTGCTCGAATGTTTGCATCGCATCATACAATTCCAAGTCAGTAGGTTCGCCATGTCCTTCTGTAAATCCGATAAAAGGTTTTGATGTAATAGACAGTTTTTTGATCGCTGAAATAAAACCATATTCCAAGTTTTGGATGGAATTATTAAGCACTTGTTCTGGGCTTAATCCAATTTTGTTTTGCAACAAATGCACATTAATTTCTTCTTCTCCCTTGTTGACAATTGCGTAAGGAAAAATTAGATTTTGAGAAATCCCACTGCTATTTTTGATACTTAGATTAGTTGGTTGCAAGCCTCTATCGATGAGTGCAGCTGCTAGTTCTTGTTGCTCTTGCGCAGAGCCATCTTTTGGATTGATAATATTGACTTTGATATTCCCATTAGAAATACGACACATGTCGCGTGCTATATCGATAGTGGATTGACGTAAACGTTGAAACCCACTGGGCAAATCACCATCCAAGAAAATGGTAATATACATCACATTTTCTGTGTCCTTCAGAATGGATTTTGTCGTGTCAGAAAGTGTATATCTTTTGTCTTCAGTAAAATCAATTCTGCCAAGTAAGTTCGTAATAAATGATTGATTGATAAGAAGGATTAATAGTAAAACTATAACATAAGCAGTAAATGTTTTCTTACTTTTTCTAAATTTCCTCCCCATATGACCTATGGACAAAACAAGAAATAATACAATGAAACTTATAAAATATATTAAATCCGACGCTAGCATGACACCTCGGCTTAATGCTTCGTAATGGTGTTGTATTCCTATCGCAGCATAACCATCTTCAAAACCATAAAAAAAAGAAAATTTACTTACAGCATCAAATCCATAATATCCAAAAAAGCATAATACAACTGCAAGCAAAAAGGCTATGATGGGATTGGAAGTTAACGTAGAACTGAAAATTGAAAGTGCTGTGAATGCAGCTGTCAAGAAAAATAACCCTATGTAGGAGCCAATTATTCCACCAACATCAATATTTCCCGAAGGTGCAGCTAAAAAATATAGACAAACCGGATAAATTAAAGTAGGTATAATCGCGAGCAGAGAAATGGATAAGCTTCCTAAATATTTTCCAATAACAATGTCCGTAAATGTGATAGGCTTGCTCAATAATAAATCAAAAGTACCATTCGCTTTTTCGCCTGCGATTGTTTGCATCGTAACGGCAGGAATTAACAAGAGAAGTAAATAGGGACTAAGATTGAAGAATGAATCAAGATTAGCGTATCCGTTATCCAAAATAGATGTCTCAGGAAACACCCAAATAAGTAAACCTGTGACTAAAAGAAATAACCCAATGGCTAGATAACCAATAAAAGCATTGAAATAGGATACGATTTCTTTTTTATAAATACTAAGCAATTTCTTAAGGTTTTAGGCTCGAAAATAGGAAATATTGCTGCATAAAGCAAAATATACCTCTTGGATTGATGTAGTAATTATTTAGTTAGCAACACGAAAATTTCTTCCATCGACAGGTTTGGATAACGTTCAGTTTTATCCTGTAATAGAAATTGATCTTTAATTTTACCTTGATGAATTATTATGATTTCATCACCAATCGCTTCTACCTCTTGCATCAAATGGGTAGATAACAACACCGTTTTATCTTGGGCTAGATCACGAATTAATTGACGAATTTCAATGATTTGGTTGGGGTCAAGTCCAGTAGTTGGTTCATCCAGAATTAAAACTTTTGGATCGTGTACGATAGCGCACGCTAATCCAACACGCTGTTTATAGCCTTTAGATAATTCTTTTATTTTCTTGTGTTGTTCGTTTCCCAATCCGGTCTTTCCAATAACTTCACGAATGCGAGCTGGAATATTTTCAATTTGGTAAAGCGAAGCTTGAAACTCTAGCATTTCTTGGACATACATGTCCAAATACAGTGGATTATTCTCAGGTAAATAACCGATTATCTGCTTTGCTTCAATAGGTTTTTCTTGGATATTCAAGTCATTAACCCAACAAGTCCCCGATTCAATAGGAATTATTCCTGTTAAAGTTTTCATGGTTGTCGACTTACCTGCGCCATTAGGACCTAAAAATCCAATAATACGATTGCTCTGCGTTTGGAAAGTGATATTATCCAAAGCTTTTTGTTTCCCATACAGTTTTGAGAGTTTCTGAATACGAATAGACATCTTTTATCGATTAATAAAAGGTGATTTAATATTTCTTTTCTGAATGTAGAAATCCAAAGCTTTCTGTGCCTCTCCAGGACGGTCTGTGCTTAATATATCAGCTCCATTTTCTATGTATTCAGCGTATACCTGATAGCCTTTATTATCGGCTTGTTTATCCAAGTTGCCGATAGTTCCGAGGATAGTTTTGATACCATGAGCATGCAGTTTTTCGACCAAATCTTTTTTTGGTTGCGACGTGCCAACAAATGCTACTATTCGATTGTCAGGAATACCAGCCTCAGCAAGCTTATCAAGATCTTTTTGTGATTTTACACTAGCTGAAATCATCAAATCAGGATTGATACGATTTATAGCTCGTGCTTGATTTGCATTATATGTAATTACCACCACCGATGCTTGTGCATTTGTTTTTTGAATGATCTCCGATAGCATTGAATAGGGGACATCTTGTTTTACATCCAGCGTAAATACAACATTTCCTTTTCCCCACGTCAGCGCTTCTTCCAAAGTAGGAATTTGGTAGACTGTCAATTCGCCATTTTTGTCTTTTAGATGTAATTCTTTTAATTCGGCTAAGGTATGTTTTCCAATTCTTCCAGATCCGTTTGACGTCCGATCTAATGTCTCATCGTGCATTAAAATCAAAACTGAATCTTTGGACATTCGGACATCACATTCGATAATCAAAGGAAATTGCTTTGCCCAATGCTGGAACGTTTCGATAGCATTTTCGGGTAAACCGTCTGAATCACCACCACGATGTGCGCTCACTAATGGATATCGATTCTCATAGTACGTGAGGAATTGATAAAGTTCCTCAAGTGTAGTGATATTAAAATTGTCTGATGAAAAATCCGACGTTTGGATTGCGCTTGATTCTCTATTTTCTTTTTTATTGTCCGAAGGAGCATTTCTAAAGCAAGCTGCTAGTAGAAATGCGAAAATAAAAAGGCTATAAATGTGCGTAGAATTTTTCATCTATTTTACATCGTGATTTTTGATCAGTTCAATTATTTCTTCTAACGGTGTGTGGATTTGCTCGAATTTAATGTCTGCCTTATCGTAAAACTCTTCTCTTTCCTTTAATTTCGTGTCGATAAATTCAAATAATTCATCACCAGATAATCCCTTCAATACAGGTCTTTTATTCACATCAGATTGACTCAATCTTGCCCAAAGCGATTTACTTGTATGGTATAAATACAATGAAAGTCCATTTTGATTTATCCAATCCATATTATCGAAATAACATGGTGTGCCTCCGCCAGTAGAAATAATTGCAATTCTTCCTGCTTGTTTCTTTAGAAATTCGTTTTCTAATTTTCTAAAATTTTCTTCGCCATGCAGTTTGAAATATTCTGGAATAGTCATGCCGATATTTTCCACAATTTCATGATCTAAATCCATAAATGGCAAGTCTAATGCGTTTGCAATTTTTTTGCCCCAAGTGGTTTTGCCACTCCCCATAAATCCTACTAAGAAAATTGGTTTGTCCATTTCGTTATTTTAGATAATTAGCTACTAACTCTTCTATGGATGGAAAAGTATCTTTAGACCATTTTTGAATGACAACACCATTTTGCATCAACATGACACCTGGATTTGAACGCACCATACTTTTTAACGGAACAGCATCTGCATAGAAAGTTTCTAAAACCAAATCCAATTGATCATTCAAATAATCTATATCCGAACTCGCGCTAGCGGTCAATAGTACAGCGCGAAGATTGTATTCTTCGCTCAACGATCTAATTGTTTGATTGATTTTGTCCAATGCTAAGAAATCTGCAGGCGTAAATTTTGTGACGTCAACACTTGTTACGATAAAATTGTAATGTGGGTTTTCGATAACTTCCTGCGTTAAATCTTGCCCCTCATTATCCGAAATAATCAAATCTGGTATTGCAACTTGGTAACCTTTTTTGATAAGCTTAGTCACAGGCTCACCTACGATTTCCCAGTTCTCATTTTCCCAAATCTTTTGATCCATATATTCTTTATCTGTAACTTGTTTTGTTTCTCCAGACTGTTTATTTTTTAGGTTATAAATATGTTCAAACTCATCTTGTGCTGCGCCATCAGGAATTTTCATCAACGATGGAATATTATTACCAACTTTATAAGGTAAGAAATCTAAGAATGGCAAATTCTTATACGTATAAACTCCAATTCCAAAAGAAAAAATTACAGCTAAAAAAGCAAGTAATTTGTTGATGCCTGAATTGTTAAATAGAGGTGTGATTTTATGTCTTTTGATGAATATAATTCCAATAAAAACCAGTAAAATCAGATCCTTGATAAAGGATTCCCAAGGTGTGAGTGGTATTGCATCGCCAAAGCATCCGCACGATGTCACTACATCGAAAAATGCAGAGTAGAATGTCAAAAATGTAAAGAAGACGATTAGGATTAAAAGTCCCCAAGCTACAGTATGTTTAGCCAATCCCAATAGTAAAAGTATGCCTAAAATAATTTCCAAAGCACAAATTAGTATCGCAATCCAAGTACTGTAATCATTCAAAAAATTAAGATTGAATACATGAAAATATTCTTGAAGCTTGAAACCAAAACCCATCGGATCATTGGCTTTGATTAATCCAGAAAATATAAATAGAAGTCCCACAAATAGGCGAGATATCCAAAGTAGAATATCTGGTTTCGCAGAACTATTTTGTAATGGACTATAAAAGGAAGTATTCGACATAATTTTATTTTTTAACTGCAAATCCCATTTTGATTAACGCAAAAACGGCATAATTCAACATATCTTGGTAATTGGCTGCGAAGCCCTCGGAAACGATAGTTTTACCATCGTTATTTTCCATCTGTTTTACACGGTGCAATTTCATCAAAATCATATCCGTCATGGATGAAATACGCATATCACGCCAAGCCTCACCATAATCATGGTTCTTAGCGAACATTAAATCACGAGTTTCGTTTACTTTTTCGCTGTACTTTTGCTCAACAAAGGCAGCATCTAAATTTTCTTCGCCTTCTTCGCCCATTTCGAGTTGCATCAAGGCGATCACACAGTAATTCACAATAGCTACAAATTCGCCAGCGATATCTTCACCAACTTTAGAAACTTGCTTTACCTCGAGCGTACGAATACGTTTGGCTTTGATATATAATTGGTCAGTAATGGAACTCAAGCGCATGATACGCCACGAGGTACCATAATCCTTGGTTTTGTTCACAAAAAGATTTTTACAAAAATCAATGACCGCATTATATTCTTCCGTAGTATTCATTCTTTTTATTTAGCTATGTTGTGTTACAAATATAGTCAGAAAAGTTTTTAGCCTATAGTCACATTGCTGTCTGATTTTAGGTTTTTATGACAAATTCTAATATATTTTCGAGTAACTTCGAATATACTTAGAAATAACAGATGGGAATACAGAAACCAGAAATTCGGGAAGTCGAAATCATTCGATATGTGCAACCTTTTCGGGAGGGAGGATCTTTACCAGGGTTGGTGGATGCGGATGATGACTTTAGTTACGTAATCAAATTTAGAGGTGCTGGTCAGGGTAAGAAAGCACTAGTAGCGGAATTGATCGGTGGCGAGCTTGCTCGTGTTTTGGGTTTGCGCATGCCCGAGTTGGTATTTGCTAATTTAGACGAATCTTTTTGGCGCTTGGAAGCGGATGAGGAGATTCAAGATTTACTTAAATTTTCTATTGGTAAAAATCTAGGTGTTCACTTTTTGAATGGAGCTATCACATTTGATGCGAATGTGGATGTCGTCGGCGCAGAAGAAGCTTCTAAAATCGTGTGGTTGGATGCTTGGCTGATGAATGTAGATCGTACAGCGCGAAATACCAATATGTTGATTTGGAAAAAAGAATTGTGGTTGATTGATCATGGAGCTTCCTTATATTTTCATCATTCTTGGGATAATTGGGAAGACTATATCAGTAAACCTTTTTTACAGATCAAAGATCATGTACTATTAAAGCTAGCATCTTTGGTGCAGGAAATAAACGATAAATATACTTCGTTATTTACGGAGGAAACAATACGGGGTATTTTGGATGTTATTCCAGACGAATGGTTGATGGAAGAGGGAAGAGAATTGAGTCCGAACGAAGTGAGAGAAGTATATTTCCAGTTTTTGGTGAGGAGATTAGCAAATTCAGCAATGTTTTTAAAACAGATAGAAAATGAGCGTAAGAACATTATATGAGTATGCTGTGGTGCGTGTGGTTCCACGAGTGGAGCGTGAGGAATTTGTGAATGTGGGAGTTGCACTTTACTGCAAAAAATTACGTTATGCGGAATTTTTATTTCATGTTGATGAATCTAAGCTAAAAGCGATGTATGCTGATGTAGATATTGAAAAAATTAAGAAACATTTGGCATCGTTTCAAAAAATATGTGCTGGAGATACCAATTTTGGTAAGATTGCGAATTTGGAACAAGCAGAGCGGTTTCGTTGGCTGACTGCCAATAGAAGCACAATTATTCAATCTTCACCGTCACATACTGGACTTTGTATTTCGGCAGAAGACACCCATAAAGAATTAATGAATAAATTAGTTCTATAATATCTATCTTAAAAGTAGATTTTTATATTTCAAAAATGTAGATTTGCATTCATGGAAGATTTTTATAACCATCTTTATCAAAAACAATTAGAAGCACAGGATATGCCGAGCAATACGCGCATATGGACTTGGGCGCGTGATTTGTTTAGAGCTTTATTTCCCGAAAGGAATCCGCAACAATTGTCTTCTGTTGAAGATGTAAAAGAGATATTTAATCGTTCTGAAGTCGAACTTTTAAGCATTCTGCGCAAGAGTCGTATGTGCAATCATTGTGATAACGATATCGTTGTACAAGAATTTTATGAATCCTTGCCAGAATTATATGATGTGATGTTGACGGATGCACAGGCTATTTTGGATGGTGATCCCGCTGCTCAAGATTTGCGCGAGGTTATTCGCACCTATCCAGGTTTCTTGGCTACCTGTATTTACCGTATGGCAAATAAATTGTGGCTTTTGGAAGTTCCGTTGATTCCTCGAATTTTGACTGAATGGACACACGAACGTACAGGAATTGATATTCATCCAGGCGCAACAATAGGTAAATATTTGCATATAGATCATGGGACGGGATTAGTAATAGGGGAGACTTGTATTATTGGTGAGCACGTGAAGCTTTATCAAGGTGTGACATTAGGTGCATTGAGTGTGGAGAAAAATCTGGCGGGTAAGCAACGTCATCCGATTATTGAGGATCATGTCGTTATTTATGCAGGAGCGACTATTTTGGGAGGTGAAACACGTATAGGGCATCATTCTGTAATAGGAGGTAATGTTTGGTTGACATCGAGTATAGACCCTTACACCACTGTTTATCATCAATCGAATTCAAAATTTATAGATACTAAACCCGCTTTATAATGGGAAATATAATAGATACTATTGGAAATACTCCTTTGGTGGAAATCACTAGTTTTCATGCAAGTCCAAAGGTCAAAATATACGCTAAACTTGAGGGAAATAATCCAGCGGGTTCTGTAAAAGATAGACCAGCATTGAATATGATTCGCTCGGCAATAGAGCGTGGAGAAATCAAAAAGGGTGATAAATTAATTGAGGCAACTAGTGGAAATACGGGGATTGCTTTGGCAATGATTGCAAGTATGTATGAATTAGAGTTGGAATTAGTTATGCCGTCTAGTTCTACACGTGAACGTACCTTAACGATGGAAGCTTTCGGAGCGCAAGTTACATTATTAGAAAATATGGAAGTTTGTCGTGATTATGCAGAAGAAAAGGCTGAAAAAGAAGGAGTATTCATTCTAAATCAGTTTGCAAATCCGGACAACTACGAAGCGCATGTAAAAACCACGGGACCTGAAATTTGGCGTGATACCCAAGGAAAGATAACACATTTTGTAAGTGCTATGGGTACTACAGGAACAATAATGGGAAATTCCATTTATTTAAAAGATAAGAACCCGAATATTCAGATTGTAGGCTGTCAGCCTACAGAAGAATCTTCAATTCCAGGTATACGCCGTTGGCCAAAAGAATATTTACCTAAAATATTTGATGCCTCAAAAGTAGATCGTGTTATAGATGTAGCACAGCAAGATGCTGTTGAAAAATCTCGTTTGTTGGCGAAGAAAGAAGGTGTTTTCGCAGGAATGAGCACAGGTGGAGCATTTCATGCAGCATTAAAAGTAGCTAATGAAATTGAAGAAGGTGTAATTGTGTTTATTGCTTGTGATCGTGGAGATCGATATTTAAGTTCGGATTTATTCGGCTAAGTATAAACAAAAAACGAGGATTTTAAATCCTCGTTTTTTTTATTTTATTCTCTTGAACCGCATGATAGCGATATCATCCGTAATTAAAGTCAACTGATTAGCGTCAACACTAAAAGAAGTAATGCGCTCCAGATTCCTGAAATACAACGCTTCACCTTCTAAAGATGGACATGCCATCTTTGTAGACGCTATGGCACCAAATTTTAATTTATACCCGTCTGCTTTATATGTACCTGAATAATTGTTGCAACCACCATTACCTATTAAAGTTTCTTCTTTCGTATTAAATTCAAGTGTAGGTTTTCTAGATTTGTAAAGGTCTTCAAGAGGTTTATTTGTCAAACCTGTATAGTCTAATTCCCACTTACCTTTTAATAAAGCAGCTTTATCCTCTTTTTTTAGTTTAAATCGTGCTTTTACCATCTTCTTAGCATCCAAAAAAGATAGGGTGTCATTGCTAACTTTATATTGGTTAATTTGTGGTAATATGCGAGATAAACCTTGCTCAACCGTCATATTATCACAGGCCATCATGGTTGAGATTCCAGTTGAAAATTTAATTTTATCTGACGATTTTAATTCAAAACCACCCATAAGATTATTACAACCTGTAATAGCAGAATATTCTTTCTTAACTAAATCAAATATAAAGACAGGCTCTTTACCATTAATTTTCTTGTCAATAGTTTTATTTTCAATAGATATTATTTGCCATTTAGCATTCAAATCACTAGCTTTTTGTAACCCTATATTATTCGTGTTGTTCAATATATTACAACTTGAAAACAATATAAATGTTGCTGAAAAAAGTAAAATATTTGATTTCATAGGATAAAAGTATGCTTTTATTACAAGTATAACAATAAATTTAATATGACCTTAAAATAGACTATAGAAAAAAATCTCAGCTCTTAGCTGAAATTTTACCTGCTTTATTAAATTTTAAATTCCTAATTTGGATTTTATTCCTTTTTGGATACCATTTTTGTGTAATAAAATCGAAATAGTTTTATATTTTACAAATTCTTTAGTTGCGTACATGTAACCTTTGTAATCATTTGATTCACCCCAAGAATTTTTAACAATATAATATTCTTTTCCGTTTTGATCTTTGACTAATCCAACGATGTGCATGCCGTGATCATCCGTAGTCGAGTAATCGTCATAAGCAGCTTGACGCATATCTTCTGTTACCTTAGCCTCTGGTTTGGGACCATTAAATAATTCAGCGACTTCTTGCGGAGTCATCTTATCCATTTCTTTTTCAGGAACAAAAGCCACTCCGTTTTTCCAGCTAAAGAATTTTTCTGACACATCGGTTGCCCATGCAACAGTATAGCCGTTCACCAAAGCATTATCAATGATTTCGGTGATGTCATTCATTGGGACATTGTAAAGACTTTCAAACGACCAGTTATCAGGGATCAATAACACGAATGGTTTGTAGTATTCTTGGGATTTAAACGAACTTATGCCAATGTAATCTTCAGGTTTGATACCAATAACTTGATCTGCCCAAGTGCGCGGTGTGTAAGTCTTGCCATTGTATTGGAAAGATTTTGGAGGTGTGCCCAAATAAGCATCCATTACGCCGGTAACCGCTTTCTGCCAATTCGGAGTTAGTTTTTTATTCTTTACAATATTTGCCGTCATGCCATGAAGAATGCTACTCATTTCAGAGAAATTATTTCTTGTCTGTCCTTCACGCAAACCAGTGTAAACATTTTGCGGAACTGCACCATACTTGCGATAGATTGTCAATACATCATGCAATTGTCCACCTTCACCTTGAGCTTGATTACCATGCAGCTGGACAAATGTTTTTGCTTTTTCTAAATACGTGTAATATGCGGTAAAAATTTGTGAAATTTCAACAGGCTGTTTACCCATGCGAATCATTTCAGATTCTAAAAATGAATTTCCTGAGTACGACCAACATGTACCAGAAGAACCTTGATCTTTTATGGAAGTATTAGCCAAATTTATTACTTCAGTAAATACAAATCCATCTTTACTTTTGTCACTGACGTTATTTTTTAACGCATTAATGAGGTTATCTTGAGCAAAAGTTTGTGACGAAGTAGCCAACAATAATGCGGCTATATAAAAGGATTTTCTCCAGTTCATAAATTATAATTATTAGTTATTTCGATACGAATATAAGTGTTTTGCTAACTTTTTTTTGTAAAAATACTATCGCAATTATTGTTCATTTATATGCAAAGGGAAAATAATAAAAAATTTAGTGCCTGAGTTTAATTTGGTTTCATAGCCAATACTACCGCCCAACCCTGTTATAGTCTGTTTTACGAAGGCGAGTCCTAACCCCGTGCCTGAGGTCTTTGTCGTAAAGTTAGGTTTAAATATTTTTGGTATTACTTCATCTGGTATTCCAAATCCATTATCAATTATTTCCACTAAAACATGTTTGCTATCATATGGCTTGATGACGATCTGTATTTTGGGTTTACGACGTCCTAATGTGGCTTCAATAGCGTTTTTAATCAGATTATTGAATGTCCGAATTACTTGGTCTCTATCTCCGAAAATTTCTATTCTATTGCCGAAATTCGTCTCATTAATTAAATCAATTTTGACATTTGGAAGATTGTCATATACGTGAATCGATTTATTGATTTTTTCGATTAAGTTCAGAATAGTGTATTTAGCTTCAGGTAATTTGGCGAATGCTGAAAATTCAGAAGCAATTCGTGCTAAAGTTTCAATTTGTTCGATGAATGAATTTGAAATCTTTTCAAATCTTTCTGGAAATCTGCTATCATTATCTTTGAAAGATTTATTGAGTTGCTGAATCCCCAATTTCATTGGTGTCAATGGATTCTTAATCTCATGCGCCACTTGCTGCGCCATTTCACGCCACACACTCTCGCGCTCAGCATGTCGGAGTTGCTTAGCATGCTCTTCCAATTTTACCAACATATAATTATATTCTTTGACCAGCAGACCTATCTCGTCATCCTTTTCCCAAAACAAGGATTCATTAGGCTTATCAGAAATGTTTGTTTGGGAAAGTTTACGTCGAATCATTTGGAGTGGTTCGGTAATTTTGTTGGAAATGTACAAGGATAAGAAAGCAAAAATGATTAGGATTATAGTGAAGATATTCAAGATTGTCTTCAACAAAATATTGGTACTCTCATTTTCCACTTCTTGATAATTGAAATATGGTATTCCAAGATATGCTATCGTTTTATAATTAGAATCTTTTATAGTTGCGTACGCGCTTTCATAATTAAAATCTATGATTTGCTCTTCGAGCAGTGTTTCATTTTTCTTCAATACATTCATCTCCAAATATGCATGAGGATTGATATATGATGAGACTAAGTTATGGTTGTAAATATTAGGTTTTGTAGTAAAGAATAACTTCCCATTTTTGTCATACAAGTTGAAATCTGTCACGACAACATCAGTCAAAGTAGTCATAACTTTATGAAGTGAGGAAATGTGGGTATATGATGTATCTTTAGATGATATACTTTCCAAATTCTGAACTACCTGTGCGATATAAGCTAATTTTTGGTCTTTTCTGCTTTGTGCGGTTTGTATTCGTATACTATAAAAGCTTATGATCCCAGAAATAATAATTGCGATCAAAACAGAACTTATTACTAGCGTCTGAATGCGGGAGCTGTATCTGATTTGTGCAAGTGTGTATCGTAATCGTAAATATAAATTGATGATTGATACATCTTGTTGTAAATATATAGGTATTATTTTCGCAAGGAATCTAACAAAATTGATGATTATGTATAAGAATAAAAATGTGATGGACACGACTGTAATAAATTGCCAATAGGATTGAATTGGCTTACTGATTAGAAGTGTCGTATGTTGATCTGGACGAAAAATAATATGTTGATAATCATCATTGTCATCGATAACGATAAATTCCTCTGTCTTTTGATTATAATATGGATCTCTGTTGGAGTAAGTGTATTTTCCGTTCTGACTGATTAGAATACCGTTTTTATAGATTGCAAAATTGTAATCTTTTGTTCTTGAATGTTCAAAAGTTTCCGCATTATTATCCGTTAAAAATGGAATAAAAGTGGTAATACTGTTTAGGTTTTTTTTGAGATTAATAATAATAGAATAATTATTCCCTCGAATATCTTGTGAATTAAGTAATGTGAAGTAATCGTAATAACCGATTTCTGTTTTAGACTTATAAAACGATGTGGTATAATTTACTTTTGTAGCATTTGATATTACTTTTTCTCTAAAATCTGCTAAAGGATTAGAAAAATAATTAATTAGCGGCTTCCCGTTGAAATAATAATACATCGAATAATTGTAGTTTGTGAGATATCCTACCAAATAGTTCTTCTGAATATAATCATCAATTAATTGTGAATTAGGATTTACACTAGCAAGCTCTATTAATTTTTTAAGTTGCTCATCATTCTGAATTCTATTTTCTATTTCTGCAAAGTGAGAAATAGCTTCAACATCATCATCAGCTTCTAAATTTAGAAGCATTAACTTCATATGTTCACGGTTATTTTCATTGATTGCCTCGGCATATTTAATAGTTGTAATACAAGCTAATGTAAGTACGGTGATTATTTGCGTATAAATATTGTTGTATTTCAACATCGACTTATCAAAAGATTGCATCATTATCAAAATACCAATGAGCACATTGATTAATGAAAAATCTTGATAAAAACCACTTACAATTAAAGCTGTTACTAACGCAATAAGTTGAATATTAAGATTCGTTGTTGCTTTTGGCGTTAGAATTTTACCCACAAAAACCACAATGTCAGCAATCAAAATAACTGCGAAAACAATTATAGAATAAATAAGTATGTGATAGAATGTGAAGTCGTAAGTGAAAAAAAGCGTTATTAGATCTTCTGTAGAAAAAGAAGAGTGTGTAATCAGCGTTGCAAGTTGACTAAACAATTGATTGTACAAGAAATAAACACCAAGTAGTATGAGTAGATAAACCCAGTTTCGGATATTTCGCTTAAGTAATATCTCAGGTAAAACGATGTGTTGTTTGATAAATATGCAATAACATACTAACCACAAGAGTACAATTGAATTTACCAAGAACGACCAAAGGTTGGGCGCTAGGTAGCTGTAGGCATAAGTGCGTGGAGAAAATAATTTGTAGTCTGATATTTGCGACAACCAATTTGTCTCCAAATCAATAATCCGTATTACAACGAATGTAAATGTCAATAAAATTATTGACAATAAGGGTTTGCCTTTTCGTGCTAATCCAACACAAATGCTACTAATTAATATTACACAACAAATAGTTCCTAATACCCAGCATATCAGTTGAATATTTAAATATATATTATTGTATTTATTACTTTTAAGCTTGACGGAAAAAAGATAGTCATTGTCGATAGAGTAAATATTTTGAATATCATCGCTGTCACCAAATTTTGCTACTTGAAGCTGGGTTTTAGCAGTTGCACCTATATAATGTTGATCGTTTTTCGCTTTGTAATTTGTATTGTACTGCCTTTCTATGGGGATGAGTGCAAGAATATTTAGCTCATTTGCTAATTTTTTCTTTTTTACGAGAAAAGAAAAGTTGTCTGCGTAAATATAGGATGTACCATCTTTAAGACCAGCTTCTGTATCGGGAACATAGATATTTGATGCCCAAAAAATCGGTTTGGATTTTTTATAAATGAATAAATAAATCTGTTGTTGCTCGTATTCATTGGCAATTTCTCGAACTTGTAAAGGATAACGTTCGCTATTTACAAAGGTCTTGTTGAGAATCGAATCGGAAAAAATACCTTCAATGAGTTTTTCTTTCTGATGTAAATTCGAAGCAAATTTTTTACTTTCTAGATCTAAAATGTCTTTGTCTGTAATAGCGTTTTTGACGGTGACGGCTGTTGCAAAAAATAAAAGGGTAAGTACGAATAAAAGTATTCGGAGTTTGTTTTTCATGCTTTACGACGCTAACTTTTGTTTATTGCTACTGACAAATATTTGGAGACAGTTTAAGATAAAAATAACATAATTTATCCAAACAAAACTAAGGAACATATAATCTTCGAATAAGTTTTATTTTCAGAATTTATTTTGCCGTTGGGAGGTTTAATTCTTCGCTGCCCCATTCGGACCAAGAACCATCATAAACTCTTATTTTTTCATATCCAATCAAATGGCTTGCAAAGGCCAAGATGGATGCGGTTATTCCTGACCCACAACTGAAAATATATTCTTCAACCTCTGGTCCTATATGTTTAAAGAAACGAGCGATTTTTTCCTTATCTCCGTAAAATTTTCCATCCAATAATTCCTCAAAGGGAATATTATTGGAGTGGGGGATATGTCCACTTTTTAAACCTTGTCTTGGCTCTGGAGCTACACCTGTAAATCTCGCTTTGCTTCTAGCGTCAAATATTTGGATAAAATCCTTTTGGTAATTTTCAAGAATATATTCTTTATCTGCGTACCAGGATACGTTGAAATTGGCTTTGAAATTTCCTTTTTCTATCGGCTCTCTATAACGCTCTGTCAAAGGAAACTCTTTCTCTTTCCAAGCGGGCAAGCCACCATTTAATACATGTACATTATCAAATCCCATTACTTTGAACATCCACCAGGCGCGTGGACTCGAGTAAATTCCCCAGCGATCATACAACACTACCGTACTATCTTGATTGATGCCAAGGGCTTGCATTTCTTTCTCAAATATTTCTGCGGACACCAGCGTATGCGGTAATTTAGAATTTTTGTCCGATAATTTTCCTTCAATAGCAAAGAATAATGAATTCGGAATAAGCTCCAATGGCTCATCTCGAAGTGATTGGCCGACTTTATCAATTGTACAATTTAGCAAAACAATGGACTTGTCATTTAATGCAATCGCAAGTTCCTGAGTCGTGATAAGAGAAGAGTTAAATACCATGGTTAAAATTACAAATGCTTTCTTACAAAAGCAAAAAGCTCCAATCTTTCGATTGGAGCTTTCATATATTTAGTTAGTGACTAAAAAAAATTATTTTTTGTCGCCACCTTCCATTTGCTCTTTTAATTGAGCTAATACATCTAAATCACCTAAAGTAGATTTCTCAACTGAATCTTTTACTTTTTTCACTGCGTTAGAAGCTGATTTAGCATCTTTTTTGCGTGAGTTAGATTCTTCTTTGCGAGCTTCTTCTTTAGCTTCTTCCCAGATACGTGAGTGAGAAATAACTAAACGTTTGTTCTCTTTGTTAAATTCAATGATTTTGAATTCTTGTGTATCATCAACTTTCAATGAAGTACCGTCTTCTTTTACAGAGTGCTTAGAAGGACAGAAACCTTCAACACCGTATTGTAAAGCTACGATATCACCTTTGTCACCAACTTTGATTACAGTTCCTTCGTGGATCGAACCTTCAGTGAAGATAGTTTCGAAAGTATCCCAAGGATTTTCTTCTAATTGTTTGTGACCTAAAGATAACTTGCGGTTTTCTTCGTCTAATTCTAATACAACTACTTCTAGAGCTTCACCTACTTTAGTGAATTCGTTAGGGTGGTTGATTTTTTTAGACCATGATAAGTCAGAGATGTGGATCAAACCGTCGATACCGTCTTCTAATTCAACAAATACACCGAAGTTAGTCATGTTTTTAACAACAGCTTTTTGTTTAGAACCTACAGGGTAACGCTCAGTGATGTTTTTCCAAGGATCTGGAGTCAATTGTTTGATACCTAAGCTCATTTTACGCTCATCGCGATCTAATGTTAAGATTTGAGCTTCGATTTCGTCACCTACTTTTAAGAACTCTTGAGGAGAACGTAAGTTTTGTGACCATGACATTTCAGACACGTGAATTAAACCTTCAACACCTGGGATGATTTCTAAGAAAGCACCGTAATCAGCAACTGTTACGATTTTTCCTTTAACTTTAGAACCGATAGCTAACGCTGTGTCTAAAGATTCCCAAGGGTGAGCTGATAATTGTTTTAAACCTAATGCGATACGTTTTTTCTCATCATCAAAGTCTAATACTACGACGTTGATCGTTTGATCAAGTGCTAATACTTCTTTTGGATGCTCGATACGACCCCATGAGATGTCAGTAATGTGAAGTAAACCGTCAACACCACCTAAGTCGATGAACACACCGAAGTCAGTGATATTTTTAACAGTACCTTCTAATACTTGACCTTTTTCTAATTTAGCAACGATTTCTGATTTTTGGTTTTCTAAATCGTCTTCAATTAATACTTTGTGAGATACTACTACGTTTTTGAACTCGTGGTTGATTTTTACAACTTTGAATTCCATAGTTTTACCTACGTACACATCGTAATCACGGATAGGTTTGATATCGATTTGAGATCCAGGTAAGAAAGCTTCTACACCTTTGATGTCTACGATTAAACCACCTTTAGTACGAGATTTAACGAAACCGTCGATGATTGCATCATTTTCTAATGCATCATTGATAGCTTCCCATGATTTTTGAGTTTTTGCACGCTTACGTGATAATACTAATTGACCATTTGCATCCTCTTGAGATTCAACAAATACATCAACAGTATCCCCGATTTTTAATTCAGGAAGATCACGAAACTCAGTTTTTGCTACAAGACCGTCTGATTTGAAACCTACGTTTAATACAACGTCTTTGTTGTTGATAGATACAACAACACCTTCGATAATTTCACCTTGATTGATTTGGTTGAAAGTACCAGCGTATTGCTCTTCTAATTGAGCACGCTCAGTGTCACTGTAGTTACCGAAAGCTTTCTCGTCAGCGTCCCAATCGAAATCACCTTCTGGTGTAGACCAAGTAGTTGATTTGATTTGGTCGATCAAAGTTGAATCTGCTTCAGACTCAATTGTCTCAGTGTCTTTCACTACTTTAGTGTCAGCACCTTGTAGCTCTGCGTTTTTCGCCGCTAACTCTTTTTCTGCTTCTTGTTTTTTTGCCATTAATTAATTTTCTCCTTTTCCCTACATTGTAGGAAGTGCAAAGATACGAAAAACTTTTATTTACAATTATTTATGTGAAAAAAGTTTTTAGAAAATATCAAAGCTTTGTGTTTTCCTGTGCTAGTGTATAATTGATAATTTTTACTAAATCTTTTTCACTGAAAGGTTTCATAATCACATTGTCAAAGAATTCGTTACGTTTTTTTTCTAATTCTTTTATTTGTTCGTAATAAGATGACGTTGCTATTATTTTTGTAAGTTTTAATTTGGGTAATTGCCTAATGTAGACTAATAATTCATCTCCTCTCATAATCGGCATATTAATATCTGTTATTATAATATTCGGCGTGTAGTCTTTCAATATTTCCAAAGCTTCTAGACCATTCGAAGCAGTTTTCACATGTTTAAATGTTTGAAAGAATTGTTTTAAGTATAGAATATTTAAAATATTATCATCAACTAATAGCCATGAAAGATCATCTGGGAAATCAGCTAATGATTTCAAATTAGATGACGATTTAACTTTCATTTTAGCTTTAGGAATTGGAATCTCAATGGTAAATGTTGTTCCTATGTTTTCTCTACTTACGAATGAGATTGTTCCTTGCAATTTACTTACTAATTTTTTTGTGATGTATAATCCGAGGCCTATACCATTGCTGAGTTTGTTTTCATCACTTCGTGTAAAATATTTTTTGAAAATATGTGGTTGCATTCCTTCTGGAATTACTAAGCCTGAATCAGAAATTTTTATCTGCAGGTTATTTATCTCATTGATCTTAATGTAACAACTGACTTTACCCTTGATTGTATATTTAATCCCATTGGAAATTAGATTAGTTAATACTTGTCTAATTTTTAGTTCATCACTGTATATAATAGTTGGAGCTCTCTCATCGACTGTGACTTCAAAATCAATGTTCTTTATTTCAGCTTGGCTTTTATGTATGTGGTAAATATCATTTGCTAAATCATTGATATCAAAGTCATGTAAATCCAAATTGGAAGTATAATCTATCTTACTCAAATTAAGAATATCATTTATACTGCGAGATGTATTCGTTATATTAGAATAGGCAGAATCTAAGAAAAGCTGTTCTTTTTCAGAATAAATATTTCCTCTTTTACGCAACAAATCAATTATTCCTATCAGAGAATTAAGGGGATTTCGTATTTCATGACTTATTTCTGCAAGAATATCAGACTTTTCTGAAGCAAGTTTGGCTGCATAATGTTGCTCTTGTATCAATTGCTTTTCATAATATCTATTTCTAAATTGATAATAAATCATTATAAAAATGAGAATAAAGATAAATACTAAACAAATAATAGTCTGCCAAGTCAGTTTACTGGATTGAATCAATAATTCATCATGCTCACTTCGGAGTAATTTCTTATGATTGCCTATCTGATAGTCGTATATTCCTTGTATAGATTGATAAAATACCGTAAAGTAAAGTGAAATGATTAGAAAGAAGTTTACGTTCAGACTTTCTTAATGATTCGTATGAAGATCTAAATTCATTAAAATAACCCGTTGTGCATTATGATTTAGGGATAAAAAAGGAGAAATAAGTTGCTCATTACGCTGATAATCAGTAAATTGTTTTAACTACAAAACGATTTAGAATGAACAACTTAAGAGCAAATTACGAAAGAATATTGGAAGTTTTAAGAAAAATATCAACAGAGCGGCAATTACCCATGCAACGCAGACGTCCAGCTATGAGCGACCTTGAGGTCATCAGCCTGAGTTTAACAGCTGAATATATGGGGATCGACAGTGAGAACGACCTTTTCCGAAAGCTTCCTTCCTGTTTGCAGGGTAAAATAGAGCGCACTGTATACAATAGAAGAAAGCGGAGATTGATGCTTTACCAGAATGCTATCCGTCTGGAACTTGCAGAATCGTTTAATGAATGCGAAGACGTATTTATTGTGGATAGTATGCCTTTGGAAGTCTGTAAAATTGCTCGCAGTTCCCGCTCAAAAATATGCAGAGAGGAACTTTACAGCATGCCGGCCAAAGGGTACTGTGCCTCGCAAAAGATGTACTATTATGGTTATAAACTTCATGCGGTTTGTTCGTTAAAAGGTGTATTTCAGGCTATTGACCTTACTCCGGCAAATGTCCATGATATTCATTATCTGAATGATGTCAGCGATCAGCTCTCGGATTGCACGCTGCTGGGCGATAAGGGATATCTGTCCGCAGCGGTACAGCTAAGCCTTTTTGAACACGCCAATATCAGGCTGGATACGCCAAAAAGAAATAACCAAAAGGGATGCAAACCTCAATTCAGCTTGTTCAGAAAATCCAGAAAACGAATTGAAACCTTGTTTTCGCAAATGTGCGACCAGTTTATGGTAAGACGCAATTATGCCAAGTCCTTTGATGGTTTCAAGACCAGAATACTGACGAAAATTACAGCCATTACGATTGTTCAATACATCAACAAAAATATATTCAACAGGAATATCAACAATTTAAAAATTAGTATTATTTAAAATGCACAACGGGTTAAAATAATTACTGGTTGTTTTAGAAAAATTCTCCAGTTGCTTATTATGAACTCTTATGGTCTCTTCGTCGATAATTAATTGCGGTGTATATTTGATTGCCTTAGGTAATGGTAATTTATTTGGTCTTTGTAGCGTTTTTGGGGCTTTATCAATATCAAGATTTAAATTTTTCGCAGTAGGAATTGGTAAATGATTTGTGCCGAGTGGGAGAGATTGTATTGAATCTATCCGTACAGAGAGCGCCATTAATTTCTTTATGTCATTTTGTAATTAAGTATATTTCTTAATATAGAATTGCATCATTAACCTCTGCTTGTTTTGCAGTTGAATCTCCCTTTTGTTGGGAAATTATATCAGATATTCTATTGTTAAGATTGTTTATATTTTTTCATAGTTTTTATAATGGGTTATATCTAAGTCGATACTATATTTTCTAAAATGATTTTCTGCTTCTAAGAAGTAATTTACTACGTCTTCATATTTTGAATCTTTGTAATTCGTTAATTCTATAAGTTTTGTGATTCTTTTATGAATGGCTTGAAAATAATTGATGCTAATAAAGAAAATTGTAGTTATAACGAGGAAAAGCGAAATAGTGACAACAAGTAAAGCTATTCGTATATTATTGTTTTACTTTACTTCTTTTTCAATCATTAATTAACTTATATTTTAAATTGGTTGTGTGATTTATGTCTTACGACTTTAATACTTCGTTTGGATAAAACTAAGCTAGTATTGAGTTCAAATCCTATCAAAATTATTAAGGAATTTAAATACATCCAAATCATTATAACAATAATTGTACCGATAGACCCGTATATTTTATTGTAAGCGTTAAAATTATTGATGTAAAAAGCAAACCCCGAGAAAGTGAGAATGGCTAAAATTGTGGCTAATATTGCTCCTGGGCTAAAAATTTTCCAATGTCTTGAACTTGATGGTCCATATTTATATACTAATCCAACTGTGAAAAAATATATTAAGAATAATATACACCATTTTGAAACGGTCAATAAAAATGTCCAAAACCAAGAAAGATCGTATTCTATGTTTTCTTTGAGGTAATTGATAAATATCCCAACAATTGTGAAAACACCGATACCTAAAGCTAATGCAGTAACGATTGCAAAAGAGAGAGCTAAGGCGATGATCCGACGTAAAAGCCATTTTCTATTCTCACGAGTCAATGATGCTTTATTGAAAGTCATCATTAGGTTTGTCATTCCATTGGTAGCAAAGAACGTTGCTAGGACGAAACCAAAAGACAATAATCCGCCATTTTGGTTTTTAATGATATCTTCTAATGTTGTTTGTATGGCTGTAAAGGCATCTGTTGGAATAACAATTTCCAAAAAGCTGAGTAATTTCTCTTGAAAATTGTCAACTGGAATATAAGGGATAAGCGTGAACAAGAAGATAATCCCTGGGAAAATTGCCAACATAAAGTTGTACGATAGACTTGAAGCTTTGTTGAGAATTGATTCACGCGTAATTTCTTGGAAAAAGAAACTCGCTACGGAATATATTGGTAACTTTCCAAAGCCAGGAAGAGTGGTGATTTTGCTCCATTCGACTAAGTTGTCGTAGGGTTTAAACACTAATAATCGGTTATGGAGCTTTTTCATTTCATGTTAATCAAAATATGGCTCCATCTTTTGCATAAAAACATTAGGGGCTTTGCATGGCCTATTTCGAACCATATCTACAAATACCAATTGTGTATTTCCAGTATTTAGCAGGATACCAGCTTCGCTATATACTTCGTATTCGAACTTGATACGCACAGATGGTTTTTCTTTGATGATAACTTTTATGGTAAGTAATTCATCGTATTTTGCAGGCTGGCTATATTTGATGTTCATTTCCAAAACAGGCATCATGACGCCCATCTCTTCTAATTCTTTGTACGAAAATCCTGTTTTACGCAACATCTCTGTACGTGCTACCTCGTAGTATGCGGCATAATTTCCATAGTATACGTATCCCATTTGGTCTGTCTCTGCATACCTCACTCTAATCTTTTCTTCGTGTACAAACATGGATTTGTTTTATTTCTTAATATTTCTCTCGTCTAATGCTTTTTGGAATTTACGGGCATTCACCAAATGTTCTGCTACAGTCACAGCGAAAGCATGGTAACCCGAAAAATCTTCTTTTGCACACATATAAATATAATTGTGGTCTGCTGGGTTCAATACCGCATCGATTGCTACAATAGGTGGCATATTAATTGGTCCTGGAGGCAATCCTTTAAATCGATATGTATTATAGGGATTGTCAATAGTCAAATGTCGATTCAGCACACGTCTTATTGTAAAATCATTATTCGCAAATATGACTGTAGGATCCGCTTGTAATAGCATACCTTTTTTCAATCTATTCAAATACAGACCGGCAATCATTGGCATTTCATCGTTGTGCAACGCTTCACCACGTACGATAGATGCAAGAATTGAGACTTCAGCAGGTGTTAAATTTTGTTGTTTTGCTTTTTCTAAACGTTCTGCTGTCCAAAACTTTTTATATTCTTCACTAAATCTTTCTAAAATTTTGTCCGCTGATGTATTCCAATAGATTTGGTATGTATTTGGAATAAACATTGTGTAAAAATTGTCTTTCGTGAAACCGTATTTTTCGGCTTCTAACTCGTTGGTAAGTAGAGATATAAATTGCAATGAATCTGGTTCGAAATTGCGTCCTAGGAAACCTGCAAAATCCTCTTTTAATCTAATATTAGAAAAACGAAGCGAAACTGCTTCTTGATAACCACCACGTAAATTACCTACTAATCTACGGTTGCTCATTCCTTTCTCAAGTTTGTAACGACCCGCTTTTACTGTGGTAGGATATTTCATCACTTTCGCTACATAATCGAATTCGTCAGCATCTTTTACTATATTTTCTGTGCGAATTCTTCTAAGGACATTTTCGTAAGTATCATTAGTATGTACGTAAAGATATTTTTGGGCGTCTGTAACCGAAGCACCTAAAAATATCTGATACACTTTATACCCAACAATTAATCCGATAGCAAAAATTATTGCAATAGTTATTCCTAACCATTTAGGGAATTTTTTCGTTGTAGCCATTTTATTAATTTGGATTATTTTGAATTGGTGTAATATCGTTGCCTAATTCTAAATTAATTGGTGATCCAATACTAATGAATCTTGAAGTAGAGTCAGGAGATTGGCTAATTACGCGGGCTGATGCAGTATCTATAATGTTTCCGGTGATCTTCCCTAATGTTAGTCCTAGCCCAGCTAATGCAAACTTTGCTTCTACTAAAGTATAATTAGTTAAAGTTGGTATTTCCACTTCGTTAGCGCCACGTCCATTACCAAGAACAAGCGTGATTTTAGAGCCTTTTGCTATAAGACGACCTGTTTTGATGGTCTGACCAGCAAATTTAGCGTCCAATACAACATCTCTAGCAATATCATTGATATAAATGGTATCACCAATTTTTAACGACGCATTATTAATAATTGCTTGGGCTTCAATAAAATTCTTTTCGATAATATTAGGGAATTCAACATCTGGTGCAACTTCGGTAATGATTGTTAAGTAAATTGTTCGTCCACTTTTAACTAATGCAGTCGCTGAAGGATTCTGTTCGATTACTAATCCCGGTTTCGCATCCATTTGGTATACAGAGTCTACCTTATATTCCAAACCTGCTTTGTCTAATGCTTCTTTAGCCTCGCTGATGGATAGTCCTTTTAATAAAGGCACTTCTTGTGCGTCACCATGTTTGGTATAAATTCTAAGTCCAATATATACAGCTAGGAAAAAAACTGCAATTACAATCATTGCATAAATTAGATTTTTTCTGAATACATCAGTTTTAAGATATAGTAATATTTTGGACATCCCTTCGTGTTTTTATTTTGATGATGTAAAGTTAAGTTATCTATAGGGGATTAACCTAACGAATATTCAGCAAAAATATTCGTTTTTCCGTGTATCACAAATTATATTTGCGAACAGAATCCCTTAACATGAAAACAAAAGTAGCATTAGTCACAGGTGGATATACAGGTGAAGCTGAAGTATCTTACAAAAGTTCAAAATTCGTCTACAGCCAATTAGACAAAGATAAATACGATATATATATAATCGATATCACTCCCGAAGGTTGGTTTTATACCGATGCTGAAGGAGTCAAGCATACAGTTATCAAAGATGATTTTTCATTGTTGTTAAATAATGTTAAAATCAACTTTGATGTCGCATTTATCATTTTGCATGGTACACCTGGCGAAGATGGGCGTTTACAAGGATATTTTGATATGGTTAGTTTACCATATACTTCATGTAACGCTTTGACTTCTTCCTTAACGATGAATAAAGGGTATACGAAATCAATCATAGCTGATATTCCCGAATTAAATGTCGCAAAATCAGTTTTATTATTCGAAAATCATAGAATTGAAGCTGTTAAATTGGTGGAAGAAAAATTAGCGTTGCCTTATTTTGTAAAACCAAATGCTGGAGGTTCTAGTATCGGAATGAGCAAAGTAAAAGTTGCTGAAGAATTACAAGAAGCTATTGATAAAGCTTATGATGCTGAAAATACAGGCGCTCAAGTGTTGGTGGAAGAGTTTGTGTCGGGTAGAGAATTTTCACAAGGTATTTTTAGAAACGCAAAAGGTGAGTTGATTGTGCTTCCAGCTACAGAAGTAAAAACTACACGTGAGTTTTTTGATTTCGAAGCCAAGTATGTTCCTGGCTTAACGGAAGAAATTACTCCCGCTGATTTGACGCAAGAGCAACAAGAACGTGCTGCACGAATAATCAAAGAGATTTACATTCGATTAAATTGCCAAGGTATGGTGCGTGTGGATTTCTTCTTGGAAAATGAAACGGATAAATTCTTTTTTATTGAAATTAATACCATCCCTGGACAAACAGCCCAAAGTTTTATTCCACAGCAAGTAAGAGCTTTCGGCATGAAGGAATCTGATTTCTACGCAGAATTGATTGAGGCTGCTTTGGTGAAATAAAATAAATTGCCATAAAACAAGAAGAGCAAGTTCTTATGAGCTTACTCTTCTTATTTTAATACAAATTGTTGAACAACAATTTAAATGTTCCGTGAGCTTGCGCTCGAAAAGTAATGTCAGGCGTGAAAACCGTGATTTTACCCTTCCCAATATTTTTTTCAAAGCCTAGTATACCATCTTTAAGGTGTTTTTCACCCCAAGACCATCCACTTTTTAATACTTTATCCGAAGAAAACCATAAAAGAGGTTTTATCGAAGAATCTTGAATGCGATACACATTATTATTTGCGAAATAAAAATCAATTTCTTCAGGATAACCAAGACCTGATTTGCTAGAATTAGCCACATTAGCCTTTAATACAGAGCCAGGTGTATAGTAAACTTCTCGTTTCAGCGGTTTGTTTTCATTATTCACCAAATGATTAGTTACCTCAATTTTTAAATCTTCTACAATACTTGAGCTATTTCCTATTGATATAAGATGACCACCGTTTTTGATGAATTTTTCTAATTGGGGAACTGTTTTGTCTACAGTCATATTTCCCCACCGAGAAGCATATTCTTCTGGTATATTGTCAGGAATAGGATTAGAAGAAGTTCTTACAAGCGCATTACTCGGTAATAGAATTACATCAAATTCTCTGTTTAAATGTTCTTTATCCAATTCTGGTGCATAGATAACTTTGTAATCAAAACCATATTTTTCAAATATATAACGCGTCCAGCCAGAAGGCATACTTCCACCGTAAGTATCCCACAGGCCAATCCGTAACGCTTTAATTGTTTTCACATCAGAAGGTAATTTATTGATTCCTTTGGTTGCAAGACCTGAGCTTATAAGCAAATCTTTCGAAAATGCATTATTCGCTACAACGAATTCACCTTTGTTCGTACGGTAAACTTTAATTTTCTTCTTAATCAGTTCGTTAATTACGCGAAAGCTTTCGTTATCTTGATTCGAAAGAGTCAGGAATTTTCCATCTGCAATTGGTTGTTGAATAATTTTTAAAGCTTCGCCAAATGGTAAAGTCGTGAAATTTTCAGTTATTTCCTCAAAGACACGATCAAAATTGATGTGCATCAAATAAGCCAATGTCCATCCAGCAGCATCGTATGGTGGAATAGGAGGGCCTCCAGCATATTCAAAATCATTTGGGTGATCCTGTGCCTCAAACATATCTAAGATATGCGGACGGAATGCTTGATTTGTCTTAATGATATAACTTTGCGCTGGGTAGTTTTTGCCATTGACACTAAATGATTCATTAGCTTTTTCGATACGAATTCCATTTGCAGAAAGTGCATTTAAAAATCGCACTGTTGTCGCTGGATTATCCTGCTGCGCAGAAATGATATACACACGTGGATCACGGTATTTTGGATTTTTTAGTAATGAGTCAATCGCTTGTTTGGGATTGCCGCGTTGATTTTTTAGTTTTTCGTCATGTGCTTTTAGATTTTCAATAGCTTTTTCTACGACAGTGACTTTACTAGGTGACAAGGACCAAGTATCTTGATTGCCTTTTTCAATGGAGTTTCTACCCATTCTATAGATATTAAACAACAATTCTTCTTTAAATTTTGCAGCATAATTCAATACGGCATAATTCAACGATGTCGAATAATCAATAGATTGTTTGAAATGCCATGTTTGCGGAATGACTGGATAATGAGTGTTGCTATTCGGAATTAATCTGGAAGGCACTAATGGAATCTCAAAAGGATTAGGTCCACCAATAATTTCGGTAAGTAAGCCAATTGTATTATGAAAATACGTCGTGGTCCGCAATCCGCCATTATACCAAGTCGAGAAAACAGAACCCCCACGCTGGGTATATCCAGGTTTATTTTCGGCATATAATCGCGAAGCCATAGCTGCTCCCAATGATTCAATTCCTGTAATCACAAGTGGATCAAATACATAATTAAACGGATCACGATAAGGAGCGCCTGCTACAACCGCACCAGCAGGTGCTGTTTGGTGATGGTTGTACATTATTTGTGGATTCCACTCAATGAATAACTGCTTTGCGATATTCTGTGATTCTTTCAAATTCAACATAAAGAAATCCCGATTGTTATCATGTCCTGCATACTTTTGATAGAGTTTTGGCAAATTGGCTAATGATCTTTTTTCCGGTACAGATTCACGCATATACCAATTGCTAACTAATTCTTGCCCATCTGGATTTGCATGGGTCAGAAGTACGATGCAATTTTGAAGTATATTTTTTGTTTCATCATCGTTTTGACTTGCCAGAAGATAGGCGATTTGGATGAGTTGGTGCATCGCAACAGTTTCTGTTGAATGTAATCCACCGTCAATCCATACCACAGATTTTCCTACTTTGGCTAATTTCTTTGCTTCAGTTTCAGGTAATTCAGCACGTGCTAATTTTTGTGCTATGGATTGGTAATGGTCAAGTTTGGTGAGATTCTCTGGTGCGGAGATAATGAGCATAGGTTGCTCTCTGCCTTCTTCAGTCTTACCAATAACTTTATAGCGAATTCGATCAGATTGTTTAGCTATTTTTTTGAAATAAGCTTCCGTTTGAGTGAAGTTAGCTAAATGATAATCATCTCCAATAGCAAAGCCAAAATGTTCTTTTGGAGTTGTGATTTGCGCTTTGGAAAAAGTGATTTGCGCAATAAATAGAATTACAAGGTATATTTTCTTCATCAACTTAGAAAATTGGTGGTGTTGAATAAAGATAAATAAGAATGCTGGAATTGTATCGTCCAAAAACTAGGTCATTAGAATTGTTACATTCTATTTTTCGACGATAGTTCGAAAAGTAAGGTTGATACGTGGCGAATTAACTCTCTTGGTCGGTGGTAGCCGATGCAGCCAATTCATTTGAGTCTCATCTTTCATTACTAAGAGAGAGCCATTTTCCAAAATTAGATCAATTTTTTCTGTAGTAGTTTTATGTTTAAAAGAAAATTTTCGTTCTGCCCCAAAACTCAAAGATGCAATAGCTCCGTTTCTCTTTAAATCTTTTTCACCATCACTATGCCATGCCATACCTTCGCTGCCATCGTGATATAGGTTCAGCAGACAAGAATTAAAAGTTTCTCCACATATCTTCTCTACTAGACATTTCAGTTCTAAAAGTATAGTGTTCCACGGGGAAGCTACTTTTTCAATGCCAGAATATTTATAGGAGAATGCTTCATCGCCGTACCAAGCTACCTTACGTTTGGTGGTTACTAACTTTCCAAAAATAATCGCTTGATCATGTTGCCAGTCTATTTCATTTAATAAGCTCTGAAAGAAGTGGTCTGGATTTGCAATAACATTCCCATAGTAATTAACTGTTCCATCATAAGGCAAATGATTTTTGAATGGATCGGCTGTGTTAAAAAGTTTCATCGCTACTTACATTTATCTTCGCATATTCCCAACCAATAATGGCTGTCTTACGAATCGGTCCCCACATATAACCACCGAACAATCCAGAAGTTTGAATGACACGGTGACAAGGTATCAAAAAAGCTATTGGATTGCTGCCAATTGCAGTGCCTACAGCTCGTGAAGATTTTGGATTGCCAATTCGTTGCGCGATGTCTCCATAAGTTTGGAGCTGACCTTGTGGGATTTTTAATAAAGCTTCCCAGACTTTTAGTTGAAAGGGAGTTCCTTTTAAATGCAAATGAAGTGGAGAGGTCAATGTTGCAGTATTGGTGAAAAAATGAATTACTTCTTGATGGATAGACATTTCTTGATGAATGATTTGCGCATTGGCGAAATTTTGCAGCAAACTTTGAATCGGATTTTCTTGCTCATCAATAAAGGAAATATGACAAATTCCTTTTTGAGTCGAAGCAATACAAATTTCGCCAAAAGGTGTGGTTTGTGTGCTGTAATATATAACTAAGGAAGCTCCAGCATTTTTAAATTCAGCGGGAGTCATACTTTCTATATTCACAAAGAGTTCGTGCAAGCGACTTGAACTACTTAATCCTGTTTCATATGTTGCCTCTTCTGTAGACTTTGATTCTTGAAGAATTTTCTTGGCGTATTGCAAACTTATAAACTGCAAAAATTTCTTAGGCGTAGTACCTGCCCATTCTTGAAATAAACGTTGGAAGTGAAAAGGACTCAAATGCACATGTTCAGCAATTTCTTCCAAACTAGGTTGTTGTTTGAAATTAGCTTGAATGAAAGCAATTGCTTTGGCTATTCTATTGTAATTCAGTATATCTTGTGACATCTCCATATTCAAATGTCCTACTTCTTTTTCGCCTACACAATCCGAAAATTGCTGAAAATAAATTATATGTCATTCCAACGAATGAGGACTGGAATGACGGTACAAATTATTTCCTTGGTTCCATTCTTACTAAAAACTGATCATTCTCATCTTCGAAAAGAATCTGAACGACCCAACCTTCCTCATGCCCTACATTGATTAATGTTTTTTGATCCAAGTAAAGCCATTTGAAAGGTTCCCCTTTGACTCCATTAAATTCATATTGGTAACCAATTTCTCCAAAATAATATTCAGGTCTTTGGATGCGGTATTCGTCATACAAATAGGAGATGTCAGAGCTGTCAAAAAGCAATTGACCTTTTTCGGATAATAATTTTTTACTGTGAGCTAATAATTCACGAAATCCATCTAGCGATCCCGCTAAACCAATTCCATTCATCAAAAATAAAAGTGTGTCGTATTGCTGATCTGCTAAATCAAAGAAATCTTGCTGTACAATTTTTTGCACACCACGTTGTTGCATGATATTACATGCCGTTTGCGAAATTTCTAATGCTGTGACATCAAATTTCTTCTCTTGAAGATACAATGCATGCGCACCAACACCTGCGCCCACATCCAAGACTTTACCATCACAAAGTGATAGTGCGATAAATTCCAATTCTGGGAAATCTTCTGAATCTCGAAAAAACACTTCTACCGGCATTTCTTCGATATCACCATAAGTGCTGTGCAATAATAAAGGTGAGCTTAATTCTTCCTTCTCAAAATATTCGGCAAGTGCTTCGCCGTAAACGTCTCTATGCATGCTCATCAATCTGTAAATATCTTTTTGCTAATTCAATCTCTTGGGGATCTCCTGTATGTTTCATTGCTTCGTCCGAAAGTTTGATAACAGGAGTCCATTCGCCATCTTCTGGTAGTGTTTCAGTCATTTTCAACACAATATTCATGCGTTCTAAACCTACATCATTTGTGAAGTCTGTCCCGATACCGAAGGATATTCCTATTTTACCTTTGCAAAAGTTCACAATGCGTTCAACTTTATTATAGTCCAAGCCATCGGAGAAAATGATGGTTTTAGAATTTGGATCTATTCCTTTACTGATATAATGGTTGATTGTTTTTTGCGCAAATTCAATTGCATCCCCCGAATCATGACGCACACCATCAAATAATTTAGTCAATTTTTTATCAAATTGTTTGAAAAAAGCTTCTGTCGTATACGTGTCCGATAAGGCAATCCCCAGATCTCCACGATACACATCTGCCCAATTTTCCAAGCCTAAAAGGTTTGCCATTTTGTACCCAAATTTTGCGGCATGAAACATAAACCATTCGTGTGCATGCGTGCCTATGGGTTTGGTCTGGTATTTCATTGCCAAGTACACATTGCTCGTTCCAATGAAGGTTTTTGAATTGTGTTTTTTTAGTGTTTTTATAACCAAATCATGTACAGCAAAAGAATGTCTTCTTCGAGTTCCGAAATCTGCTATTGTAATATCCAGCTTATCGTATTTCAGCATTTTGCCATCAACAATTGTAGCGACTTCTTTGTCAGATACACGCTGTAGGCCAGTGGTTTCGTAATACAATTCGCAGATCAACGACATAATCGGCACTTCCCACAGAATTGTGCGGTACCAATATCCTTCGATTTTTACCGTCAATTCGGGTCCTTCTTGCGTAACCGTTACTTCATCTGGATCATAGCGATAACCTTGAAGAAAATCGAAATAAGTTGGATCAATATAAGGACATGTTTCTGCAAAGAAATTTTTCTCCTCTCTCGTTAATTTCAATTTTCCTAATTCTTGAATAGCTTCTTTCAGCTTCTCTCCAAAACCATCAGGGTATTGATGTTTTCCTCTATTGATAAACTGATATTTAGCTTTTGCTCTTGGGAATAATTTGATCACTGCATACTGCATGGTGAACTTATAGAAATCATTATCTAATATGGATTCGAGTTTTGCCATAAGAAGTAATTATAAAGTTGAAATCCCAAATAAGATGAAATTGTTCGACCAAAATTTAATCGAAAATACATAAAAAAAGCGAGCTAAGATGTCCTAGCCCGCTAAATAGATGAATTATGATTTTATTCTTATATTATCTTCTGCTACGTTCAGAGCTGTTTCCGTTTCCTCCGCGTTGTGAAGTTCCTGCTGATCTACTGCTCGATGCAGGAGCAGAACGTTCTACACGTGGAGAAGATTCTCGCGCAACAGTCGTACTCGAAGAATGAGAACTACGCGTATTTGATGCTTGTTGCACTGGAGTGCTGTTTCTCACACTACGCTCTTGTGTTCTTTGCTCTCTTTGTGGTTGCGCACGTTCCCGACGTTGCGGTTGTGTTCTCTCCACTCGTGGTGCTTCTGTTCTTTCCACGCGTTGTGGCTGAGATCTCTCTACCCGTTGTTGTTGTGGAGCTGTGTTTCTTGAATTTACAGATTCTCTGTTTTGTACATTACTGCGTTCACGATTCACACGGTTATTATCTGTATTGTTGTTTGTTACCGGACTGCGCTCCACAGTTCTAGCACTTCTGTCCGTATTACGATTTACATTATCCGTATTTCTGCTGGACGTATTTCTTGGCGTGGTTTCATTCGTATTTCTATTAGTTACGGCACGCTCTTCTGTTCTGTTATTTCTATCACGAATAGTAGTGTTTCCATCGTTGCCGATATGCAATTCACGTTGCGCGCTTCTAGCTGCACTTCTGCTGTTGTCAACACGGTTATCATTTCTATTCACTTCTCTAGAGTTTGTTGCAGATCTTCTTTCTGGAGATACTGAGCGGCTTGTTGTTTTGTTATTATCGCGATCAGGTCTGTAAATAGATACACTTCTATTGTCAACACGAGAAGCTCCTGGGCGGTCTGATTGTCTTACGCTTCGAACTTCCACTCTTCTGCCAATAGCGCGTTCTACATCTCTACGTGATGGACCACCATAATAATGATTGTTATTCACTACATATGTATTGTTGATTATAGTTGTTCTATTGTAAATGTTAGTACGTCCGTAATACGCATGTCTATGAAAATTGCGCGAGTAGATATGTCTTACAGGCGCAAAACACCATGCTGACACCGGAATATGAATAGAAATGCTAACTCCTGAACGTGGCATCATTGGTGCCCAGCCATAATAGCCATTACCCGAACGCCAGTCTACCCATGCTGGTCCCCATTCGTAGCCAGGAATCCATCCCCATCCACGATATGAATTGTGTACCCAGCGACCATAATGAAAGGGAGCCCAGCCCCATGCGTAATTAGATACCCATGTGTTGCCATATTCTGTCATTGTCCAATAGCCATTTGTGCTGTATGGTCTGAAATTTCTACCTTCGTTTGGATACCAAATATCCCCATAAGTAGGATCCATATCCCAATCACCGTAAGGTGATAGTTCGTCATAAAATATATCTAATGAAACTTGTCCATATACTTGTGCTTTAGCATTGCTTAGGAACAAGATGCTGGAAAGTGCGATTACTATCGCGGACATGTAGTGGGTAAACTTCCAGTTTTTCATATTGTATAATTTTAAATGTAAATATTCTCTTTTTGTAATCAATTTTGTTGGTATGACAATGCGAAGAGGAAGATGGTTTAATTCGATGAAATATAATTGTGCATTTGTATCAACAAGTTGTAAATATTCGTTAAATATTTTTACGCAATAGGGATATTAATGTTTATTCGATGTCATTTAAAACAATTTATCGATTATTAGTATTTCTAAATTTAGCTATACATAAGAGCGGTCGCTTAAAAATTTGTACATTTGCGCTATACTTTATGTATAGTACTTTTTAATTTATCTAATTCGTATAAGAAATATAAATGGGAAGGAAAATCAATAATTTACTCCTCGAATTTGCTAGAATGCATCGCTTTTTGATGCGTTTTTTTCGCGAAGTTGTAAGTCCACCATTTGAGTTTAAGGAAATTATTAGACAATGTTATGAAGTTGGGTGGAAGTCTTTTCCATTGATTTCATTGACAGGTTTTATCGTGGGTTTTGTTTTTACAAAACAATCGAGACCGTCTCTAGAAGAATTTGGGGCAACATCTTGGTTGCCAGCTTTGATTTCAATTGCAATTGTTCGTGCACTAGCTCCCTTGGTTACAGCATTAATTGCGTCAGGTAAAGTGGGCTCACAAATTGGCGCTGAATTAAGTTCGATGAATGTAACGGAGCAAATCGACGCGATGGAAGTTTCCGGTACAAATCCTTTCAAATTTTTGATTGTCAGCCGCATTATTGCCACGACGATAATGATTCCTGTATTGTGTTTTTATGTTGCGGGAATTGGACTCTTCGGTGGATATTTGAGCATTAGCGCAGTGGATGATTTGAGTTTGTTGAGTTTCTTCTCGCAAGTATTCGATTCTATCCAAATGATTGACTTATTCGCGATGGTTTTACGCGCTGTGGTATTTGGATTTACAATTGGATTTGCAAGTTGTTACGTTGGATATTATTCCTCAAAAGGTACAGAGGGTGTCGGTAAAGCAGCCAACTCAGCCGTGGTTGCTTCTATGTTTATCGTCTTCATTGAAGAATTATTGATTGTACAACTTTTGGGTATTATTACACCTCTAATCACACAATAATGGAAAAAGCAAAATCGCATATAAATTATGACAACGCTGTAATTCATGTTGATGATGTAAGTAAATCTTTCGGCGATAGACAGATTCTACGAAATGTGGATTTGAAATTGTTTGAAGGCGAAAATTTAGTGGTTTTAGGTCGTTCTGGAACAGGTAAATCTGTGCTTATAAAATTGATTTCTGGTTTATTGAAGCCAGATTCGGGCACGATTAATGTATTGGGCGAAGTTGTGAATCATCTTAAAGAACGCGAATTAATGCAATTGCGTCTGAAAATTGGCTTTTCATTTCAGAATAGTGCGCTGTACGATAGTATGACAGTGCGTGAAAATTTAGAATTTCCACTTGTTCGTAACAAACGTAATCTTTCTCGAGCAGAGATTAACCGTGAGGTGGAAGATGTATTGGAAGGAGTAGGATTATCGCAAGCTATTAACCAGATGCCGTCTGAACTTTCTGGTGGTCAGAAAAAAAGGATAGGTATTGCACGTACATTGATTTTAAGACCTGATATCATGTTGTATGACGAACCTACAGCGGGTTTGGATCCGATCACATGTTTGGAAATCAATACATTGATCAACGAGGTGCAGCAAAGGTATAAAACTTCTTCGATTATCATTACCCACGATTTGGCTTGTGCTAAAATGGTAGGTGATCGCATGGTGATGTTATTGGATGGCAGATTTGAAAGGCAAGGAGCTTTCTCCGAAATATTTGATACAGATGATGAACGTGTCAAACCGTTTTATGATTATAATTTTATAGTGTAATATATTAATAATGAGTGCTTCAGAAAATAAAAGATCGTTAATAGTAGGGCTTTTTGTTTTTATTGGATTAATAATTTTGGTTGCGGGTATACTTGTAATGGGTACACAGCAAAACAAATTTAGTAAAAACCTAAAAGTAACTTCATATTTTAAGGATGTTAAAGGACTAAAAGTTGGTAACAATGTGTGGTTTTCAGGTGTGAAAGTCGGTATTGTTAAAGAGATAGGTTTCGAGGGAGTTGAAAATGTGCGTGTAACAATGAACATTGAAGAGAAAAATAGTCAATTTATTCGTAAGGATGTGTTGGCGACTTTGGGCTCTGATGGTTTGATTGGTAACTCGATCATTAGTTTGGTAGGTGGTAATGCGCAAACTCCACAAATCCAAGAGGGTGATGTCTTGAAATCTGGTTCAAGTGTAGGGATGGAACAAATGATGGGTATGCTGCAAGAAAATGGAGCTAATCTATCTGTTATAACACAAAACTTTGCCAAACTTTCTCAACAAATGGTTGATGGAAAAGGTACAGTAGGTGCTTTAATGACAGATGATGCGATTGCAACCAATTTGAAAACTTCTGTACAATCCATGAATAAGGTAATGACTGACGCAAGTGTTGCGGTGAATAATTTAGTTGCGTTGACTCAAAAATTGAACAACGATCAAGGTCTTATCCATGATTTGACGACAGACACAAAAGTGTTTGCATCGTTGCGTGACGCAGCAGCACAGTTACAAGGTGTGACACAAACAGCAAATGCTTTGGTGGAGAACTTAAATCAAACTTCTTCTCGTCTGAACGATAAAGATAACGCAATTGGTGTATTGACGAATGACCCTGCAGCAGCGCAAGAAATCAAACAAATATTAAGAAATTTGAATACAAGTACGGAGAAGCTTGACCAAAACATGGAAGCTTTACAAAGCAACTTTTTATTCAGAGGATTCTTCAAAAAGAAAGAAAAAGAAGAGCAAAAGGAAGTAGTTAAGTAGGTAATTCTTTTAAAAATTATAATGTCTGTAATTACAGAAAATGATGTCATATTCGAAGACAATCATTTAATAGCAATAAACAAACGCGGTGGTGACATCGTTCAAGTGGATGATTCGGGAGATAAGTCACTTGAAATAATGGTCAATGAATTTTTGACTAAAAAGTATAATAAGCCGAATGGCGCTTTTGTAGGTGTTATTCATCGACTAGATCGCCCCGTGAGCGGTATGATTTTGCTGGCGAAAACCAGTAAATCGTTGGATCGTATGAATAAGGCTTTTCACGACCGCAAAGTTCAAAAAACTTATCTTGCTATAGTACGCGAACGTCCGCCTCATAAAGCAGGGAAATTGACCAATTGGTTATTACGTGACCGCAAGAAAATGGTGACAAAAGCTTACGATAGGGAAGTTAAGAACGGTAGCTATGCAGAATTGGATTACGAAATTGTAGGTCATTTAGATGGGTATTATTTGTTAAAAGTAACCCCGTTGACTGGACGCACACATCAGATTCGTTGTCAATTGGCTTACATGGGATGTCCAATTGTTGGTGACAATAAATATGGCTATCCACGTGGTTCACTTCGTCGTACAATCTGTCTTCATTCGCGTTCTTTAGCATTCTCTCATCCAGTGAAGGAAGGACAAATGTTGATTGAAGCTCCTTTGCCAGTAGATGGCTTTTGGGAGAAATTTAACGTGTTATTGAAGTAGTTTTCTTACACAATTTTGATATTTAATTAGTTACCTTTGAGGTATGAAATTATTCCGAATTCTTCTTATTTGTTTTAAACTTTCAGTAGGTTTAACTGCAATTCCGAACAAGGTAGATGCCCAATGCGCTATGTGTTCTTTAAATGCAGAAAATAGTACACAAAATGGCAATACGCAAGGTAAAGGGTTAAACAACGGAATACTTTTTTTACTTGCCGCACCTTTTCTAATTGGCGGAGGCGTAGCAATTCTATGGTACAAGAAATTTCGTCATAAAGAAACAAAGTCTCCTATATTTTAGGAGACTTTGTTGTTATTTGGTAGCACTAAAATGCTAGATGTATTTCATTGTACTATCAAAAAGAAATGCTTTTTCCAAATGATTCGTTGTAATATGCGATTGAAGAATTACTAATTTTTCTTGTTGGAACGTTGGTATTTCTGAAGGGTTTTCAAAGACCAATTGCACACAATATGTATGCCCTTCATGTGGGGAATCTAATAATTTTAAAAACTTAGCTTGCGCTGGAAGTGTATTTAACCAATTGTCTTTCACCCATTGAATCAAAATCTCGTGTCGATCATTGTCGACGATAATAGATATGTTGTATAGATACATGCTGCAAAGTTAGGAATTGAAGACTAATAAGCTGTAAAATTAAGGTTGCAATTGTTAAAATATGTTAGAAAATTACTTTATTTGAATAGAAGTCGAGGTTTTATGAACATAAAGGTGTTATTCAGGCGTGTGATTTTATCAATATCATTATTGGTAATGAGTTGTGGTGGCAATGTTCACGATCGACACATTCCAATTGAAGATTTTTTTGACAAACCTGATCATACTAGTTTTAAGATATCTCCAAATGGAAAGTGGGTAGCTTATTTAGGTTTAGAAGACCACTGCAAAAATATTTTTATCTTAAATCTAGAGCATCCTGATTCTTCAAAACAGCTTACCTACCAAAATAGCATGAATGTGCAGTATTATTTTTGGGCAACCGATAATACCATCGTCTTTTCAAATGCACAATCTTATCAGGATAGCTTGCGTCTTTATACCGTTGATATTCATTCTGAAAAGATTAATACATTATTAAAACCAGCTAAACACAGCATAAAGTGGCTCTCTCCATCCACAGCCTTTGATGGTCATTTGTTAGCTCAAATGAATAGGAGAGACTCTACTGTCATTGATTTATACCGCATTCCGCTGAATGGCGATGAACCTATTTTGGTTGATAAGAATGTACATAATTTCAATGAATGGTTTGTGTCATCTGACGGTAAGGTGCGGTTGGCTATATCTAGCGATAGTGTTGAAGACAAACTTTGGTACAGGGAAGAGGAAGGGCTACCTTATCAAAATGTATTAGAGACAGACTTTTCTTCGATGATATATCCATTGGGTCCTGTTAACAATTCTAAGCATACTATATATGCTTTATCCAACAGAGGACGCGATAAGATAGCTGTCGTTAACTTAAATTTGGAGAATGGAGAGGAAACGATTTTGGCGAGCAATGATGAAGTTGATTTGAATGCAGAAGGCTATTCTTTCACGCGCCAAGAAGTATTGTTTTCTACAGCTTTTTCCAAAAAGAAAGAAACAATTATTTATAATACTGAGTTAAAAAATATTTATTCAAAAATTTCTGCTCAATTCGAAGGTAATAGTGTAGATATAATTGATGTAGATAGTGCGTTCAATACAGTACTGTTTAAAACCTATACAGATACACATCCAGGTGGTATTTATTATTATTACAAAGGAAAAATTAAGGAACTAACGCCGTTGAACCCTTCGTTGCGTGACAAGCAGCTTTCTCCTATGGAGGAAGTAACTTTTGACTCACGGGATGGCAAAAGCATAAAGGGATATATAACTTATCCGTTAAAAAAACGAGATAAATACCCAGTCGTTGTATTGGTGCACGATGGACCAAATAGACGCGATGTTTGGGGGTTTAATTCGGAAGTTCAATTTTTGGCCAATAGAGGATATGCTGTTTTTCAGGTCAACTACCGTGGCTCTATAGGTCTAGGAAAAGACTTCTACGTTTCGGGATTCAAGCAGTGGGGTGGAGAAATTCAGAACGATATTAATGATGGTGTGGCATGGTTGATTCATACAGGTATTGCGGATAAGGAGCGTATTGCTATCATGGGTACTGGATTTGGCGGTTATTCTTCACTATACGCAGCTTGCTTTAACCCAACGATGTACAAATGTGCTATTTCTTCTTCGGGTTATATTAATTTGTTTACTTATTTTAAAGAATTGCCGCCCTATTACAATTCATACAAACAATTGTATTATAAAATAATTGGAGATCCACAGAAGGAGTACGAGCTATTTAAGGCTATCTCACCTCTATTTCACGCCGAAAAAATCAGAATGCCGATTTTGATGTTTCAAGGGGGAAAAGATCGTTATAATACAATGACAGATGTTAATCAATTTGTGCAGAAGTTGAAAAGTAACAATGTGGATTTACAATACGTATGGAAAGAAGACGAAAATAGAAAGTTCAAAAAGGAAGAAAATATTATTGAATATTATCAAATAATAGAAACATTTCTGAAAGAGCAGATGAAATAATGGCTAAAATAGATTCGAGATATAGAAAGAACTTTGGCTTATTAATAGTCTTTCTTTTATTTGTTACTTTATTGTTTGTAATTTCTGTGTTTTTTGCGCGTACAATTACAACTAATTTTGTCCAAACAGATTTTAATAACCGTAAAACTGAGGTTTTTGATGAAACCATAAGTGATTTTAATGAGTTTTTTCAGGAGAAAATTCCTGAAGTGGCTTATTACCAGGGTTTCATGGATTCTGTGCAAGCAAAGGATTTTTCGAATTCAATATTACGTAGATATCCATTCGTACATAAAATAGATTTCTCGGATATTGTCTTTACCAATAGCGATACGATCGAACGCCAAATGCGTATTGGCAATCTTGGTGCTTCTGCCAAATCGAGTTATCAATACCAACTTACTTCGGATTACAAATTACAAAGTAGAAAACATGTTTCTAGCAGTGATTTATCCTCTAACGAGGAGCTTTACAGTATTTTCTTAAAATTATGTACCTATCTAGGTCGAGATAAAATTGATAGCGCACGAATCTCCAATACCGAAGTTTACAAACTTTTTTACAATATTCAACCTGGTAAGATTTCCTATATGAATATTCCGAGAATGACTGATATTTTGTCGTTCCGCAATATGATGGTGGATGAGAAATTCCAAGAATCCAACTACGAACAGGATTTTTATGTGTTTTATATCTCACCTACGAAAATTCAAGTCAAAAATAAGTACCGAAATCTATACGAAAATATTAGCATAATGCCCGTAGTGGATCAATATTCTCTAAGTGAAGAAGCTTATTTGAAAACAGAAATCGCTCTACCCGGTGCTCTATCTGATTATAAATTGCAATTTGAAACTTCGCAAAATCATATCACCAAAGAAATTAACAAGTGGTTTTTTCCTGTAGTGGGTATTTTAGTATTGATTTACTTGATTTTACTGTTGATTGGTTATTTGATTTATCGCAATGTGTTGATTAATAACAGGATGTTTCAGTTGCAGTATGATTTCATCAATAACCTGACTCATGAATTCAAAACTCCAGTGAGTGTAATTAAAATTGCGGGTAATAATATTAAGAGTGCAGAGCAGATTAGTGATGCCGAGCGCGCGATGTATGGGCGTATTTTGGATCAAGAAGCGGATAAGCTTAACAGCTTAATGAATAAGTTGCTTTCATTTGCACAAATTGAAAATAAATCTATTAAATTCAACGGAGAGTTTATAGATTTAAACGAGTTTTGTCAACATGTATTTGAGTCTACGCGTATCAAGTATCCAGACTTACAACTTTTGGATAGTGTGGAGGTAAAGGATGAAATATATGCGGATCCAGTATTGTTAAATTCAGTTTTTCAAAATTTGATTGACAATGCATACAAGTACTCAAACCCGACGAATCGATTTTTGGAAATAAAAGTGGAACAAACTAAGAAAAATTTTGTTATTTTATTCAAAGATCGTGGGATAGGTATAGATAAGAAAGAATTTAATAGTATTTTTAAGAAATTCTATCGAGTCAAGAATCAATTTAACCAACAAGGTAGTATAGGATTAGGCCTGGCGTTTTGTAAGGAAATCACCGAATTCATGGGTGGTGAGATTAAAATAGAAAGCGAACTTAATATAGGTACATCATTTACATTGATATTTCCTGTAGAAGTGAAAAATGTATAAAATATATGGATAGAGATATAACAATTGCTGTCATTGAAGATGACGAAAATTTACGTTTCTTGATTAGTCATCGTTTGCAGACAGAACGTTATAAAGTAGTTCAAGCTGGAAATGGGGTAGAAGCAGAAGAATTGATCTTATCTGTACAACCTGATATCGTTCTTTTGGACTGGATGTTGCCTGGTAAGGAGGGTATAGATGTTTGCCAATCGGTTCGTAAGCAGGGCTTCGAGAGTATTATTATCATGATGACTGCAAAGTCGCAAGATGTGGATAAGATCGATGCATATAGCCATGGCATCACAGATTATATCACTAAGCCATTCAATATGGATGTATTGGTGGCCATGATAGATAATAAAGTGCGTTTCTTTGTGCCCAAAAATGCAAATAAAGATGTTTACTTTTTTGGCAATACAGAACATCATCCGCAGATACACTCTTTAATTCGCGAAGGTAAAAAGATTGAATTAACGATTTTAGAAAATCGTATTCTACTTCATTTTTTGCAGAATATGGGTAAGGAAATCACACGTGAAGAATTGATGGAAGTTGTATGGGGATACAGTTCTAATGTTAATACGCGTACACTAGATATGCACGTGGTACGTTTGCGTAAGAAAATTGAAAGTAATCCTGATAAACCTACTTATTTACAGACAGTTCGTGGTTTGGGCTATAAATTTGTAGACGAGGAATAGATTTTTATTAATTTGGAAGTATAATATATTTGGTATATCTTCGTGTATACCGATGAACAAGACCATTCTCTCCGTGAGCGAATGGTCTTGTTTATTTTTTTGTTAAATTTTTAGTAGTTAATAATTAAGTTTAAATATATATTATGGCAGAAATAACTTATTACACAGCAGAGGGGTTAGCGAATCTCAAAGAAGAATTGCATTACTTAAAAACTGAAGGTAGAGCGAAAATTGCTAATGCGATAGCAGAAGCACGTGACAAAGGTGATTTGTCAGAAAATGCAGAGTATGATGCTGCAAAGGAAGCTCAAGGGTTGCATGAAGCTAAAATAGCGAAGTTAGAAGATGTATTGGCGAGTGCTCGTCTTATTGATGAATCAAAATTAGATCTGAGTAAGGTATTAGCGTTATCTATCGTTCGTATCAAGAACAAGAAGAATGGCGCAGAAATGACTTACCAATTGGTATCCGAAACAGAAGCAGATCTAAAGGCAGGGAAAATTTCTGTAAAATCACCAATTGCACAAGGCTTGCTAGGTAAGTCTGTAGGTGATGTAGCAGTAGTAAAAGTACCAGCAGGAGAAATTGAGTTTGAAGTTTTAGAGATTTCAAGATAATACATATAGGGGTTATGAGCGGTGTTGCCATAACCGCTTTTAATACTTTATACTTTTTAAATAAAATGAGGATTCCGATAAAAATCAGAATCCTCATTTTATTTAATTATGTTTTTTTTAATGCTTAAGGGCTATAAGTACCATTGTTACCATATAAAAGATTAACGAGTACGATGATCATTTTTATTCCAATCAGAATAATCTTTTGGGGACATATTATAATGTTTATGAAAATTGCGTGTGAAATGTGAGGGATTGCTATATCCAATCATATTTGAAATCTCGTAAATTTTAAATTCACCTTCACTCAGCAGTTGTTTAGATTTATTTAGTCGTACTATATTTATTAACTCATTTGGGGGTAGATCAGAAATTGATTTTATTTTTCTGTATAATGTTGGTCGACTCATACTCATTTTTTCAGCAATCATATCTACACATAGTTGAGGATCAGATATATTTTCTAATATGAAACGATAAATACGATCTAAGAAGTTCTGGTCGGACTTATTTAGTTGCGATTTAACAAACGGAGTTTCATTAATATTAACGTAATGTTTTTTAACATTTTGTCTGTTACGAATTAGACTGGTTATCTGAGCCTGTAAAAAAGTTGGTGAAAATGGTTTTTCGATATACGCATCCGCACCATATTCTAATCCTTCAATTTTTGATTGAATACTATTTTTAGCAGTCAACATAATAAACGGTATATGTGAGAAAATACTATTCTCTTTCAGTGTAGTACATAGTTCATAACCATTCATTACAGGCATCATGATATCACTAACTACGACGTCTACCTCATTATTTTTGACATACTCTAAAGCTTGCAAACCATTTGTAGTTTTAATTATATTAAAAATATGAGCTAAATCATCTGCAATAAAATCTAATATATCTTGGTTATCGTCCGCAAGTAATACCGTAGATTTTTGGTGCGAGAATAAAGACATAAAATTGGCTATCATAAAGGTAATTGTAAAACGAATATATTCATTTTTTCTGAATTTTCTTTAAAAAACAAAGAGCCTCCATGTAGCGAGGCAAAAGAATGTGCCAACGCTAATCCAAGTCCTGAACCTTCTATCTGATAGTGTTCACTTGAGCGGTGAAATGGCTTAAATATATTCTTTACCTCATTTTCTGAAAGTAAAATTCCGTCATTTTTAATTTCTAATTCCAAAGATGGAGTAGTGAGGTGTAGTTTACGCAATTCAATTTTAATTTCTTTATCTGAATATTTAATCGCATTAGAAAGTAGATTTTCAAAAATTTTATATACAGCTTCGACATCTATACTTGCCTCTATATTATTATGTGATGAGTGAAATGATAATACTAAGTTTTTTTCTTCTATTAGCGGTTGGAATTCCGCTAAACACAATGTTAGTAATTTATGGATAGATTTTTTCTCCAGTTGTAGACTAAATTGACTGCTTTCTGTTTTTCTGAAGTCTAACAGTTTATCTGTTAGCTTCAACAACTTCTCTGTATTCTGATATATTATACCAATTAAGTTTTTACGCTTCTCAATTTCAATTTCAGTGTTTAATAAACGTTCTATAGGTGCTCTAATTAAAGTTAACGGAGTCTTGATTTCATGGGTTATGCTCATGAAAAAATCCATTTTGGCCTTATAAATCTCTTGTTCTTTATGAGCTTTTATTATATCTATTCTTTTTCTGTTTTTTTCCTTCACTCTAGCGTCATAAGCAATCACAATGTAAGCAATAATCGAAAGGGTAGATAGTAAATAGAAAATCTTTGCTGGAACACTAGCCCAAAATGGATGCCTTATTGTTATTTGAAGAGACTTGGTTTCTGAAATTGCTTCTCCATTAGCGTCAACAGCTTTTACTTGAAAAGTATATTTTCCTGATGGGATTTTTGTGAAAGTAGCTTTGCTGAAATTTCGTAAAAATGTCCATGTAGTGTCTAATCCAAGTAGCCTATATTGATAAGAAGTTGATTTTGCGGAGATATAATTTAATGCAGCAAAGTCAAGGGATACGGTAGATTCGTCATAATCTAGTTCAATGTGATCTGTATAAATTATAGATTTATCTAAAGAGTTTTGTCCATCGCTAATTAATAGCTCTTTTTGATGCGTTTGAATGCCGGTAATATATATAGGTGATTTATTATTAGATAAAGATTCATCTTTTATATTGTCCGGATTGAATCGTATAAATCCTCGGGATGAACCAAAATACAAAAGTCCGTTGGAGTCTTTTAGAGTTGAGTTGTAATTAAATTGTGGGGTAAGAATACCTAGGTCTTGATTGTAGATTTTAATTTTAAGATTTTGTGTATTCAAGCGAATAAGTCCATTCGTAGACGAAATCCATAGATTTTTTTTATCATCTTCTTGAATGGCCAGGATAAGATTACTCGGTAAACCATGCATTCTTGTAATAGATTGGAAAGAGTTTGTTTCTTTTATCCATTTGGAAAGTCCATTTTCAGTAGCTATCCAAATACTATTATTTGAATCTTGAAAAACTCTGTTGACACGATTGCTACTAATGGATGAAGGGTCATTGGAGTTATGCCTATATGTAGTAAGATTGTTATCTGATAGCTTGAGTAATCCATCTCTCCAAGTTGACAACCAAATGTTTTGATCTCTATCTTCGAATATTGAGGTGTAGAAGATATGAGAAGGCGCATCCATCACGAGTTTAAAACTGTCTTTACCTGGAAAAAACTCAAATAACCCCCTGGAAGTGGCAAGTAAAATTCTTTTTTTCGAAGTTTTGTAAATGTAGAATATAAAATTGTCTGTTAAGGTTTTATTTGTGTTTTGAGAATCAAAGTGCTTTATAACTTTTTTAGTTTTGACATCAATGATATCCATGCCATGGTCGAATGTTCCTACTAATAAGCTGTCTCCAATAATCGAGAGGCCGTGAATATTCGTGTGTGATAATTTTGACTTCAAGTCAAAATGAATAAACTTGTTGTTAGTGGGATTCCAGTATGATAAACCATTATCTTCGGTTCCAATCCATAAATTTTTATAATTGTCTTCAACTATTTCACGTACTGCATGACCCTGCAATGAATTTTTTGAGAATTTTGGAAAAAATTTTTCAAAATTATTGTTGTTGGGATGATAATAATTTACGCCACCAAAAAATGAACCAACCCATATTCCACCTTGGTGATCTTTAGATATTGTGTATAAAGCATTGTCTGATATGCTCCACGGATTATCTATTTCATGTTGCATAAGTTGGTGAGTCTTTGTGTGGTAGTCATAAATAATCAAACCATTTTCTGTGGCAATCCAGAATTCAGCAGATTTTATCTGTATGATATCTCTAACATAGAGTGGAACATTAATCTTAACACTATATATTAAATTTTCAATGGATTTCAAATTTCTATCCCATCTAAATAAACCGCTTTTTGATGTTCCTATCCATATATTATTATCAAAATCTGCATATAATCTTTCAATTCTATTAGGTATGTTGTTGTTTGGCAGATTATATTCTATAGAATTCATTAAATTAATTATTTGATTGGCTGTACCTACCCAAATTGAATTCAATTTGTCAATACAAAAAGAGTGAACTAAAATATGTGGCGTCTTGTTGATAATTTTTTTGCTTTGTACTTCGTATTGATATAACCTATTGTTTGATACAAACCACACATTCCCATTTTTATCTTCTTTTATATTCAGAATTTCTCCTTTTTCAAAATTTTCAAGCGCGGTGAATTTTTCTTCGTATGTATTATATATATAAATACCTTGATCTGTCCCAATCCACACTTCTTTATTTGATCGGATCATCAGACAATGAACAAAATTGCTTACCATGCTGTTCGTGCTATTCGATACTAAGGAGTAATGCTTAAATCTATATCCATCAAACCTATTTAACCCATCTTTCGTTCCGAACCATAAGAAACCATCTTTATCTTGTGCACTGCAAGTTATTGCATTATTGGAGAGCCCATCTTCTACTTTATAATGATTGAAGTAATATGGCTGAGCTAAAATAGCCATCGACGTGCCGAAATACACCGTTATCAAGGTTATCCATTTTAATATCATTGGTTTACATAGGTTAGATAATGAAACAAATTAATGATTTTATGAAACAATATGGAAATTCTTTGTGAAAAGAAATAATGATTTTTGGATTAATCATTATAAACCAGGTCTACCAAATTTTTTAAGTTTCAATAGCATTTAATTAACAGGTGTTACAATCGATTTTATTAATTAAAAAACCTATTTACAGACAAACTTTGAATTATGCATATGAAAACAGTTTTTTACGATTATCAAAAACTTCTTTTTCTATCAGAATGTAGTATGATAAAGAGAATTTTAGTCTTATCGTCACTCATGGTGTTATTAGCCATGTTACCATTAGAAGTAGTAGCACAACATGTGTTAAGAGGACAAGTCTTAGGACTAAATAACCTGCCTTTACCAAGCGCAAGTATTCAAATTAAAGGTTCATCAGGAGGAACTACAACTGATTTGAATGGTAAATTCTTGCTTGAAGTATCCAATTCGAAAGCCATTATTTTTATATCTCATCAAGGCTATCATACTCTTGAAATCGAGGTTGGCCAAGAAAGAGATAGGGTTTTTCAGCTTGAGTTCGATGAAGCCGCTTCGAAACTAGATGAAGTTGTAGTGGTCGGTTTCGGAACACAAAAGAAAGTGACTGTCACCGGATCAATGACTTCTGTTTCCGTAAAAGCGCTAGAGCAATCATCTGCACCATCGTTGTCTAATGCACTAGCAGGACGCATGCCTGGTATTATTACTAGGCAAACAAGCGGTGAGCCAGGCTATGATCAAGCACAAGTGTTTATCAGAGGTTTAGGGACTTGGGGAAGTCGAGCACCACTGGTGTTGGTTGACGGTGTGGAGCGGAATATGAATAATATCAATGCACAAGAAATTGAAAGTTTTTCAGTGTTAAAGGATGCTTCAGCAACGGCAGTTTATGGTGTAAGAGGAGCAAATGGGGTTATTTTAATAACCACTAAAAAAGGTACGCAAGGAAAGCCAAAAGTTATGCTTCGGTCCGAAACTGCGATGTTGTCAGCTTTGCGTGTCCCCGAATATATTGATGGAATAGATTATCTAAACTTATGGGATGAGGCATATAGAAATATGGGGCAAGATGAGTTTTTTGGTCAAGAAGAGATTGAAAAGTACAAGACAGGCGACCCTTACTTATATCCAAATGTTGATTGGACGTCCACTATCATGAAGAAAGATACATATCAAACAATCAACAATCTGAGCATGAACGGCGGTACGGATATTATCCGCTATTATGCGAACGTGGGATACACGGAGCAAAGTGGTTTGTGGAAATCTGACTCAGAAAACCCATATAATACAAACATTAACATGAAACGTTACAATTTGCGTTCTAATATTGATGTGAATGTTACTAAAAATTTATTGTTTGAATTTGGATTGGGCGGTGTCATCCAGCAAGGTAATTACCCAGCAAGATCAGCTGTGGACATCTTTGATGCATTACGAAAAACACCGCCTATTGCTTTTCCTGTAACCAATCCAGATGGAACACCTGCCGGTGTGACACAGTTTTTAGGTTCTAATCCTTGGGGTATGGTTACTCAATCAGGGTATTTAGTGCAAGCTCGCAACAGTGTCCAAGGTACTTTTGCAACTAAATGGGATCTTTCTGAGGTAGTGTTGCAAGGATTAAGCTTAAACGGTCGATTTGCGTATGATCACAATTATTCATCAGATGTAAGACGCCAAAAGAACTTTGAGGTAAAACAATACCTTGGTAAAGATCCGGTTACCAACGAAGATATGTACAGTGCAATCTTAAGAGAAGCTACACCACTAGGCTATACAAGTGGAAATGGTGCCAATAGAGCGTATTACAGTGAATTTATTTTAAATTATAGCAGAAGTTTTGGTTCTCATGATGTCTCAGGTATGATGATGTATAATCAACGTGATTATACTGATCTCACAGCAGGGACATCTATCAACAATTTACCTTTCAGAAGACAAGGTATTGCTTCACGTTTAACATATGCTTACCTGAATAGATATTTACTAGAGTTCAATGCGGGATATAATGGCTCAGAGAATTTTCCGAAAGGAAAAAGATTTGGTTTTTTCCCTTCTGTCTCTGCAGGGTGGGTGTTGTCTAATGAAAAGTTTTGGGGAACCGATAATGCTATTAATCATTTGAAATTAAGAGGTTCATATGGTAAGGTCGGTAACGATGAAATTGGTGGAAGGCGTTTCTTGTATCTTACCTATATGAATGCACAAAATGCACAGTCTTATCGATTTGGTGATAATATGCAATTGATGGCTGGTATTGATGAGGCTCAGACAGGTAATCCTGATGTAAGTTGGGAAGTATCTCAAAAGAGCAACTTAGGTCTGGATCTAGAGATGTTCAATAGTAAAGTCGTGATGCAGGTAGATGCATTTTGGGAAGATCGTAATGAGATTCTTTTGCAACGTCAACAAATTCCTTTCGTCACAGGTATCTATCCATGGGTTATACCTTATGCTAACTTAGGAAAAGTTAATAATAAGGGAATAGATGGTATGTTGGAAGTTAAAAACAGAACAGCATCTGGTTTCTATTACTCAGGACGTGTAAACATGACCTATGCTAAAAACATCATCATAGAAAATGATGAACCAAACCAGAGATACCCTTGGCTGTCTGCGAAAGGACAACCAATTGATCAACCTTTTGGGTGGGTAGCAGAAGGAATCTTTAAGGATCAAGAAGAAATAAATAATAGTCCAGAGCAAAGACTAGGAAGACCTGTACAACCTGGAGATATTAAATATCGTGATCTTAATGATGATAATATCATCGATGATAATGATCGAATGGCAATAGGTCTACCGCGTACACCACGCGTGGTGTATGGATTTGGTGGTACTGTCGCCTACAAAGGGTTTGATTTAAGTTTATTCTTTACGGGAGCTGCTCAAACTAGTATTTATTTGTATGGAGCGACGATGTACCCATTCCAAGATGGGGTAGGGACATTCAATGTACAAACCGAGTACTATGACAATAGATGGACTACCGAAAATCTTAATGGAAAATATCCAGCTGCAATTACGGTAGCCAATCCGAACAACAATCGTGCTTCAACATTGTGGCAGGTTGATGGCTCATATTTGCGATTAAAAAATGCGGAATTTGCTTATACGTTTGAACAAGGAAAATTAAGCCGTATCGGTATGAACAGTTTACGGCTTTTTGCCAATGCAGTGAATCTTCATACTTGGGATAAAGTGAAGATAATGGATCCAGAATCAGATAGTGGTACCAACTTCTATCCACTACAAAGGACATTAAATTTTGGTTTGCAAGTAAATTTTAAATAGAAAAGTTATGATACGTTTTATTCAATATATCTGTTTTGCCTTTTTACTAGGATCTGTTTTTAGCTGTAAGGATTATTTAGATAAAGTTCCTGATGAAGATTTGACACTAGAAGATGTTTTTGCGCAAAGACAATATGCCGAACGATTTTTGACATCTGCATACTTTACATTACATGAGGAAATTTCATTTAATGATTGGTGGGGAAGAAATCCGTTTGTAGGCGCATCTGATGAAATGGAAATCACATGGACATATCCATTTGCACATGTAATGACTTCGGGTGCATGGAGCCCACAAAACATTGAAGAGAATATTTGGCGATTTGATTGGGAGGGAATGCGCAAAATAAATTTGTTCCTTGAAAATATAGATAAGACGCCGATGAGTGAGTCGGATAAAAATATTTGGAAAGGGGAAGCTTACTTTTTACGTGCTTTTTTTCATTTCTTTCAAGTCCGGTTACATGGTCCTATTCCTATTATGGATCGTTCAATTGTCCTTTCAGACAATTTTGGCGAGATCAAAAGGAAGCCGTATCAAGAAGTGGTAGATTTTATTGTAGCGGACTGCGATCGTGCCATTAACTTATTACCCCCATCTTATATTGCTGGTGCCACGCAAGACTTAACCAAGCTAGGTAGACCGACACGCTCTTCAGCAGCAGCGTTGAAGTCTAGAATGCTCATCTATTCGGCTAGCCCATTGTGGAATGGAAATCCTGATTTGGTAAATTTTAAAGATCAAGATGGTGTGTCATTATTCCCTCAAGCAGATGCAAATAAATGGAATATCGCCGCTTTGGCAGCCAAAGAAGCAATAGATCAAGCTGAAGCAGCAGGGTATGGCTTGTATAAATCGGTAGACAATGATCCTTTGAAAAGTTATCAAGAGGTATTTACGATGAGATGGAACAAAGAAATTCTTTTTGCTAGGAATATAGGTACTTGGGATCACCAAGAACGAGCTACTAGTCCTAATGGTATGGGTGGTTGGAGTGGCTATTGTCCTACTCAAGAATTAGTAGATGCTTATCAAATGCAAGATGGCAGTACTCCAATCACAGGGTATACTAACGATGGACAACCAATTGTTAATCCAACATCTGGCTATCAAGAGACCGGTTATTCGACTGCAGCTCATAGCAAGGGCTATCACCTTGATCGTATACGCAATATGTATGTGGGGCGCGAACCAAGATTTTATGCAGCAATTAATTATAGCGGAGCTATGTGGCGTGGGAGAAGGATTGAGTTCTGGAATTCGGGTTTGGACGGTCGTTCTCGCAGTGCAGTAGATCATTCTGTGACTGGTTATTTGATGAAGAAATTCTCTGAAGAATCTGTGCGCATACCACAAGGTATTTTCACACAAAAAACATGGATTTATTTTCGCTTAGCCGAAATTTACCTAAATTATGCTGAAGCTTTAAATGAGGCACAAGGACCACAGGCGGATGTGTATAAATATGTCAATGCTATACGCTCAAGAGCTGGATTGCCAGATTTGCCTACTGGATTAACCAAGGAGGCTATGAGAGAGTGTATTCGTCACGAACGCAGAATAGAGCTTGCCTTTGAAACGCATCGCTATTTTGACACCAGAAGATGGCTGATAGCCGAACAAACGGATAATAAACGCTTTTACAGAATGTCTGTTGACAAAGGTACTCATTTGCAGGATGACGACTTTTATGTGAGATCATTCTTAAAAACTAGGGTGTTTGCGAAGAAACATTACCTGTGGCCAGTTCCACAAGTTGAGATTAATAAAACACCTTCAATTATTCAAAATCCAGGTTGGGATTAGTTGGTTATGTAAATTTAAATAGTAATGATAAAAGTTCAGTTAAAAGGAAAAAAGTTTCAAATAGGGATGTTGTGGTTTTTAGGACTGTTGATGCATAGTTTATTAATTTCCTCAAGTTGTCAAAAAACAGTTGCTGCAGATGCTAAAGAAACAGAAGATATACCAAAGTATGTGGGTATATTTCAAGCTGACCCAACAATTTTTTACCATGAAGGAACATATTATTTGTATGGTACTAAAGGTGAAAATGCTGATTTGGGATTCGAAGTTTATCGATCCAAAAACTTAGAGGAATGGGAAGGTCCTGTTGGTGCTACCAACGGTTTTGCCTTGGCAAAAAAGGATGTTTTTGGTGAAATAGGTTTTTGGGCTCCACAAGTGTGGTATGAAAATGGTAAATTCATGATGGCGTATACCGCTAATGAAAATATTGCTATAGCAGTTAGTGATTCGCCATTAGGACCTTTTGAACAAACTCAACAAAAACCAATTATTGCGGAAGGAAAACAAATTGATCCGTTTATTTTTATTGATACCGATGGTAAAAAGTATCTTTATCACGTCAGGTTGACGGATGGAAATAGAATATTTGTAGCCGAACTGAACGCTGATTACTCGGGTATAAAAAAAGAAACCTTAAAGGAATGTATTCATGCATCTTTGCCTTGGGAAAATGTTGATAACGTGCCTTGGCCCGTTGCTGAAGGTCCAACAGTCCTTCGCCATGATGGACGCTACTATATGTTTTATTCGGCTAATGATTTTCGAAACCCAAAATATTCAGTCGGAGTTGCGGTCGCTGATAATGTGTATGGACCTTGGCAAAGAATAGGTGATACTGCTTTATTGAGTATACATAATACGAAATGGTCTGGCACTGGACACGGTGATGTGTTCAAACAAGGGGATAAGTGGCATTATGTAGTTCATACGCATTTTTCTCCACAAAAAGTTGGTCCTAGGCGAACTGCGATTGTACCGTTTATATTTGGAAAAAAAGATAATCCATATCAAGAACCAATATTTAATGGTGAGAAAATAGTTCATTTAAAGGCAATTAAAAATGATTAAAATGTGTATAACACACTGTTTGTTTTTGGCTATTGTGTTTTCTTGCAAAGCAAGTGACACAATAGTCAATGATGAGACAGAGAAAAAGGAAGAAAAGAAGATTGTTTGGGATAAATCCACCTTGCAAAAAATTGCGCCTCTTGAAGGGCGACAACTTAATTATGCAGGTTACCCTCGAATAAAAGCTTTAGGAGATGGAAAAATTGTGGCAGTGTACGAAGCTGATGGCAATATAGAAATAATTCAAACTATAGATAAAGGGAAAAGTTGGTCTTCAACTAAAGTTGTTTTTTCTTCTTTCGAGTACAACGATGGTTCATTGAAAACTAGGGTAAATATGTCAAATCCCGAATTTATTGCACTGAAAAATGGAGATTGGCTCATGGCTTGTAATTACCGTCCTGCAAAAGCTGAGATAACCCCATTTTCAATAGCAATTCGAAAAAGTACTGATCAAGGTGTCACATGGAAAGATATTGAAATTATCTATGAAGCTCATCCTAGATTTAGCGATGGCTGTTGGGAACCAGCGTTATTGCAACTTCCCAACAATGATATTCATGTGTATTTTGCAAATGAAAAGCCCTATACTAATTCTGATGAGCAAGAGATTTCTTACCTAAAATCTACTGACAATGGAGGCACATGGGGAGAAGTAGCCATGGTATCTTTCAGACCAAATAGAAGAGATGGGATGCCTGTGCCACTTGTTGTTGGGAATGAGATTTTGGTAGCAATCGAGGATAATAAACAAGAACAATTCAAGCCTTACATTGTCAGAACATCTTTGCAAAATCCTTGGTCAACTCCTGTCATTGCTGATGTCAAGCAGCGAAATAGTGCTTTGAGACAACCTCTTCCTGACGATACATATGCAGGAGCACCCTATATTATGAAGCTCCCAACTGGAGAGGTTTTGATGTCTTATCAGACTACTCGGAATCGTACAAATGATTGGGAGAAATCAACACTAGATGTGGCGATAGGTGATAAACAAGGCCGTAATTTCAGAATCATAGATCAACCTTTTCAAATTCCATTGGATCGAGAAGCAAAATGGGGATGTATTGCATTATGGGATGAAAATACTGTTGTTGCTACTGCAGCTTCGAATTTGGATGGAGGTTCTATTGCTGTATGGATGATTTTAGGTACGATAAAATAATGAGGTGTATGAAAAACGTTAATGTGTATAAACTAATATTATTATTTTTTTGGTTGTGTATTATCAATATTGCCTGTGGTAAAGAGCAAAAAAATGATGATCGTGATACCACTTCAAGTACGACCTACAAAAATCCGGTATTTGAACCTATTCTTGCTGATCCTACAGTGATAAGAGATCCCAAAAGTGGATTTTTCTATGCGTATGGTACACAAGATGATTGGGGAGATGGGGCGGGCTCTCGTCTAATTCCTGTTTTGAGATCTACAGATTTGACAAACTGGAAAAGTGTAGGTCAAGCTTTTGCATCCAAACCATCGTGGAAATCAAATGGTGGGCTGTGGGCACCTGAAGTAGTATATGTGGATGGGAAATATATCATGTATTACGCTTACTCTACCTGGGGTGACCCAAATCCTGGGATTGGTGTAGCTGTTTCGACGCGACCGCAAGGCCCTTTCCAAGATCAAGGAAAAGTTTTTTTGAGCAAGGAGATAGATGTACCAAATTCTATAGATCCTTTTTATTGGGAGGAAGGTGGGAGAAAATATTTGTTTTGGGGAAGTTTTAGTGATGCTGCTACGCAAGGGACATTTGGTATTCCTTTAAGTGATGATGGACTTTCAGTACCAGATTTATCAAGAAAATTCAAAATCGCTGCAGGTGATTTTGAAGCGGTCGTTATACATAAAAGAAACGATTATTACTATTTTATTGGTTCCAAAGGTTCTTGTTGTGATGGTGTAAATAGCACTTATCATGTATTGGTAGCTAGATCCAAAAACTTAGAAGGACCATATTTAGATAATGAAGGTCGTGATATAATCAATAGAGGAAATGGAACTTTAATGTTAGCAAGAAGTAAAAATTATGTTGGTCCTGGGCACACCTCAAGAATCATTACTGATGATAAAAATCAAGACTGGATATTATATCATGGGATTAATGCTTCAAAAGGCAAAGTTGCGAATGGAGCTAGTCGACGAGTATTACTATTAGATAAAATTGTTTGGGAAAACGACTGGCCTAAAATAATGACTGGAGAAGTAGGTGAGTCCACTCAAAATAAACCATTTTTTAAAGTTAAAAAATAATGATTGTGAAAAAGATTATAGCCATTCTGATGTTAATAATAAGTTTTATTAATACCTCATGCCAAGAGCGACAGTATAGTACAATATTATCGAATAATCCTTTAGATGTAAAACTGGGAGATCCATTTGTACTATACGACAAACAGTCTGATATGTATTATATGTACGGAACGGGTGGAGTCACAAATGGATTTGTTGTTTATACATCTTCAGATCTCGTCAATTGGGAAAATAAGAGCGTTGTATATACTAGTAATCAAGATAGGTCTTGGGGAACTAAAGATTTTTGGGCACCTGAAGTTTATCAGTACAATGATAGATATTATATGTTTTATAGCGCACATTGGAAGAACAATCCAAATAATGAACTTGAAAATTATAAAATTGGCGTAGCAGTGTCAAATAGTCCTTTAGGGCCATTTGAAGATATGACAGGGGGACCTTTATTTGATCCAGGATATCCAATTATAGATGCTAATGTGTATTTCAGCGAAGATGGGAGATTATATTTATATTACTCGAGATGTTGTTATAAACATTCCGTAGATAGTGAAATTGCCACTTGGGCGATAGATAGAGGGATGTGTGATAATATTGAAGAAAGCTGGATTTACGGTGTTGAACTAAAATCTGATTTCTCTGGAATTATAGGTGAACCTGTATTATTGCTACGTCCACCATTAAAAATGAAAGATAAGCAATCAGAATGGGAGAGCAGATCTGTAACTAGTGGCGAAATTAATCGCAGATGGACTGAAGGATCTTACCTATTCAAGCACAATGATGTCTATTATATGATGTATTCTGCTAATTACTTTGCAGGAGAAAACTATGCAGTAGGATATGCTACATCAAACTACCCATTAGGAATATTTGAAAAGTCTGATAATAATCCAGTATTAGAAAAAAATACTAATAAAGGAGGTGTTGTCACTGGTACGGGACACAATAGCTTATTACGTGATAAAAATGGTAAGACATGGTGCGTCTATCATGGTAGAACATCTATCACCGGTGATGAGCGTGTTGTTTTTATGGATCCTTTACATATAGATAATAAAGGAAATTTAAGTGTTGAGGGGCCAACTGTAAAATCAAATTTTCAATGAAGTAAATAACAAACATATTTATGATTCTTTATTAGGTAGTTAACAAGTAAGAATTATCATCAAAAGAGCAAGTGTTAGATAATACTTGCTCTTCTGATTTTCATTACTTTTAATAAGGTTGGCATGAAATATATTAAATCATAATATTGAGTTATAAATAAACATCATTATTAAGACCTTAACTAACATTGGAAGCCGAGACTTTTAATAATCTAAATGTAATAAGTATAGCAAAACGCGCAGAAGATATATGATATTCTTTTTTATATTTTATTATATTTGCAGGTACACTGATTTGATATATTTTTATGTCTACGATATTTTCGAAAATTATTGCTGGTGAAATACCTGCGTATAAGGTCGCTGAGAGTAATGATTTTTTAGCTTTTTTAGATGTATCTCCCCTGACACCAGGGCACGTATTGGTTATTCCTAAAAAGGAAACCGACTATATATTTGATATTGATAATGACGAGTATATGGGATTGTGGGTGTTTGCAAAAATTGTATCTCAAGGTATCAAGAAAGTGTTTCCTTGTAAAAAAGTGGGCGTAGCAGTGGTTGGATTAGAAGTTGCACATGCGCACATTCATTTGATTCCGTTAAATAAAGTTAGTGATATGAGCTTTGATAAACCTAAATTATCATTGCCAGCTGATGAAATGAATAAAATTGCTGAAGATATTCGTCAAGCAATATCAGAAGTTACCAATGCTGAATAATATAAAACAGCTATTGTCTTATAACTAACAACTATGCAAGATTTTTTAATTTCTTTCCAGCAATTGATGGATCCGGAGTACTTACTAAGTCATGGTGGATTCTATTTAGTTTGCTTGATTGTATTTGCCGAGACTGGTCTTTTCTTTGGCTTTTTTTTACCAGGTGATTACTTATTATTTCTAGCAGGTTTGTTTTGCGCATTAAATAAAATCGATGTGAGCATTACGACTATGTTTTTTGGTATACTTGGTTCAGGGGTAGCAGGTAATTTTGCGGGTTATTGGTTTGGCTATCGAGCCGGGCCTATGCTCTTTAAACGGAAGGATTCCGTTGTTTTCAAACAGAAATATATTGTAATGGCTGAAGAATTCTACCAAAAATATGGTGGATCTGCTTTGGTTGTAGGACGCTTTGTGCCGATTATTCGTACATTTGCACCAATATTCGCTGGGGTAGTAAAATTGGACTTCAAAAAGTTCGTTTTTTACAATGTCTCAGGAGCCTTAATTTGGGTAGGCGTATTGACACTATCAGGGTATTATTTGGGCGCAGCTTTTCCTGAAATCATCAACTACGTAGAATATATTGTCATTGGTATGATCGTCATTGCGTTTTTGCCGATCATCATTGCTATAATAAAGCGATGGCTAAAAAATAGAAATCAAAATAAACAACAATAAACAGTAAGAATATTAATGAGTACACAACATCCTTGGCATCAAGTGTCTCCTGGAGACGACGTGCCAAATTCAGTAAATGCTATAATCGAAATACCTAAAGGCTCGAAAGCGAAATACGAAATTGATAAAGATAGTGGTTTGATTAAATTGGATCGCGTTTTATTTTCTTCGGTAATGTACCCTGCAAACTATGGCTTTATTCCACAAACATATTGTGACGACAAAGATCCATTAGATATCTTAGTAATTAGTTCAGTGGACGTATATCCAATGAGTCTGATCGAAGCTAAAGTAATCGGTGTAATGCACATGATCGATGGTGGCGAACAAGATGATAAAATCATTGCGGTAGCTAAAAACGATGTTTCTGTTAATTATATCAACGATTTGTCGGAATTACCTCCACATACGATGAAAGAAATCGTTCGTTTCTTCCAAGATTATAAAGCATTAGAAGGTAAGAGCGTAGAGGTTCAAAACCTTTATGGTCGTGCTTATGCTCAAAATATCATCAACGAAAGTATTGAGCTTTACAATACTGAAATAAGAAATAAATAATCAAATGGCTCTCGATATTTTTTGGACATTTTTATTGGTCTTTGCAAATGGCTTTTTTGTCGCCGCCGAATTTGCGATTGTCAAAGTAAGGGCATCGCAGATCGAGCTACAAGCTAAATCCGGTAGCAATGTAGCAAAAATAGCAAAGAATATTACAGAGCATTTGGACAAATACCTAGCTGCAACACAGCTAGGTATTACTTTAGCATCCCTAGGCCTAGGTTGGATCGGAGAGGAGGTGATGACGGAGGTGGTAAATCACGTTTTTACTTTTTTCAATATTGATATTTCCCAAAGCTGGACTAAAGGATTAGGATTAGTGCTAGCATTTGGATCCATTACATTATTACATGTGGTATTGGGTGAGTTGGCACCAAAATCAATTGCTATTCAAAAACCAATAGCTACGACAATGAGAGTCGCTATTCCATTAAGATTATTTTATTGGCTAATGATGCCATTGATTTATGTATTTAATGGATTTGCTAATTTCTTGTTGAAATTAATTGGAATTACACCTCATCCCAATGAGGCGCATCATTCTTCCGAAGAGCTTCAATATTTATTGGATAAGGGTATGGAGTCTGGCGCTTTGAATCTTTCTGAGCATGAGCTTATCAAAAATGTATTTGATTTTAATGAGCGTATTGTCAAGAATATTATGGTTCCGCGAACTAAGATCATTGCGGTAGAGTTGTGTGATTCGCCAGAAGAATTCATCAATACCGTCACAGAAGAGGGATATTCTCGTATTCCGATATATGATGACAACATCGATAATATTGTCGGTATTGTACATACAAAAGATATATTGCCACTTTTGTTTAAAGGCGAAGAGATAGAGCTTAAAAGCATAATGCGTAAGCCTTATTTTATTCCTGAGACGAAGAAAATCAATGATTTGATGGCAGAGTTTCAACAAAAGCGAATTCAAATTGCTATTGTGTTAGATGAATTTGGTGGTACCTCAGGTATGGTAACTTTGGAAGATATCGTTGAAGAACTCGTTGGTGATATCCAGGATGAATACGATGAAGAAACACCAGTAGTGGAACAAATTTCTGAAACTGAGTTTATTATTGACGCAGGTGCAGGAGTCCATGATGTGAATGAATATTTACCTTTTGAGCTTCCTCAAAGTTCGGACTACGATACGATTGCAGGTCTTGTGAGTCATGTGTTTGATAAGATTCCTGATGTGGGCGAGACTACCGAAGAATTTGGGTATCGTTTTACAATCATGAAGAAAACGCAACAGAATATCGAATATGTAAAACTTGATGTAGTAGAAGAAACAGGATACGAAGATTCAGATTCATAATATGCAACTTTTTTATACACCTGAAATTCAACCAGCACACCCAACATTTATGTTGAGTGAAGAGGAAAGCAAACATGCAATTCGCGTGTTGCGACTTACTGTTGGGGAGAAAATTCACCTTATTGATGGTCGTGGTGGTTTATACGAAACTGAAATTATCGAAGCGCACCCCAAACGGACAACTTTGCGTGTGCTTTCTGTACAAGAGAATTTTGGAAAGTCGACGTATGAAATTCATATGGCTGTAGCTCCGACCAAGAATATTGATCGTATCGAGTGGTTTCTTGAAAAAGCTACCGAAATAGGCTTGACATCATATACGCCAATTATTTGCGAGCATTCTGAACGTAAAGAAGTTAAGGTGGAGCGATTAGAAAAAGTCGCTATTGCAGCGATGAAACAATCTTTAAAAGCTTATTTGCCCAAAATAAAACCTCCTACAAGCTTTTCTAAATTTATCCAAGAAATTAAAGGCGAAATATACATTAAAGGAATTGCACATTGTGTAGATAGCGAAAAGAAATATATTTCTAACACATTCGCACCTCGTGGTAAGTATTTGATTTTGATTGGTCCAGAAGGTGATTTCTCTGAAAAAGAAATAAGCCAGGCTATTGAAGCTGACTTTATTCCTTTATCTTTGGGTGAAGCAAGATTACGCACGGAAACCGCGGCGTTAGCTTCAGTTCTTGAAGTTTCTTTATTGAATCGTTAGTTAATGATTTCCGCATCCACAATCTGAATTTCAGCATTTCCTTTCAGTGGCTCAGGATTGAAAACCATTTTTCCTTTTAATTTCAATGGTTCTTCTGTGAACTTAATCGAACCTTTTTTCATAAAAATTTCGACCATTGGTGGAATACCATTAGTTCCACAAAATTGACATTGTGCAATAGGTAAGACCGATAACATAAATGTGCTGTGTTGACGACCGCTTGTCAGTGGTACCAAATAACCGGGTAATTCTACAATCTTGTTTTCTAGTTTTTTCAATTCCGCAGGATAATGTGGCGTGTACACTTTTTTGTTTCCACTTGTCGTTACTTTATACATCATTTTGTCAATGGCTTCCCATGTGCTATTCATCATTGGAGTATGATCTGGAACGTCGAGCCCTTGGTTGAAGCCGCCTATCTGAGCTTTAGCCCCAATTGTTAATAACGATAAACAAAGTATAATTATGTAGTTTTTCATTTTATTTAGAAGATAATGTGTTCGAAATAGTTGTTTGATAAGCCTTAATAGCAGGGATAATACTTGCTAGTACGCCAATTAGTATTGCTGAAATCAAAATTACAAATTCATTTGGATGCATTGCGAATGCTTGAATGAAATCAGCACTTTCGCTTGTTTGTAAACTGATATAATACAATATGCTATGCCCCAAAATTAATCCAAAAATTCCACCAATTAAAGTAATAACCAAACCTTCGACTATAGTAATGGTAAATAGTTTAGCTTTTGTGGCTCCCAAAGTACGCATGATGGCCAAATCGTATTTGCGATCTTTCATTGCATTGTACAAACTAATAAATACACTGAATCCTGCAATTACCATGATAACATAAGCCAATATTCCTAAAGAATCAAAGCCAACGCCTAATAATGAAAATATTCTTGAACTTTCCATGGCAGGTGAAGCCGCTTGCATTTGGGTACTTTGGTTAACCATACGTGGCAATACACTAATTGCAGTAGGTGAACTGTATTTGATTAACAAGGCAGTAATTTCAACACCTTGATCTTTGATCATGTCTTGTCCTAAGCTTTTGATAAAATCATTGTTCTGTGGTTTCTCCGTTACTAATTGCTCTTCGTGTTTATGTGATGATTCACTGTGTTCATGTTTATGATCTTCATGGCTGTCATCGTGTTCTTCATGATGTGCGTGATCGTGGTTAGAATGAGCGTGTTTATGTTCATCATTATGGCTTTGCGCTGTTGAAGGTTTCTCATGTGCATGATTGTGACCATCATTGTGGTCATGGTCGTGATTATGATCGCAATGTTCGCCGTGAATATGTTCGCCATTGTGTGCAATCCCATGAACTTCCCAGATACTGGCTAAATTACTTAATATTAAATTATCGACAATAGACTGTGCTGGATTTAAAATACCTACAACTGTGAAAGGGTGATCGTCGTGCTGATGTGCATCAGCAGATAGTCCGTGAGCACTGAAAATTTGATCGCCAATTTTAAGATTGTGCTTGCGTGCGACCTCTGAACCCAATACAACTTCAAAAGATTTGCGCCACAATTTCCCTTCTTTCAATTTCAACTCATATAGTTCTAAAAAACTAGCATCAGTTCCGATAATACGATGTCCTTTATAATTATCACCTAAAGATATTGGCGTAGCTAATTGCACCAATGGGTTTTCAGTAAGCTTATTCGCTTCACTCATCGGAATATTACCCGTAGGGTTATCTACATGATATAGCGAACTCAATATCAATTGCATTGGGCTACCTTTAGCTCCGATAACTAAATCTATATTCTTGGTGTTGTTTTCAAGTTGTTTCTCTAATGTCACTGAGCTAATGTAAATAACAATTAGAATTGCCACACCAAAAGCAGTAAGCAGGACACTTAATAAAGTGGATCCCCATTGTTGTGAAATATTTTTCCAAACAAGAGATAATGTATTCATAGGGTGCTGTTATAGTTGATAAGTGTGTGCGAAAAATGATTTTATGCGCGTGTCGTGCGTCGCAATCAATAGCGTAGCATCATAGTTTGCCGCTATTTCTAAAAGCAAATCCATTGCATGCTTCGTATTCGAATCATCTAGTGCTGCTGTTGGTTCGTCCGCAAGCAATACTTTCGGATTATTAATGACAGCACGTGCAATAGCAGCACGTTGCAATTGACCACGACTCAATTGGGTTGGGTAGCTGTTTGACTTTTCTCGAATTTGTAATTTATCTAGAATATCAGCAACAGCTTTTTTGTTTTGCTTTTCTTTCGCTAGATATTGCGCGAGTAGAATGTTTTCTTCGATCGTCAGATTTTTTAGTAAATGCGCATCTTGGAAAATAAAACCCATATTTTTTGCTCTAAAAAGATCTCTTTCTTGTTCGCTCAAGTTATAAATGTCTGTTTCATTTATAAAAACTTTACCGGATTTTGGTTGTGATAGTCCACCCAGCAAATGTAGTAAAGTTGTTTTGCCACTTCCTGATTCTCCCAACAAAAGGGAATGATTATGTTTCTCAACATGTACACTTGGAAAGGATAATTCAGCAGAATTTGAATATTTAAATGTGAGATTTTCTGAACTTATCATAGATTTTTTATTTCTAAATAGCTTTTAGATTAACATTAAAGGTATAGACAATACATTAGATTCGAAAATTCTATTCAAATTATTACAAGGTAAAGACCGTATTCTGCGTAAAGAAAAATTAATCTTAGCACAACATAACGTACCTTTTTTACTGGCTTTATCTAACTTTTTGACATTCAGTCTTACTTATTAATGATTACTTAACATTTCTGTCACGAAATGGTAATTTGACCGTAACATTGAGTTAATACACTTGCTTTTAATTTGTGTTAAATTAAAATTAAATAATGTTGAAAGTAGATTTACACATTAAAAAGGCAAATTTATTATTACTAGGTGTAGTTTTAAATGGAATGGTTCTCGCGCAAAGTACAGGTATTGTTGCCGGATCTATTAAAAATGCTAATACTGGAGAGCCTCTTTCTGGTGTTGCTGTTAAGATTATTTCACTAAATAAAAAAACAGCATCTGAGCCTAGCGGTAATTATACTTTAGCGGGCTTGTCACAGGGACAATATACACTTGAATTTTCTTCCAAAGGTTGGCAAACACAAACGTTTGATTCTGTAATGATCACTGGAGGTAAATTAACAAAGGTGAATGTTGATCTTATAAATAATAACAAAAATAACACAACTGCCCGTACAGCAGCTCAGATTGACACAGCAAAAACTTTAGTTGCATTACAAAAAATGAGTGCACCTATCGCTGATGGTGTTTCTGCTTTAGGTATTAAAGGTCGTGTCATTGATGTGGAAACTTTAGAACCTATTCCTGGTGTAAGTATCGTCTTATTGGAAAATGGTAAAGCAACTTCTACAAACGAGCGTGGAGAGTTTACAATTCCTGTAAATACTAAAGGCAAATACAGCATAGAAACGAGTTACCTAGGGTATAATAAAGAAACTACACCTGTCGTATTCACAGATAGGAATTGGGAAATGGTGAATGTCGTGCTAGTAAATGCGAGCTCTGCATTGGATGAAGTGGTTGTATCACGTCGTAGATCACAAGTTGGTGAGCTGGGTTTATTAGAAGAGCGCAAAAATGCAGCTTTGGTCGTAGAGAAAATAGGAGTAGAGGAATTGTCGAGAAAAGGAGTGAGTGATGCTGCTACGGCTGTTTCTAAACTTTCGGGCGTATCAAAACAAGAAGGTAATAGTCAAGTTTATGTACGCGGCTTGGGCGATCGATACAATACCACTTCGTTGAATGGCTTACCGATCCCATCAAGCAATCCAAACTTAAAGAATATTGCTTTAGACGTATTTAGCACGGATGTAGTCGATTATATAGGAGTAGATAAATTGCACAATGCAACTTTGAACGGTGATTTTGGAGGAGCAAATGTAGACATTGCTTCCAAAAATTTCAAAGGTGATCAGTTATTTGAAGTTTCTTTGGGTTCTTCGGTGAATACAAATGCATTGAAGCAAGCGGGCAATTTCAATTTGCAACAAGGACCTAGCTTTTTTGGATTTTCGAACACCAATATACCTGCTGACGCTCAAGGAAGTTACCATTTCAAAAATAGTTGGGATTTAGGCTCTAAAAATATCTTGCCTGTTGACTTGGGTGTCAAGCTAGGTAAATCATTTAATGTCGGAACTGACAGCCGTTTGACTCTTTTTGCAACTATGAATTTCACAAATGGATATACTTATCGTGAAGGATTAAATGCAAATGTAGGCGCTCAAGGTGATCGTTTGAAAAGCTTTTTTCAAACACGACACAGCTACAACACAAAGTCTACAGGTATGTTGAATGCGAATTATCAAATTAATAATAAGCACAGCGTAGCTTACAACTTTTTGTATATCAATTCTGGAGAACAGTTCGCAGATAATTTTAAAGGATACATTCGTGATGCAGCAGAAGATGAGAATGGCGTAGTGAGACGTAACACATTTTCACAAACTCAGCTAATAATAAATCAATTGCTTGGTAAACACGAGTTGACAGACAAAATTGATTTGAATTGGGGCTTGGCAGCGAATATTGTAGACGGCGATATGCCAGATCGTATGCAATCGCAGACGCGTATGTTGAGTAATGGAGATCATGTTTTCATTCGTGTAAATGAAGCTGATAATCACCGCTACAATTATTTCTTGAAAGAAAATGAATATGCTGCTAACATTGCGGCAAGCTACAAATTAGGTGATGATGATAAAGGGAAAATTACATTAGGCTACAATGCAAGAATGAAGAAAAGATCATTTGATGTAATGCAATTGAACTTTAATATACTTACAGATGCTAGGCAAACTGTTATAGATCCGAATAATATTGATCAGTATTTAGGAGCTGCAGGCTATGGAACATTTTACCAATTAAAAGGATTTGCGGGCAATGCATTCCAATATTATAATGGAGATCAAAATATTCATTCCGCTTTTGCAAGTGTAGATTATGCATTGACGGACCGTTTGACTGCTGTATTTGGAGCTCGTTTTGAGAAAATCAAACAAAGTGTTGATTACTATAGTATAGAATTTCCAAAAGCAAAAAATGAGATTCTTAAAGATGCCTTTTTACCCAGTTTGAATCTAAAATACACATTAGATGAAAAGCAGAATTTAAGATTTGGAGCCAGCAAAACTTATACGTTACCACAATTCAAAGAGAGAGCACGTTTTCCATACGATGATGTAACTGAAGTGGTGCTTGGTAACCCATATTTGTATGCTTCGGACAATTATAATTTAGATTTGAAATGGGAAATGTTTCCCAATGAATCTGAATTAATTTCGGTAGCGGCATTTGGTAAGTATATACAAAATCCGATAAATGAGATTATGATTGCTTCTGCAACGAATGATATTTCATATGCGAATACAGGCGACAATGGTTATGTATATGGTCTAGAATTAGAATTCAAAAAGGATATTCTTGAATTTAATGGAGATAAATTGAGCTTCGGATTTAATTCTGCAATCATGAAAACAGACCAAGATTTCGATGCGGAAAAAGTGAATACAGAAACGAATGGTATCGTTAATATCGACCCAACACACTCAAGTTCAAAATTCACTGGAGCCTCTGATTTTATTATCAACGCGGATTTATCATATAATAAAAATTTCGCTGAAGGCAAAAATATAGTGGCTACTGTACTTTACAATTATTACTCCGACAAAATTTATGCTATTGGAACTGGTGGATTAGGACATCGTGTCGATAAAGGATTGGGAACATTGGATTTAATCGTAAAAAGTAAAATTTCGAAAAGAATAGGTTTGGAATTAGCAGCACATAATATTTTGAATCCAGCATTCGAAAGATGGCAAGAGAATTCGCAGCCTGTAAAAGTTCTTTCATACAAAAAAGGCCAATTCTTCAATATAGGTTTGAAGTATAATTTCTAAGTCTTTATAATTAATAATTAATTAACAATCAAATAATTAGGTGTTAATACTAACTAGGTTTATTTGTATAAATAAAAATTGAAAATTAATAAATCATAAATAATGAAAAAATCAGTTTCAACTCTATTATTATTAATGTCCTTATCTGCGACGCCATTCGTTTTCACAGCTTGTAATAGCGATGATGATGAACTTATTGTGGTAGATCCAGGGAAAGAAGTAGATCGTGAAAACCTAAAAGGTGCGATTAAGAACGGCGAACACATCGTATTGGAAAGTGGAGTTTATAAATTGACAGGACCTCTTATTGTAGAAAACGGCGGTAAGTTAACAATTAAAGCTGGTGTTATTGTAGAGGCTACAGCTTTCAAAGATGGGGAAGAAATAAGATATATTGCTACAGCTCAAGGTGGTCAAATCTTTGTAGAAGGTACAGCAACAAAACCTGTCGTAATGACGGCAACAAATAAAGTGCAAAGTTCTTGGGGAGGTTTAGTATTATGTGGTAAAGCTCCAATTAACAAGGGAACTACAGCTACAGCAGAAGTATCAGGTTTAACTTACGGTGGTACGTTACCAAATGACAACTCGGGATCAATTAAGTATTTGCGCATTGAATATTCGGGCTATTCTTACTCAGCAGAAAAAGAATTTAATGGATTATCAATGTTTGGTGTAGGTAAAGGTACAACAATTGAGTATGTACAAGTTCACGAAGGTTCAGACGATGGGTTCGAATGGTTTGGGGGAACGGTAGATTCTAAATATTTAGTAGCTACAGCAAACGAAGACGATCAATTTGACTGGACTGAAGGTTGGAATGGTACAAATGAAAATTGGTATGCAAAAGAAGCTTCAGCTAAAGGAAATAGAGGTATTGAAGCGGATAACAATTCAAATACACATGATGTAACCCCAACCTCTAACCCAACGATTAAAAATTTAACTTTGATTGGTCGTGGTGCTCATGAAGGTGAATCTCAAGCTATAAAACTTCGCGTAGGTACAAAGGGTATGCTTGATAATGTGGTTCTTTCCAACTGGGGAACTGGATTTGATGTAGAACATGATGTGACAATTGGATATGTTGGTTCTACGTTGAAAGCTACTCGTGTAAAATTTGATAATGTCGCTACCAAGTCTAAAGGTAAGAAAAGTGATGGTTCGTCTGTAGATGTAGCATCGGTATTTACAGAAGATGGAACTGCTACTGGTGCTGGAGCAGGTACTTCTACACCTGAATGGGCTAAAGGTTGGACTGTAGGTTTGTAATCTTCAATCAAATTATTATATAATACTATAATTTTAAACCTAATCATTAACTCCTCGTTCATTGAATGGGGAGTTTTTTATTTGGGAGAGTAGTGGTATACGACTTTGTATTCTTCGTCCAAATATTTGTCTGCCAATTCACCTATGTTGAGGCTTGTAGCTTGCGGTGTTGGTTCACAAATTGAATAATATTGATCTTCAAATTTGATGGTTTTACCAATCTTTTTGTCAAACTGAACACCCATAGTAATGTGTGATGGATACAAGATCGCGACCATCGGGAGATTATAAATCTCTTTTACCAAATAAAAGAACAACGCCACACGGTCATCACAATCGCTGTATGGATTGAGCAGCGTGAGTTCTGGCGAAAGTCTTTTTTCAGTGCCAAAATTTTCTTCGTCATCTTCATATAGGAAAGCATAGCGAGTAAATCGCATCAAATAATCGACCCCATTTTCAGTGTTCATCTCAGCCACATTCTTTTTTAATAGAGGAATCAACGAGCTGTATGTTTCTTTTGTCAGTGGTATATTAAAGTATGATTCGAAATCAACGCCTGGATAGTTTTTAAATATACTGGAAACTTCATCATTTACTTTGATGTTAAAATTGTACACTTTGTCGTTATATTCAAATTGAATATTCTTTTCTTTGTAGCCTTGTGCAATTAACTCCGGCATTTGATCTATTTTATACCTAAAATCATTTATACCTTCTTCAAAATAGATATCCACAGGTTTATACGCATTTGTACGTTGAAATAATTTTCCGTAATCGTGGTAATTCAAGCAAGTGTATTGTTGATTATCAATGTTAAAAAATGGGATGTCCGAAATGTCTTCTTTGTTTTTTATGTAGAAAATGATTTGATTATTTCCTATTGCGATACGTGCATCATAGCCCGATTTATTCATCAAATACCATTTGTACAATGTGTAGCGTGGGTAATTTTCAGATTTTGGACTTAAAGATTGCGAAACTCGTCGAATCAGTTGATAATACAGCCAATCGCTAAGCTTTTCATTTGTACGATAAGTTACGAGTTCATGTATAAGATGCTGATATTCTTCTGAATTAATCTTTTGATGAAATTGTTGAATTGCCTCTTCACTTATTATGGTTGGAAAATCAAATGTTTCTAAGCGTGATTTGTCAAATTGAAATGGCTTTTGCAGAAAATCAATGCTTTCAAAATTTTGACCAAATGAAATCAAGCCATTACATAGAATAGTAGCAACGCAAATAAACCGTGTAAGTAGTTGCTTCATTTTGGAAACTTTTAATTAACATAAATATAACACAAATTTAATCAAAAAGTTGGTGCTTAAGATTTCAAAAGAAAACCCCTTATTTTGTGAATAAGGAGTTAACAATATATATAGGGGAGAGAAAGTTCTATTTTAGCGAGATGCACAATTTATTTTGGCATCTTATTATGTATGTAAAGAATAAGCTTTAGACATTATGTAAGTGTATTCGTGCTAAAGCTTATTCTAACTCAATAATTCAATATTAAGGTTAACAGGTTTGGTTAAAATTTCTTATAATATTTAAGTTTATCCTCGTAAATCTGTGTATGTCTATTTTGTATTCGTTAGTTGAATATTATCAGCTTCACAAAGCATTTCAACATCCATTCATCATTTAATTTCGCTACGACAAGCCACATAATTGTACTTAGTAAACATAAATTTTTGAGTTTTCGAATCTTATTTACTTACAAGAGGTGCCGAAACCAGCGCTTTATCTCGTGTAATTCTTAATTCATACTCAATTGTTTCCTTGCCTTTTACCAGTTTTACAATATAATGTCCTTCTGGGAAGGCATTTAGGTTGTAAACCTTAGTTAAAGGTTTGTCAGCTTTGATACTTTCTTTATAAAGTTCACCATCATATATGTTGTAGATAAATAAATCAACTTTTTCAAGTTCTTTTGTTGAAAGGACAATTGATTTTTCTTTATATGAATGAGGTTTTACCGATAATTTGATATCGTTGCTATAAGTTGCTGATGAAATTGCTAAAAGAGTAAGTAAAAAAGTTGATTTTAATAAATTTTTCATGACAAATAATTTTAAATGATTATTAAATAACTTACAATACAAATGTATAGCTGAAAAATGTATGATTTTTATGCAGTATTTTCTAATTTCTATGCTATATTGATGGTTTATCACAAAAAATAATCTTTAGTTAATTTCTTGTGAATTTTTATCTAACTTTCTACTCGTTATGAAAAAGATCAACCCAAGCTTTGAAGTAGTCGAGCCCTCTTTCGGTAGTTCTTTTGCTTATTCGAAATATATAGAGAATGAGAATAATAAGGCGCATGTCTGGCATTATCATCCTGAGATAGAGATTGTATATGTGCATGGTGGAGCCGGAAAACGACAAATAGGTAGTCATATATCCTATTATACCAAGGGAGACCTCTTCTTGATAGGTAGTAATCTACCACATTGTGGATTTACAGATACAAATACTGGGAATAAAAAGGAGACAGTAATCCAATTTAAGCCAGAGTTGTTTGGAAGAGAATTTATGATGCTTCCTGAAAACAAATTTTTAATTGACTTTTTTGAAACTGCAAAAGCCGGTCTAGCATTTAGTGCCACCACAAAAAAAGCTATTGGTTCTAAAATAGAAAATATGTTTGATCAGGAGCCATTTCAACGATTGATTAGCTTATTGGAAGTTTTGAAAGAGTTGGAATCAGCAGCTGATCACAAAATTCTCAATGCGTCTGGATTTATGGTAGAGTTGCAAGTGCAAGATAATGATCGGATTAATATGATATTCAATTATGTGAAAGATCATTTTACAGATGAGATAAGTTTGGATAAAGTTGCCGAAATGTCAAGTATGACCGTACCTTCATTTTGTCGATTTTTTAAAAAAGTAACCAATAAGACTTTTACGCGTTTTGTCAACGAATATAGGATTGTACATGCCTGCAAATTGTTAGCCGAAAAACCAATGAGTATTGTGAATATCAGTTATGAAAGTGGATTTCATAATTTTAGTCATTTCAATAAGTTGTTTAAAGCTTTTACGGGTAAAAGTGCTCTACAATATCGAAAAGAGCTACACACGATGATAAAATAACCTGGAAATCTTTAGAGAATAAAGGGATATAAGCACGTTTAATAATTTGATATGCCAAGTCAAATTAGCTATCTTTGTGATGATGGATAATTTCATTGTTTCTGCACGTAAATATCGTCCCGTTACCTTCGATTCTGTCGTTGGTCAATCTCATATTACGAACACCCTTAAAAATGCTATTCACAACAATCAGTTAGCGCAAGCTTTCCTTTTTTGTGGACCAAGAGGTGTTGGTAAAACGACTTGTGCACGTATTTTGGCAAAAACCATCAATTGCGAACAGATTTCTGAAAATACGGAAGCTTGTGGCACTTGTGAGAGTTGTAATTCTTTCCAAAATGGTGCTTCATTTAGTATTCACGAATTAGATGCTGCCTCCAACAATTCTGTGGATGATATACGAAGCTTGATTGAGCAGGTACGCATTCCACCGCAGACGGGCAAATATAAAATTTACATCATCGATGAGGTGCATATGCTATCTCAAGCCGCTTTTAATGCTTTCCTGAAAACATTAGAAGAGCCACCTTCGTATGCTATTTTCATTCTAGCTACTACAGAAAAGCACAAGATACTTCCGACAATTCTTTCGCGATGCCAAATCTTTGATTTTAATCGAATCAAAGTAGAGGATATGGCCAATCATCTGGCAAATATTGCGGCAAAAGAAGAGGTGACTTATGAGGCGGATGGCTTACATGTGATTGCACAAAAGGCAGATGGCGGTCTTCGTGATGCTTTATCGATGTTTGACCAAATTGTGAGCTTTTCGAATCGCAATTTGACTTATCAAGCTGTAATTGATAATTTAAATATTCTTGATTACGATTATTATTTCAAATTGATGCAAGCTATCGCGCAAGAAGACGCGGCAGATACGTTGTTAATTTTTGATAATGTGTTGAACAAAGGTTTTGATGGTGGGCATTTTATTGCTGGGTTGTCGAATCATATTCGCAATCTTTTGGTAACAAAAGAACCACGTACGTTAAAGCTTTTGGATGTAAGTGAGAATATTAAGAAAAAATATTTTGAGCAATCTTCTGCATTAAGTTCGGGATTGTTGCTTTCTGCATTGAACATTGCGAATCAATGCGAAATATCTTATCGCACGAGCAAAAATCAACGTTTACAAATCGAACTGGCTTTACTAAAGATGTGCCATTTGTCCTCCGCTATCAAGTTAGGAGTGAATGGGATATCAGCTACGCAAGTGGAACTAAAAAAAAAACTCCCTGAGTCAGTAAAATCAGCTGTGGCTTCTACACCGCAAACTCCTCAAGTAGCATCTAATACATCTTCAGCAACTAGTGCGCCAGCTCCTGTAAAATCTCCTATTCCAAGTCCTGTTAAGGCATCTGAGCCAGAGAAAAAATCATTTTCTTCAGGGAAAGGATGGGGAAGTTTCAAACCTTCTGTTGCGGTGCCGAGTTTGACTACAGTTTTTGAAGAAAAAACAACAGATGAATCCGAAGAATCCGATTTAGTACAAGGTAACGAGTTTCATGAAGTTACTTTCAATTCACTTATCAGTAAATGGAATACTTTGGCAGAAAAGCTAAAAGCTGAAAATCGTATTACGTTGTATACCATTATGACGGCCAACGAGCCGCGTCTGAATGGGAATATTATCGAGATCGATGTGGAAAATATGGTGCAAAGTGAACAGCTTAAAGAAGGAAAAATTGATATTCTTAATTACTTAAGGGTAGAACTTAAAAACTTTTCCTTGGATATTACGACACATCAACTTGAAAAGTCTGTTATCCGTAAAGCTTATACTTCCCAAGAAAAGTATCAGGTGATGGTGCAAAAGAATCCATCTTTGGAAACTTTGCGAAAAACATTCAATTTAGGTCTTAGCTAAATTTCTCTTTCTTATCTTTGTACAAAATTTTGGTAAATAGTTATTAAGCTACTTATCTCATTACTTATAATTTACAATAATGCAAAACAGTTTCCAACGTCGTGATCGCGGCGAACAACGAGAAAGTAATCAAATGGTTTTTGGTATTCGTGCTGTCATCGAAGCCATCGATAGTGGTAAAGAGATAGAATCTCTTTTTATCCAACGTGGATTGAGCGGTAGTTTACTGTTGGAATTGAAAGCATTAATCAAGGAAAATAACATTGGTTACCAACAAGTACCAGTTGAGAAATTGAATCGGATTACGCGCAAAAATCATCAAGGTGTAATCGCCGTTATTTCACCTATTATTTACAATAACATTGAAGATATTCTTCCTGAGATATATGAGAAAGGTGAAACGCCATTGTTGTTGATGTTGGATGGAGTCACAGATGTTCGAAATATGGGTGCTATTGCACGTACGGCAGAATGTGCAGGTGTACACGCGATTATTGTTCCGAAAAAAGGTTCGGCAGAAATCAATCCTGATGCAATTAAAACTTCAGCAGGTGCTCTTTATAAGATTCCAGTTTGTCGTCAAGATTCCTTAGGGAAAACAGGGCGTTTTTTAATTGATTCGGGAGTACAATTGGTAGTGAGTACCGAAAAAACGAAGGATTCTGTGTATGACGTAGATTATTCAGGACCTACTTGTATCATTATGGGGGCTGAAGATGTCGGTGTATCTGATGATTTGATTCGTATTTCGGATAAATTGGCAAAGATTCCGATGTTTGGTGAGATAGGTTCATTGAATGTCTCTGTTTCAGCAGGTGTGGTGATCTATGAGGCTATTCGCCAACGAAATAATAAATAAAAATGCTAAAGCAAAAACTACGAAGACAACTAAGAGTATATAAATACGTAGTTTATAAAGAAACATTAGTCGATTTTAAAGACCATTTCTGGTCTTTTGTCGGTGCTTTTATAGGGATTGGAATTATTGCTTATTTGCAATCCCTTCAACTTCCACAGTTAGAAAATCTATTTCTCATCGGTTCTTTTGGAGCTTCTTCTGTATTGATTTATGGTGCAGTGTACAGTCCTTTGGCGCAGCCAAGAAATTTGGTGGCTGGTCATGTTATTTCGGCAATTGTTGGAGTGACTGTAGCGAAAGTTTTTCCTGATATCATATGGCTCACAGCACCAACTGCTGTTGCACTTTCGATAGTTGCGATGCAGGTTGCTCGATGTTTGCATCCTCCAGGAGGAGCTACAGCTTTGATAGCGGTATCTGGTGGAACCAAGATTGCTGAGATGGGGTATATGTATGTGCTATCGCCTGTTCTTTCAGGGGCTTTGATTTTATTGGTGATTGCTTTAATTTTCAATAATATCACAAAAGATAGACATTACCCCGTTAAACACTCCCGCCTACGAAAATCACGAAGATTGCAATTGAAAAGAAGATTTGTGAAGCTATAAATATTCATATTTTCATTAACATCATTTTTCCCATTAAAAATAATGCAGGTTTGTAAAGGTTTGCTCTAAAAAACTATTAAATTAGCGCAATCAACCTAATGAAAAATGAATAAATCTTTTGCAGGTATATCACTTCTTGCGTGTTTATGCTTGAATGTCCAAACTTCTTTTACACAAGAAAAGTCAAAAATTGAGGATAGTATTTTGGCTGATAGTAGCAGTTTCTATTATATCGATTTCTCTAATTATTCCCGGCCTTTACATCAATTGCCGATAGGCGTTTTTGATTCAGGAACTGGTGGATTGACTGTGCTGGACGCCTTAGTGAATTTTGATCAGCATAACAATATTTCTAAGGAACGAGGTGCGGATGGAGCTTCTGATTTTTCATCTGAAAAATTTATCTATCTCGCAGATCAAGCCAACATGCCGTATGGCAATTACAATGCAACAGGTAAAGATGATCTATTGAAAGAACATATTATTAAGGATTTCCAATTTCTGTTAGGGAATAAATATTACCAATCTGGTACAAGCACATCTTATTTATCGAATAAGGAACAAGTCAAAGCTATTGTAATCGCGTGCAATACAGCTACGGCTTACGGTTATGAAGATGGTCTATCCTTTGTGAAAAAAACAAACTTGGATATCCCAATTATTGGCGTGATAAACGCAGCTACACGTGGAACGCTTTCTTTCTTTGATAAAACCGAAAATTGTGCAATAGCTGTTTTTGCGACAGTCGGTACTATTGCTTCCAGAGGATATGAGCGTACTTTAAAACAACAAATTGCGGAAGGTAATTTCAGTGGAAATATTCAGATTTTTAATCAAGGAGGTTACGGTTTGGCTGAGGCGGTGGATGAAGAACCTGATTTTATTCGAAAAAATACTAATGTCCCGCAAGATGCTTATCGTGGACCTTCCTTCGAAAATCCAAATTATACGATTGATAAAGCGTTGTTAGATGTTTATAATTTCAAAAATGAAGGAAACAGTTTATTATGCGATAATAAAAATATAGACGAATGTTCGATAATTCAGCTTAATGATGCAGAAAATTATGTGCGATATCATCTTGTTTCTTTATTGGAGCAAATGCGAAAATCGAAAGACCCACAACCTTTAAAAGCTATTATTTTAGGCTGTACACATTATCCATATTTAATCAAAGAAATTATTAAAGTCTTTGAGGAATTAAGGAGTTATAGGGGAGGTGATGGAAGATATAATTACAAGCATTTGATAGGAGAGAAGTTGCACATAATTGATCCTTCCGTGTATGTAGCTCAGGAGCTATATTCGGCTTTAGAGACTAAGAAGTTATTTAATGCAAGTAAACAACCATTATTACAGCAGTCAGAATTTTATATTTCTGTTCCAAATTTGACAAATTCAAATGTTAAGTTGGATAGCGCGGGACGATTTACATACGATTATAAATACGGTAGAACTCAAGGCGAAATTCAAGAATACGTGAAGTCTGTCCCTTTTGATCGAAAGAATATTTCTGCCGAGACTTTAAAACGCTTGGAGACTATGATTCCGAATACCTATAAACTCATTCAAAGGTTTTCGAAGGAAAATCCAAAAACTAATCATCTAAAATCGGAAAATAAGATTTAAAAATATAGCCTTCACGATTGTGAAGGCTATCCTTTAAGAATAAATTTCCTTATAATTTACTAGATATTTCTCAATAATTTTCTTGCGTTTCATCTTCAAAGTAGGTGTCAATTCACCACCTTCAATGGTGAATTCATTTGGAATGATAGCGAATTTTTTGATTTGCTCCCATTGTCCGAATGCTGAATTGACTTTGTCAATCTCTTGCGTAATCTTATGTTTAATTTTATCATTCAGAATAAAATTTTCCTGCGCTAATTTAGATAATTCAGGAGCGTTAACTTTCGCCCATTCCAATAAGTTTGTATAGGAAGGAACGACAAAGGCAGCGGGGAATTTTTCGCCATCGCCAATTACCATAAATTGTTCGATATATGGCGATTCGACCATTTTGGATTCTATAGCCTGAGGAACTACATATTTGCCACCAGAAGTTTTAAACATTTCTTTCTTGCGATCGATGATTTTTAGGAACTTACCATCCACCCATTGTCCAATATCACCTGTATACAACCAACCGTCTTTAATAACTTCCTGTGTCGCTTGTGGATCTTTGTAATAGCCCAACATCACATTGTCTCCTTTGGCAAGAATTTCACCATCTTCGGCTAATTTGATTTCGATATTGATTAGTGGTAAGCCAACAGTTCCGATTTTCATTCCGCGTTTGAAATCATTAACCGAAAGGCAAGGGCCACCTTCTGTGAGTCCATATCCTTCGTAAATCATAATGCCTGCAGCCATATACAATCTTATCAAACGCTCTTGTAATGCTGCTGAACCTGTCGCAATACCCTTTATCTCGCCACCCAAAGCTTCTTGCCATTTTGAAAAAATTAATTTACGTGCGATAGCAAGTTGCAAATTATAACCCCATGTTCTTTTAGAATTATCTAAATCATATTTTTCACCTAAGCCAATAGCCCAAAAGAAGAGTTTATGTTTTATTCCAGTGAGCGAATTACCAGTAGCCATAATTTTGTCAAACACTTTTTCCAATACACGAGGTACAGCAGAGAAAATATGTGGTTTGACTTCCTTCATATCAGCACCGATTGTTTCCATCGATTGTGCATAATAAATCGTCAAGCCTTTGTACATATAGACGTAATGAAACAAGCGTTCATAGGCATGGCAGACAGGAAGAAACGATAAGGCACGATCGTATGCAGTTACTGGAAAGGAATATTCACTACTCATCATATCCGCTAAAAGATTCTTGTGTGTTAGCATGACACCTTTGGGACTACCAGTGGTACCACTGGTGTAAATGATCGTGGCAATATCTTCATTTTCGATCGCGGATTTACGTGCAGCAAGTTCCTTATCAGAAATTACTTTTCCTGTTTGGGGTATCATGTCCCAATTGGGATATAAAGATCCTTCATCCAAAATAAAAGTATGTTGCAATTGTGGTATGCTCGGTCTAAGTTCATTTATACGTTCATATAAAGTCTTAGAACTTATTATTGCAAGCTTGATTTCGGCATGATTGAATATATATGAATAGTCGTTGTCCGAAATGTTTGGATAAAGTGCGACAACCACAGCGCCAATTTGTTGTGTTGCGAAGTCTATTAAAGACCATTCAATTCGATTTTCACTTACGATACCTATTTTATCATCGGGTTGTACACCTAGTGCGATAAGACCTTTTGAAATCTGATCGACTTTTTTTTGAAAGTCCAAGTTTGAAATTTCTTTCCAGTGGTTATTTTCTTTGTGTGAAAAAATCGCGGAAATAGGGTAAGTGTGTTGTCTGTAGTTGACTAAGTCAAATACACGTGTAGGCTCGTTATTCATAAGCAATATCACAAAAAAATAAGGCTACCCAAAGTAGGTAGCCTTACAAATTTACGCAATATTCTTAAGATTAATATCTGCTTTTCGATTCGCGTTTTTTGCCAGAGAAATCACGGAATCCGCCATTATCTCCGCCGCTGCGCTCTCTTCTTTCGCCGCCACCGAATCCACCACGACGGTCACCGCCACGATCTCTTCTTTCGCCGCCGAATCCACCACCACTACGCTCACCACGAGGTCTTCCTCCACGGTCACCGCCTCTTGAAGGACGACCACCACGATCTCCGCGATCCGAACGACCTTCGCTAGCGCCAGATACTTCGATACGTACTTGACGTCCGTTGTAATCTACACCTTTGAAACCATCGAATACTTTGTTAACTTCTTCGTCTTGAACTTCGAAAAATGTGAAAACACCCTTCAAATCAATTTTACCGATAGACTTGCCAGTAATATTTGCAGTATTACAAATAAATCCTAACATATCTCCACGGCTGAACTCATCTACAGAACCTAAGTTCATAAACAAGCGAGTGTAACCTTTAGAGCTCTGACGAGGTCCACGATCATCTCTTTCACGTCTATCGCCACTAATTTCGCGAGCTTCGATGTTTAAGTCCGGAGAATTTTTGTAGTATTCTAAGAATCTATTAAATTCTAATGATGCAAATCTTTTTACAATCTCCTCTTTTGATAAAGATTCAAAACCTTCCATAATAGCAGGCATGAATGGATTGATTTGATCTTCGTTAACCTCTACATTATTAACTTTGTTTATGATAGTCAATAACTGTTTTTCAACAACATCAGCACCTTGAGGTACTTGCATTTTAACAAAAGGTTTACCAATTACTTTTTCAAGTTGACGGATTTTACTTTGCTCTTTGATGTTGATTAATGAGATTGAAATACCAGTTTTACCAGCGCGAGCCGTACGACCCGAACGGTGTGTGTAGTTTTCAATTTCATCAGGTAATGAGAAGTTAATAACGTGTGTCACGTCATTCACATCGATACCACGTGCAGCTACGTCTGTTGCGATCAACATTTGTAAACTACGGTCACGGTAACGCTTCATTACTTTATCGCGTTGTTGTTGTGATAAATCACCGTGTAAAGCATCCGCATTATAACCATCTTTGATTAATGCTTCAGCGATTTCTTGCGTTTCGATTTTAGTACGACAGAATACGATACCAAAGATTTCTGGATTAGAATCAACGATACGTTTGAATGCTGCGTATTTATCTCTCGCTTTTACCAAGAAGTATTGGTGTTCGATATTTGCATTACCTGTATTTTTTGTACCTACAGTTAATTCAAATGGATCAGTCATATACTTCTGAGCGATACGACGTACCTCTCTTGGCATAGTTGCAGAAAACAACCAAGTTTTTTTGTCCTCAGGAGTTTCTGATAAAATGTTGTTGATGTCTTCTTGGAAACCCATGTTTAACATTTCGTCCGCTTCATCTAATACAACATATTTTACGCTAGAAAAATCAATTGCATTTCTGCCAATGATATCTAACATACGACCTGGGGTCGCTACTACAATTTGCACACCGCGTCTAATCTGACGTAGTTGGTCACTGATATTTGCACCTCCATATACAGCAACAACATGTACGTTATCGATGTATTTAGCAAATTTTTCTAAATCTTTAGCGATTTGTAAACACAACTCACGTGTAGGGCACAAAATTAATGCTTGTGGGTGTTTTTGAGAAAAGTCTAATTGCTCTAATAATGGAAGACCAAATGCCGCTGTCTTACCTGTGCCGGTTTGGGCTAATCCGACAAAATCGTCGCTACCAGTCAATAAAACAGGAATGGCTTTTTCCTGAATTTCAGAAGGTTTCTCGAAACCTATTTCTGAGATGGCTTTAACAACTTCCTCACGGATTCCCAGTTCTAAAAATGGGTTCATGAAATAAATTATACAATAGGCACTATTGCCTAAGGCGTTGCAAAGGTATGCAAAACATTTGATATACACAATAGTATATTGTTTTAGTTTTGAACTATATTCGAAAATTCAAAATTATTTATTCATTTATCTTATGAAATATCTTATTTTATTATTTCTTTTTATTAATCAGGCTGTTATAGCACAAGAAAAACCTAATTCTAAAATCTTTTTGGATCAGTTCAAGCCATTTGAAGGACAATATTTCGAAGGTGAAATAGTGGAAGGCGGAAAAGAGGGGGATGGTTTTACAGGAAAACGATTGCTTATGCAAGTAATGTCTTACGAAGATCGTGAAGTAAAACTCCCATTCTATGTCGGCGAAGACAAATCTAGAACTTGGATTTTAAATTATTCCAATAATGTTATTACCCTGAAACATGATCACAGACACGAAGATGGTTCTCCAGATAAAGTAACGTTCTATGGCGGCACATCACCTAATGAAGGAGCAAAGCACATTCAAGTTTTCCCAGCGGATAATGAAACTTGTGAACTTATTGATTATGCTTGTCAAAATGTGTGGTGGATTACCATGGATGGTACTACATATACCTATAATTTAAGAAGAATTGGATCGGAAAGAATATTTACTGTAAAATTTGATTTAACCAAGCCTGTTAATTCTAATTATAAACCTTGGTAAATACATTTTAAAAAAACGAGGCTTTCCAAAAAGTATAAAATGAAAAATTTAAAATATGATTTTAGCAAAAAGCTATTTTATTTGGTAATGAAAAATGCAAAAAATTAAATTTTGAAACACTAATTTAAGAAAGTGTAAATAAGTAAAGAGGCTGTTTAACCTTTTTTAGACAGCCTCGTTCTTTATTCTTTTTTTCTATTTTGAATCTTACTTCGTAGTAAGTTGAAAAAATCTTCTTCGACTTGAAAAAATTGTGAAGCTCGAGTTTGTCCTATGAATTTTGCAAAGTCAGCACGATAGGCTTTTTTGAGTTCAACTTCTTTCACATCATATGCAATTACATCACGTTTTTCGGGATTTAAAGAATTTGCACCTTCTGGTGTACGTTGAGCACCTCTTTTAGCACGTTTTAATTCCCACATCTCTTTATTGTATTGATTGTATATCGGAAAAAATCGTTCAGCCTCTGCAGGTGTTAATTTCAATTCTTTTGTAATATATGCTATCTTTTCGCTTTCAATAGCCTCAAAATTGCGTTGCGCAAAAGAGAAGTGTGTTATAAAAAGCAAACAAATAGTAGTAAGTGTATATTTAAAATGTAACATTATAGCATGTAATTTAAATAATCTTCAATTTCATCGTCATCAATATTTGAATCTAATTGTGTTTTCTCGTCATCATTATACTCATCAGACGCGAACTCTGCCAATTGGATTAAATCTTCTCCTTCAGAAACTTGAGCTAAATAACCGAGAATTTCTTCGTCACTTATGTTCTCCAAATTCACATCTGAAGATGCCACCTGCTGTTGCAATTGTGGATTTGAATTGCTGTTTTGCAAACCAAAATAAGCTCCACTACCAACAATTATAGCCACCGCTGCTGCTGCGTATTTTTTCCAAATCGGACGTTTTGGCAATGTAATTACCTTAATTTTTTCTGGTATATCACCTACGGTTTTAGCAAGGATGTTATCAGATAACTGATCAAAATATCCAGTTGGAACAGCAAAATGTTCTTTACCTAAATCTTTTGACCATTTTTCAATCAATATACGGTCTTCAATTTCTGCGGTCGCTTGAGTAAAATATTCCGTAGGAACCGTAAAACCTGTATCATTCCCAATTGTATCGCGAAGATTCTGCTCTGCGATTTTAGCGAAAATACTTTCTTCTGCTTTCGCAAAATAATCTTCAGGAATTTGATATTCTAAAGTTGGGCTGAAAGATTTTAAATTTTCTTCTGCTAAACGCCCTTCGATAGTTTGACCGAATTGTTCGAAATATTGATCTGGTACAATAAAACCTTCTTCACTTACTTTATCCTTCAAATCTTGTTCGGCAATTTTTGCGAAAATATTATTTTCTAATGTATCAAAATAGCCTTCAGGAACTTTCGCTTCTGTAGCATTTGATTCATCATTTTCGTTAAAATCACGCAGACTTTCAAGCATAATTTGATGTAAAATTTGGTTTTCTTGCTCCGCAAAGAAATTAGTAGGAATGGCAAAAGGATTTACACGCAATGAATCTGGTAGATTTTTGCCTCCTAATTCTTCGTTATATGTGTTATTTTCCTTCATGAGTCCTATATAGATGTCTTTAATATCCGAAGGTTTAATCTTGGCTATTAAAAAAATGTTCTATTTTTTTGACGGCTAGGTGGTATGATGCTTTTAATGCACCAACACTAGTCCCTAAAATACTAGAAATTTCATCATATTTCAAATCTTCGAAATATTTCATATTGAAAACCAAGCGTTGCTTTTCTGGTAATGTAAGTAAAGCTTGTTGCAATTTCATCTGCGCTTTATCGCCGTTGAAATAGCTGCCATCTGCTAATGTTTCGGATAAATACGATGAATTGTCGTCATCCAAGGAAACATTGTTTTTTTGCTTTTTCTTATTTAGAAAAGTGATGCATTCATTCGTTGCAATTCTGTACAACCATGTATACAATTGAGAATCTTCTCTGAACTTATCTAAATTACGCCATACCTTTACAAAGATATCTTGGGTCACGTCATCCGCATCGTCATGATCGATGACCATGCGTCTGACATGCCAATATATTTTTTGCTGATATTTCTTCAACAATTGTTTGAAAGCCGCTTCACGCGAACTTTCATCGGCAAACATGGATATTATTTGCGCGTCTTCCATTTATTATTTTTTTCTGCTAATAACTTTTTGAGCTGCAGCAACAATGTTAGCGGCATTCAAACCGTATTTTTCCATCAATTGTGCTGGTGTTCCTGACTCGCCGAAGCTATCATCCACAGCTACATATTCTTGTGGAGTTGGTAAATGTTGAGCCAAAACTTGTGCTACGCTATCACCTAAACCACCTAGACGGTTGTGCTCTTCAGCTGTTACGACACAGCCTGTTTTCTTAACTGAGGCTAAGATTGCTTCTGCGTCCAAAGGTTTGATTGTATGGATGTTGATAATCTCCGCATCGATGCCTAATTTTTCCAATTCTTCACCTGCTTGGATAGCTTCCCATACCAAGTGACCCGTAGCGATGATTGTTACATCTTTACCTTCATTTAGCATCACAGCTTTACCAATTTCGAAAGTTTGATCTGCAGGTGTAAAGTTAGGTACAACTGGTCGGCCGAAACGTAGGTAAACAGGTCCTTCGTATTCTGCTACCGCAATAGTCGCAGCTTTGGTTTGATTGAAGTCACAAGGGTTGATGACAACCATTCCTGGCAACATTTTCATCAAACCAATATCCTCTAAAGTTTGGTGCGTCGCGCCATCCTCACCCAAAGTAAGACCTGCGTGCGAAGCAGCAATCTTAACATTTTTGTTCGAATAAGCGATAGATTGACGGATTTGATCGTATACACGTGCTGTAGAAAATTCAGCGAAAGTACCTGTAAAAGGAACTTTTCCGCCGATAGTTAATCCAGCTGCAATACCCATCATATTTGCTTCTGCGATACCAATTTGGAAAAAACGCTCTGGAAATTCTTTAATAAAAGCATCCATTTTCAACGAGCCTACCAAGTCAGCACACAATGCTACTACATTTTCATTCTTTTTTCCGGCTTCCAGTAAACCAACACCGAAACCTGAACGTGTATCTTTAGATTCTGTAAAAGTATATTTTTTCATGTTTGTCGTAGTATTTAGATGTTAGTAGTTAGTATTTAGAAAATAATCTAATATCTAACATCTCATATCTAAAATCTATTATTAATAATCGCCTAATGTTTCTGGTAATTGATTTAAAGCACTAGCTAATTGCTCGTCATTTGGAGCTACGCCATGCCATTTGTGTGTACCCATCATGAAATCAACTCCTGAACCCATTGCTGTATGCAATAAGATAACAACAGGTTTACCTTTTCCACTACGTGATTTTGCTTCTTCGATACCAGCTACTACCGCAGCCATATCGTTACCTTTTTCTACATCTAAAACATCCCAACCGAAAGCTTCCCATTTTGCTCTCAAGTTACCTAAAGACAAAACTTGATCTGTAGAACCATCAATCTGAGCGCCATTATAATCTACAGCAGCGATAATGTTGTCCATTTTGTTGTGAGGAGCATACATCGCAGCTTCCCAAACTTGACCTTCTTGCAATTCACCATCACCCATCAATACATAAACAAGACTATTGTCTTTGTTTAATTTTTTAGCTTGAGCTGCCCCAATAGCAACCGAAAGACCTTGTCCTAATGAGCCCGAAGCAATACGGATACCAGGTAAGCCTTCATGCGTAGTCGGGTGACCTTGTAGACGTGTATTGATCTTACGGAAAGTAGCCAACTCACTTACTGGGAAATATCCAGCGCGAGCTAATGTACTGTAAAATACAGGTGAGATGTGTCCATTTGACAAAAAGAATAAATCTTCACCAGCACCATCCATATTGAATGATGGGTCGTGTTTCATAGCATGAAAATATAACGCTACGAAATAGTCTGTACAGCCTAATGATCCCCCTGGGTGGCCTGATTGACATCCGTGTACCATACGTACGATGTCACGTCTTACTTGTGTTGCAGTCTGTTCAAGTTTATTGATATCTACACTCATTTTGATTGTTTTATACAAATTTATGCGTGTAAAGTTAATGAATTAATATGTTTTAATAACTTAGAATTTGAGGATAATGCGATTTTGCGAAGCTTTTTTATAGAATTAGTAAATACCAATCGAATGATTTGATTTGGATGTAAGATTTATGTATAAATTCTAATCACAAATCTCCTTTCAGTTTTATGTACTAAAACAGATATTCGTAAATAAAGTGTCTCAAAATTTCTTCTTCGCTTTTATAATGCTGAAGAAATTCCCTCCATGTCGATGGCGAAAATTGAAATCTATTGCCTAGCGAATCTTCATAAGTCCATCTTTTTGTTTTATTCTCAAATAGTTTTGCGAATTCATTTCCATCGCGATAGATATATTCCGTATTGCTAATTCTTCGAATTCGAATATCCTCATCTAAGGATGTATCTTCAACAACATTAAAATCTGGCAAGAGGTAATACGCATCGTTTGATTCTCGCTTAAAACCTCTATTGTCCGAAACAATTACTTTGTTAAAAATGTCTACTTCAAAATCGACCTTATAATTTTGTTCCGAAGACAGTCTATCGATAAGATTTGTAAAAAATTTATACTGGTCTTTACTATTGCGAAAAGGGTTATTTTGAATTTTTGCTAGATATTTTTCATCGTAAGACAATTGATTCCCTTTATTATCCGAAAAAATACGAGCATTAAATATGTCTTTTTTGAATTCCGCTTCGTAATTATTCTCATTTGTTTTGAATATCCAAGAGTCAAATATGTCAATTTCAAATTCTTCTGTTCTATTGGTTACATTTCGAAAGTAAGTAATGTGATCTTCAAAAAATATTTCTTGATCTTTAGAATTTGAAAGCACTGAAGGATTTGTTCTAGACAAAAATTTATTATTAAAAGTGATTGTGTTGTTCTTATTATCCGTAAATATGAGGTCATTGAAAATGTTTTTCTCCAATTTGGCTTTGTAGTTTTCTCGCGCAGATTCGTACGTCAAATTATTAAAAAAATCACGTCCAAACTGTTGGGCAAACGAACTGAAAATAAATACTTGAAAGAAAAGAAATAGGATTACACTTCTCATAATTGATAATTTGTAAGTATGACTACTGCGTAGCCTGAAAGTTTATTGCTAAATAATATAATCTTTTGGGAAGTTATACTATTTCATATGTAAAATAAAAAGGCTCATTTTGAGAAAAATGAGCCTTCAATATTTTTAGTTCAAAATCGACCAAGTCGACCAAGGAATTCTGGTAAGAATCAAGATCAATGCAATCGTGTAAGTGATAAACACTGTTTTGTTTGCTGCATAATCTAATGTTGCTTTCTTCGCTTTGATGTAACCAACCGTGATTAATACAATTGCAATAATCATTATCAACGGATGCTCCAAGAAATATAATCTTGATAAGCTGTTGCTCATATTCTCTCCAGAGAAACTTTTGATGCCAAGTGGAGACACGAAGTAAATAATCAAACCAATAAGTAATTGCAAGTGTGCAGAGATAAACCCGATTAAAGCAATTTTACGGTTATATGGATTTGCTTTGAAATAGTTCACCGCTGTAATGACAATTGAAATAACTAAAGCCAATAAAAGAATGACAGCTAAAGTCGAGTGTAAATGTTTCATGCCTGTTAACATATGTTTAAAGTTTTAATTTTTTTCTATTTCCTACAAAAGTACTATTTTGAAAGTCGTTTTTCGCCTAATTCTCTAAATTCAGATTTAGCCTTGAATTGTGGGAATGTTTTTTCTTGACTCATTACATATCCGATATCAAAGAAAAGACGAATATCAGCCAAAATTCCCCCGAAATCCCAATTTTCATCCAATTCATCTTGCGGTTTGTGGTATCTATTAGCTAGTGCTTCTTTACGCTTCTCGTTTGCTACAGAGTCTGTCGAAATTAATTCTGAACCTGAACCCATAAACAATCCTGGTACACCTTTCTTCACAAAATTGAAGTGATCAGAGCGGTAAAAGCCTCCAGATGTCGGATTTTTCTCACCAACTACTGTTCTTCCGAATTTAGCAGCCGAACGCTCTACGTAATCTTCAATCTCTGTTTGTCCAATACCCACTATCGATACATCTTTTGTCGCACCTAATGGATTAAACGCATCCATATTTAAGTTAGCTACTGTTTTGTTTAACGGATAAATCGGATTGTTCGCGTAATAAGATGAACCCAATAAACCTTCTTCTTCAGCGGTCAACGCAATAAATACAATAGTACGTTCGGGTTGATGTTTTGCAGCTTTGAAAGCTTTTCCTATTTCAAATAATGCCGCTACACCAGCTGCATTGTCAATGGCACCATTGTAAATCGAATCACCATTTACTGGTTCACCGATACCCAAATGATCCCAATGTGCCGTGTAAATAATTGTTTCGTCAGCACGTTTCGTGCCTGATATTTTCGCGATTACATTGTTTGACTTGGAATGTCTAAAAGCATTTTTTAATTCTACTTTCGTGCTGATATTCATCGGTACTGCCTTGAAGCCAGGCTTTTTAGCAGCTTCCATTAAGTCTGCGTTAAGACCAGCGAGTTTAAATAATTTTTCGGCGGTAGGTGTAGAAACCCAGCCTTCGAATTCGGGTAACTCGTCAGGATTGTTGGTTGTTAATTCCAATTGCGGTCCCGACCATCCTGAACGAACAACATCCCAACCATAACTTGCTGCGCCAGTTTCATGAATTAATAAAATTCCGGTTGCGCCTTGACGACCTGCTTCTTCAAATTTATAACGCCATCTCCCATAGTAGGTCATCGTATCGGCTTTGAAAAGGTTTTTATCGTATCGCCCTGGGTCGCTAACCATTACTACGACAGTTTTGCCATTTACATCCAATCCTTCGTAATCGTTCCAATTATATTCTGGTGCGACAATACCGAATCCTGCAAAAATAAGTTCAGTATCTTCCACTAAAGTATTTTCCTTGAGTTTACGCGTGCCAATAACAAAATCATCCAATGATTTTACAGAAATAGAACCGTTTTTGCCTTTGAAAGTTAAATTAGGCTCGACAGGTTTTGATGTGATTTCAACCATTGGTACCTCTTGAAAGTATGAATCGCCATTCCCTGGCTCAAGTCCTATTGCCTTAAATTGTTCTTCAATATAATTGACAGTTAATGTATCACCTTTGGTAAAAGGCTTTCGACCTAAGAAATCATCAGAAGCGAGTTGAGCTACGTGGGCTTTGTAGGATTCTTCTGTAATAGCTTCAAGTGCTGTGCTGTCTAATGCTGTAGCATCAAAGTTCGAAGCTTGTTCAGTACAGGAAAATAGCCCTATACTCAATGCACAGGAAAATAGAAAAGTTTTATTCATAATTCTTATGTGTTGAATCAATAAAAATACGATTTAAAAAGAAAGATAGACTTTTGTATCTAATCTTTGACAGGAATGACCTCGGCAATTGGGTGAAATAGATAGATTTTTTGTGTGGAAATCTCCAAACACTTGTATCTTTTACGAAGTTTTTCTAGTTTTTGAAAAGTTCTTCCATTTTTCATTTGAAAAATTGACTGTTCGGGTAATTCTTCAACATGAGTTAGTTCAGACACCTTCTTATCATATTGTTTTAGTACACGATAGAGATTCAAATCCGTGCAAGAAGATGCCGCAGGATTGTTCATGTAATTATTAATTGCGATGACAACATCAACAGGAAAAATGTTCAATTTCAAAAAGGGTTGAATAAGCGCTTTAAAGTTGTTTTTCCATTCCTCTCCGTGGGGTTTTACTCGGCTTTTATATTCTTGATACGTTTTCAAATGCGCAAATTCATGTACAGTTGTCATCAGAAAAGCATATGGATTAAGGTCATGATTGACCGTGATTTGATGGGAGCTTCCACGAAATGGAGCACGGTAATCGCCTAATTTTGATGCACGACTTTTGGTTACCTTAAATCGACAAGCAGAATCGTTAATCCACTGCGAAATAATAGGTGCAGCTTCTGCAGGAATGTACTTACTCAATTGTTTGCTGAAATCTGGCATATCACTACAAACATATTATTTAAATCCTAAAAAGTGAATTTTTTATGGTTCTCAAACCTAAATCTTATCCCTATATTTGACATTGAAATTTCGATACACATTACATCAATTTATAGAATATGCTATCACGATTACTCATAAAAAACTACGCTTTGATTGATAATTTGGATATCGCTTTTGATAAGGGATTGAATATTATTACTGGGGAAACAGGAGCTGGTAAATCTATCCTGATGGGTGCTTTGGGCTTGGTTTTGGGAAATAGAGCGGAGGGCAAACAGTTTTTTGATGATTCCAAGAAATGTGTTATTGAGGGTTATTTTTCTATATCATCGTATGATCTGAAAGGATTTTTTGAAGAATATGATTTAGATTACGAAGACGAAACGATTATTCGTCGTGAAATATCGTTAGATGGCAAATCACGTGCTTTTGTTAATGATTCACCAGTAAACTTAGCAACATTGAAGGCTCTGGGTGAAAGATTAATAGACATTCACTCGCAACATGCGACTTTACAAATCAATACTGAAGAATTTCAACTGTTTGTGCTTGATTCCATTGCAGGGAATGAAATTTTACTTGAAGAGTTTCGACAAGAACTTCAACAATTGCGTCAGCTCGATAAAAAGTTAAAAACGCTTAAAGAAGAATCTCGCACGGCCAATGCTGAATTGGATTATAATCAATTTCTATTTGATGAATTGGAAAAACTGAATGTGCGCGAGGGGGAACTCAAGGAATTAGAAGAGGAGCAAAGTCAATTAGAGAATGCAGAGGAAATCAAGCGCGCGTTGTTGGCTTCTACGCATTTGTTGGCGGACGGCGAACAAAATGCATTGACCTTATTAAAGGAAAGTATACAACAAATTCAACAGGCTTCTCGGTATTTTGCAGATGCCGAAGAGTTGGCAAATCGATTGAACAGTGCCTATATAGAAATCAAGGATGTGTCATCAGAAATTGCACATCAGGAAGCTTCTGTCAATTTGGATGAAAAGCGTTTGGATGAAGTGAATTCACGTTTGAGTGATATCTACAGTTTATTGAAAAAACATCGCTTTGAATCTGAAACGGAACTTATCCAATTACGAACTGAATTGGAAGAAAAACTCCAGGTTGCCTTAAATCACGATGATATCTTAGCGAAACTAGAGGGGGATAAGAAAAATCAGGAGGCAAAAGTTTCACAATTGGGTGCAAACCTTCACAAAAAGCGTAAAGAAATAAAGGCTAAAGTAGAAGAGTCAGTTCAAAAGACTCTGGCACATGTAGGAATGGCTAATGCTAAACTCGAAGTTTCCTTAACCTTACAATCGTTAGATAAAGCTTCCAATAGAGGTATGGACAGCGTTCAATTTCTTTTCTCCGCAAATAAAGGGCAAGCTTTGCAACCAATTCATAAAGTTGCTTCCGGAGGTGAATTATCACGTGTGATGCTTGCCATTAAATCTTTGGTCGCACAGAATTCAGCTTTGCCAACGATTATTTTTGATGAGATTGATACAGGAATTTCAGGGGAGGTAGCACTGCGAGTGGGAGAGGTGATGCATGATTTAGCGAATAATATGCAGGTGTTGGCGATTACGCATTTGCCACAGATTGCTTCAAAGGGAACCTCACATTTCAAAGTTTACAAAGAGGACAAAAATGATAAAACGCGTTCGAATATTGTATTGATGAATGCGGATGAACGTATTGTAGAGGTTGCACAAATGCTTAGCGGAGCGAATCCAGGAGAAGCGGCATTAGCTCACGCGAAGAATTTATTGAGTTAATAGCATTTTGCTATCAACTAAAGACGCCTGCGAATTGTAATTTGCAGGCGTTTTATGTATTTAAGATGTTTGTAGATAAATGCATTGGTATTATTCAACGTTGTTTCCTATGATTGCTAATAAAAGTAAATAATAACCTTTTTCTAGTCCTAATTCTGCTGCTTTTTGTTCAATTGTTTTCATAATCTGATGAATTTATGTTTGTAGTTCGATTATGTTTATTCAATAGATGTGCCAAAAAATTATTTGAATGGGGATAAATCTGAAAAGTTATAAATCTTACGTATTAAATCGGATGATTAAGGTTTTTGACACGAGATGAATGTAATAAATACTTATATCTTGAGTATTTTTCCTTCTGTTATTCCCCAAATAATAGATATCCATCTCTCGCACCTTGAATGACTTTTTGAAGTTCGAATTCTTCTAATCCATTAATCAGTGCCTGAAATTCTTTCCATATTGCAGAAAGCTCTTCTTGATGTTGGGATAGGTATGCAAAAGGAAAACCCTCAAATGTATCATATTCATGTAGCTTTTTTAGTATCATCTTATTTCCTAACATAGCACCCAATACAATATAGATCAAACCCAACTTGTAGTGGCGATTCGTATTATTAATAACTACAGGTGATAAATTGTTTTTGATAGTTGATAAATGCTTTATATCAGAATACAGCGCAGATAGTTTCTGTTCCAAAATGATTTCAAATTCTGGCCAATCTAAACTAACTTTTGGAAGAATTCCAGCTATATAATTGTATGATTTAAGAATAAAGTTATGGTAATGTGCTGTGGTAAACTGATTTGAAAATAATAGCTTTGAATGCATTACATCCTCTATTTTATCGTGTAAATCTTGAGTCTCCGTTTTTAGAAGCGTATTATTCATTTGGAAAAATTAATTTAAATGTAGTTCCTTCTCCGACAATACTTTCAAAGCTAATAGTCGCATGAAGTCTGTCTACAATTCGTTTTACAATAGCCATCCCAACGCCAGTTCCTTCAAACTGGCTTGCATTTGCTAAACGTTTAAAGATGCTAAAGACATATTGTTTTTCGGATTCATCGATGCCGATCCCATTATCTTTTATAATATATATCAGCTTATTATTTTCAATAACACTATATACTTCAATTGTAGTTATATTTTTTTTACTACTGAATTTTACAGCATTGTTAATTAGATTCATAAATAGCTGATACAGCAATGTTTTTTCCCCATATATGGGGTGAAGATCACCTAATATGATTTCAAAATTTTGAACTTTATGCGTTTGGATAGCCTGGTGAATTATCTGATTAATGAAAGTCTCAGTTGAAACTGTCTCGAAAGGTAAGATGTGTATTGAAGTTTTAGTAGATTCAATAGTCTTGTCTATAATTTCGTTTATCAAATGCGCTGCTTCGTGTATATTCTTCGCAAATTTATTGATGATTTCCTTGGACAACTGATCCCGTGAATACATGAATTGTGCAGCTGTCATAATTGTTGACAGCGGATTTTTCAGATCGTGAGACAATTCATGTGTATAAGTTTCAAGCTTATTATTCGCTTCTATCAACTGCTCATTAAGGCGTTTGACCTCATTCATTTTGCGCAACATTGATTCTTGAATCAACTTTTGAATGCGCATCAGAAAATCGTGATCAAATTTTGACCATTTCTCAGATTGACCTTTGACATCTTTTTTCCATAGCTGGAAAGAAGTTCTAGGAGAATAGAGATAAGCATTTTTTTCTTCTGAAAATATTTGATGTTTTTCAGGTACTCCAGCCCATTTTTCTTCAATGAGAATTTCTTTTCTGAACCAATAAATAACAAATTCGTGGTCTTTATCACAACTTAATCGTGCAATACCAGTCCATGAGCTATTATCAATTTTTTTATCATTCGATAAGGTGAAGTTATGCGCAGTATAAATGTTTTCGGAATTTATTTCCTCATTAATGTGCGTGTGAATATCTTCCAGAATATATTCATTTGGTGTTTCTCCAAATCGTAAAATATGGTCAGGAGATTTTATTATTAATCCTGTCGCCGAAAGCGTGCGCATAAACTGAAGTGCAAATTCGCCTAGAGTTTTTTCGAAAGATTGATTATAAAACAGTTTTTCTTTTAATTCTAATTCGATTTCACTGATAATTTGATCTTGTTTTATTTGGATGCGCTGTCTTTCTACCAAATATTTATTAGCTGCATAATGCGTTACAAAAAGTCCTAAACTCCGTTTATCGTAAGGAATGTATTTAGGTGCAATGTTCTGGCAGGCGACCAATCCCCATAATTTATTATCAATAATAATGGAAAAACTTGCGCTCGCGCGTACTCCAAAATTATTTAAATACTGTAAATGTACGGGCGACAGTGCGCGGACTTGAGATTTTGATAGGTCTATACTATGAGCAGAAAGTCCGTAAAGTGGTATTGTCTTCGCCTGTACATCGGAAGTTTGTCTTGATAAATTTTTAAGGTATAGTTGCCTAGCTTGTTGCGGTATGTCAAATTCAGGATAGCGGTAGCCGAGAATAGAATCTTCTTTTAATTTTTTCTTCTCTGCAACTACAATTCCACTATTATCCTCTAAAAATTGATAGACCATTACACGATCAAAATCAATTATCTTTGAAATATTCTCGCACAGCGCCTGCCAGACATTATCACTTCTTTCAAAATTCAGTTGAAAATCATTCAGCTGATTTAAAGCAATAACTATACTTTCATTTTTTTCCAGCTCCACGAATATATGTTCTTGAAAGGCATATACTGTGATATGGTAGCATTGGTCGTTTACAATTACTTGTTTTGTGTAAGGATTATCTTCTAAATATGGAATTTGCGTGTTATCAATTTTCGTATCGCCATCTATGTGTTTTAATAATTCATTAATATGAATATTTATTGCGCTAGTTATCCCAATTGGTAACCATTCGTTGCAATTTTCACTGATAGCAATGCACTCACCTATTAAATTAAAAACTACGAGGTAGCCAAAATTTTGGATTCTTCCACATAAATGAATCTGTTCCTCTTCACAGTCTAGTGTTTTTAAGTCTTTAATCATCAAGATGTGAATAGATGGATTAAATATACTTAATTGTAGGTGATCTAGTCTGTCATATTTTTGATACGTAACTAAGGTGATATAATGTTTTTATTAAGGTATAATTATTAACACTGTTGAAACTTACAAAATAATTGTTTGTTGATATTTAATAAAAGTCAAACTTGGAAAATCATTTTCCAATAAAAGTAAGTTAATTATTTTAAGAGTATGTATGCTATATGATATCCGCTAATAGATTATTATTCCTTGTGCTTATCAAATGAAAATCTTCTCGCAATGCTAAATCCCCATATGAATTGACCTTTTGTCCAACTACTAGTCGTTTCAGTAATGTATTGCGATTCTTGTACAGCATTTGCATTGGTGAAATTTAGATGAAAAACGTGACCTCCAGTTTCTATCTCTAAGCCTACACCCAATGCATTGTAGAATTTATTTCCGCTGATATTTTCGATATAATCTTTCTTTTCTTTATTCCGAAAAGGATCAACATAGTCTGCTATGAGGGCCATTCTTTTCGTGAATTTTAATCGTCCTCCGACAACGAGAGCAAAGGTTGTATTTTGATCACCAAAAGCGGTGTAGTTTTGATGGATGTAGCTCGGAGCCACCACTAATGAAAATGCTGAACTAAATTTCCGGGCTATGATCAATTGATTCGCATGTGACAATCTATCTCAAAATTTGGTGAAACTGCTCGCAGCAGTTGGGTGATCTGATTTGTCTATAGCGGAAGTGGTCGAACTTCCCAAAAAAGCTACACTTACAGGTATCGTTTATTTGTTCTAAAAATTTGTATTTCACAATCGTTTCGAACAATTGTGTTAATTCTGAAGCTCCTTTTGCACGTGCAATTCCAATATTTAAATTATCACTAATTCCATAATCAAAACCAATACGGATATCTGAAGCATGATCCAACCCAAAAAATTGACTAGCACCTCCACCTTTGCCCGCGATATCACCAAATCGGTGATCAACCCTAAAATCTAATTCTTTTTTGTGTATGGTTTCGATAGTTTGAATATTTATCAACTTTCCGGATTTGAATGTTGCGGACACTTTCTCTGTCTCATCCGCTACTGTTACTAAATTTTCTAATGATTCCTGAGCAAAACTTGCTAGTGGTAAAACAAATAGTAAAAGAAGTATATAATTGGTTATTTTATTCATTTCTATTATTTTATAATGTTAGTTCACTTCTACTTTGTTGAATTGAGCTGCAATCTTAACTTGGATTACTTCGGCTATATTTTTACCAACAATGGATGGAACTTTGATATTATGGTCTACTAACTTTATATCAAAGTTTGAAATAGTAGAGAGCTGATTGTTATTAAGGACAATAGTAGCTTTGGTAATATAGTCTTTGGTTATACCATGAATAAGTAATTTTCCTGAAACATCTACATTATACGTACCATTTCCTTTAATCTGTTGGGGATTTAAAATCTTTCCTTTGAATTCCGCAAACGGATATTTATCACTTTCCATATAATTCTCATTAAAATGCTCTTGCATAAGTTTCTTGGCAAATTCAAAAGTGTTAATCTTTACTTTGAAAATGATATCACCGTTGTCTAAATTAATAGCAGAAGCTACTTTTTGAGTTTTGGCTTGAATATTTTCGATTGGGGTGCTACTAAAAAAGGTGATTTGTCCATTTTTAACATTAAAAATATTGGACTGAGCATGCGATGAAAACTCCATCCCCCTACGATAAATAGGAGACAGCTTTAGATTTGACAGAGGTGAAAGGTGTTGGACAACAGAAATTGAGTGAAATATAGGATTATTGTATACTCAGCCGATTACTAACAGATTAAGTATGAGTACAGGTGTATTGTATTCACGAAAAAATATGAATCGTCATATAGTTTTTATAAACCTGAAAATCCTTATAAAGGAAGCCATACTCCGACGGATGTATCGGCGGTCTGTGATGTGTTATCAGTGCCTATTTTGGTTAATCATAAAATTTTTCAAGCTAAATCATATACGATAACAGCGAGTACAGGTTTGTCAAGTTACATTATGCTGAAAGAAAAATACGATTTCACTTATACTGGTGAAGGGTATAAGTCTTACAATACCAGTTACACTTTGAAAGGGAAGAATCAACATTATTTTGGTGTAGCAGATTTCTCCGTTTCTTTTGATTGAAAAATAAATAACAAAATGAGTATAGGAATACGACCGTTTATGCAAATACCATTGACCGGGATTGGATGTGGTCGTACAAATTTACAGTCTAGAGGTTTGGCTGTAAGTTTTGGAATTGACCTTAGTAAATTGGATAGTTTTCTTTAACAGAAAGAGAGGTGTTATGACCTCTCTTTTATGTTATTAATTTCCAATTTCATTATCTGTTAAGACAATTTTTGTGATCATATTGTCAGGAGGAATAGGAGATCCTGCGCCTCGATATTCGGCATATATTCTCACTTTACCAATTGAATAATTTGCTGTAAATATATAATTACCAATAGTGGCAGGTAATAGCTCATATGTTGTTTGATTGTTGTCGTATGAAATCGCCACGCTTACATGACCATCCTCAAAATATCTTTGGTCTAAATCTGCAACATTTTGTTCAAACCTATATGCCTTAGGCTCTGTCTGAACCCATTGATTAGATTTGATAGTGTACACATAACTTACTCCTGGTAGAGCATTAGTTATATATTCTTTTGTGCAGGAACTTAGTGTGGCTAGGGATGCGCTAGCAATAGCTAATGCAATTAGTATGCGTTTCATGTGTATTGAAGTTAAAATAATTAATACTAGTTTTTAAGTGTGACCTCGAATTTCAATAATAGTTTAATGTAGAACGTTATTATTTTAATCTTACATTATTTTATGAAATTACTTTTTCTCTCAATAGTAACATTATCCCCAGTCAAAGCCGACCCATCTTTATCTACTAATGTCAGTTGGATTGTTGTTTCACCATTAGGCAAATTTGTAATTTCGTAAGGAATCCATCTATCCAACATAAATTCTTGACCATTTATTACAGCTTTAACTTTGTTTCCTTCAGGCGAAATATCTGTGTTGACTACAAAAAAATCTAACAAAACAGAATTCGTATCGTCACCTTTGTAATCTCCTTTAGGTCGGCTGTAGAATAAAGATGGTTCTGTCGGTACATTTTGTTCTTCAACCTTGCCGTCCGAATTAACTTTAAATTTGATCAATTTAGATGCGTCAGTGGTCTTTATTGACTCGTGAAAGGAACGAGATAAAAATGATTGCAAATAATGCTCAGAGTTAATCGGCACATTAAACGTATGTTCAGGTTTATACAAAGCCACATATGGTGCATTGTTCAGAATGAAATGGATATGTTGTCCTTCAGCCGAATTTGCCATATGGTGGACATGGTCTGTTTGATCTGTTAAATTAAAGTTATTTACTGCATATTTGATCGTAACTTTAGCGGAATCATTTCCTAATTTTTCTGACGATAATGAAGAAACCGTTAAAGTCGCACCTGGAAATTCTTTCGCATGTGGTAATGGTGTGACTTCAATCGCTATTGCGGTATCTGCATATGTTAAAGAGTCTTGTGTTGAATTCGTGTTTGAATTATTGGGTGAATTACACGAAAAAGTAAGGAATAATCCACAAGTAGCGGTTAAAATAAGATTTTTTGATATAATATTTTTCATGAGAAAATGGTTTATTGTAATCAATACTAATTACAACAAACCATCACCTCAAAAGTTTTATGCGAAAGCGACTAAAAGAGCTTCCTTAATAGCTGAAATTGCTGTTGACAAATCTTCTTGCGTATGAGCAGAAGAAATAAAACCTACTTCATAACCCGATGGACCAAAGTAAATTCCTCTATTCAACAATCCACGGTGCATGATTTTATATTTAATCATTGAATTAGGATCAATTTGATCAGCCGATTTAATAGCTTCTTGCGAAGTGAATGCAAACCAAAAAATAGAGCCAATTGTGAAAATCTTCACCTCAAGTTTGTTCTCTTCTATGAAAGCACGGATTTCTTCGACGAAAGCTGATGTTGTTTGCTCTTGTTTTTCGTAGAATCCAGGTTGTGCTAGAATACTTAATGCTGCAATACCTGCAGCCATTGCTACTGGATTACCAGACAAAGTCCCCGCTTGATAAACCCCACCATCTGGTGAAATATGCCCCATGATTTCTGCCGACGCACCATAAGCTCCAACAGGCATACCGCCACCTATGATTTTACCATACGTCAAAATATCAGGCTGAATATCGTAATATGCTGCAGCTCCTTCAAATCCTAAACGGAAACCTGTGATAACTTCATCAAAAATCAATAGAGACCCGTTAGCTTTTGTAATTTTTCGTAAGAACTGTACGTAATCTTTATCTTGAATCAACAAGCCATTATTCGCAGGTACACCTTCAATAATAACAGCTGCGATTTGATCTTTGAAATCCACGAAAACTTGTTCTAGAGCTGCTTTGTCATTTAAGCCGATTACGATAGTTTCATCTGCAAACGCTTTAGGAACACCTGCCGAAGATGTTTCTCCAAAAGTTACTAATCCCGAACCAGCTTTTACCAGTAAAGAATCCGAGTGTCCATGATAACAGCCTTCGAATTTGACGATCTTATCACGTCTTGTATAGCCTCTAGCTAAACGAATTGCTGACATAACCGCTTCTGTACCCGAACTTACAAAACGGATTTTCTCCACATATTTGTTGTTGGAAATAATCAATTCGGCTAACTCATTTTCTAATGCAGTAGGCGCACCAAAACTCAAACCTTTACCCAATTGCGCTTGTACAGCTTCACGGATTTCAGGATTGTTGTGACCCAATATAAGCGGCCCCCAAGAACAACAAAAATCTATAAACTCATTTCCATCGGCATCCCAAAGATGTGCTTTGTCGCCTCTTTCGATAAATAATGGCGTGCCATATACCGATTTGAATGCGCGAACGGGTGAATTTACCCCCCCCGGAAAATAGTTTTTTGCTTTTTCGAAAAGTTCAGCTGACTTTTCTCTAGATATATCTTGTGCTTTCATGTGCTTATTTCAATAGTCTTGCGAAGTTAGAGATTTATATGTAAATTATGTTCATGACCAAGTCAGGAAATGTTAATTATGAGTCGTAAACTGAGAACAGATGAAATTGCTCTTATATCCTTCCTGTTGGAAGGTGCTGAATTAAAAAACATTTTACTTCATATTTAGATAGCTTTTTTGTAGAAGATATGAATGATGGAGGAATGGGAAGTTTAAAATTTTTATATGATTGTGAACAGTCATATGGAGGAGTAATTGTTGAGGCTGAATATATTGATTTGGATGGTGTACTGGTATTAATATCCTTAATAATGACTAAAGAAAATCAATTGTATGAATTAAATGTATTTAAAGGAGACTTCTTGTCGTTAAAAAAATTTCCCAAAGTTATCTAAATTTTAAATAAAAGGATTTTTAATTAATAAAGGCTCAAAAATTTCTTGAGCCTTTGTCTTATATTGTCATCTAGACCTCAGGAAGATATCATAAGATTCTTGAGGTCTAGATGAAGTGTTATATAAATTTTACTTTAACCAACCTTTTTCCAATACTTCTTTTGCGTGGTAGGTTAAGATAGAGGTAGCCCCTGCACGGCGGAAACTTAATAACGTTTCCATAATTACTGCTTCAGACAACCAGCCATTTGCAATAGCCGCTTTTAGCATAGCGTATTCACCTGAAACGTTGTATGCTGCGATAGGTAAATCAAAATTATCGTGTAATAATTTAATCACATCCAAATACGGAAGACCTGGTTTTACCATTAAGAAGTCAGCACCTTCTTCCATATCCAATTGCGCTTCGATTAATGCTTCCCTGCTGTTAGCTGGATTCATTTGGTAGGATTTTTTGTCACCTTTTTTAGGTGCTGAACCTAGAGCATCACGGAAAGGACCGTAATAAGCAGAAGCGTATTTAGCGGTATACGACATCAACGATACATTGGTAAAGCCATTATCATCCAAAACAGTACGTAAATAACCAATACGTCCGTCCATCATATCCGATGGTGCAATAATATCCGCACCTGCTTTTGCATGAGCCAAAGCCATTTTTCCTAAAACCTCTAGCGTTTCATCGTTTAAGATTTCGCCATTTTCTACAATACCATCGTGACCATCCGAGCTATATGGGTCCATTGCAACATCTGTAATTACACATGCTTCTGGGAAGTTTTTCTTTACAGCATCAATTGCACGCAAATACAACGTTCCTTCGCGGTAACTTTCTGTTGCGTATTTATCTTTCAATGCTTCTTCTACCGCAGGAAACAAATCAAAAGCTTTCAACCCCAAGTTCATACAGCTTTCTACTTCACGTAGTAAGTTGTCGATTGAATAACGAAAAATTCCTGGCATGGATTTAACTTCCTCTTTTTGATTTTCGCCATCCACGATAAATAAAGGGAATATAAGATTGGCAGCGGACAAGTGTGTCTCTTGAATCATGTCACGAATGACTGCTGATTTTCTGTTTCTTCTAGGACGTTGTAACATGGTATATGTTTTATATGAAAGCCATTTCTAAGAAATGGCTTGTTATACTATTTTATTTGTATTCCAATCCAAAAATTGCTTCAGTTAAGCCCATTTCATCAGGAGAAAAAGGAAGTGAATATTTCAATCCCATTTCTTCGATTGCTTTAGCAGTAGAGTAACCAATGCAGATGATTTGTTGATCTGGTTCAGCTAAATTTTCTGCAAAGTATGCTTGCACATTACTTGGGCTTGTGAAAATCAACACATCAGCATTTGATTTGTCCACATTTTCTTCCAAAACCGTTTCATAAATAGGCATATCAATGACTGTCGTGTTTTCTGTTAATGCTTTTTGAATACTCATTAACGAATCTTTCGCACGAGGAATAAACACCGTTTGTCCATCCACAACTTTAGCAAACTCTTTTGCAATTTCTTCGGTACTAATGCCCAAATCATCACCTGAGAAATCTGCTACACGACCAAATTTGCGTAATGTCGACTCTGAGCCTCTTCCTAAAACACCAATTTTTGTTTTCTTCAAAATAACTGGATTCAATTTGAAGAAATGCTCAATTGCATTTTTACTGTTAAAGAAAATCCAATCTGCCTTTTTTAGAATAAACGAATCTAGAGTGTTGATCGTTGGAAATATTTTAATCAAAGATCTCGCGTCTACAGAAATATTGTGTTTCGCTAACCATTTTGCCAAATAGGAGTTTTCATCCAAATCTCTTGAGATAAAAACAGAAGAAGGCATTTTGCGATCTTTATTGAATTTTTCGAAAATTCGTTGTGCCATACCTTCAGTCGTATCTGACTCTAAGTACAATCTATCTGGAAAATCTTCATTATCCTCTGCGATAGAAGTCCACGATTCGAATTTACCATTGCGCTCGCGACAGTAAGAGCCAAGAGGAGCGTGGCAACCCGCATCAAACATGTTTAAAACTTTACGCTCAACGGCAATAGTTTTGGCAACAGCTTCGCAGTTTATTTTTTGTAATAAATTAAATAAATCTTGATCTGTTTCACGAATTTGAATAGCTAATACACCTTGTGCTGGCGCAGGAATAATCTCAACTGGTGAAATTTCTTCAATATGAAAATCAGATAAATCCATTTCAATGCGCGTAACACCAGCTTTAGCTAATACAATCGCATCATATTGTTCGTCACGAAGTTTTTGAATACGTGTTTGTAAATTTCCACGTAAATCTGTGAATTCTAAATCTGGACGTACCGATAGCAGCTGCGCTTTACGTCTATTGGATGAAGTACCTACACTTGCATTGTGTTTTAATGACAAGCGTTTGGTTACATCCACACAATCTTTGTGAATAATAATCACTTCAGAAGGGTCTTCACGCTCCGATACGGCAGCGATGATAAGTCCTGGAGGATTAACCGTAGGTAAGTCTTTGTGGGAGTGAACGGCAAGATCAATTTTAGCAGAAAGTAATTCTTCTTCCAATTCTTTGGTGAAAAATCCTTTGCCTTCTAATTTATCCAAACGAAGATGTTGGATAATATCGCCTTGCGTTTTAATGATTTTTAATTCGGCTTCTACACCGATTTCTGCTAATCTATCTTGTACGAAGTGGGCTTGCCAAAGCGCAAGTTTACTACCTCTAGTTCCGATAATTAATTTTCTATTCACTGACACAAATTTACGTTAACAATTAACGTTGCAAATTTAGCCAAATAGAACCACTTTATGACCCTTTTAGTGTCAGAATAAAGTATCTTTTGCTTGGAATAAGATAAGGAATTAGTTCTTTTCGAATTCGGTGTTTTTTACCAAAATTTCTTTTGCCATCACCATTGGAACTTTGATGTATTTCTTTTCCATATAGTTGATAACTTTTTCCAAAACCTCACGCGCTTGGGGATCAAGATTGTTTAAGTCTTGCGCAAAAACCTCATTCATTGCGATAGCACGAATCTCTTTAATTTTATCGGGAACCTGACGCATAGCGACTTCTACGCGACGTTGTTTGATAATAGGAAGAAATTCTTTAATATTCGCTTCAATGATGGTTTCAGCACTTTCTAATTCATTATAACGCTCTTGGATATTCTTCTCGGCAATAGCTTGCAATCCACGTACTTCGATGTAGTGAATAGAATTTTTAGCTAAAACATCAGCATCAATATCATTTGGAATTGCTAAATCAACAATGACTTTTTTGTCTGTGTCACCATTTAATAAGCTTTGGTACAAATCATTGTCAATTATTGAACCTGCAGCACCTGTACAGGTAATCATTACGTCGAAACCTTGTTTGTAATTCGCTAATTCAGTCAAAGGATAAGCTTCACAGTTTAACTCCTGAGCTAATTTTTTAGCATTTTCCAACGTGCGATTGAAAACGACGAAATTAGAAAGTTTATGTTTTTTAAGGTATTGAGCAAAGTTTTGGTTTGTTTCGCCAGAACCGATTACTAAAATTCTAGGATTTTCTGCTAATTTGATTTCTTTCAACTTGCGGTAAGCCAACGAAACTACAGAGATGGGATTGCGTGAAATGTTTGTATAAGTGTAAACTTCTTTTGCTGTTTTTACCAGTCTATCCATCATTAATCGAAGGAAATCACCAGTAAAACCCGCTTCACGACATTTTTCGTATGCACGACGAACCTGTGCTAAAATTTCTTTTTCCCCAACAACCAAACTCTCTAAAGAGCAAGACATGCGGAACAGATGATTTAAAGCTTCTAGTCCAGTGTAACGTGTTACTTGACCTAAATAACAATGAAGACGATCTGCAGGAACACAGAAATTCATTTTTTGCATAAATTCTGCAATGAACTCATCTGTCAATTCATGGGCACCATAAAAGACAAACTCCACACGATTACACGTTGCTATATAGAATACTTCTGGAATATCTAAGGTATTTTTAAGATTGATTAATCTAGCATCTAACTCTTCGTTACAGATAACTAAATTACCCAAATCTTTCAGGTCAACGTGTTTGTGTGTGAATGCAATAACTTTTAAATTCTTCAACGCTTTAACTTTCTAGCTCAAATAACTGTTGCAAATGTAGCCTAAAACCTTGGTTCTTCTGTCAAAAATCTGTCAAACCAATTAATTTAGAAAGACTCTAAATAATGGGTTTTTTATTTTTAAATGATTGATTATTAGTTTGTTTTAGATCAAACTTAATGTCATTATGACCTATGTCATATAATTAAAATCTATTTTGTAATATCAATCATAATTTGGGGTGAGGTAAGTACATTAATTTGCTTTCAAATACCTTGTTCAAATATAGGAATTAAAATATTTGGGCATATAAAATTGTAAATTTACCTTTACCATTATGTACATACTAAGAAAACCTATCGCACTATTGGGTATCGCCGTGAGCGCTTTATCAACTGTATTCTGTCCATTCCTAAAAGTGCCTCTCAAAGGTAACTGGAATCTTTATGAAACAGATACCATCTTATTTTTAATCACATTAGGGATACTCGGATTTAATGTTTTATTTTTCGTGTCACGAAAAATAGCATTGTTTCGTTTCACATCTATAGTTTATTTGATTTGGAGTATTCTAGGTTTGATTGCTGTTTATTTCAAGATCAACAATTATTTCGGAATGAAACTCGTTGATGGTTTACTAGCAAAAACATTACATATACAATGGGGATGGGCTGTACTTATATTAAGTGCATTGGTGATAGTATGGAGTGTGAAAAAAGTAAAAGAGATTAATTAATGAGACATAAACAAATCAATAATACGCCTATTAATCAAATCATGCTGATTTTGATTATTCTGCTTATATGTATACTGATATTTAAAAATCTGCTGTATTATTTACCTGGTTTTCTAGGCGCAATTACTTTGTACATATTATATCGAAATTCGTATTTCAAACTCACCGAACAGCGGAAGTGGAATAAATCATTAGCGAGTGTGGTATACATATTAATATCTATTGTCTTCATTGTATTGCCGATATGGGCTATTGTAGATTATTTAATTCCTCAGGTCAGAAGCTTTTTGAATAATACGGATCAGATCGTATTACAGTTTAATCAGGTTAAATCTTTTATGGCTGATAAACCTTTACTGCAAGATATAGATTTGTCCGATGAAGCACTTCTAAATTTTCTACAAAGATTGACACGGTATATCCCGAGTATCTTGAATTCTGTAATGGAAGTTGGAGTAAATATATTAGTCGCTCTCTTCGTATTGTACTTTATGTTGGTGCATGGTCGTATAATGGAACAATATATTGATCGTGCTATACCATTTTCGAATACCAGTAAAAATGAAATATGGGCTGAAGTAGATTTGATGGTACGATCAAATGCTATTGGCATTCCGATTTTAGGACTATGTCAAGGACTTGTTGCTATGCTTGGGTATTGGATTTTCGGTGTAGAGACTTTTATCCTCTTAGGTATATTGACCGGGGTATCATCCATTATTCCTGTCTTAGGTACAATGACAATTTACATTCCGGTATGCATCACCGTATTTGCTACTAGTTCTTTAGGTAATGGCATTGGGTTGACTTTATATTGCTTTTTGTTGGTAGGAGGAATAGATAATATTTTGCGTTTCACCATTTTAAAAACATTAGGAAACGTACCTCCGTTGATTACTGTATTTGGGGTTTTGTTGGGGTTAAATATGTTTGGCATGTTGGGTTTAATTTTTGGACCGCTGATATTGTCGTCTGTAGGCGTTTTAATCAAGGTTTATTCGAATGAATATGGAAAAGGTAACGCAATCGATATACTAGATTTAAAATTTAAATAAGTAAGCACTTACTTTTTTTTAAATTTTTCTTTTGTAATCCATTTGAACTCATTATGTTTGTAAGACTAAGGGAGATGAAAGAATGAAACTTTGTGAGTATTTACTCACGAGTGAATAACCAAAAACAAGATTAATGATAGACCAGGATGTCTTAAAACTTCAAAGATATTTTCTATCCAATTATAAAACTATTTTAGACTAATTGTAGACTTGTCCGTTCCTGTGACAAGTCTTTTTTTATGTGGATAAGCGAGGGTAAATTCTTATATTTGTAGACATGTGTGTAAACACTTTAAACCATTAGGAGAAACATATGGGAACGGAAAGTAAGAGACAACAAAGATTTGCAGGAGTTTTACAACAAGATTTAGCTGAATTATTTCAGCGTGAAGGTGGGGCATGGGCGCCAGGAGCATTTATTACCGTCACGAAAGTACGTGTAACTCCCGATCTTGCTATTGCACGTGTTTTTTTAAGTTTCTTGAATACAAATACTGCTAAAGAATCAATTGCGTCTATTAAAACAAAAACGAACGAAATTCGCTATAAATTGGGTGCACGTATAAAAAATCAAGCGAGAATTGTTCCGCATCTGGAATTTTTCTTGGATGATACGAATGAATACGTCGAGCATATGGATAAGATATTCGAAGAAATTAGCAAAGAAACTAGACAGCCAGATTAAACAATCTGGCTTTTTTGATTATGATATTTCGATTAGACGATCAACAAATTTTATTTCCAGATCCCAATTTGGCTGAAGTGGATGGACTTTTGGCTGTAGGGGGAGATTTGCGCACGGAGCGTTTACTTCTTGGCTATGCAAATGGTATATTTCCGTGGTATTCGGAAGATACGCCTATATTGTGGTATGCGCCGCATGAGCGTTTTGTACTATACCCAGAAGAAATCAAGATTAGCAAATCTATGGCTAAAGTCATGGAAACGGGAAATTTTAAAATAACCTTTAATCAATCATTTACACAAGTTATTCACAATTGTGCATCCATAGATCGAAAGGATCAAGACGGGACGTGGATAGTCGATGATATGCAGGAGGCTTATATTAATTTGCATCATCAAGGGTTTGTACATAGTATTGAAGTTTGGCAAAATAATGAGTTGGTGGGGGGATTGTATGGTGTATTAGTAGGAAAAATCTTTTGTGGAGAAAGTATGTTTTCAAAAGTTTCGAATGCATCTAAAGCAGCTTTAATATTTTTATGTCAACAATTCGATTTGGAGCTTGTAGATTGTCAGATTCATTCCGAACATTTAGAATATATGGGTGCGAAGCTTATCGATTCCAAAATATTTTATAATTTGCTACGTAAACAAGAATATTCTGCGCATGGATTACAAAAGCTTCTTCGACATTTCGAGTGAAATCACTTATCTCAATACACCTGGTAATGGGCTGATGCCGCGTTCGCATTATGCTTGGCGCGGTCGAAGAGAACAAGAATTTTTTGCTGTCGGGGGAGATCTGCGAGACCAGCAAGGGGCATTTATCACAAACATAAAATCAGAATTTGCTGCGTTATTTAATTGTTCTGTTTCGAATGTTTTTGCCTTACCGAACTTTTCATTTGGATTACATACATTGATTAATGGGTTGCCTAAAGGTTTGAAATATGCCATCCTCGATGAGGATTATCCATCATTGAATTATCCGGTGATAAGTCGTCAATTGGATTATTTCAAGATCACTGTAAAAGCTCAACTGGAAGTAAATATTGAAGATTGTATTCAAAAACATAAGGCGGATGTGTTGCTCTTAAGTGTTGTGCAATATATCAATGGATTAAAAATTGATTTGAGCTTCATTCGATATTTGAAATCAAAATACCCAAATCTAATTATCATCGGTGATGCTACGCAATACTTAGGCACAGAGCCCTTTGATTTTGAAAATTCAGGATTTGACGCAATTGGAGGTTCGGGCTACAAATGGATGATGGCGGGCTTTGGAAATGGTTATTTGATACTTTCAAATCAATTGAAAGAGCTTCTTTATGCTGACGCACAGCAAGGGGAAAGACCAAAAGAAGCGATGTGGTTGAGTAAAAGCATATTGGATACGTTTTTAGAGCCAGGGCATCAAGATACCTTGAGTCATGGTACATTAGGACAGTCGATACAGTTTTTGAAGCTTTTAGGTTTAGATAATATTCAACAACATTTGCAAGAAATCAGTGCGTATGCATATGAAAAACTAGGTGAAAGAGAGTTACTTTTGCCTGAGATAAAATACAGAAAGATAAAATCTTCGTTGATAAATATACAACTTGATCCAAAATATTATGATTTGTTGATGGCGAGTGGCATTAAATGTTTTCCACGTGGCAAAGGCATTCGAATAGGATTACATTTATACAATACATTAGAAGATGTAGATAAGTTAATGGAAGTGATTGATAAAATAGAGAAATAAGATGAATTTGAAAATAGGAGATTTAGTACGTTTTATAGATGAACCCATTGAAGGACATATAACGTCTATACAAGCGAAAGATATAATTGGTGTAACGGACGATACGGGTTTCGAAATCCCCGTATTGCGTACAAAGGTAACTTTAGTGCATGGCAATATGCGCACAATCGAAGATGAATTGGATGATTTGCCAGCACAAACGAATTTACCTTTTGTGTCGAAAGGTATTTTTATTGGTGTAGCAGGAGAGCAAAAGGATGGTTTGGCTAAGTTTTATATTATCAATGAGACTTCATTCGAATTGTTAGTTTCTGTATCTGAAGTTACAGGATCAAAAACTACGGGCGTTTTTGCTAATTCTGTACCCAAACATGATTATGCACAAATTTATACTGCAAACTTTTCATCAGTGGGAAAATGGCCAACTTTTCAGTTGCAAATTATCCGTCACTCCCGTTTGTCACAAACTCAAACGCAACCAATAAGCAAAGAGTTTCGTGTGAAACCGTTGGATTTGATTAACTCCAAGGAACGCGTGGAAATGTTGAATGAGAAAGTTTGGCTGTATGAAATTGATAAGCCTGAAGAAGATATTGGCTTGGATAAACTGAAATCTCATTTTATCTCGCACAGACCGAAGGGAAGATAAACTTAAGTCTTAGCAATTTGCTAGGACTTTTTTATGGCAATTTGGCTTTATATCTTCTATTATATTCAACAATTTATTTTTCAAAGTTCTTTTTTCGGTTTTTATCGGCAGTAAATTTTATTACTAAATCGGGAGCTTCGGCACGTGACTTTTCATCTGTATTGCTGATAACAGTTCTATCTAGTTTGTTTTAAGATTAACGATAAATCAGAGCTTTTATCAGAAACAGATATTGAGGGAGTTAGTACCGGCACCTTAATATGAGTGATAATGACCTTTATCATTTGTTTATCAAAGGGGATTCGCATGCTTTTGATGAGATATACATATGATATAATTCGTTGCTGTACATTTTTGTTCTAAAGAAAGTGGATAATCATGAAGATGCTTAAAATATAGTACATGATGTATTTTCGTGGTTGTGGGAGCAAGGGAGAAGGCATATCATTTCGGTTTCTCTAAAAAGTTTTCTCTATAAGGCTTCACTGAATAAAGTCTTGGATTATTTTAGAAAGAAAAAAGTATTCGATCGATATATCAATTCGAAAGATGAATTTTTCAACATCGTTTCTAATGGAACTGATTTTCTTATTCGTGAAAAGATATTCAGCAGTTAATCTCTAGTGAGTTTGAAAAGATGCCGCCTAAGATGAAGGAAGTGTTCAAACTTAGGACAGAATTTTATCTCGATAATACAGAAATAGGTCAAAATCTAGGTATGAGTATCCAGAAAATGGAGTTCAAGTCGCTATTTGTACGGGAGATTGGATAGGAGTACGTGTGAATGTACGTAAAGATATAAGCAGTCCATGGCTACTCTTCAAACTTAAAGACGATAGATCCGAAACGAAAGATTTGGCAAACTTGCATCCTGATATAATCGAAAAGTTTAAAGAAATTCAATTAAAAGAACATCAAATTTCTCAAATCCATGAATGGGAATTCTTGAACAGCAAGAAGCCTAAAAATTAACTGTAATCATGATTGATTAATAGTGTGTGTGGAAGGTAGCTAGAAGGCTACCTTCTTTTTTTATGCTTCTGGAATTTTTTCAGAAGTTTGAAGAACGTATTGAATGAAAATTAATAACTATCGTCTGAAAACCTTATCTTTCTGATAATTTAGCTATTGAGACGTTTAACGCTCAATTATTGGATTTACAATATCTACCTTTTTATGAAAACATTCTTTGCTATTATATTTGCATTGATCTATCATCAAAGTTTACTTGCAAGTAATCGAATTCCAAACGGTAAGCCAATTGACCTTAAATGCGAACATTTGATAAATCCTGTAGGTATTGATAATACTCATCCTCGATTTTCATGGAAGATAAATGATAATAGAATAGGGGCGATACAGAAGGCTTATCAAATTCTTGTTAGTACTGATTCGATTTCTTTAACTCAAAATGAAAACCTGTATTGGGATTCGGAGAAAGTGTATCAATCTGACATTTTGGTAAAGTATAATGGTAAAAGCTTAGCACCACAATCGCGATACTTTTGGAAAGTAGTTTCTTGGGATAAGGATGGAAAGCAGCATTCTTCCTCAATTGCATCTTTCGAAATGGGAATGCTGTCGACAAAAAGTTGGAAGGGAGCTTGGATTAGTGATCATCATGACATTCATTTCAAACCAGCACCTTATTTCCGCAAGCAATTCACAGTTAATAAAAAGATTAAATCAGCGCGAGCTTATATTGCGGTAGCAGGATTGTATGAACTATCGGTTAATGGTCAGCGAGTTGGTGATCATTTTTTAGACCCCATGTATACCAGATTCGATAAAAGAACATTATATGTCACGCATGATGTGACATCGGATTTACAAAAGGGTAATAATGCTATTGGTGTAATTTTGGGAAATGGTTGGTATAATCATCAATCTTTGGCTGTGTGGGATTTTCATAATGCACCATGGCGTGGACGACCTACTTTTTGTTTGGATCTACGAATCGTATACGAAGACGATTCTGAAGAAATAATTAAAACAGAGCGCGATTGGAAAACTTCTTTTGGTCCAATTATAGCTAATAGTATTTATACGGGTGAACATTATGATGCACGATTAGAACAATCTGGGTGGGATAAGCCGGGTTTTGATGATTCGAAATGGCAAGGTGTCCGTTACCGCAGTGTTCCTTCTGGTAATATTGTAGCACAACAGATTGCTCCAATTCGATTAATCCGAGAGTATAAACCAATTTCTGTGAAGAAATTTGACGAGAAAACTTACCTTTTTGACCTTGGACAAAATATGGCGGGAATTTCTAAAATTAAGATTAAAGGAAAAGAAGGAGTCATTTTGAAAATTGCGCATGGAGAACGCCTACATGAAAATGGTAGATTGGATCTTTCGAATATTGATGTGTATTATTTGGGCGATAAAGACAAAGATCCTTTTCAAACTGATATTTTAATTCTAAGCGGTAAGAAAGTAGATACATTTATGCCTAAGTTTAATTACAAGGGATTTCGCTATGTGGAAGTTATAAGTTCTGAACCTATTGAAATGAATGAATCAAATCTTGTAGCTTATTTTGTCCATAGCGACGTGAATCAAAAGGGAATTGTTTATACATCATCTCAACTTGTTAATGATCTTTGGAGGATTACCAATAATGCGTACTTATCGAATCTTATGGGCTATCCGACGGATTGTCCACAGCGTGAAAAAAATGGCTGGACTGGAGATGGACATTTGGCTATTGAGACGGCATTGTACAATTACGATGGTATTACAGTGTACGAGAAGTGGTTGGCGGACCACCGTGATGAGCAACAACCAAATGGTGTATTGCCTGATATTATTCCGACAGGTGGATGGGGGTATGGTACAGCAAACGGTTTGGATTGGACGAGTACTATCGCGATTATTCCTTGGGAAATTTACCAGTTTTATGGGGACAGTGAGTTGTTGAAAGATTGCTATGAAAATATAAAACGCTATGTAGATTATGTGAATGGAATTAGTGTAAATGGATTGACGACTTTTGGTCGTGGAGATTGGGTGCCTGTGAAATCTACTTCTGATTTGGAGTTGACTTCTTCAGTTTATTTTTACTTGGATGCAAAGATTTTAGCCGATGCAGCTAAACTTTTTGGAAAGGAATATGACTTCCAAAAATATAAATCACTCAGCGAGAAAATAAAGAATGCTATCAATGCTAAATTCTTAAATATTGAGACTGGTATTTACGCTTCTGGTACGCAAACAGAATTAAGCGTGCCTTTGCATTGGGGTGTTGTGCCCGAGGAAATGATTGCTAAGGTGGCTGCCAATCTCAATCAAAAAGTTAAAGAGACGAACTACCATTTGGATGTCGGAGTTCTTGGTGCAAAAGCGTTGTTAAATGCGTTAAACAATAATGGCTATGCGGAATCTGCTTACAAAGTTGCGGTGCAAGACACATATCCTTCTTGGGGTTGGTGGGCTGCGAATGGTGCGACCACTTTATTGGAAAATTGGGATTTAGAAGCTGAAAGAGATATTTCGGATAACCACATGATGTTTGGGGAAATAGGAGGTTGGTTTTTTAAATCCTTAGGTGGGATACTTCCGGATCCAACAAAACCAGGATTTAAACATATAATATTGAAGCCAATTTTTCCAGAAGGTTTAGAACATTCGGAAGTTTCGCATGAATCACCATACGGGAAAATTGTTTCTAAATGGAAGAAAGGTAATAAATCAATTGTTTATGATATTGTTATTCCTCCGAATTCATCTGCAACTTTCTTTGCGCCAGCAAATATTTCAGGCGAAAGAGAGATCAAGTTAGATGCGGGAATACATCAGTTGAAGCTTAAATTCAGATAGTTTGAATACCATTAAGATGGAATCTGAAGAATAATAAAATCATATGTTCTTTCAGTTTCATTTCGTGAAAAATTAATTCTAAAAAAACAACGCCATGCTTAAATCTAAGCATGGCGTTGTTATATCTAAATTTAGTTCTTAATACTAAACTTATGCTCCTAATTGTACACGTTTGAAAGCAGTTACAGTTAATCCTTTAGATACTGAATCTAAGAATTGAGCGATGTTTTTAGAAGAATCTTTAACGAACTCTTGGTTCAATAAAGTAGTTTCTTTGAAGAATTTGTTCAATTTACCTTGAGCAATTTTCTCAGCCATTTCAGCTGGTTTGCCTTCAGCGATGATTTGTTCTTTCGCGATAGCGATTTCACGCTCGATAGTATTAGCATCTACACCATCTTTATCGATAGCGATAGGGTTCATTGCAGCGATTTGCATAGCTACATCTTTACCAGCTTCGTCAGCACCTTCTGCGTCAGCAGAAAGACCAACTAATACACCTAAACGGTAGTTACCGTGGATGTAAGCTACTACTTTGTCTCCTGTTACGATTTCGAATTTAGAAACGTCGATTTTCTCACCGATAACACCAGTTTGCTCGATTAAAGCTTCTGAAATTACTTTACCATCAACAGTTAAAGCTTTCAATTCCTCTAAAGAAGCAGGAGTGTTAGCTAAAGCTGCTTCAGCGATTTTGTCAGCGAAAGCTACGAAATCAGAGTTTTTCGCTACGAAGTCAGTCTCACAGTTTACTTCAACTACGATACCAGTTTTACCATCAGCTGATGATTTAGCAATTACAACACCTTCGTTAGAATCACGGTCTTGACGGCTAGCAGCTACTTTAGCGCCTTTTTTGCGTAAGTAGTCTACAGCAGCTTCGAAGTCACCGTTAGCTTCTACTAAAGCTTTTTTACAATCCATCATACCTGCGCCTGTTTGTTGACGCAATTTGTTTACATCTGATGCAGAAATTTGTACTGACATGATATTTTCTTTTTTAATAAAATTACAATGTTGTCATTAACAAAGCGATGAGCTATTGTTAAGTTTTTGGTTCTTTTAACAAAAAAACCGGAAAGACGTGCGTGGGTAAGGAAGTGAAACTCCCAGAAACCTACACTTGTCTATCCGGCTTTATATATAGAATATTATTCTACGTCTTTTGCTTTACGAGTGCGTTTTCCTGAAGCATCAGCGTCACCATTGTCTACAGCAGCTTTAGCAGCAGCAGCTTCTTTTTCAGCATCTTCTTCTTTGTCGCGTTTACGCTCGTCCAAACCTTCTACGATCGCTTGACCAATGATACCAGCGATAAGGCTAATAGATTTAGTAGCGTCATCGTTAGCTGGGATAGGGAAGTCGATGTTTGTAGGATCAGAGTTTGTATCTACCATCGCAAAAGTAGGGATGTTTAACTTGATAGCTTCAGCTACAGCGATGTGTTCTTTTTTCACATCGATGATGAATAAAGCTGCAGGTAAACGGTTTAAGTCAGCGATACCACCTAAAAGTGCTTCTAACTTAATACGCTCACGTTGAATCATCAACTTCTCTTTTTTAGACAATACATCGTATGTACCATCTTTTTGCATTTTGTCAATAGTAGTCATTTTCTTGATAGACTTACGAACTGTTGCGAAGTTTGTAAGCATACCACCTAACCAACGTTCAGTAACATAAGGCATGTTTACAGCCTTAGCTTGTTGAGCGATGATTTCTTTTGCTTGTTTTTTCGTTGCTACGAATAAAACTTTACGACCTGATTTTACGATTTGTTTGATAGCTGAAGCAGCTTCCTCTAATTTCGTAAGAGTTTTGTTCAAGTCAATGATGTGGATACCGTTGCGTTCCATGAAAATGTACTTAGCCATTTTCGGGTCCCATTTACGAGTAAGGTGACCAAAGTGAACACCTGCATCCAATAAATCCTGATAAGTAGTTCTTGCCATTTTTTGATCCTCCTTTGATTAACGTTTACTGAATTGGAATCTTCTACGAGCTTTCTTGCGTCCTGGTTTTTTACGCTCAACCATACGGTCATCACGTGTTACTAAACCTTTAGCACGTAAAGCTGGTTTTACTTCTGGATCAAGTTCTACTAATGCTTTAGCGATTGCTAAACGCACAGCTTCTGCTTGACCTTTAACTCCACCACCTTGAACGTTAACTTTCACATCAAAATTTGCTAATGACTCCGCTACCAATAAAGATTGAGTAACGATGTATTGCAATGGCAATGTTGGGAAATATTCTTTGTAGTCTTTACCGTTTACGGTAATGTTTCCGCTACCTGCTCCTAAGTAGATACGAGCAACAGCAGTTTTTCTTCTTCCTGAAGTGTTAGTTGTTGACATGTTTGTTCTCCTTAAAATTTAACTGGTTTTGGATTTTGCGCTTCATGCTTGTGCTCTGTTCCAGCATAAACAAAAAGGTTTTTGAATAACTGACGACCTAAACGATTTTTAGGTAACATACCACGTACCGCTTTCTCGATGATGCGCTCAGGGTGTTTAGCCAATAATTCTTTCGGAGAAACAAAACGTTGACCACCTGGGTAGCCAGTGTAGCGAACATATACTTTGTCGCCTAATTTGTTTCCAGTCAATTTGATTTTGTCTGCATTAATAACGATCACGTTATCACCGCAGTCTACGTGTGGGGTGAAAGATGGTTTGTGCTTACCACGAATTACTTTCGCAATTTCACTAGCCAATCGTCCCAAGATCTCTCCTTCAGCGTCAACAACAATCCATTCTTTGTTAACGGTGTTCTTGTTGGCAGAGACAGTTTTGTAACTTAACGTATTCACTTGCTTCTATTTAATTAATTAATACTTTTTTAAACCGCTTGTAATCGCTACAATCGGATTGCAAAGGTAATGATTTTATTCTCAATAATAAAGCATATCCCCACTAAAATTTTATTTAACTTTTTTTAAGTTTTTAAATATTAAACTTCTAGTTTAGAATTTACTCTTTTGTAAGTCTAGATTACTACCTTAGTGAGTCTGAAAGAGAGAAAGTGAAAATATTTAATCATTAAGATGAGTATACAATTAATATATAGATTTCGTAAGTATTTTTTGGTTTTAATTTGCTTGGTTGCTTCAATTGTTGCTTACGGGCAAACAGATGAAAATTATAAGGAAGAGCTGAAAGCTGTTGAGAGCAAATTACGAGAGGGGAAGTTTCAAGAAGGACTACAGCTTTTGGATGAGATTTCTGTCAAATATCCAGAAGTAGCTGATATTTATTACGCCAAATCTTTGATTTTGGTACAAATGCGTGATTACGATGGGGCTGTTGAAAGTGCAACGCTAGCTTATGAAAAACATAAAAATATGTTTTATGCGAATCACCTATTAGAGCTTTATAAAGCGAGGAAAGATTTGCCAAATGGTATTGCCTTATTACTAGATCTACAAAAACAATTCCCTACTCACGAGGGATTGAGTCGGGAATTGTTAATTCTATATGCGGAGAATAAGCAATTGGATGAAGCTAAAAAGTTGCATGCCAAATTGATTACTTCAAGCCATTCGGACACGTTGAATCTTGTGATGGCCGAGGTGTATATGAATGCAGAGGATCTACCAGCTGCAAAAAAGTTGCTAGCCAAAATGGATGGCAAATCGATGATTCCAGATGTTTATGGTTATTTGGGGTATATCAATGGGCAAGAGGGGAAGCAAAAAGAAGCTTTGGCGGCCATAGAACGTGGAATCAAACGCACAAGTGATAAGGGGTTATATTTAGATCTAGCGGATACATATAAAAGCATGGAAAGATATGAGCCGATGTTTAATGCCTTGAAAATAGCTTTTAATACTTCAGAAGTTCAGGTTTGGGATAAATATAAGTTTTTGGTAGGGTTGATGAACGAGCAGGGAACATTGTCAGATGATAAATTACAACTTCTAGCGAATTTATTAGAAACCTACCATCCAGATGTCTTAGAAGCGCAGATATTGAAGGGAGAATTGCTATGGAAGCGTGGTAATGTAGAGGAAGCGCGTTCTGTTTTTTTGAAAGTTGCCTCTTCAAATCCGAGATACATTTCTGCATGGAGATTAGCGATTAATACAGATTTGGCATTAAATCAACCTGATGAAGCGATTAAACACGGTGCAGAAGGATTAAAACACAATCCAAATAATACGGAGCTGCTTTATTTTACGAGCATGGCGTATGCTGCAAAATTGGATTACAATACAAGTAAAGAGTTTTTAGAAACTGCACTGAATTATTCAGAGAATGATACTAATTTCTTGCGTTCTTTAATTTATAGCTCATTAGGGGATCTTTATCATGAATTGAAAATGGAAAGTATGTCCGATGTCGCTTATGAGGAAGCAATTTCACTTGATAGCACGAATGTGACTGCATTAAATAATTATGCTTATTATTTGGCGGTGCGTAAAAAGGAATTGGATAAGGCAGCCACCTTTTCAAAGCTTTCTAATGAGCTTGAACCCAATTCCGCTACCTTTAAAGATACGTATGCTTGGGTATTATTTCAACAAGAGAAATATAGTGAAGCACTCACTTGGATAGAAGAGGCGGTGAAGTTGGATAAGAAATCTGCTGTATTGTTAGAGCATTATGGCGATATCCTCAGTAAACTAAACAGAGAAAAAGACGCCGTTGTTCAATGGCAGAAAGCGTTGAGTTTAGAGCTGGAAAAAAAATCAAATCAGAATCTTGCAAAGATTCAGCAAAAAATTAAAGAAGGTAAATATGTGGAATAAAATATGTGCGATAGGAATAGGAGTTGCTATAATGACATCGTGTGGTTCGCGTAAGCAAGTAGCGAATACAAATTCGGGGGCAGAAAGTACGGTTATTAAACCCAATGAGAATGCTGATTATTTAATTAATAACCTTGATTTTCATAGTTTTTCGGGTAGAGCCAAAGCAAAAGTTGAATTAGGTGACGAGAATCAAGACGTCACTATGCATGTACGTATTCAGCGCAATAAAGCGATTTGGATTTCTCTTACAGGGACATTTTTAAATGTTGAAGGCGCTCGATTACTAATTACGCCAGATAGTGTCAAGATAATGAATAAATTGCAGGGAGAATACACAGCAAAACCTTTCAATTTTATACATAAGTACACGGGTGAGGGCGTGAGCTTTAGCGTATTGCAGGATTTATTAATAGCGAATGTATCCTCTGATTTATTGCGTACGGATCAAATGACTGTAGCAAAAGCTACCGATGATGTGCAATTGGTAGGTGTAAAAAATAATTTGTCTTTTCAATATAGTCTAAATGGCAAATTTAGACCAAAAGTTATTCGCCTGACGCCAGTAGGAAAGAACCAGAGCCTTGAAGCTTTTTACAGTTCATTTAATGATGTGACGGGCTATAATTTTCCTCAAAATCAAAATATAAAGTTGAGTTCTTCAGGGATTCAAGTCAACGCGGTATTAAATTACAATAAAATTGAATTTAATCAAGAGGTGGAAATGCCTTTTACAGTGCCGTCTAAATACAAAGTTTTGAATTAATTGCATGTTAAAATAATCTTTTTATTAGGCAAGTCAGTTAGATATCACTATTTTTGGAAGTTGTACAAAAACGAGTAAGCCAGGGCTCCATTCATGAATTTTAGACATATATTATTAAGCATATTTTTTGTTTTCTTCATTAGCCATCTGTCATTTGGACAGAGTAGTGCGCAGCTAAAGAAGCAGTTGGAGAAAATTAATTCCGAAATTGCGAATCTTAATAAAGAGCTTTTGGCGAAGACAAAGGAAAAGCTTCTTTCGCAAAAAGAAGTTTCTGCATTGAGTAGACAGCTGAATCTTCGTGAAGAAAAAATTTCGGTTATCAGTAAAGAAGTCAATAACCTTACATCTCAGATTAACAAGAATACGAAATCAGTTAATGAGCTTAAAGCAGAATTAGAAAAGATGCGTAAGGACTACGAAAAGATGATAATGTTTGCTTTTCGTAACAAAAATGGATACAACAAAATGATGTTCATTTTTGCTTCTAAAGATTTCAACCAAGCTTTCAAGCGTATCAAATATTTACAGCAATTTTCGGATGCACGTAAAACAAAGGCAGCTGAAATTGAAGCTGTAAAAAAGGATATTGAATTGAAAATCGCGCAGATGGAAGCCGATCGCAATACACAACGTGGATTATTAGCGGATCAGCAAAAAGAGCGTGAAATTATCAGAAAAGATAGAGCTCAACATCAATCGCAATTAAATTCTATTGTCAAAGAAGAGCGTACTTTCAAAGGGCAGTTATCGAAAAAACAACAGGAAAAGAAAAAAATGGAGGCATTGATTCGTGCGGCCATTAATAGAGAAATAGCTGAAGAAAGACGTAGAGCAGAGGCAGAACGCAAGCGCTTAGCGGAGGCTGAAGCAAAACGTACCGGTAAAACTGTAGCAGAAGTAGAAAAGGCAACTCCTAAGAAAACAGATAGCGAGATTCTTCGTTCTACGCCAGAAGCAGCAAGACTTTCGGCAGATTTCAAATCGAATAGAGGGCGCTTACCTTGGCCTGTGGCGCAGGGAAATATTGTCCGCAATTATGGATCATATACGGTAGACGGTATTACAAGTTCTGCTCCAGATGTGGGGATTCGTACGACTGATGGTGCAGGGGTTAAAGCTGTATTTGAAGGTGAAGTTGTACAAGCTGTAGCTGGTGTGGTTGTCATAAAACATGGTGAATATTTTAGTTTTTATTCGAACATGTCATCTGTTTCAGTTCGTAGAAGGCAGAAAGTAAGTCGCGGACAGCAAATAGGTATAGCAGATAAAGATCCTGAATTAGGTTATACAGTGGTTTACTTCGGTTTATCACAAGGTCAAAATGATTTTAATCCATCACCTTGGTTAGCAAGATAGTTACACGAGAATAACAATTAATTCTATATATTTGTAAATAGTCATATTGAGAAAGAATTTTAAAGAAATAGCATAACTAAAATGTATACATCTAATTTATTATTTATAGGAACACAAGAGATTATCATTATCGTGGTATTAGTTCTTTTGTTATTTGGGGGTAAAAAGATTCCAGAATTAATGCGCGGTCTTGGTAGAGGTGTGAAGGAATTTAAAGATGGTCAGCGTGAAGACACGACTGAGAAGCCAGAAGAAAAACAAAAATCAAATAATTTATAAAAATATTTGCAAAGATTACATGTATTAATCCACATGTAATCTTTGTTTTTTTGCCTTATTGGCTAAATATTGCCAACTAGTATCCAAAAAACTAGCACAATATGAAGAACAAATTATACACCGTATTATTAACCACTATAATCAGTGTACACACATCTACCGCTCAAACCTATTCGGTAAATCCTATTGACGACGATTACTACAATCAAATGTCTTTTGCGACTTCAATGGATGAGCATCGTGAATTATTAGTAGAATTAGACTCCATACGCAAGCACATAGACGAAAAAGTTGATGTATCTATTGCTGATGCACATATATTGCGTCGGATGAAAGCTTCCACGAAGACCATTCCTTTGGATTACAATTCCCAAGTCAAGTATTTTATCGACAAATATATTTCGGCGAATTATAAGCCTTACATGAGTCGTATGCATGGGCTTAGTAATCATTATTTCAGAGTGTACGATAAGGTATTTCAAGAGATGGGAATTCCTGAGGAAATAAAGTACTTGTCTCTCGTAGAGTCGTCTTTAAATCCGCATTTGGTTTCTTCCGCCGGAGCTGTGGGGCCTTGGCAATTTATCTACACGACAGCACGTGGTTACGATTTAGATATGAACACGCATGTCGATGAGCGCAAAGATATTTATGCTGCGACATATGCTGTATCTACTTATTTAAACGAGTCTTATGATCAATTTAACGATTGGCTATTAGCTCTAGCATCCTATAACTGTGGAAGAGGCTGTGTCAAACGCGCTATACAACGTTCGGGAATGAATAACCCTACATTCTGGGAATTGTCGCCATTTCTTCCAAAGGAAACACAAAATTATATCCCTAAGTATGTAGCTATGACTTATGTCTTGAGCAATGCTAGCGCCTATGGCATAGAACCTGCTGCTACAGAATTAGATTATGAAACCAAAGTGGTGCTGGTAAACAATACAGTGGATCTACGACATGTTGCTCAAGCTGTTAATTTGGATGTCGAAAATCTAAAGCATTTTAATCCAGCGTACAAAAAGACCTATGTCAATGGAACACCTGAAAAACCTAAACGCTTGTATATTCCAGTGACTCCTTCACTGAATGATAGCTTGTTGTATGTTGCATTACACGCGCCTTCTTCAATTAATGTGATTGTAAAAGATGAACCTGAAGCTCAATATGCTGGTGTATCTTCGCAAAAACATAAAGTGCGCAAAGGTGAAAGTTTATCTAGTATTTCCAAAAAATTCGGTGTTACTGTTCAAGATTTAAAAGCTTGGAACGGTCTTCGAAATAATAGTCTTTTGGTAGGTCGTGATTTGATTGTTTCCCAATCTGTTAATTCTACATTAGCTAAAAATATTTCCAAAAGCACTAGTAATAAATCTGGTGAAAGTCGTACAGCTTATTATGTAGTACGAAAAGGAGATTCATTGGATCGTATTGCAAAACAGTTTCAAGGTAGTACTGTCTCCAAAATAAAAGAAGATAATGGCTTGAAAAATTCAGTTATAAAGCCAGGTATGAAATTAAAAATAAGAAAGGGTTAATCGTCGATTAACCCTTTCTTATTTATGCTAACCAAGCTGCATCTTCTTGGTTATCGACTTCTTCCAAATACACTTCTACATTTTCTTTTAGTATGGTAGAAAGTTTTTGCCCATAAAAATCACTGTTTACAGGAAATTGATGATGACTACGGTCAATAAGTACAGCAGTACGCATTTTCTTTAACGGTACGTTGATAAAAGCACCCAATGCATAAGCTAAAGTTCGGCCACTATTAAGTACATCATCTACTACCACCACAGCTTTATTATTTGCCGTCTCCACAGGTAAGTCTGTCGAAGCTTCTAGGGAGCGCTTTTCTTTATTTATAGTAACTTTGATTAATTCGATTTCTTTATCAGGAGCAAATCCTTGCAAGATTTTTTGCAATCGCTGCGCGAATACATACCCTCTATCTGCAATACCAACGAGTACAATATGACTCTCGTTAAAATTATCTTCTAAGATTTGATAAGCAATACGCTTAGACTTTTGAAGTATTTGTTCTTTATTTAATATTAAGGTTCTCTTTGCTGACATAAATTCAAATCTATTGCGACAAAAATAAATAAAAAAGTCCGAATGCATGATATCATTCGGACTTTCTACTATTGATAATTTCTTCTATTAATTCTCTTCTTTTAGCATAGAAGCATCCGCAGTCATTATACGGGAGTCTTCAGTTTTTGGACGTCCGCCATTGTAGTAGTAACGTTTCCAATATGCTTCGTTTAGATTACTGACCATTACACCTTTACTAGATGAGGCATGTGCAAATTTGTCGTCTCCCAGATATACACCTACATGTGTGATATTTCTGCTTCTAATTTTGAAGAAAACCAAATCTCCAGCTTGTAAATCTTTTTTGCTTATCGGTGTGACATTTGCATATTGATTTCTACTGTTAAATCCGATTGTGGTATTGAATACGTTTTCGTAAACTGCAAGTGAGAATTTAGAACAATCGATTCCTCTTTTGGTATCACCACCTAATCTATAGGGCGTGCCCAACCAATCATAAACAAACTGATAAAGTTTAGTGTTAGTAGTAGCATTTACAGCAACACCCATGATTTGTGAGAAATACTCTTTAGCAAGATTATCTTGCTCATTGTTCTTTTTGGTAGTTTGTGCTTGCGACACTAGACAAAAGCCTATAAATAGCACTGACGCTATTAGTTTTTTTGTGTTCATTAAATCGCTTTATTTTAATTACAACTTTCCTAAGATCTACTCTTTTCCAGGGAGCAGATAATACGAAGATAATAGATACATCTCTACAATCCAAATAATTTTAGGTTCTTTTAACATTTTCTTAACAGCCTGAGGTTGATAAGTGATTGAAAAATAGTATTTTGCGCAACCGTTTGCTTGTTTGGTGGTATTGTAACAATGGTTTTTGCTATTTTTTTAAAATAAATTTGAATTTAATATTAAAATTATTCTATCTTAGTCGCAGAATTAGAAAATATGAAAATTAATAACTCAATTATTTCAACAATTATTATTACTACGGGGGCATATTCTCGGAGGAAGTAACTTGTGTGTACAATTGAGTGTAAATATTAAGAAGCCTTCCTCCCAACAGAGGAAGGCTTTTTTTGTAGGTAGTAGATTAAAACAAACTAAACATATTTAAACCAATGAAAGTTCTAAAATTCGGAGGAACATCTGTAGGAACAGTACAAAGTATCAAATCTGTATTGGAGATTGTAAAATCTTCTTTTGAAAAAGGAGAGAAACCATTAGTCGTTCTGTCGGCAATGTCTGGAGTGACAAATTTGTTGACACAAATGGCTGAGAATGCTGCTGAACGCAAATCTTTCACCGAAGACATTAAATTATTAGAAGAAAAACACTTTGACGTAGTCAAACAACTTATTGCTATTAAGTATCAAAATCCAGTTTTCACCAAATTGAAATTGATGCTTAATGAATTGGAAGAAATTTTGCAAGGTGTATACGCGCTGAAAGAATTGAGTTTACAAAGTAAAGATTTGATTGTTTCATTTGGCGAACGTTTCTCTAATTATATGGTTTCCAAAATAATGGAGCAATATATTTCAGATGCAATTTATGTGGACGCATCACATTATATCAAGACCAATTCAAACTTTGGTAATGCACATGTGAATGAGGAACTAACTACATCATTAATCAATTCATTGAATCATTCTCATGAAGGCAAATTAATGTTTGTAACAGGTTTTATTGGTTCAAACGAGGCAGGTCGTGTGACTACATTAGGTCGCGGTGGTTCGGATTATACAGCTGCTATATTTGGTTCGGTATTGAATGCTTCGGTAATCGAAATCTGGACTGACGTGAATGGTATGTTGACAGCAGATCCACGCATTGTGAAAAAAGCTTTTTCGCTGCCTGTCTTATCTTATACAGAAGCAATGGAATTATCATATTTTGGAGCAAAGGTTATATACCCACCGACTATGATTCCCGCATTTTTGAAGCGTATTCCAATTGCAATTCGCAATACGTTCGAACCTGAATTTCCAGGCACAATTATTCAATTTGAGTCAGATTGTACGCAATATCCAATTAAAGGTATCTCATCGATATCGGATATTTCGATCATAAATATTTCTGGCTCTGGAATGATTGGCAAATCAGGTTTCTCAGGTCGTCTTTTTACTTTGTTGGCGCGTGAGCAAATCAACGTCGTGTTGATAACACAATCTTCATCTGAGCATAGTATCACATTTGCGGTAAATCCAAGCGATGCTGAAAGAGCATTGAAGTTAATTTCTAATGAATTTGAGTTGGAATTGGAAGCCAATAAATTGGTGATGCCAGAGGTAGAACAAAATCTTTCGGTCTTGGCAATCGTTGGTGAAAATATGAAACGTACTCCAGGAATGTCAGGTCGTTTGTTTGCTGCTTTGGGACGTAATGGTATCAATGTACGCGCTATCGCTCAAGGGTCTTCAGAATTTAATATTTCTGTTATTATCTCAAAAGATGATTTGGCAAAAGCATTGAATGCGGTTCATGATGCTTTCTTCGCAGAATTGAAAAAAACATTGCACGTTTTCAACCTAGGAACAGGAAATATTGGTGCTACTCTATTTAAGCAATTGGCTGAGCAGCACGATTTCTTATCGGAGAAAAATGATTTAGAGATTAAAGTTGTCGGTATTGCTAATTCTCGCAAAATGCTATTTGATGCCAATGGCATTGATTTAGCTTCATGGAACGAAAATCTGAACGAAAACGGTCAAGTAGCTGATTTGTCTAGTTTTGTAGAAATCATGAAAAACATGAATTTGCCGAATGCAGTTTTTATTGACAACACAGCAAGTAAATTGCCTGCAACGTATTACGTTGATATATTTAAGTCTAATATTTCTATTGTTACATGTAATAAAATCGCAAACTCTGGAGAGTATGCTAACTATAAATTGTTGCGTGATACAGCGCGTAAACATGGTGTAGACTTCTTCTATGAAACAAACGTAGGTGCTGGTTTGCCAATCGTTCGAGTGTTAAAAGATTTGATGTTGAGTGGTGATAGAATCTTAAAAATCGAAGCTATTCTTTCAGGAACGATTTCGTATATCTTTAACAATTTTGTAGGCGATGCATCATTCTACGATGTGGTAAAAAATGCGCAGGCATTGGGTTACACCGAGCCAGATCCGCGAGACGATTTAGGTGGTGTAGATTTTATGCGTAAGATGCTTATTTTAGCTCGTGACGCAGGACATGTGATAGAAGCTTCGGATGTTGATTTAGGTGCTATCTTACCCGAATCATGTTTGAAAGCTGATTCAGTGGATGAATTCTATACAGAATTATTGAAAGCTGACCAATATTTCAATGATTTGAAAGAAAAAGCAGCTTCAGAAAATAAAGTAATTCGTTACATCGGAAAGCTGGAAGACGGTAAAGTCGCTATTTCGATGCAAATGGTAGATGAAACACATCCATTCTACGCATTATCCGGAAGTGATAATATTATTTCATTCACAACAGAGCGTTACAAAGAACGTCCATTGGTAGTAAAGGGTCCTGGTGCGGGTGCGGAAGTAACTGCAGGTGGCGTATTTGCTGATCTAGTAAACGTAGGTGCTAAATAATTAGAAAGAACTAAAACAGATTATATGCCTGTTTATCAAAATAATTTAAAGGATAAAAAGATAGATTTTGATGCTATCAAAGACAAAGTTCGTGTATTTGCACCTGCTACAGTTGCCAATATGATTTGCGGATTCGATATTCTGGGCTTTGCAGTAGATGAACCGGGCGACGAAGTCAAAATGTATCGGGTATCCGAACCAGGAGTGCGTGTTCGTTCGATTGTAGGAGATGGCGGCCGATTGCCACTAGATGCTGATAGGAATACAGTAAGTGCTTGTGTGAAGATGCTACTGATCGACTTGGGTATTTTGCAAGATATTGGTGTTGAGATTGAATTAATAAAACATATGCCTATTGGATCGGGCTTAGGCTCAAGTTCGGCAAGTACGGTTGCAGGTTTGTTTGCTATAAATGCGTTGCTTGGCAATCCATTGACTAAAGATGAATTGATGCCATACTGTGTGGAAGGGGAGCGTTTGGCATGTGGGCATGGTCATGCGGACAATGTTGCGCCAGCTTTGATTGGAGGTATTACGCTAGTTCGCGGAGGTTCTGATTTGGATATTGTTAAAATTCCTGTTCCGAACGAATTGTACGCGGGGATAGTATTTCCTCAAGTAGATGTTCCGACGCGTGATGCACGACAATTGATTAAGGACAAAGTTCATTTGAAAGATGCCGTGACCCAATGGGGAAATATCGCGGGCTTAGTAGCTGGATTATTTCAATCTGATTACGAACTAATAAGTAGAAGTATGCACGATGTGATTATTGAACCATCTCGTGCTATTTTGATTCCTGAGTTCTATGCAATGAAAGAAATAGCCTTATCAAATGGGGCACTGAGCTTTGGTATTTCAGGTTCAGGTCCTTCTGTTGTTGCGGTTTCAAAAGGCAAAGAAGTAGCTGAAATTGTTACAACAAAAATTCAAGAGCACCTTTCTGTAAATGGCATTGAAAGCTTTAAATATGTTTCGGCAGTGAATGTAGAAGGTCCGAAAGTATTACCATTTAACGACTAACAAATTATGAAACTATACAGTACAAATAATAAAGATTTACGCGTATCCTTTCAGGATGCGGTATTCAATTCCTTGCCTCAGGACAAAGGCTTGTATATGCCAGAGGTGATACCGACTTTAGATCCTTTATTTATCAAGAATATCCAACAATATTCATTGCAAGAGATAGCGTTGACAGTGGCTTCTGCTTTGATTGGCGATGATATTCCTAAAGAAAATCTAAAGAAAATTGTTGAAGATGCGATTAATTTTGATGCACCTGTGAAATTTTTAGATGCTGAAACAGGCGTTTTGGAATTATTTCATGGTCCATCTTATGCATTCAAAGATTTTGGAGCACGTTTTATGAGTCGTGTGATGGGGTATTTTTCTAAAGACGGCGATAAATTGTTGGACGTGTTAGTAGCAACCTCGGGTGATACGGGTGGTGCTGTTGCTTCGGGTTTTTTGGGAGTAGAAGGCACACGCGTGACGATTTTATATCCAAAAGGAAAAGTTTCCAAAGTACAAGAGGAGCAATTGACGACCAATGGTCAAAATATTCGTGCTTTAGAAGTAGATGGTACGTTTGATGATTGCCAAGCTTTAGTGAAGCAAGCGTTCAATGATGACGAATTAAATGCTGAACTGCGATTGACATCAGCTAACTCTATCAATATTGCACGACTTATCCCACAAACTTTTTATTATTTCTGGGCATATGCGCAATTGAAATCACAAGGTATCAATGAAGTTGTGTTTACTGTTCCTAGCGGAAACTTTGGTAATATTGGTGCGGGTCTATTAGCTTATAAAATGGGGTTGCCCGTGAAACATTTTGTAGCAGGTACAAATGTCAACGATACTGTTCCACGTTTCTTAGTATCTGGCACTTATGAACCCAAACCTTCTGTTCAGACCTTAGCCAATGCTATGGACGTGGGTAATCCAAGCAATTGGATGCGTATTCAGGATTTATTTGATAATGAATTAGAGAAATTGCGTAGCATCATTTCATCATATACTTATGATGATGCTGCAACACAAGTCGCGATGCGTGAATTGTTTGAGAAATACAATTATGTAGCTTGTCCACATACAGCAATAGCGTATTTAGCGGCGAAAGCATATAAAGCTGAAAATTCAGGAGAGTATGCTTCTATTTTCTTATCAACAGCACATCCGTGCAAATTTCCAGAGGGAATCGATGCTGATATTTTCGAAAAAGTAATTTATCCAGCAGGAGCTGAAGAGTTAGCAGGAAAGCCAAAATTAGCAGAGCCTTTAGCAGTAAGCTTTGACGATTTTAAAGCTTATTTGTTAATGAATAAGTAAAGTTTGAAATAAAATATAATATAAATGCTCCTTTTGATTTCAAAAGGAGCATTTATATTATATAGTAAGATTTAATTTATAATATTTTTAATAAAAATACTAGATTAGCAAAGTAAACACTACCAACTTAATCTTATGAAGAGTATTTTTTTTATTAGGAGTGGGTTTAAACCCATTCTGGGAGAAGTTCCATTAGGACTTTCAATGTGTGGACTGTTTTTGATGTCTTCTTTGAATGTTCATGCTAACCAAACCAATTCACCCTTATCACCCTTATCACCCTTATCTAAATATCATATTTCTCAACAGCAACTAGTAGTAAAAGGGGTTGTATTAGATGTTCATGGTAATGCAATTCCTGGAGTTTCTATTGAAGTAAAAGGTAAAAGTGGCAAGACTTTAACATCTGTACTGGGGGAATTCAGTATAAACGCTGCAATTGGCGACGAACTTATTATATCTCATTTATCTTATGAGCCTAAAACAATAAAGGTGTCAAACAATACCAATCTTCAAATTATATTACAATCTATAGATAATTTAATTGAAGAAGTGACAATAACGGGATATACTGATTATTCAAAAGGTAAAAGCCCAAGTGCAGCATCACTCGTTAAGGCTGATGATATTAATCAAGTTCCAATGAGTTCTTTAGATCAGATACTTCAGGGAAAAGTAGCAGGAATGAGTGTTATTTCAAGTTCCGGACAACCAGGTCAAAGTGCTGCTGTGGTTATTCGTGGAATAGGTTCTATTAGTGGTTCTACTACACCATTATATATTATGGATGGCGTTCCTATTGAGGGAGGTTATTTTCAAACCATTAATCCACAAGATATAGAATCCGTGAACGTATTAAAGGATGCCTCTGCAAAAGCCTTATATGGTTCTAGAGGATCAAATGGTGTAATTATAATTACGACAAAAAAAGGTAAACAAGGTCGTCTAGCGATAAATTATAGCTCTCAATACGGAACATCAAAGCTTACACGTCCTAATTTTGAGATGATGGATGGTCGTGAACGTCTTAGATTCGAAGAAGAGGTAGGTTTAGAAACTGGAAAAGATATAGGTCCAGGATGGAGATTTTCTTCACGTAATCCATATTACAATACGCAATCATCGAGCTGGCAACAAAATGCAGATAGGACGTTGGATAGTTTACGAAATGTGAACACAGATTGGCGTGATTTATTTTTTCAAAATGCCAATTTCATGGAGCAACAAGTAAACTTAAGTGGAGGAAATGAAAATGTGCAAACCTACAATGCGTTGAGTTATTGGAAGGAGGAGGGGATTGTTCGTGAAACGGGCATGGATCGTTATACTTTACGTAGCAATACGAATATGAATTACGGAAAGTTCTCAGCGGCATTCAACTTGAACTTGGGATATTCTAACTCTAGATTTACATATAATGAGGGAGGAACAAGCGTGGGAACCCCAATGGCTTCTGTCTATTATGGTTTACCTTATGAGTATCCTTATACTGCAGATGGGGCATTCCATGCGACTAATGAAGAAATTACTTTCTTGGATTCGCGTGAAGGAAGTAGAGGATTGGACGTTTTGTTTGGTACGTCTGATAAAACTCAACAAATTAAAGCTATTATAGGTTTTAATATGGCTTATGCTATTACACCAAGTTTGAAAATAAGTACTCGTGCTGGTCTTGATTTGAGAAATTCTGAAGATCAGGTATTTATCAATCCATCATCTTATATAGGTAGTCGTTAATCTGGACAGAAGGGAGCTTTTGGAGAAGGATATAGACGTAATTTTAATTTTGTATCTACATCTGGGTTGACTTACAAAAAAGAAATCGAAGCTCACGATTTTGAACTTTCGGGTTTCTTCGAATATCTTTTTGACAACTATAGAGCATTTAGCTACCGAGGTTTTGGACTTGATGATAGACTTCCTGAGACACCAGCAGCTATCACTGTAAGTACAACATTCCTGCCAACACTAAGTGGAAGTCGTAGCGCAAGTGCTTTGATGTCTTACATTGGTGCTGCGCGTTATACCTATGCCAATAAATATACTTTTACAGGTAGTTACCGCTATGACGGAGCTTCACTATCATCTGTTCCAGACAAAAATCGCTGGCATGGTTTCTATTCATTGGGGGCAATGTGGGATGTAAAGCGTGAAGAATTCCTTCAATCGTCAAGCCTATTTTCAGATTTAAGAATCAGAGCAAGTTTCGGACAAACAGCAAGTCCATTTGGTAGTAGTTTTGCCTATCTGCCTACTTACGGAGTAACTACAAGTTATGGAGGGCAGCAAGGTATTCGTCCGAATAATATTGGTAATCCAGACTTCGATTGGGAATATGTGGATGAATTCAATACAGGATTTGATTTGTCATTATTCGAAAGTAGACGAGTGAATATTGAATTCGATTGGTATAACCGTATTACCAAAAATATGTTTATTGAACAGCCTTTGTCTGCTACATCAGGTGCTGCTTCAGCTTTATTGAGTACGGGTAAAATGAGAAATCGTGGTGTAGAATTAAAAATCTCAGCTGACATTATCAAAAAAGAGGAATTCACATGGACTGTAGGGGTTAATGGTGGATATAATAACAATCAAATTTTACGCGTAACTGATATTACGGATGAATTGCCTGATGGTGATACGCGTATTATAAAAGTCGGGTTACCTTATGGAACGTATTATGCTCCACAATGGGCTGGTGTGAATCCTGAAACTGGAGAAGCGCAGTATTTCAATCGAGATGGCTCTATTTCAACAGTATATAATGAGGAAGAGCAGGCGGTGCCATTAAACGCGAGTCTCTATCCTAAACTTACTGGAGGTATATCTACATCTTTCAATTGGAAAAATTTAACACTTAGTGGTTTGCTATCATTCGTGTCTGATGTGCAACGATGGAATAATATTGATTTTTACAATGAAAATCAGGCCTATATGACCAGCAATCAGAGCAAACGAATGCTTTATGATAGATGGAAGAAGCCAGGAGATATAGCTACACTACAGCGAATAGATATTCCAAGGAATTTTACTTCCAAGGATATTCAGGATGCAGCATTTATGCGTTTACGTAATTTGAAATTGAATTACAATATACCAGGGACACTATTTAAACAAACTGTATTTAGATCAGCAGCCATATTTGCACAAGGAGAGAATTTATTCACATGGGCTAATTGGCGCGGTTTGGATCCTGAAAATAATCGTCAATATGGACGTTTTGAATATCCAAATGCACGTAAGTATACAATTGGTATTAATGTTAACTTCTAAGCTAGGCACACTCTAATAAAATTAAACGTATGATAAGTATCAGAAAAAATATATGTATTGTTTTATCATTAATTGGACTAAGTCTCCAATCATGTGATAAATTAGATATGGCGCCAACAGATAGTATTGATCCAAGCAAAGCATTCCGAAATTTGGACGATGTAAATATGGGCGTTTTAGGAGCTTATGCTCCACTTTCAACGACTTTGTTGGAAGCAGGTGCAATTGTATCAGATGAAGTATTGTTGCCAACAGAAAATACAGTTTCAAACACTGCTTTACACCGTTGGATGTATAACTCTAGCTATGGATCTGTAACTTCTGCATGGAATGAATATTATGTTGTAATTGATCGTGTTAACCATGTCCTTGAAGCATTACCAAATATTACGGTAACAGGAAATAATCAAATTTTAAAAAATCAATATGAGGCAGAACTGTTGGCTTTGCGGGCATACAGTCATTTTGAACTGTTGAGAGGATATGCTTCTTCGTATGATGCAGAGGGAATGGGGGTTCCGTATATGAAGGCAAGAGCATTAGGTTATCCTGCTCGACCAACTGTCAAATCCAATTATGAGGATATCAATGCAGATCTACATGCTGCAAAAGATTTAATGCCAACATCTTTTACAGAGAATATACGAATTACTAAAACAGCTATATCTGCAATTCAGGCACGAGTTGCATTATATGCAAAGAATTGGTCAGATGCAATTAAGTATGCGTCTGAAGTAATCTCAGCAGAGCCTCTGGCGCCTAAAAATGATTTTCTAAAAATTTGGGAAGACAAAAGTAATTCAGAGGTTGTTTGGAAATTGGCGAGAGTGATCGGAGATTCTCGTCTTGGAGCTGCGTTTTATAGAGAAGCTGGTGGAATAGTTTTATATGCGCCATCTTCTAAATTAATTAATACCTTCAATAAGACAGATGATATTCGTTACGCTGCATATATTAAAGATGATCCTTCACGTGTTGGTCCTTCTCCAAGTATCAAATCACAATATTTGGTGAATAAATATATTGGTGGAAATACCACAAATCCAGGTTTGACAGATGTTAAAATTTTCCGTACAGGAGAAATGGTTTTGATCAGGGCAGAAGCTGAGGCCGAAAGTAATAGTGCTACAGGATTAACAAATGCTGCAAATGATCTTAATTCATTACGTAGAGAACGTATTCATAACTATGTGAATCAGACTTTCTCATCGAAGCAGATTTTATTAGAAAATATTTACAACGAAAGATTTAAAGAATTAGCTTTTGAGGGACATCGTTTTTATGATTTAAAACGCTTAAAGCTTCCGGTGGAGCGATTAACCCAAGATGCGGCAAATACTTCTAGTGCTGTAAAATTAGAACCTACGGCGGCACAATACTGTTTCCCAATTCCAAATGACGAGATGGCTGTAAACAAAAACATGGTTCAAAATCCAAAATACGGAAAGGATTAACATGATAAAATTAGTAGGGATTATAGCATTGTTGTATGGATTTACTAGTTGTGGTAATAAGGAACTACCGAATCCATTTGACCCCAATGCACCCAAACCAACTTCACCATTAGCACGTCCGTCATCGTTAGGTATATTAGGAGACACTACTGATGTAAAGACAATTACTAAAGGAGGTGTGGTCATTATGGGAGGTAGTACCGATGTTGATGCAGCTTTCAAGTGGATGATCGACCGTAGTGGAGGTGGTGACGTAGTTATTATCCGTGCAACTGGAACAAATGCCTACAACGATTATGTAAATCGTCTAGGTAAAGTGAATTCAGTGGAGACGCTAAAAATTGATTCGCGCAAATTGGCCGATGATGATCGTGTTGCTGCTATCATTAGAAATGCGGAGATGCTCTTTATTGCAGGAGGCGATCAGGCTGATTATGTGGGCTATTGGAAGGGCACAAAAGTTATGCAAGCGATTAATTATCTACTTGCTGATAAAAAAGTACCTGTTGGAGGAACAAGTGCGGGGGCAGCCATTCTGGGTAATTATTATTTCGGAGCTGATCGCGGAGGAGTAGATTCTGATGAAGCGCTAAGTAATCCTTATAATACAAAGGTGTCTTTGGGAAAAGATGATTTTCTAAAAGCACGATTTATGAGTAACATTATTACAGATCAGCATTTCGCACAGCGAAATAGAGAGGGCAGATTGACCGTATTTCTTTCTAGAATATTGAAAGATTGGGGAAAGGCAGCTAATGCGATTGCGGTAGATGAACGTACCGCAGTATGTATTGATGAAAACGGAGTCGCTGAAGTTTTTGGGTCTAACAATGCTTTTTTTGTTAAATCAGATATTACGAAACAGCCAGAATCGGTTGTGAGCGGTGTTCCACTAACTTGGGATCATTCCGGAAAAGCATTACAAGTATTTTCTGTTTCAGGTACAGAAAGCAACAATAAATTTAATATGAATACATTCCAACCTCAAAGTTCATCCTTATATAAAAGTGCTTGGTGGTCCGTGGTTGCGGGTGGTTGGAAATCGGTTCAATAAACGATTATATATATGAAAGGTATTTTAAAACATGTGATTATAGGTTTTATAATTCAATCATTTTATGGTTGTAATTTTAAAACTCACGAGAGCGAAAATGATAATAAGATCGTTTTGGTAATTCATGGTGGTGCTGGAACGATAGAAAAGAAGCATATGACTCCTGAAAAAGAGAGATTGTATCATGAAGCATTGACAATGGCACTGCAAAAAGGCTATGATGAGATAAAATCAGGGAAAGAAGCATTAGATGCAGTTCAAGCAGCAGTTAATGTCTTAGAAGATTCTCCATTATTTAATGCAGGTAAGGGAGCTGTATTCACAAATGAAAGTAAAAATGAATTGGATGCTTCAATAATGGATGGCGCTACTTTGAAGGCAGGTGCTGTTGCTGGTGTATCAACACTAAAAAATCCAATTAATGCAGCACGTGCTGTGATGGAGAAATCTGAGCATGTGATGATGGTAGGCAAAGGTGCAGAACTCTTTGCGTTATCTCAGGGCTGTGATACGGTATCTCCTTCTTATTTTTACACGAAGGAACGTTGGAAACAATTAGAACGTACAAAAAAGGAGGAGGAAGAGGGCAGAGCTGCTTATAACTTTGATCCTCGTGAAAGTATGATTGCAGGGGTAACTAGCGAAGATAAAAAATTCGGAACTGTAGGAGCTGTTGCTTTAGATCTGAAAGGGAATTTAGCTGCGGGAACATCAACGGGAGGTATGACCAATAAGCGCTATGGCCGTGTAGGCGATTCTCCAATTATTGGTGCAGGTACCTATTGTAATAATGCTACGGCTGGAATTTCATGTACAGGTTGGGGTGAATTTTATATACGGGAAGTAGCTGCACATCGCGTTTCTAACCTTATTGAATTAAAAGGGTTATCAGTGGTTGATGCTACCAAGCAAGTAATTGAAGAAATTGGGAAACTTGGTGGAGACGGAGGTATCATCTCTTTAGATAAAAATGGAAAAGTAGCGATGGAGTTCAATACTTCGGGGATGTACCGCGGAACTTTGGATGAAAAGGGTAATATATCAATTTACATTTATAAATAATCGAATGGCAAGAGTAAGTATAATTGGATTTTTATTGCCTCTCCTGATAATGTGTGTGTCTTTAGCTCATGCGCAGAAGGGTAAATTATTCATTATAGGCGGTGGAGAAAGATCATCAGCTTTAATAGAAGATTTAGTGGAAACATCAGAATTAAGTTCGACGGATTATATAGTAATATTACCCATGGCAACAAGTGTACCTGAAGAATCTATTGCATATATCAGTAAACAGATTTCTGAATTCTCTAACAATAAAATTGTAAGTTTTAATTTCACAAAAGAACAAGCCAATAACAATACAAATTGGATCGATTCCGTGAAAAATGCCCGATTGATTTATGTAACGGGTGGCGATCAAAATAAATTTATGGAGATTGTTCGCGATTCTAAATTATACGAAGCTATGCATGAGGCCTATCGTGATGGTGCGACCATTTCTGGTACAAGTGCTGGTGCTGCAATCATGTCCCAAATCATGATTACTGGTTCACAAAAGCAAGACTCAAAAAGTGATTCATTCCGTGAGATAAAATCAGATTATGTAGTTAGCCCTTAAAAAGGGTCTATTTAACTGAATTTCAAATAGTTAATTTCGTATTCTCTTGTTTTTATTTGCCAGATTCCGTATATTTAGTGTAGAAACCTTGCAAATTCAACCCTATGCTAGCG
>NZ_VIQM01000098.1 GCF_008520265.1 Sphingobacterium cavernae
CTCAACATAAGGCTTGATTTATTATTGTATTGAATTGATAGTCAACTATTTATATACAAAAATCAAGCCTATTTTATGTTTTACAGCCTCTTTTTTAAAGCTTTTTCTTATCCCGAACTCACGTTAAAATATATCTTCTAGGGTATACCCGAGCATTTAATGCCAAAAACTCTTTTACAAAAAAAAAGTGGAATCAATCTACATTTAATAGATTGATTCCATTTTTAATAATTCTACTGTAATACCTATTTGTATTTACATAAATAAGACGTCGGTGTATCTACACGCACTTTGAATGATGCATTTGCCGCTACCTCAAACTGCTGTCCGGCTGAGAAAATTTGCCATGCAGTATTTCCAGGAAGCAACACTTTCATCTCACCCTCGATAATCAACATAGTTTCAGGTGTCGAAGTACCAAACTCAAATTCACCTGCCTCAATTACCCCTACGGTAGATTTACCACCGTTTTCATAAGCCAAAGATTTAACGGCTCCCTCAAAATATTCGTTTAAATTGATCATAACACTAAATTAATGATATGTATTGAAATTACAACACAAAGAACTTTTTATTAAGAATTTTAAATCTACATAATTAAAATCTTAAAGATATTTCAAAACATCACTGCTCATACAAACGATTTTATCTGTATATTATAAATCGAGTATAAAGTGGCATCTAAACACTATCAAGATAATTCTTCAACCTTACTAGATTTTATTAGTAATTCTAAACCAATCGAAGTCGGCTTGCCCCCCATCATTTAACGGGTTAAAACGAGAACAAAATAATCCAATCTTTGTACCAATCCATTTTCCCTCTCTCGCTTTAAATATTTTCCCTATAGGCTGGAAGTTTTTTCCGTCAAGACTGTAATAAAATTGCGCGGTGTTTGTATTTTGAAACTTCATCTGTAAATATACATTTCCATTCTTCAAAGTTACTGAAGCATTCACCCGCTCTTGACTACCCTTCTCTGCTCCATAACAGTCGATTTGAGATAATGTATAACCACGCTCATCATAATCGATTGACAAGAGTGAGTAATCCATACCTATAATGAGCAAGCCTGTTCGTTCATGTTTTGCTTGAGGGTTAGCTTTAAAATTTACTTTCGTAGTGACTGTAAATATTGGCCCTGGTATTTTCTGCAATAATAAATTTGGAACATCAAATAAATTCTTATAATGAGGTGCATTGGATACAGAATACAAAGAAAGTAAACCGTTAGATGCATTACAGTAATGCCACCAATCTTGTGGATTTCCATGCCATTGCCATTGCAGCCCTAATGTGTTAGAATTAAATTCATCAGACTCTTGTGGATGCTTCACATCTATTATTTTTATAGGTTTTTCAAATGTAGATGTTGGAAATCCAATTCCTTTTTGATTAGGATTTACTCCAATTACTGGCCAATTATCTCTCCAGGTCATCGGTTTCAAATGAATTATACGTCCAAATGCACCTGCATGTTGAAAGTGGTAGAACCAATCCTTGCCATCAGGTGAATCCACCCAGGCGCCTTGATGTGGGCCATTAATCTCTGTATTTCCCTGTTCCAACACGATTTTACGTTCGTAAGGTCTAAAAATTGATTTTGAACGCAAAACCGTCTGCCAACCAGTAGCCACTCCACCTGCCGGACAAAATATATAATAATAATTGTTTCGTTTATGCATTTTCGGACCTTCGATAGTTTTATCGATTTCATGCCCATCATATACAGTCTTGCAAGTGCCGATTGCCTTACGGCCATCAACGGAAAGTTTTGTGATAGCAATTAAACTTTTTATTCCTGCACGACTTCCCGCATAAGCATGTACTAAATAAGCATTTCCATCATCATCCCAAAAAGGACAAGCATCAATCAAACCTTTGCCTGCCTTAACCAGTACCAATGGTTCCCATTCTTTTCGGGGATCTGTGGTTTTGGTCATATATATCTCAAAATCTGGATCACCATAGTAAATATAAAATTCACCTTTATGAAATCGTATAGCAGGCGCCCAAATACCATTACCATGTTGTGTTTTATTAAAAAAATCAGTCGGAATTCCTTCGCCTTCTAATTTTGGTATGGCATGATTAATTATTTCCCAATGAATCATGTCTTTCGAGTGCAAAATTGGTAAACCTGGAATAGCATTAAAACTCGACGCAGTCATATAGAAATCATCACCGACTCTGATAACATCAGGATCTGAATAATCAGAATAAATTATAGGATTTTTATACTTTCCATTATTTAAATCCGGCTACCAAACTGAAGACACATAATTAGATTGAGCCTTTAAATTAACGACAGCTATAACAATCATCAGTATATGCAGACAGAGATTTTTCATCACGGAACAATTAGTAAATTAATTTATGTTGTTTATTCAAATAAAACTAACAAAACACTTACATTACACTTTACTGCTCTTCCCTTGAACTAATGATCAACAACATTGATATATATTTTTTTATTTACCACTGCTCCATTTAATTCCAAGCCTTCTAGCGTCAGTTCATATATACCAGGTGTGTCTGCTGTAAAGAAATCAAATTGTGCAAAACCCGATTTTCCAACTACAATACTAGGCTCCCAATGAATCGTAGAACGTAAATCATTAAATTTACTTCTATCCGTATCTTCAGAATAGACTGGTTTGAAAAATGAAGAATTGATATGAATCCCTTTAGGCGTATAATTAATTTGACCGTATTCTTTTTGATTCGAATTATAACCATCATGCCCGATTTTAGTAGTCAGAACCATAACAGTACCTACCTCTTCCTTAGGAACCGCCCCATAATATATACTCGAATAGGCCTTGTGACTAAGTATCTCAACAGATTCCATAGCTTCAATAGGAAGATTGCGTCCCGTTTCATGATCCAAATAACGACCATCTAAAAAAATAGAAATACCTGTTGGCCACTCGAAAGAATTATAAACCTGAATTCGATAATTAAAAAGCGTACAATTGGTTAGTTTTTACCGTTTGATATTTGATTGAAGGTTTCTTAGGGAAGAAACTGTATGCTGCTAATCCAGCTAAGATATTTACGATAAAGTTGATGAATGAACGATGTCTTGAATGCTCAATCTGACAGATGTTTTTAAGTTCGTCGTTCACAGTTTCTATAACTGATCTTTTTCTAAGCATAATCTTATCATTCATACTCATTAGGCTATTTTTCATCTTGTTTCGTATTCCGGTGACTAGATGTATTCCATCGATGAAAAGAATTTCAAAC
>NZ_VIQM01000099.1 GCF_008520265.1 Sphingobacterium cavernae
GATTAAAAATAATATCGTCAGGAACTGGCGATTACACGGGCGGAGACTCAAATAAGACTTTGGCAACAAAGCACAAGTCTGTGAAGCCCGAAGCCCATTTGTCTTTAGCAAATGGGTAGTTCACTACCTCACTTGGAAGAATTCCAACAAATCATTAAATGCCAAACTCAAACATATTCGATTCGTGCTTTCCTGAGCCTTGGGTCGTGGATTACGATGGTTATTATTGTATCAATCCTCGGTTTTATGATGGATCCGGGGAACTGGAATACGGACAAGAGTTTACTCAACGGTTTACCAACCCAATTTATCACCCTCAATTGGCCTTCCGCACACCAGTAGCCATGTTGGTAGGTGGAATATTCGGAATCCTATTGACCACCATATTTTCAAAAATAGGCTCCAAAAGGTTCTTTGAGTTGTACTCAATAATCCCTCCCTAATATATATGCAGATTTTAATAAATCTAATAAATAATAAAGGATGTTTTTGTCTTTTATTAGTTATTTATTATATTTGATAAACTTAGGGAATTAAACTTCTTTTAAGCAGAAAAGATGAAATTTAAAAATAGAGGATATGTAGCAGCTTTTTGGCACCATGCACCGCAATGTGTGAGAACATATAGTTATATCAATGCTCTTTAACTAGGACAAAATTATAAACTGAGATACACGTCAAAAAATCATCACTTTTGAAAGAAATTTTTATTAAATAAACATAACAATTAACGTAACTAATTTTAAAAATGGAAAAAGTATCAATATTTGATAATTTAATATACGAAAACACAAGGCCATCCATCCATGTTCTTTTAAATAATGAGAATACTAAAGAAGTTAGGATTGCCTTTCGTAAAAACCAAGAAATGAAAGCGCATAAATCGCCATATCCAATCGTCATTCATGTTATAGAAGGATGTATTGATTTTGGCGCCTTGAATGAAAGACATATTCTTACTAAAGGAACACTAATAGCGTTAGAGGCCTCAGCAGTACATGATCTAAAAGCAGTAGAAGATAGTATTGTAAGACTATCATTGAATAAGTCAGATAGTATTGAAAGGGTTGAGAAGATGGGAAAAAGTAATACAGAGATCTCGAATAAATAAAAATACAAATATAAATACATTTACTTGTTACTATATACTCAGAGGGAGACAGTGAATAATTTACAGAAAAGAGGCTACATAAAGGACTTCTTAAATCCAGAGCATAAAGATATTATTTTATACTTCAAAAGATAAAGTACCAATAATCAGACATGGGAATATTTTCTAAAACATGTGAGTATGCTTTGAGAGCAATGTTTTATATAGCGCAAAGATCACATAATGGACAACGTTGCGGCATTAAGGAAATTGCAGAAAACATCCATTCACCAGAACATTTCTTGGCAAAAATATTACAAAAGCTTAGTAAAGAGGGCTTAGTACAATCTATCAAAGGGCCAAATGGAGGCTTTTACTTAGATTCGCACAGTTTAAAACGTCCTCTTGCAGATATTGTTATGGCTATTGAGGGGGAAGAGATTTTCAAGGGTTGCGGTATGGGACTCAGCTATTGTTCTGAAGAAAATCCATGTCCATTGCATAATGATTTTAAAAATGTTAGAAACAATATTACCCGGATGTTGAAGGACACTTCTATCGGACAATTCAATGATGAATTAATAAAAGGGCAATTAACACTAAATAAATAATTTTTTCACCCAAATAAAAGACATTTTTATCTTTTATTGTTTAATATAATACATACAATGACTAATGATCAAAAAGACATAGTAAAAGCGACTGTTCCCATACTAAAGGAGCATGGAGTATTATTGACTACCCATTTTTATACGCGTATGTTTGAACATAACCCCGAACTTAAAAATGTATTCAACATGGGGAATCAAAAAAATCACAAACAACAAACAGCCTTGGCTATGACAATATTAGCTTATGCCGAACATATTGACGATCCTACTGTGTTATTACCTGTTATTGACAATATCGGTCATAAACATACGAGTTTAGATATTCGGCCAGAACATTATTCAATTGTTGGCAAACATCTAATTGCATCTATAGCTGAGGTATTAGGAGATGGTGCAACGCCGGAATTACTGAATGCATGGAGAGTAGCTTATGAGGAGTTAGCACAATTAATGAGCGGGCATGAACAGAAAATTTATAATAATCACGTCAATAAAAACGGTGGTTGGACAGGATGGCGACCTTTTGTGGTAAAGAAAAAAATTAATGAGTCTACAGAAATAACTTCATTTTATTTATACCCTTCAGATAACGGCCCGGTAGCAGATTTCCAACCCGGACAATACGTAAGCTTACGTCTCTTCCTTCCCGAGCTAAATTTATTACAACCTCGTCAATATAGCATTTCCAGCTGTCCTAATGGCAAATATTATCGAATTTCCGTAAAACGTGAAACAGGCAATATTCATCCTGATGGCATGATAAGTAATAGATTACATGATTACATTAGTGAAGGAGACCTTGTAGATCTATCTTCACCTTCAGGGGTTTTCGTATTAAAACATGAAGATCTAAAACCAAAAGTCTTTATAAGTGGAGGTGTAGGGCAAACACCATTAATGGCCATGTTAGAAAATCTTATAAACCAATCAAACGCCAATGATAATCTCAAAATAACTTGGGTACACGGGTGCCGTAATGAGGCTGTACATGCTTTTAAAGATAGACTAGCGGAAATAACAAATCGTTACAATAATGTAGAGAAACATATTTTTTATGAGCAATTAATCAATCAAGAAACTTCTGTCCATCAAGGTTGGGTTGAGCTTTCTAAGATTAAAGACCAAGTTATAGACCAACGAGCAGAATATTATATCTGTGGCCCTGCGCCATTCATTTCAAAACACTATACATTTCTTATAGAAAATAATGTGCCGAAATCTGCGATTCATTTTGAAGAATTCGGACCTTCCAATTTACAAGTAAACTAATATTTAATTTTATCAAAATATTAAGAAGCTCATTTGAAACTTAATTATAATGAACTGCCTCAAGATAATTGGGGCAGCTCTTAATTAGTCAAGCCTTAAAAAGCTATTTTGATCCGATTATCCAATTTAACCTGCAACAATAGAGTTGGATAAACAGGTTTTGAATAAAGACAAAAAATGATGATTTCCATTTATTCATCATCCGCTTGAAG
>NZ_VIQM01000100.1 GCF_008520265.1 Sphingobacterium cavernae
TCAACTTTATCGTAAATATCTTAGCTGGATTAGCAGCATACAGTTTCTTCCCTAAGAAACCTTCAATCAAATATCAAACGGTAAAAACTAACCAATTGTACGCTTTTTAATTATCGAATTCAGGTTAGTAGCTTTGGCTTGATTGTGGCTTTTGCAATAGATACTAAAATCATCCGCATAACGCACAAATTTATGTCCTCTTCGAGTCATTTCCTTATCCAATTGATGCAGTAGAATGTTCGACAATAATGGACTTAAAGGACTTCCTTGCGGAACGCCTTTTCTTCTCTTTTGTAGCTTTCCGTTGATTTTAATCGGTGCTCTGAGCCATTTGCGTATCAGTTGCATCGTAGCTTTGCATTTCACTTTTTTGTAGATTAAATTCAGTAATAAACAATGGTCAACTTCATCAAAGAAGTTTTTCAGGTCAATAATCTTTGTATTTCTGGGATTAACTTATGCTTTGTATAAATTTTATATGGTTTTAGATCATATTTATCTAATGTTTTTTTGTTTCTAAATTCAAAATCACCTTTCCATTCATTCATATAGAAATTTAGAATATGAAGCTTTGAATAAATTTCATACTTACCATTTTGGTTAATCCATATTTGGCAAACTTCTTCAAAAGAATAAAATGCTTCTTTACCCTTTTTAAAATAAGCTTCTACTATACAATATCTTAAGACTTGAAAATCTTTGCATGTATCATAAATCATGCAGATCGCATCGTCACGAAAAATTAAATTTCGAGTTTGATTTTTAACAATAGACTTTTTACAATTAGGACATTTATGTTTTTTGATTCCTTTATAATCATCTTTGAAAATATGATTACAAGCTAAACATGTTATTATTCTTTTTGAATTGACAGTAGCAACATGGTTAATACATTTATCAATAGCCCAGTTCTTATGGGCCATTGAAAGCGGTTTTAATGTTTTAGCTAACTCTTGAATTCGGAATTGAAATTTTGTTGACGTTTTCATACTTAAAATAGAGTTGGATTAGCGGTTTCAGATTTATTAACTTTTGCGGATTTTTTAGTAATTTTTTCCTTATTAAATCTTCAATAGCTTTTTGTTTAGCTAGTTCTCTATCTTCTTCCGTAACTTCGGGAATCCTATTAATAACAACTTGTGATTGAATATTGGGATTCTCAATTATAACATTATCAATTTTATAGTAATCAACTGCCATTTGAAAAATTTCCTCATCAGCAAAACCATTTATCCCAGATTTTTGAACTGTATTTAATATATAGATAAAGCAGTTCTCTAATGACTTAGAATCATTTAATAATGCAGTTTTTAATTCCTCGTCATTTTCAGAAAGTAAGTCTAAATGTACTTTGATAATACTTGTAAATTGTTTTGAAACATTCATAGCGATAAGTTTAAAATTTGAAAAATTTGTTAATTAACGCTAGATGTTCACGAGTGAAAGGATGACTAAGCAAAAGAAAAAATGATCAAAATGAGTGTGTTGGGAATGAGTAGTGGGGGAGATTCTGCCCGTAGGGTAGATACCCCTTTTGTGAGATTTTTTATTGGGTGCGGATGGGATTGTGCATCAAAAAATTTGTGGAGTATATCGTAACGATATTTTTGATGGTGTTGGGGCGTGTCATTCTGGCGAAGTAACCTTGCATTCCAATTAATGAGTAAAAAAGAAAATCGAAGCTACTCGAGGTAGGGAGATTTTCAAAGAGAAGCGTAGGTATGAAAATATTTATCCAATAAAATTTATTTGATATTTTCATTTACATGGATTAACCTACGATATTGTAAAATAATATACTACCTTTGCTACTGTCATATACTTGTTATATGATTGCTTTTGGGGCTATTTAGATTCGTCTAATAGCCCTTTGTTATTTTTGTAAAGCCTAAAAGTAATAAAATATCTCAAAAACAATATTTATTAAAATATTGTTTTGTTAAAATAATAATTCATATATTTACATAAAGCAATTAAAAATATATGACAAAAGTTATTTCATTTATTAATCACAAAGGTGGTACAGGTAAGACCACATCGGTGATAAACATAGGTTCGGCCTTAGCTAAAAAGGGTTACAAAACTTTACTTGTTGATCTAGATTCACAAGCCAATTTGTCGGAAGGATTGGGGGTTTTTGATGAAGAACAAACACTCTATACCACATTCAAAAATAAGTCTGTAATTCCTGAACATTTTATAGCTGAGAATTTATACTTGTGTCCGTCAAATCTTGATTTGGTAGGCTTTGAATTTGATGTAGCAAGACAGGATTACTAAGAAAGTGTATTGAAAAAACTTCTTTCTAAAGTTATCGAAAAATATGACTATGTATTATTTGATCTACCACCTACTTTAAGCACTCTGGTATTTAATGCTCTAGTTATTTCAAAGTATGTCTGCATTCCGATGCAAGTTGAATTTTTCGCATATCGAGGGCTTGACAGAATCATGGAAGTTATTAAAACAGTCAAAGAAAATTCAAATCCAGATATTGAATTACTAGGAGTATTCTTAACCCAGTTCAATAATAGTCGAACAATTACTAATATGATTAAGGATGCTGTAAACAATAATTTCGAGGGCAAATTATTTAAAACTAAAATCCGTGTCAATGTAAAGCTTGTCGAAGCACAGGCACAAGGTGAAAGCATCTTTGATTATGACGAATCAAGCGCAGGAGCAAAGGACTACGAAGATTTGACAAATGAAATTTTAACGAGTTTAAACTAAGAATTATGAGTAAGAAAAATTTTGAATCCCTAAATAGAAATAAAAATACCGCAGAATCATTAACTAATTTAGCTAAGAACGTAGCAACACAAGATTCAAGTGAAGTAGTACAGGAAGATATTTATAAAAATTTCACTTTTAAAATTCCTATTGTATGGCACAAGCAATTGAAATACGATATTAGTAAAGACAGCGGAAAAACTATTCAAACACTTATTATGGAAGCTTTGAAAAATACTTATCCCGAACTTGAAGAATTATAATATTTAATAGCACTTACATAAATGTATAAGCTTGTCAAAAGTATAGTAAAGAGGGAGACTGTAAAATAAACTGTGTCAAGGATAATAAACAGAAGTATTATTTTTGACATAGTAATTATGAGTATTAAGGAAAGCGATTTTGATTTTGAGTCCATGAAGGACCTAGCCCTAGAACAGT
>NZ_VIQM01000101.1 GCF_008520265.1 Sphingobacterium cavernae
TGGATATTTCGGATTGATTTGTGCCACCGTTTTCGGTCAAACAGTGCCAAAATTTTCGTTTCGATTTGTGCCAATCTGAAAAAAATAGGAATGTAAAACGGTTCGATTTATGCCATTGTTTAATAACTGTTTTTTCAAAAAAACCAGTTGTGTTTACAATTTCTTTCGTTTCGATTTGTGCCAATATTGCATTTGAAATTCTTAAGCGTATGATTTATTGATTGCGCTTTACGGTTCGATTTGTGCCACTTTTTGAGATCATTAATTTACCTTGTTGCTTTACAAATAATCAGCAGCATGGCCAATATACTTGATCCAATGGACTTAAAACAAATTATCACTTTACATTTGGACGGTTTAAGCAATCGTAAAGTAGCCACTTTATTAGGAATCTCTCGTAATACCGTCAACTCTTACCTTAGACTCTTTAAAGCCAGTGGATTACCATTGCCAACTCTTCTTGAACTGGATGAACGTGCGCTTTCTGATTTATTCTCTTCATTTACAACCGTAAATACTAATCGCCATAATGATTTAATGCTTTACTTGGATAAGATGAATAATGATTCCAATCATCCAGGCTTTACTTACCAATATCATTACCAACAATATGTCGAACAAATCAAAGATCCATATAGCTACACTCAATTTTTAGAACATTATCATCGGAAATATCCTACACAAAAGGGCTCCATGAAAATTGACCATATCGCTGGAGAAGAAATGTTTATCGACTTTGCCGGCAAGAAACTACAGATTATAGACAGGGCTACCGGTGAATTAATGGATGTAGAAGTATTTGTAGCTATACTTCCATGTAGCCATTACACCTATGTACAAGCTTGTTTAAGTCAGAAGAAAGAAGAACTCATATTATGCTGTATTAATGCCTTACATTTCTTTGGAGGTGTACCTAAAGCTATTATTTCTGATAACCTTAAATCGGCAGTTAGCAGAGCATCAAAATATGAACCAGAAATAAATCGAAGCTTTAAAGACTTTGCGCGTCATTATAATTGCGCAATCAATCCAACACGTCCATATGCACCGACTGAAAAGGCTTTAGTGGAAAATGCGGTTCATCTTACTTATCAGCGGATATACTACCCAATCCGTCAAATGACTTTCTTTTCGTTACAAGAGCTCAATTCACAGATTATGGTTCATTTAAAGAGATATAACGAACTGTTATTTAAGAGAAAAGACTCGAGCAGGATAGAACTTTTTCATCGAATGGAAAGACAATATCTCAAGCCTCTTCCAAATGATCCATATGAAATCAAAGATTATAAAAGAGCCAAAGTACAGAAAATGGGTTATGTTTATTTTTCACCTGATAAAAGTTATTATAGCGTACCCTACCGTTTTATTGGAAAAGAGACTTTAATTCACTTTACTAACACTAACGTTGAAGTATATTATAATTACCAACGAATTGCTTTTCATCAGCGAAACAATGCAAAAGGCAGCTATATCACTAACCCCGAGCACCTAAGCAGTACACACAAGTTCTATAGTGATTGGAACCCAGAATTCTTTAAAAGACAGGCTGAAAAGCATGGCGAGTACGTTTTAAGATGCGTTGAGAAAATATTGGTATCTCAGGATTATCCAGAAATAGGATATAAAAGATCCCTCGGAGTGATAAAATTACATCAATCTTATACTTCTGAAAGGTTAAATAATGCCTGTAAACGCGCCTGGGAAACTGAAGCATGTACTTATAATCATATAAAAAATATACTAAAGAATAATATGGATAAGTTCTCCGATACAGAAGAAGAGACTCTTACACACCATATTCCTCATCATGAAAACATTAGAGGGGCAGCTGCATATAATTAAACTCAAAATAATATAGCAATGAATAATCAAACAATTGAAAAGCTAAAAAGCATGCGCTTAGGTGCAATGGCAAGGTTACATCAGCAAAATATCGAGCTTAATAAGAGTATGGATATGACCTGTGATGAGTATTTAGCTATGCTCACGGACCACCAATGGGAAGAAAGAGAAAACAACAAAACTGAAAGGCTCATTAAACAAGCGTGCTTTAGACAGAAAGCCAATCTCGCGGATATTAAATACAATAGTGATAGAAACTTAGATAAAAATATGTTTGTCAGAATATCTACGCTAGACTTTATTTCACATAGACAAAATATCATAGTCGTCGGTGCTTCTGGAGTAGGAAAAAGTTATATTTCACAGGCTTTAGGGTATCAAGCATGCATCAATGGAATAAAAACAATGTACACTGTAACATCAAGACTTTTCAAGAAATTGAAGTTAGCTAAAGTGGATGGATCATACCTAAGAGAATTGGATAAAATAAATAAAATGGAATTGTTAATATTAGATGACTTCGGTTTACAAGCGATGGACAGGCAAGATCGAGAAACACTTATGGATATTATAGATGATCGTTACGACAAAAGGTCTACTATTATATCTTCTCAAATCCCTGTTTCCTCTTGGCATCAAGTTATTGGTGGAGAGGGAACGGTGGCTGATGCAATCCTAGACCGAATAGTAAATTCAGCCCACCGAATTGCTTTAGAAGGAAATTCTCTCCGTAAAGGAAAAATATAAGAGGTTTATAAGTTTTTTTTGATATAATTGCAGCATCTTAAAAGTGGCACAGTTTGACCGAAAACACTGGCACTATCCCTCCGAAATACCCA
>NZ_VIQM01000102.1 GCF_008520265.1 Sphingobacterium cavernae
TCAACTTTATCGTAAATATCTTAGCTGGATTAGCAGCATACAGTTTCTTCCCTAAGAAACCTTCAATCAAATATCAAACGGTAAAAACTAACCAATTGTACGCTTTTTAATTATCGAATTCAGGTTGTTAATATGCGTATTGGGTTAACTGTTGGTAGAACAGGTATTACAGCCCCACGATTTGCGGCTTCTGAATATGTTCTCAATATCACTTCATGGGATACAAAGGGTCGTACTCCATCGTGAATTCCAATTATTACGTCGTCGCCATCTGAAATAATTTCTAAAGCATTCTTTGCAGAATAAAAACGTTCTTTTCCTCCTCTTACAATTTTGTGCGGAATTTTGAAATTATACTCTTTCACTAATTGCTTCCAAAAAGCAATATATTCAGGATGAAGAACAAGAATTATTTCTATATTTAAAGGACAAGAGTCGAATACAGTAATTGAATGCATTAAAACTGGCTTACCAGCTATATTACAAAATTGTTTGGGTAATGTGCCACCAAATCTATTCCCATTGCCTGAAGCCAAGATAATTACATAGTTTTTTTTGCCGACCATAATTAATTGTGAAAAAGAATTTGAAATTATTTATACCAAAAACTTCCTTTAAAGATATTTTATTTTATCAAAAGACATAATACTACCTTCCTGGTCTTTATTATAGTATATTATCATATTCCGCTGTGTATTAACAGGAATACCACTTTGTACCCCTGGTGTCCACAAACAAGCATTTCGTTTTATTGCATGTAATATTGCTGAATTTGTATTCGTATTAGAAGAATTAGAATGAAGCCTAGTAAGTAAGCCAATATCTGTAATTAAAAAACTAACGTTAATTGAATCTAATACAGCGGATGTTGATTTATTATTGTTTAATATTTTTAATGTAGACGAAAGTTTTTGTAAATAGAATTTTTCTCCATCATACGGTATAGGCATAATTTCGACAGATTGAAAAATACCTATAGAATCTGTATTAAATTCTGATAAATAGCAGGCACATTCTGTATCTATCATAAGTGGCTTTTTGAAAATCGCTATTGATTTATTTGAAGTTCCATATAATGAGGACTTTGCAAATCTATTACCTCCATTCTTTATCTGAAAAACATATTTTCTACCATTCACGAGTTGTAAACTGTCTATCCTCAATTTTTTAAGATCGCCATTATCTAAATAATTAATGGCGAAATTAGTTTCAAAAACACCAATGTCATTTATTTTTGTAAATTTAGGAACAGACCTGAACCAAAACAACATGGTTTCCTTGGGGTCAATATCATTGTAATTCAGAAGGATCTGTTTAAAACTTGTACGTATATCAAAATAATTTTCTTCAGTCAAAATATGGATAGATCCTTTATAAAGTCTGTCATTAATAATTGTGTCCGCTAATGATTTTACAATATGAGTATAATATTCTGGTGAGGTTTCTCTGATATTAAATGAGCTAATTTGCTTGCCATTAAGGAACCAAGCAGGGTCATCGGCATAACGTGTATATGGGATTTGGTCTGCATTTGTTTTAAAATATAAGACACCTGAATAACTCTTGCCTCCAATTGTATTACTATTGGGAAATAAATCATAAATTTCAGCCTTCGGATAATCGATAAGTTTGTTTCTATCAATAACTATATCGTCTACAACAAAAGCATAGTTGTAGAAAGCAACATCTTCATTAGTATTGATTATACTACTTTTTTTTGTAGTAGTTCTATTATGTTGAGAATCTGCTGAATTTCCAAAAATAATAAAAGCAAAAAGTAATAAATATTTCATTTTATAAAAATTATAATTAATAACCAGTAAAAACCCCATTTGGGTCTTGTATTTTATAATAAACAGGAACAAATCCGCCTGTTCCGTAATTAACGTCATTGGATAAATCACTATCGTTACTATACGGATTAAGAAAAGTAGCTAAATTCATTCCACTCTGTTGGTAATGATTCTGGGTTCCACCAGTGGCTGAATAAGAGTCAGTGAGACGGTCATATTTGCCAGCATGTGAAAATGTATTTCCATTTTGAACGATTACCAATGATGCCTCAGCTTGAGTACACTGCACATATCCAAATTTGCCTAAAATTTCAGGATTTATATCAAGTAAAAAATAATCTCCTAATATTGCATAACCAAAGCAATTTGAAGAACCACTTGAGTTAGGATTTCTATATACATTTATTGTGGTATTGTCTGCAAATGTTAAAACATGTGTTTCTAGATCAACCATTCCCCCACTTCCATTATTGTAAAAAGCCCCATTATTGTAATCGCTATAACTTGAATTATTAGGGTCCCTTTTTATGGTCCAAGGAAGATTATTATCACTATAACCACCACTAAAACCACCCTTAAGTGTGTAAAGTTCTTTACCAACTATTAACTCAAGATCTTGTGATAATCGTTGAAAGTTTAATTTTTGTCTCATAATAATTATTATTAAATTGGTTATATCAAATATATTATTACTAACCTGAATTCGATTATTAATTCTATTTAAAATTGCAATCATGGTGGTAAATGTTTATATTTAAGTATCTGAAATTCAAATATTTAACAATACACCAGACCATGATTACATACGATAAAGTT
>NZ_VIQM01000103.1 GCF_008520265.1 Sphingobacterium cavernae
TTAAAACAAGAATCTACTTATTACATTTCGCGTTCACCACACAGGTCATTCTTATTTAAACATTTTTGGAAAGAACATACTTTCTGGTCTGATGGTTATTTTGTTTGTTCAATAGGTGAAGCATCTCATGATACTATTCGTGAGTATATTCTCAATCAGGGTTAGTCGCTTACATCCCACAGGCTAAAGACCTGTGGGTTTTACGCTCCGTTTTATAAAACACAAATGTATAGTAATATGTTTCCTAAACTTACAGCAAATTCCATTTTTTAACTATTACATCAAGTGGTTCTTCCTTTGTACACAGCGCTGTCTGTAAGCCCAACGAATCTGCTGTAAGTAAATGCTGCGGGCTATCATCAATAAATAAAGTATGCGACGGATCTAATTTCTGTTCCTTCAACACATATTCAAAAATATCAGCGTTTGGTTTTCGCATACCCATCAAATGAGAATAATAGGTTTGTTCAAACAAACAACTGTTGTCTTCTATTCCATACGTATACTGAATATGCTTCATGCAATAATCGTAGTGTATTGCATTGTTATTGCTCAAAAGAAAAGTTCTGTATTTACTTTTTAAGGCGAGTAATAACTCATGTTTGCCTTGTGGAACACCAATCAATAGCGCATTCCAAGCAGTATCAATTTGTGCGTCCGTCAAGGTATTGTTTTTCGTTAAATCACGCACGCCATCTCTAAATTGCGCAGGTGTAATGTTTCCTTTATCAAAATCATCAAAAAGTTCGATTTGGCCCGAATGCGCAAATATTTCACCTACGTTGGTGATACCTAATTGAGTAAAAGCTTGTTGCGATTTTGCGAAGTCAATCATGAAAATTACATTGCCATAATCAAGAATAATATTTTCAATTTTTTGCATTTTAAATTTGGTTTTCTCGGTACAAATATCAATATTTGCATCGTCAAAAGGGAATAAACCTCACAATTGACACCAAGAAAAATCTGCTCCTATAGCTCAGTTGGTTAGAGTAGAAGACTCATAATCTTTTGGTCACTGGTTCGAGCCCAGTTGGGAGCACTGAAAAAGCCTGTAAGTTACTAACTTGCAGGCTTTTATTTTTTATTAGGGGGCTATTTAGGGGGCTGTGATTGTAACAATTATTCAATCATTATTAACTTTACCAATTATAATTTTAAAAAAACTAACTGAATAAAACTAAATTACACATGATTTATCTTCTTTTCGATACAAACATTTGGATTTACCTTGCAAATGGTTTTGATCCTATAACTAAAAATAAAAGTCAGCAATTTTCAGAAAAATTAACGGAAAAATTATTTGAGCTATTAGATAATAATAGAGTAGGAATTTTGAAATCTGATATAATTATTGACGAATGGCAAAGAAACCAAATTAATGTAGAGAAATTAATTGCACATCTTGAATCAAAAAGAAAGAACGAAAAAAAAATATTAGAAGACATTGGAAGAGATACCGATCCTGAAATTTCTTCTAAATTATATTTATTACACAATGAGAATGTTGATTCGTTAATTAAAAAAAATAGAGCTTTAATTCATAAATTAAATAAGATTATCGAAAGTGGAACTGATCTGCCACTATCAATAGAAACTAAAGCTTCTATAACAGACTGGGCTATCCAAAAAAAAGCACCTTTTGTTGGAGATAAAAAAAATAGTACGGCTGATGCTGCTATTTTCTTTTCAATGGTAGACTTCTCTAAAAAAAACAAAGCTGATACAATAATATTTGTAACATCAAATAAAGGTGATTTTTCTGATAAGTCTGATGATGGAAAATTGCATCCTGATTTATTTGAATTAACAAAAAATGAAAATATACATTATTTTAAAAATTTAGGTGAGGCATTTAATTACATTGATAACAATATTCAATTCTCAAGGAAGGAGCTTGAGGACATACAAGAAGAATTTGATGACTTTGTAGATGATTTAGATTATTGTTATGTCTGCGATCCTGGAGAAGAAAACATTTACTTAAATTTTATTAGTTATTACAACGTTGAAAGTATCGAGAACGAAAATGAAATAATTAATGATCCAAATCAACTTTCAATCATATATCCGAACCTTACTGAGATCAAAGAAACAGAAATTATTAAAACAGTTAAAATTGGTCAATGTACATGGTGTGGTTCATATCATATAAATTGTCAATCATGTAGTACTACAATTCCTGTTGCTAACGACTCAAATATTACAGAATGTGAATGTGGTATTAAGTACTATTTTGATTACGGGTATGGAAAATATAAGAACGGTGAGTGTTATGAAATTAAAATAATTAAAGATATTGTTGAATGTAGGCAATGTGGAGAGGAAATTGAGGACTATGATTTTTACGGTGATGAAATATGCGAACTTTGTACTCAATCATTAGATAATTAGATACATTCTTATATCAGCCAACCATAAGATAGAATTATGATAGCAATTGCTCAACTGGATATTTCGGATTGATTTGTGCCACCGTTTTCGGTCAAACAGTGCCAAAATTTTCGTTTCGATTTGTGCCAATCTGAAAAAAATAGGAATGTAAAACGGTTCGATTTATGCCATTGTTTAATAAC
>NZ_VIQM01000104.1 GCF_008520265.1 Sphingobacterium cavernae
TGCAAAGGTAGAAACTTTATTTTAATCCGCAAATTTTATTTGAAGATTTTTTTTCGTTTTGTTTTTCCCGATTTCTCAGTTTAAACAGTCTCTAACCCCCGTATTTCATGTTCCGAAGAACCGCTCCTCCCTTGCGGAGTGGTGCAAAGATAGGAACATTTATACATCACTTCAAAGCTTTAGCGTGAATTAATTTTCTAATTTGAGTTAACTCACTGGAAGATTGAAGGATAAATTTGTTTTTGTTATTAATTTATTAATTGTGTGTCTGTTCTTTATTTTTATTAATAATACTACCTAGTAAACAATTGTTATTATTAAAAAAACCTATTTATTCCCTTTATTACTCTTGGTATCATCCTGTATTTCAAACAATAAATACAGCACACTCTCGCAAGAAGTACTTGAGGACAAAGTGAAAGGTGCAGGGGCGAGTAAAATGGTCGGTGTAATGTATGGAAGAGAGATGGAATTTAAAGCTGTCGGAAAAACGTTTGACGATCCTATTCCTTGCGAGCCTAAACTAATCCAAAAATCATTATTAGAAGATGATATATATGGTCAATTATCTTCTATGCAAACCTTCGAAAAAAATGCTAAGCAAACAACATTAAAAGATTTGGCCTACGATTTTGCACATGCAAACTTCCCGCTTTGCCATGCTAACCTACAAGTAAGAAAATATATATTTGAAGGAAATAGCCCTATAGAAGCTGGACACCCTGAGTACCGTATGCATGCTGATGACATTGACTTCCAAATAGAATCCGATTTCATTGGCCTACTTTACCTTGATAAAGCCGATTTCTTAGGAGTCTACTATACCTATTTGTACGAGATTCTCTCAGCAATTATTAAAAAAGTAGGATTATCGGGGATAAATAAATAATTTCTTTTAGATCTGGTCATTATGCGCATACTGGATCCTTCCTCAAAATTACGTTCTATAGAATTACTTGAAACCTGTTTTGGTATCAAACATAACCGGAAATCTTTCTACAAATCAGCCCGAAATTGGTTAAGCTTAAAGGAAGAGGTCGAACAAATCGTAATTAAATTTCTCAAGGAGAATTATGATTTCAATTTTGAACTATTGTTTTACGATGTAACTACATTGTATTTTGAGACATTTGATGCTGATGAATTTCGAAAGCAAGGGTTTTCAAAAGATAATAAATCCCTACAGCCACAAATTTTAGTGGCCTTAATGGTTACTCCAGAAGGCTTTCCTGTAGGTTATGAGGTATTTCCAGGAAATACCTTTGAGGGGCATACCATCCTTCCCGTGGTTAAGGCTTTCATCCAAAAGCACAGTATTAAACAGTTTACAATAGTAGCGGACGCTGCTATGATCAGTAATGATAATGTGGAAGAGCTTAGAAAGGCAGGTATTAACTACATTGTTGGTGCCCGATTGGGCAATATTGGGAATGAGCTCTTCCAACGGATTCATAGTAGTTTAGTCCGAGAGGATGGAAACACTATTCGACTACAGACAGAAAAGGGATATTTGATTTGCAGTTTCTCAAATACAAGATATCGAAAGGATAAGTATGAAATGGAAAAGCAAATACAGTGTGCAGAAATCTTACTGAAAGAGCCTGGTAAAATCAAGAAAGTAAAATTTTTGAAAACCGATAACAAAGAACCTGCTTTGAATAATGAATTGATCAATCGAACAAAGGTTCTTCTTGGAATTAAAGGCTATTACACAGACCTAGAGGAGTCTATTGTAGATAATGAGACCGTAATTAGTAGATACCACGATTTATATAAAATTGAGCAAGCCTTCAGAATCTCTAAAAATGACCTCAAAACAAGACCCATTTTTCATTTCAAGGAAGAGCCAATAAAATTACATTTACTAATCTGTTTTATGGCATTAGTCATTTCAAAGCACATTGAATTAACCACCAATGTTTCTATTACAAAGTTTGTAACTGAACTCAAAAAAGTGACCGACGCTAGAATGTTTAGTCAAATCACCAACAAGGAAATGAGAATAAGAGCCAAAATGATGCCTATAATGGAGGATTTAATACGGAAGTTAAATCTGCCGCACTAAAAGGGACAAGTCAGGAGTATATAGGTACAGTAATTCTGAGCAATTATGTTTTGGGCTAATATCAAACCATAGAATTGCATTGAAATTATCTCATGAAAATTATAAAAATTTACTCAAAAGACTTTTAGTATTCTAGGTATAGAATACTAAAAGCATATAACGATTATGAATGTTAAAAAATGAATAATGAAATAAAGATTATATTTGTGATTTAGAAATCGTTTTTTCTTAGCAAGATGAGATAAATCAAAGTAAATAATTTATATTCAATCATACATTGCAGATTAAATTTCCATTAAAACTTCTTTAAAAGCAAAACAGCCTTAGTACATAATGTACTAAGGCTGTTGTATAAAAAAAGGCACCGACCTACTCTCCCACCTGTTACGGCAATACCATCGGCTCGGGCGGGCTTAACTTCTCTGTTCGGA
>NZ_VIQM01000105.1 GCF_008520265.1 Sphingobacterium cavernae
GCACCCAGAATGTGTAATTGCCTTAAAAATCAATTAGTTACATTTTCAAAGTAACAAATAGAAAACATAGATTTTTATATGTTTTATGACAATTTGATTATAAATTCTTAAGAAAAGTTTGAAATGTATCTGACTACGTGACTACACGACTACTTTTCATTCGTATATTAGGTTAAAGTTTTGATATATGTCAATCAAATATTTAGGCTACTTTTTAGTAATTTTATTAGTTTTTTCATTACATCCTCTACAAACTAACGCCCAAACTATACTTAGTAAAGATGTTAGCAATTTTTGGATAGCTTATGACAAAATACATAAATCTAATTCTTATGATGATCAACTTCACATCATTAAGTCAAACTATCTTAATCTAGGTACTTATGGTCTAAAAGAGTTTTGTAGAGTAATGAAATACACCGACTCTGCTTACGTTAATGCAATACTTCGCTATCCTAAATTTTGGAATTCTTTATGGGCAAAAACACAATCGTTAGAAGCCAATAAAAATAAAATAAAGAAACATCTTAAAAACTTTAAAAGGCTATATCCTCACTCTCAGCCTGCTAATTTATATTTATGTATAGGGCTTGGAAACTCAGGTGGAAAACCATTGAATAAAGACTTAGTAATTGGTTTAGAATTAGCATTAGCAGATTCTACAATAAACACATCAGAATATCAATCTCAACGAAAAAAGGACTATTATAGAAATTCAGAATCTGGTGGTATTGAATTTGTTGCTGTACATGAATATGTTCACACTCAACAAAAAAGCCTAGTAAATAATAATGTCCTTAAAAATTCAATTTACGAGGGTGCATGCGACTTTATAGCTGAGCTTGTAATTGGAAAGCCTATCGACTTAAAATACATACAATACGGCTATCAAAATTATTCAAATGTATTAGAACTTTTTCGCCAAGACTTACTTAGTACAAATTTTGACGACTGGTTTCATAATCACAATGTCTCTACCATTAAAGACCTTGGTTATTTCATTGGATATGATATTTGTAAAAATTATTACAATAATTCAGTAAACAAGAAGGTAGCAATTAAAGAGATAATTGAATTAGATTACTCTGATGATGAATCTGTATTAAGGTTTTTAAATGTGTCTGGGATCTTTAAGGCTAAAATTGAGGATAGGTAGATTAATGATGGTTTCGGAATTACCATTTACAAATTTTACCTTTGCATAAAATAATTTGAGCGGGCACTCAGAATGTTTGATTAGGTTGAAATTCAGTGAGTTAAAGTTGTAAAGTAACATATAGAAAACATAAAATTTTCTGTATTTTTTTGACAATTTGATTATAAACACTTACATTTAAATATACCATCCTTTAAACATATGAGATCAATTTGCATTCTCTTTATAATAATTATTAGTGCGCATTTTCTTTACGGACAAACAAATAATTCATATATAACAATTAAAGGAAATATTAAAGATTCCGATGGTTCTTTAATATACTTTATAAATCAAGGGAATATTGGATTGCCTGGACAATCATATCCAATTCTAGATTCAACAATCTCAATCAACAATAAATTTTCCGTCAAAATTCCTTTAAAAGAAGCAAAAGAAATCTCCATCAACATAAAAAATAGTGAAAAAAGATGCGTTTTTTTAGGAATACCCAATAGTGAATATGAAATAATTGGTGACACTACCACTATATATAAGTCAAAAATATCAGGTAATAAAGAATACAAAGATTATTTAAAACTTGTTGAAGACTTTAAGAACAGTGATTCTAGTGAAATCATAAAAATTTCAAAAAATTACATTAAAAAATATAATGCTAGCACATCTTTCATTTACGCCTTAAATGGTATACATAGAAAATATCCTAAAGAATTTATACTAAATCTTACATCAGATTTGTCTGATAATATAAAGGCCACTGAAAAATACATTAGTCTATTCTCCTATTTCAACCCTCCCTTCAACAATTGGAATAATGAAATCCCCAGGACAGATTATTACACGATTAACAATAAAAAGTTTGAATGGGAAAATTTAAAAGACAAATATACAGTCCTATCTTTCTGGGCAAGTTATTGTGGTCCTTGTTTACAAAATATACCGAAATATAAGACATTCATAAATAATAATGATATAAATTTTGTTTCTCTATCTTTAGACAATGATAGTGAATACTGGTTAAGAACTATAAATAAAACATCATATCCTGGAATTCATATTAATGATTTCAAATCCTTTGAAGGAATTTTACTCCAATATTTTAATGTTCAATCAATTCCTCAAATGTATCTTTTAGATAAAAATCTAAAAGTTATTAAAACCGATGGTACTTTAGAAGATATTCAAAAAACATTAGATTTTTTGAATTAAACATACATAACATTTAGACTTTGATTTAAATGCATTCTTAATACCTATATTTGCCCTATAACAACTGAGCGGGCACCCAGAATGT
>NZ_VIQM01000106.1 GCF_008520265.1 Sphingobacterium cavernae
CGGTAACTTTATCGTATGTAATCATGGTCTGGTATATTGTTAAATATTTGAATTTCAGATACTTAAATATAAACATTTACCACCATGATTGCAATTTTAAATACAATTAATAATCGAATTCAGGTTATTAGATTATTAATGTCCAACGCTTTGCTTAATTTCCATTAAAAACTAAGTATTTTAATTATTAATCATTTTTTTAATTAAAATACTTTTTTGTTTACTTTTCTGGTTGTGATATTTTTTCATAGATCCAATCCTTTATACTTTCATATACAGATTCTTTAATATCTTCATTAAGTATTTCGTGCCGCATAGCAGGATAAATTTTAGTTTTAACATCTGTAAAACCATCTTTTTGCATTTGTGTTACCGTTTTTTCGACACCTTTTCCGAAGTTTCCTATCGGATCATCAGCTCCGCTTACAAAAAGAAAAGGAAATTCTTTTGGTAATTTTTCTGCCCATTTTCTATCCGTTGCCTGATGGTTTAGAGAAACGAGTGCGTAAAAACCATTATTGGTAAAAGGTACTCCGCATAGGCTGTCCTGGCAAAATGATTCACGGTTGGATTTGCTGAGGCTCAGCCAACTGGTAAGGTCGCCATCTTTCTCGCCTTTAAATTGTTGATTATTAATTTTTGAAAAAGTTCGGTTGATGAATTTGCTCCGGTGTTTTGGAGCAATAATATTGTTGATGGACAGGAAAAATTTAGCTAGACCGATTCCGTTGATTTTTCCTCCCGTTCCCACAATGATCGCACCTTTAAAATCAGCTTCCTGATTCTGAAGTAAGCATCTTGCAATGAAAGATCCCATAGAATGACCTAGTAAAAAGTGAGAAATGTTAGGGTAGTTGTTTTCTAAAAATCCTGCCATCGTTGCGGCATCATCTATCAGTTGCTGTTTGGGATTTTCTATTTGAAAATAACCTAGTTCTTTCCGGTTTTCCGCCGTTTTTCCGTGTCCGAGATGGTCGTATAAAAGAACTGCAAAACCGTTGTTCGACAGATATTCTGCGAAATTTTTATAACGACCGCTATGCTCCTGCATTCCGTGTAGAATGAGGACAGTAGCCTTTGGAGGTTCATTTATTGGTTCAAATAATTCATAAAAAAGATTGTTTTTACCTGAGTTGGCAATTTTCTTCCTTTTTATATATCCTGATGTATGTTTTGCCATAATAGTTTGGTTCAATTACAAATAATTTAATTTACAAAGTTTGGTTACAGGTTATGGGTGGTTTCTGCTGACGTTCCCGCAGTAGGCAATGTGGCTGATTTCGGAACACAAAACTTTCAATACACCACAAAAGTTGATGCGAGGTAGAATGTTCAATTAACCACGTCATCCGCCATTGAGCCAAACGCCTGTTATGCGGTCGCCATTCTATTTTTCCGTCAAAGTTCTTCAATCTGTTTTATAAATTTTCTATTCCCAGTTGCTATTAAGTCATAGTTTTTTTTGTCCCACGTAAAAAGTGGAGGATGTCCAATTGTTTATCAGTGGTTTGGTTAAATCGTCTAAGTAATACTGTCCCGAAACTTCAAAGTCTAACATTGCAAGTTCAAATGGAAATATTTTATACAAGTCCTTCAATGTCTTGGTGAAAAAGTCGGTCAATTCTTTTGGGACTTTTGGATTTTCCGTCCAAGTCTGATATTCTGAACCAAAAACGTGTTCAATCGCTGCTGTATAAAAACAGATGTCAAACCAATTAAATCCTGTTTCAATTGGTTCTGTTTCACGAACATTATAAGTCAAAAATGGAATGACAAAATTGTCAAGTCTTATAAGTCCACGGTGTTGAAAAATTTCAATGTCTGTCTGTATAGTATTAAAGTCTTCATCAAAAGGTCCTGAAACATTATTAAGTGTCCAAATAAAGTCAGTGTAGAGTTTTATTGGGTCGTTGTCAATACTTGGGCAAACCTGAATAGCAAGTTCATAGAAGCCACCGCATCTTAAATCTTTGTCGAGGAATATGTTTTTCTTTTCTGTCATTCTTTATTCGTTGGCTGTCTTCCTATGGTGCCGCATAATGGCTCGGCGACTTGGCGAAGTAGCGAAGCTGTATCGAAGATACAAAAGCGGAGCTATTTAGCCAAGTCGCTTGTTGTAAGCAGTCCGCGCAGCGGCGGCTTACGGCAAGCGACGTAAGTCGCCGAGCCATTGTTAGCA
>NZ_VIQM01000107.1 GCF_008520265.1 Sphingobacterium cavernae
AACAGCACAGAAATTAGCAATTTGGTTTCCGGGAAGAATGGTGTTAGATTTGCAATAAGAAAAATGGTTGAATTACCGCCCCGCGGGGAGGTAATTCAACCATTGACACAGTTTATTTTACACTCCCACATTTTTTGTTAAATTTTATCGTTTGGTGAGATTAACTTAAGAGAACATTTCCAATAAAGTATTAACAACTTCTTTTTGTGTAGAATTTTCAATTTCCCCTAGTTTACCCTTTAATCTTTTTTTATCAACAGATCTTATATGGTCTAAAGCAATCTGACCTTGCTTTCCATCTACCTTACAATTTACGCGCATAGGATAAGGCTTTAGGGTCGATGTCAGCGGTGCAATAATTACTGTGTTTAAAGCATTATTCATTTCATTTGGTGAAACTATAACAGCAGGTCTAATTTTATTAATTTCGCTACCAATGGTAGGATTAAGGTCAATAAAATAAACTTCAAATCTTTTTACCATGTCCATTCTGTTTTGTCGAAATCATTATCAAAATATTCTAAAGCATCTTTATCTTTTAAAGAGTTGGCTTTTAATAACATTTCTTCCCAGTTTTCACGATGTTTTGATTTAACTGCTTCGATAATGATTTTAGAATCCTTGACAGATAAATAAACTTCATCTGTAACATGGAGTTGGTCAAGAATTTGCTTTCCTATTATAATTCCAAAAGAATTACCGATTTTTCTAACTTTAGTTTTCATAATAATAAAGTTATAACAATATTATAACAAATCAAAATTTAAGCTATAATTGTTTTATATTTTTCTGAGATTATTTGATTTGCATTTGTTTTATTTCTTCATTTGTGTGGTTATCAAGAATTTTAGCGTATCTGTAAAATGTTGCTCTGGTTAGTCCAAGTCCTTTATAAATTTCTTCGGGTGTTTTAGTTAAATCTTTATAGATAGAGCGCATTACTAATAATTTAGCCACCTTTTCTTTTGTAAATCCTTTAGGTCTGCCACCGGTTCTTCCTCTTGCTCTTGCGGATTGCAAACCTGCATTTGTTCTTTCTCTTATTAGCTCCCTTTCATATTCTGCCAATGAAGCCATAAGGTTAAGAAATAGTCTACCATTAATAGTTGAGGTATCTACACTATCAGAAATACCCTTTATAATGATTCCTTTATCATTTAAGCTCAATACTAAATCAATTATATTTTTTAAACTTCTTCCTAGTCGGTCTAATCGCCATACATAAAGCTCATCCCCCTGTCTAAACTGCTCAATCATTTTGTCAAGTTCTGGTCGATTCTTTGTTGCTCCCGAAATTTTTTCTTGATATATTTTTTCACAACCTGCTTTTTGTAAAGCTTCAATTTGCAAATCCAAATTTTGGTCTTTAGTTGAAACTCTTGCGTACCCAATTTTCATAATTTGTTACATAAAACTCATATATAGTAAATATATGAGACTTTGATTAATGATATAAGTTGTTGAGATATTGTTTTATAGGTTTAATATGGTAGTAAGATGCCTTTTATAAAATCTCAATAAACCACCGTATTGCGAAACTATAACAATACAAGATAGTATTTGTATAAGTGATAATTCGTCTATTCAAGAAAGATCATGAGGAGAATTATTTTTCAGCTTTATTCATTTTTTCAATTGCAATTTTTCTCAGCTTTGGATTCTCTTCATTGCTTGCGATATTTCCAAGTTCGATTTGGTCTGTTATTTTTTCAATTGCAATTTTTCTCAGCTTTGGATCCTCTTCATTGCTTGCGATATTTCCAAGCTCTATTTGATCTGTTATTTTTTCAATTGCAATTTTTCTCAGCTTTGGATCCTCTTCATTGCTTGCGATATTTCCAAGTTCGATTTGGTCTGTTATTTTTTCAATTGCAATTTTTCTCAGCTTTGGATTCTCTTCATTGCTTGCGATATTTCCAAGCTCTATTTGATCTGTTATTTTTTCAATGGATATTTCGGATTGATTTGTGCCACCGTTTTCGGTCAAACAGTGCCAAAATTTTCGTTTCGATTTGTGCCAATCTGAAAAAAATAGGAATGTAAAACGGTTCGATTTATGCCATTGTTTAATAAC
>NZ_VIQM01000116.1 GCF_008520265.1 Sphingobacterium cavernae
TGAAATATTATAAAAAGTAAGCAAATATATAATAACAAAATAAGCGCGAATGATCTTTCATCCGCGCTTATTTTATTATTAAGGAATATTTAAATATTTGTGGGTTTGTAAGGAAATATTCCACTTTGGATTATCCTTTACATAATCAATAATAAGTGGTGTAACCTCTGCTGCTTTTGACCATTCAGGTTGTAAATAAAGCTTGCAATTTGGTGCTGCTAATGCGGCATGCTCTTCAGCCCATAGGAAATCAGATTTGTTAAAAACAATAACTTTCAATTCACCAGCAGCTGCTAAAACTTCTGGTCTCGGACCTTTAAATTTCTTTGGAGATAGACAAATCCAATCCCAATCTCCGCTTAATGGATATGCTCCCGAGGTTTCGATAAAAGTTTCAATTCCTTCCTCTTTCAAACGTCTCGTCAGCAAATCTAAATTATAGATTAAAGGCTCACCACCTGTAATGACAACTGTTTTTGAGGGATGAGTTTTTGAATTATTTACAATTGTTTCAACAGAAGTAAGAGGATGTAAATCAGCATCCCAACTTTCCTTGACATCACACCAGTGGCAACCTACGTCACAACCTCCAAGACGTATGAAATATGCAGCTTTTCCAGTATGATATCCTTCACCTTGAATAGTGTAAAAATCCTCCATTAGAGGTAATAATGATCCGTCTTCAGGAACTTGATGTGACATTCTATAATTATTAGAGTGCAAAGGTACGATTATTTGCTATTATGTCATTGGCCATATGTGTCTAATGTAGATGTGCATTGGTTATTTAATTGTCAAAATGTTATATTTGATTTTAGCCAATCGTAATTATGAGCGTCTTCCTAAGAGCTATTATCTATGTTATATTCTTAGTCCACAGTATAGAGGTATTTGCAGATGGCTCAAAAGACTTATACCCCAATGGAGTTAGGGGCGGGCGAGCTTTCATGGAAAGTATAACTTATCAAAGTGGTATATTAACTCATATTTATTATAATCATGCAAGACATTTTGCTTATCTACAGAAGGATGAAACACTTGCTGTGGCATCAAGTGCACAAGGTGTTAGAGGAGGAACAATTCGTATAGTAAGTCCTTCTGGAAGACAATATTCAACAGGAAACGATGTGTTGGGAAAAATTAGTGGATCTGCTGGCTTCACAAATAGACAAGCAGAATTAGCAGGACCACGAGTAGGGTACCAACCTTTTGAAATAACAGCTCAAGAGGATGGAATATGGATGATTGAATTTTTAACTCCAGATAGCACAGCTAATAATAATGCTATTCCTAACGTAGGAGCAAATGATAATTGGACTCAGCCCGATAATCAAAATGTAATAGCTGCTTGGGACGTTTCTGTGAGAAACAAATCAGACACAGAGTGGTTAGGTGGTCGAGTGTTTGTCAATGTATTGAATCTACACATACATGGCGACAATATGGCAAACATTAATCGCGCCTATTTTGGGGTAAATTATGTATTAACAAAAGATGGTTATTATTATAAGGTGGACGGAAATGGCAGTATAGGACTGAAGTTTACCTATTTTGTTAATAATTCAGGGATTTTAAATTCAGATAATACACCAAGTTATAAGAGCTCGACAGAAGGATACAATGCTCATCTTCATAATCCCAATTCAAAAGATATTGGAAATGAATTCGTAACGCACAAAATATTTTACACCGTGCCTAATGCAGACTTGCCGCAAAATAGTCATAGTGCGTTGGGATCAACTTGGTTGCTGAACGAAGTGCAGATTCCTAGTGTTAAAAATATTAAGGTAGGTAGTTCAGAATCTACCGAAAATAATATAAATACAAAGGGAAGTGAAATTTCATTTCACACTAATTATGCTGGAAGATATAAGGTAATAGTTAGGAGTATCGATGAAAATATTAATTTCATTCCATGGGAATCAATAGTACAAGGAGAGATAGGAGAAAATAAATTTGTTTGGCCTGGAATTGATGGTGATGGAAATTTAGTGCCAGGTGGTTCTTATACTATTCAAGTTAGTATTTCATCTATTGAGGGAGAAGTTCATTTTCCTTATTTTGACATGGAAACAAATCCTAATGGGTTAAAGTTAGAAAGGCTAAATAGAGATAATGGATTACTAGAGCCAGCAATTATATATTGGGATGATAGTAATATTCCTCGTGGTAATAACATAGCTGAACATTCTAATCCCATAGTGAATCTGGAAGGGATTTTAAGTAATGTCAATGGACACCGTTGGGGAACATATACTGTGTCTTCAGGAAGTGCTAATAATAATCTATTTACTGGTTCAAATAGTTTTGGCAATAATATGGCTATGAATACTTGGTCGTATGCTGTTCATGTAGAAGAGTTGTCAGAAAAGGAAATAGTAGTAGAAGTTGCTGATTTAGAAGTTGTCTCTCTTTTGGCAGATAAAGATACCATTGAACTGAATGAAAGGGTTAATTTTACAGCTAAAGTAAGAAATAATGGACCTTCAGATGTTATTAATGGTAAATTTGAATTCAGTTTACCTTTAGGTTTCCAAATTGAAAATGTCACTTTGGAAACTAATGATTGTGCAAGTATTGGTTCAATAAATAAATTCAACAATACTTTAACTCTGACTCTAAATATAGAAAATGGTTGTGAAGCTACATTTCTTATTAGCGCTTTCGCAAATAATGTTCCTGATGATATTTATGGTCATGTACTTGCAGAGGCAGGAGTAGTTAGACCTAAAGGTTACACTGATCCAGATGCAACGCTTAACAATATTGCAGAATTAGATCCTAAGTCTGCACGTGAAGAATGTGCTCCGAGTGGCTGTAATAATACAAAGACAAACGCAGATGTATTTTTGCTGGAACCTATAAATGAAAGAGGGAAAATTTCACTCCTAAAAGAGGTAAGGCATGTAGATAGCAATGGTTTTGGATTTCAGGAAGCTGGTGAGATATTAGAATATAAATTTACAATTCGTAATGTCGGTCAGGTGAATATTTCTGAATTAGTTATTCTGGATTCATTATTATCTCCTTCTCGTTTACCCTTAGATGAAGTGGTGTTAGCTGTTGGTCAAGAGTTCGATATCGTTGTTCCATATACAATTACAGATGAAGATGTGAATAGAAAATTTATTATAAATAGAGCTTTCGTTGTAGGGAAAAATCCAAGAAACTTTGATGTCAAAGATATTTCTGGTACAACCTATACGAATGATGACAGTACAAAAATTGATATTGATAAGCTTCCTGTAATACAATTAAAAAAATCTGTTGTAAATCGTGGTACAGGTGAAAATAATCAATTCACAGTAAATGATACGATAATATATCGCTTTGAAATACTACATCAAGGGGATGTTGGTATTCAGGATATTAAGTTATTTGATAATCTATTATTCACTTCATCACACACAGTTTCACCTAATCAAGTTAGTAACAAAACTATTTTTGTCGAATTCCCCTATCACATCACAAGTGCAGATATCAGTAGAGGGTATATAGAAAATTCTGCAGTGGTGGAGGCGAAAGATGTAAAATATGCGAATCTTCTTAGAGATACTTCTGGGAATACATTTTTAGATAACCAGAAAACAATAACTATAGTTGCAAAACCTCCAATAGCTTTGCCAGACTACATAGAAATCTTTCAAAGCCAAAATGCATCACTCCAAATTCTTGCAAACGATCAAAAGGGTAGCAGTGGTTGGGAAAATGGGAGAATTGAGATTATAGAACAACCATCAATGGGCAGTCTGTCGATAAATGGTGTGGATATATATTTTACACAACATAATAATCTCGAAAGTGGAACAGATTATTTTACATATCGCATTATTGATAATAGTATACTCTCAAGTGAGATTGTTCGTGTAGATATTGAAATAATTAAGACAATCCCCGTTACAGTTAATGATTATTTCATTCAGAACTATAATACAAAAATAAAAATCAATCCAACCTTAAATGATTATGTAGCGTATTCTGAACTTGATTTAGAAAGTATTAGTGTAATTAACCAGCCTTCAAATGGCACATTAGTTTATCTGGGAAAAGGCGAGTTCAGCTATGAGTCTGATAAAACATTTTCTGGAGTAGATGATTTTACTTACCGGATAATGGATAAAAATGGTAATTGGTCCGAGCCCGCAAATGTAAAAATTGAAATTTCTGGAATATTGATACCTAATGTAATTACACCTAATGGAGATGGTTTAAATGATTTTTTTGAGATCATTGGATTATATCAATTCGAAAGTGTAGAGTTGCAAGTTTTTGATAGATTCAAAAATTTAATCTATCAAAATTCAAATTATCAAAATAATTGGGAGGTAAATTCTACTGTGCGTGATGGAACTTATTTTTATATCTTAAAGTTGAACAAAATAGGAGAGCGACCTATAATTCGGAAGGGATCGCTATTAATTACACGAGAAATGTTGAATTAAACTATTCATGCCATTCTTCACGTCCTAAAGGTTTTTTATTCTCCAAATTTGGATATGATTCCTCTAATTCACCACTATCCTGAATAGAAGGTAATTTTGGTTGTCCTGCATCAATCCATACCGAATACCAAAACGATGATACCGCATGTATTGCAGATTTGAACCGACGCTGTACCATTCCGTTCATCGCAAGATCGTAAGCTTTGACATATTTGTCCGAATAGGTTTGAATCAGTTGATTGTTGCGCTCGATATATGATCTTATTTCTGTTGATTTAAATGTGTTGGACAGATTTTTCTCTATCTGCAATATGGAGTCAACCAGCGCATTACTTTCGCGTACAATTTTCCACGCGTATTCTACTGGATCTTTAATGTATTGCGCAGGACCTATGAATAAATCATACTGACCCATATACATTTCGGGAATACGTGTTTCCCAGAGCACATGAATACCAATTTGATTGGTGTTGACCATTGTAATTACTGGTTGTATGCAGTGGCACATGCGCATCTGCTACATAATGTCCTAAGTCCGCACTCAATTGAACTATTCTTTTATTGTTTTTGGTTTTGAACGCCTCCACCAAATTCAAGTAAGTTCTATTAATTTGCCAAGGAACAATACCTTGAGTAAGCAATTTCTTTTCATTTAGTTTTTCTTTAGCCTTAGACCAATGAATGGGAATGCTATCAATATGATCGTATTTGTCCAAATCAATATAATGCTTTGGGCCTTCGATTGTATCAACATAACATCTTTTATCCGCATCAACTGCCTTTGAAGTTATTTGTTTAATATGTGTTTTATAATAGGAAGCTAATTCTGTTGGAAGTAGAAAAACGGCCGTTTCATTGATTTTTTTATGCGGATTGAATCCCCAAGAACAAAACAGTAGGATAATACCTATCGATAAAAGATGAAAGTGATTCATAATTAGTGGATTATGTACTATAATTTATGAAAAATTTTTAATTAAAAGTAGTTTAATATGAATTTATGACCTTATTTAATAAAATTATGTATTTTCGACTCACATTATATTGCTATACATGAAGATACTTTATGCTATTCAGGGGACAGGAAACGGGCATTTGTGCCGAGCTATGGATATTATTCCTTGTCTGCAACAGTTTGGTACAGTTGATGTGCTTATGAGTGGTATTCAGGCGGATATTTGTATGCCCTTTGATATCAAATATAGACTTCATGGGTTAAGTTTTATCTTCGGGAAATCTGGCGGAGTTGATTTATGGAAGACTTTTATGAGTTCGACTGTACGTAAGCTCTTGCAAGAAGTAAATGAAGTGCCTGTGCAAGATTATGACCTTGTAATTAATGACTTTGAACCGATTACAGCTTGGGCGTGTCAGACAAAAGATCTTCCATGTATAGGGTTGAGTCATCAGATAGGCGCAATGCATCCTAATAGTCCAAAGCCCGAAGAGACGGATATGATGGGTAAATTCATTATGAAAAATTATGCGCCCGTATCACAAGCATATGGATTTCATTTTAAGCAATACCATAAATCAATTTTTACACCAGTCATTCGTGAGCCAATCCGCAAATTAGAACCTACAAATTTGGGACATTACACTGTTTATTTGCCAAGTTATGATGATGCGCATTTGTTGAAGCATTTAACCAAATTTTCAGATGTGCAATGGGAAGTTTTTTCGAAGCATAATAATAAACCATTACATGTCAAGAATGTGAAAATTCAGCCTATCGATAACGATGCATTTGTGAAAAGTATGGCTTCAGCAGAAGGAGTGTTATGCGGAGCAGGATTTGAAACACCAGCGGAAGCCTTATATCTAGGTAAAAAAGTACTGGCTATTCCAATGAAAAATCAATACGAACAACATCTAAATGCCGCTGCACTAGAAGATATTGGAATTCCAATAATTAAAAGTTTAAAAAAGAAATATGAGTACGATATAGAGGTTTGGTTAAACAGCACGAATAAAGTCAAAGTGGATTATCCAAACAATACTATGCAAATTGTAGAATCAATTATATCTAAAAATACATGAAATTAAAATTTATTTACGCCTTATTATTTTTTGGTGCTGCCGTCCATAATGTAGATGCCCAAACCAAAAAGAAAACTAATTCCACAACAAATAAAACGGCTAAATCTGTTGCTACCACAGTTCAACCCTTTGCTTTAAAATCAACGAAAGATTCTTTATCGTATGCTTTGGGTGTAGATGTTTCTAAAAATCTAAAAAATGCGGGATTTGAAATTACATCTGAAGTTTTCCTCAAAGGATTGAATTCTGCGTTAAAAGGAGATTCATTGTTGTTGACTGAAGACCAAAATATGGATGTGATTCAAAAGGAATTCACCAAAATATACGAAAGAAAGAATGCAGAGCTAAAGAAACCAGGTGAAGAATTTTTAGCTAAAAATAAACAAAGACCAGAAGTCAAATCTACTCCAGAAGGTGTACAATATGAAGTCTTGAAAGAAGGAGAGGGGCCGCAACCTACTTCAGAATCTGAAGTGGAAGTTCATTACAAAGGTACATTGATCGACGGGACACAGTTTGATAGTTCTTATGACCGTAACGAATCATTGACGTTAAATTTGAATCGTGTGATTGAGGGTTGGAAAATTGGTATTCCGTTGATGAAGGTTGGTTCTAAGTACAAGTTTTATGTGCCGTATCATTTAGCTTATGGCGAACGTGCAACAGGTTCTATTCCAGCTTATAGTGTGCTAATCTTTGAGGTTGAACTTTTAGGTATAAAATAATATATGCGCTACAATAAGTTAGGTAAATCGGATATTTTAATTTCAGAAGTAGGCTTTGGATGCATGTCTTTACAAGCTGCAAATACGTCCGAAAATGAATATTTAATTCATAAAGCCATTGCTTCGGGCATTAATTATTTCGATACAGCTGACTTATATGATTTTGGTGAGAATGAAAAGCTGCTCGGTAATGCCCTAAAGGGCAATCGAGATAAGGTAGTTTTAGCTACCAAAGTTGGGAATAAATGGAATGCGGACAAATATGGCTGGACTTGGGATGTATCAAAAGATTATATCAATCAAGCTATCGAAGACTCGCTGACAAGGCTTCAGACAGATTATGTTGATCTTTATCAAATACATGGTGGAACTATAGAAGATAATTTTGATGAGGTTATAGAAACTTTAGAAAATTTGGTTTCGAGTGGAAAGATAAGAGTGTATGGGATTTCATCTATTCGCCCAAATGTGTTTTTACGATTTGCTAAAGATTCGAATATGGTTTCTAATATGTTGCAATATAGCCTTTTAGATACTCGACCAGAACCTTATTTGAAGGAGTTTGAAAATGAGAATATTTCAATTTTGTCAAGAGGTGCATTTGCACAGGGTTTATTAGTTGGAAAGTCCCCAAAATCCTACTTAGAGCATAGCGAAACTGAAGTTGCTAATATTATTCAAAACGTTCAGGACGTTTCGAATCAATTAGATATTTCTAAGGAATCCATAGCACTTTCCTATTTATTACGTTACAAGAAAATCACATCAGCTGTGATCGGTGTTCGCACTCAGCATCACCTAGACAAGTTGATCCTAGCTGTGCAAGAATTAGAAAATCTTCAAATCGATTTTGATTTATGGGATATTCCAAAAATTAAATATACTGCGCATATATAATAAACAGAGCAGGCGGGATTAAAGAATCTCGCCTGCTCTGTTTATATTTTTTTTTGTTTCTTAATTACTCGTAATTTCTAAGATCGAACTTTTTATACTACCTCTCAAGTACCAATCTAATCCGACTTTCATTAAATAATCCCCAGAGAAAGTCTGTTCATTTCTATTGAATTGAGGTTTTTGATTTGGCATCAAATTGATTTCTTTAATGATGTATTTTTTATTCGGATCCAAACCTTTCAAGACTAGTTTGCTAAACACATCACCAGAAAGTATATTCAGGTTGTAATTGGAACAATACAGCTTTAGATTTATCCTCAGAAATAGTCATCCATGCTGCAGAATTGTTGTTGTAAGGAGATATTAAACGATAAATTTCACCCTGACCAATCACTGTTTGTAGTCTGTTGAAATTCTTTACTGCTTCTTGGTAATAAGTTAATTCGTCTCCGCTAAATTTCTCTAATTCGATATCAAAACCTAATTTCCCGCTCATTGCTACGTCTGTACGGAATTTGATCGGCTGTTTACCCCAAGATGTTACGTGTGCACACTGTGCTGCAAAAGGGAAAAAGTACGAGTACGAATATTGCAAGTACACGCGCTGCAATCCATCTGTATTATCACTTGGCCAAAATTCTTGGAAGTACTTCAAACCACCGTATTCTGCTCTACCGCCACCGCCGCTACACCACATCATTTCTAATTCTGGATATTTGCCTCTGAAGCGCTAAAGAACACTGTATAAACCATTCACATAGTCTACGAAAAGATTATTCTGATTATCCTTCAGGTAAGGTGAGTGTTGGTTAGTCATGTAGCGATTACAATCCCACTTGATGTACGCGATGTCCTTGCCATCTTGCATGATTTTATCCAATACATTGTAGACGTAATCTTGGACTTTTGGATTAGTCATATTTAATACCAATTGTTGTCTACGCTCATGAATATCACGATTTGGAAGTTTCAATACCCAGTCAGGGTGTTTTTCGTACAACTCACTTTTTGCACTGATCATTTCTGGCTCAACCCAGATACCAAATTTCACACCTTTATCATGCGCTAATTTTACGAGATGTCCAATTCCATTTAGCAATTTTTCCTTGTTTGGTTCCCAGTCACCTAAACTTGTATGGTCATTATTACGTGGATATTTGTTACCAAACCATCCATCGTCTAGCAAGAATAAATCAACTCCAAGTTTTTTAGCATCGCCAAACATATGATCTAGTTTTTTCTCATCAAAGTCAAAATAGGTAGCTTCCCAGTTATTTAACAATGTTGTTCTCATTTCACGACCTTTATAGATACCGTAGTCCAAAGCCCATTTGTATAAATTACGACTTGCTTGACCTTTACCTTTCGTCGTAAAGGTATAGATGAATGAAGGTGTCTTAAATTCTTTGCCTGCGGCCAAATTATATGCAGAAGAATAGTTGTTGATACCATGAAGGATTTGAAATTTCCTGACCAAGCGAGAGTATCTGCAATGACAGTTCCTTCATCTTCTGTTGCGGGTTTGTCAACAGATAATAAGAATGATGGTAAATCAAAGTTTGTAGCTCTTGTCTCTAATTTTGATTCTATTCGGTGAATTCCTTGTGGAAGTAAAACCTCTTCGTTGCGCATTTCATTGATCCAATCGCCGTAAAAGTGTTTCAAATAATACTTTTCTGCATTCAATTGCAATGCTGCTGAAGCTTAATTTTCTAATACTACCGTCTGCTTGTTTTATCAGCAAAGCTGGCTCGCGAATGGTGTTCATTCCACCTGTTATCCATGTGTCAATTTCCGTATTTGGCAATTGCTGATAATCTCCTTTATTGGATAAAGCTTCACCCAAATATATTTGTTGTAAAGTTTTGGCTGAACTTACACGAAATACTAGCGCAGAGTTTTGCGTTTCAATCACAATATCTTGGCCTTTTGAATGGAAAGATATTGTAAAGATCAGAAGAAGACTAAATCCAAATTTTGAAACAAAAGCATTTAGATTGGTTGATTTTTGTTTACTCATAATGTTGTTATGTTGATTATAAAAATGGCTTGCTAAAACAGTAATAATTTTACCTTATAGATTAAATAAATCAAAGTGTAATGCTATTGTTACTAAAATTGTAATATAATAAAAACACTTTTTAATCTTAAAATTAATTTTAGCAATGTTATGCAAAATTAATTTATAACTCGTTGTACTGATAAAAATAGATGGTAGCACAAAAAAAATTAGCGCCAACATTTACCTAAATGTTGGCGACAATTAAAACAATTATAAATTTTATGGGATCGGATATTTAATAAGTAGAATAAGCGCTATCAATGTCATTGACAACATCTCTTTGAGCCAATAGCGTATTCGTTGATTTCTTTAATATTTTTGAGCTGGCTAAATATGATGGATCTTCAGCATAAATAAACACCATAGTTCCATTCTTTATTGTATTAATGATAGGTTTATTCACTTCGCGTGGCAGAGCAGGACAACCGTAGCTTCTCCCTAATCTACCTGTGGCATTAATGACAGATTGACTGCAATAATCCGCACCATGTATCACTACCGCTCTTGGTTTTGCTTGGTCATTAATTCCTTTTTCCAAACCGTGTAACACCAATGAATAGCCATTTCCACCCATATAGGTGTTTTCTGTCGTATAAAATCCTAAAGAACTTTGAAACGAACCGTGACTATTTGAAAACGAAGTAGCATATTTTTCGCCACTATTTCGGCCGTGTGATACAATTGTATTATACAGTACTTTCTTATTTTTCATGTCGATGACATGCATGCGTTTTTCTGTAGATGGCAGTGTAAAGTCTATAACCGTGATAATATCTTTGTTTTTAAATTCCAAATTTTCATAACCTATCATCGCTTTATCGAAGGCTTCGAATTTTAATTTACCGGCAAGACCAATTTCCTCATATAAGATTTCAGATTCAGATCTCGTATCTACATAAGCGGAATCTTTTTCAATTTTATTTGGAATATTCGCCGTTACTTGCGGCTGAAGGTAGGTTGCTGCGGTTTGACTGATTATAGTAACAAGTCCTATACAGGTTGTTACTAAAGTAATAATTTTTGTTTTTCTCATAAGCGCACTTTATCCTTTCGTGATGTACAAAATTCGTTATCAATTATTTATAAAAGTGTTAAGAAATGTTAAATCCTTAACTTATGGTTAATCTATGACAATTACTAACGAAGAATAAGGTTTCACCCAGTCATAAATAAACTTTGAATGTGAGGAAGCATTGCGAACACACATATGTGAACGCGGCACTGTACCTAGACTCCAGCTAGTCTCAATTATCTGTCCTTTTGGATTATTAACAGGGACACCATGTATATACGCTCCATTTGTAAAACGTGATGCCCAAGGCGCAAATCCTTCAATACTTGTCGTACCATCCTTGTAATAAAACATCTTCGCTTTCTGTTCTTGCACCAAAAACATTCCTACAGGAGTTTCCATTGCATATGGAGGATTATGCTTGCCAGTGGTTGCTTTATTCATGCTACGGATGTACCATGTGTCATCAATATGATCCAACGCACAGATATTTTGATTGGTAACATCAATTACCACTATATGTTTGAATGATAATGTGTCGCCTAAAGCTTTTACATATCGTTTTGGAATATCCCATTCACCTTCAAAATTGCTTAAACCTTTTACACGAACCATTTTGAGCGTATCGCTAGATAAAATTTTGACTAATGAGCCATCACGACCATAAATCGATGGAAGTTTAGTTTCGCCAACTTGGTATAGGGGAGCAGACTGATAACGTTCTGTGCCCAACGTGTCTGACACTCTTTTGTACGCATTTCGTTTGAAATTTGCTACTGTAGGTGCTTCGCCATGTTTGTTTTTGTAATTTGAAACCAATCCATATTGGTTATGCTCACGCTGAAAATTCTCGATATAAGCTAGTTTTTCTTTGATCTTTTCCCATTGAAAAACGCGGAACGTGTCATTGTATTCATATTTGTCCTCGAGTGTGTATTTGTCGTATTTCAGCTCTTTTTTGAGTTTTATATCCGCAGCAGTTCTTGCACGTTTTTTTTCGGCTTCTTCCTGCTCTTTGCGTACATTTTCAATACTGTCTTGTTTAGCTTTTTCAATCTCTTCGGGTGTTTTCTCTTTTTTCGAAGAATTACAAGAGATGATAAATTGGGTGATAAATGCAAATAGTAGTATGTAGCGCATATAGCGTATAATTGATTTTAATGTAAGTGATTAAATCAAATATATTAAAATTAAATTATTGGGAATAATTTTGTTTCAATCTCTCGATCAAATAATTGCAACTTATCGAAGAAAGGCCTTGTTTGCGGATTTTGTGCGATTATATAAGGAATAAAGTAGTTTTCCTTTTGCGTATGCAATACGTAATAGCCAAATAATAAACCATTGTTCTTTTGCACAGATTTTACTTCCGAAACTCTTTTTACGTCGTTTAATAAATTGAAATTCTGAACCTTGTTGTTGTTGTCTTCAACTTGAATTTCATGTGTTAGGCTGTTGTAAATCATGCGTTGATTTTTACTTGCTTTCAGATGATTGTTCAAAATGAAAAATTGACCAATCAAATAGAGACTGACAGGGAGCATGATTAAGGCAATTTTGAATTTACTAGCCAATACCATAGTAATTAATAATAGTAATACACCAACGCCAACAGTAATAAGTGTTTTCTTTACAGCAGATTTGTAGATGGATAAAGGGGCACTTATTTCAATAATTTCGGAAGGAGAGGACAATCGTTGAGTCGTACTCCATGATCCAAAAAGATTTAGCTTACGCACAATTGAAAAGATGAGCATAGCAATAAGGGCAACTATAATGATGATTTTTATCATCCAGTATTTTTAATATTGTTCTTTTTCGTTTGGATAATCCTTTGATTTAACATCCGCTACATATTGCGCTGTAGCATTGGTTATTGTGTCAAATAGATTTGCGTATTGACGCAAAAATTTTGGTTTAAAATCTTTTGTCATACCCAACATATCATTGACTACTAATACCTGACCGTCACAACCATTCCCTGCACCGATTCCTACTGTTGGGATTTGCAAGGACTTCGAAACTTCTTCGGCTAATTTAGCTGGAATTTTTTCCAAAACAATAGCAAAACATCCAGCTTCTTGCAATGCTAGAGCATCAGTTTTCAAACGTTCTGCTTCAGCTTCTTCTTTAGCGCGGACACCAAAATCTCCAAACTTGTAGATAGATTGAGGTGTTAACCCCAAATGTCCACATACTGGAATGCCTGCATTCACAATCTTTTTGATATTGTCAATAATCTCTTCACCACCTTCCAATTTCAGTGCATGCGCTCCTGATTCTTTCATCATACGTACAGCTGCTTCGTAAGCTTTTTCGGTAGAACCTTGGTATTCTCCAAAAGGTAAATCAGCCAGTACCATCGCTCTTTTTGCGCCACGCGCTACAGCAGCGGCATGATAGATCATGTGGTCTAATGTGATGGGAAGTGTCGTTTCATAGCCAGCAAACACATTCGCAGCCGAATCACCAACCAAAATAACGTCAACTCCTGCTTCATCCAATGCTCGCGCCATAGAATAATCATAGCTTGTAAGCATACTGATTTTTTCGCCTCTGGCCTTCATATCGCGTAATGCAGAGGTAGTGATACGTTTTATGGGTTTGTGTACAGACATGTTCTCTCTTAGTTTAGTTGCAAAATTATAAATAAAAATAGCTATCCGTTCATAATATTGTAAAAACCTCAAATATCCAAAATACTCGTATTGTTTTGTTATTTTTGCAAGATGACGCAAAACGAAAACCGTTTATTTAAATTTCCGAAGTTCGCAGAACTTATTATTCACGAGGATGACAATCTAATTGTTATTAATAAACCTCCATTTATTGCATCATTGGATCAACGCGAGGGTGGTGAAATCAATATTTTGCGCTTAGCAAAAAAGTATCATGCAGACGCACAAGTTTGTCACCGACTAGATAAAGATACTTCGGGCGTGTTATTGATTGCCAAAAATCCTGAAACCTACCGTTTGGTTTCTATTGAGTTTGAAAAACGTCGTGTCAATAAAATATATCATGCTATTATCCAAGGTACGCATGTCTTTAATGACTTAAAAGTGGATTTACCAATTTTGAATCAAGGAAATAAAAATGTTTCTATTGATAGAGCAAATGGTAAACCCGCGGAGACGATCTTTAATAGCTTGACTTATTTTAAACATTTCACCTTAGTGGAATGTAAACCCATCACGGGTCGTATGCACCAGATACGTATTCACTTAGCGACACAGCATGCTGCCATTGTTGGCGATGCGATGTACCGTGGCAAGCCAGTTTATCTTTCTCAAATCAAAAAACGTGGTTTCACAATGGGAAAAGAACAAGAAGAATTACCAATTATGAAACGTTTTGCTTTACATTCCAAAAAAGTTGATTTTACTATCGATGGCAAGCACTATGCATTCGAAGCTGAGTATCCAAAAGATTTTGCTACTTTACTTAAACAATTGGAGAAATTTGATTCTTAAGTTTTAGATTTAAACTATGGAAAATAAACGTAGTAAAAGACGGATTTGGAATTATGTGATATGGGCTATTTTATTTGGTCTTATATTATTGCCAAGTAGTCGCATTTTTATTCAGCAACAGTTAATGAAATTAGGTTTTTTTAAGCCTAAATTGGAAAATGTAGATAAACCTGCTTCAGAACATAATTCAAGTCAATCGACTTCTGAATCATTAGGAAGGGTGTCATTTAAAGACGAAGCGGGAAAGCTATATAATGTTGATGAGCTAAAAGGTAAAGTATTATTTATCAATTTTTGGGCGACTTGGTGTCCGCCTTGTAAAGCTGAAATGCCTTCCATTGAAACGTTATATAATAAATTCAAAGGAAACGATAAGGTTCAATTTTTGCTTGTAGAAATTGAAAACGATATAGAAGGGGCAAACAAATTTTTGCAGCAACAGAAACTTAATCTACCTATTGTATATCCTAATAGTAGCATACCTAATGAGTGGCTTTCGGGAGCTATACCAACAACTGTAATTTTAGATAAAAATGGTGAATTAGCTGGAAGAGAGCAAGGTATGCGTGATTACAGTGCAAAATCAATTGAAGATTTTATTCAAAATCTAATAAATCAATAATATTTTATGACCAGACAAGAACTTATCGAGCAGATCAAGGAGAAACGTTCATTCCTTTGTGTAGGTCTTGATACAGATATAACAAAAATTCCTGAACATCTTTTGGGGGAAGAAGACCCTATTTTCACATTCAATAAAGTGATTATAGAGGCTACAGAAGACTTGTGTGTGGCTTATAAACCTAATATTGCTTTCTACGAGAGCTATGGCGTGCAAGGATGGCATTCTTTACAAAAGACATGGCAAATTCTTCCCAAGAATTGTTTTAGTATAGCTGATGCAAAACGTGGTGATATTGGAAATACTTCAAAAATGTACGCGCAAGCATTTTTCGATCAAGCGCAATCTGGAATGTCCTTCGATTCGATTACTATAGCACCTTATATGGGGAAAGATTCGGTTACACCGTTTTTGGATTTCGACGAAAAATGGGCTATTGTGTTGGCTTTAACTTCAAACGAAGGTTCTAAAGATTTTCAAAATTTCACTAATGCAAATGAAAAGCAACTTTTTCAAGAAGTGATAGATAAAGTAAATTGTTGGGGTAGTATAGAAAATCTTATGTACGTGGTAGGAGCGACACGTGGTGAAGCTTTCTTAGAGATACGTAAACATGCGCCTGATCATTTTTTATTAGTGCCTGGTGTTGGTGCACAAGGAGGTTCCTTGCACGAAGTGTGTAAGTATGGAATGAATAAGGACTGCGGTTTATTAGTAAACAGTACACGCGGAATTATTTATGCTTCCTCAGGAAAGGATTATGCTGAAAAGGCACGCGAAGAGGCTATTAAATTACAACAAGAAATGGAAAAGGAATTAATTCTTGCAGGTGTCATTTAATCAAAAACATAATAAAAAATTTAGTAAGCCAGCATCTAAAATGTTGGCTTACTTATAGATAAGATATTTTTTTATATTTTCTTGTTACAATTGACTTTAATTATGTGATGAAAACCACATTTTTTTCTAAAAACTTGTTTCTTATTGATTAATATGTTTGTGACCACTAAAGCTCAATAATCTAGTACTTGTGAAAATTATATAATTTAATGTGAATAAGCTTTTCTTTCTTGTAAAGTGTTGTTTTTTAGGAAAATAAATAAACTATAACCGTTGTAAAAGAATCACTACAATTAGTTAGCAAAATGTTTATGTAAGCTTTTGAAATGTATTTATGTTGTTTATTTGTGTTGTAATTATTACCTAATGTTATTGACAATAGAAATTGTTGTGGTAGTAATTTAATTATTAATGCAACTTTAAACTTACGCTTATGGAAGCTTACAGAAACAGGGTAATTGAATCATTGCAATTATTGGGCGAAATTAGGAATCAATTGTTTACACAAATTGTAAACATTGCCTCAGATGGTGAGTTAAAAGAAATTTTGGATGTATTTGAGGAAGGTGATTATTACGATTTTGAAATGGATCAATTTGAAAATTCTTCAGATGTTAATATTATTAAATTAATGCAGCTTTGTAAGAATATTGAAATGGCCTTTGATAGTATTCAAAATGTTAATGCTGTTGGAGACGAAGAAATTTTCCTGTCTGCATCGTAATTATATTCGAGATTTTTATCTGTCAAAATAGATTATGGTCTTTTTGATAGATATATCCAACGCTTTTTGAGATATTAGTCGTATTATCTCTAATGATTAGTTATAATACATTTAAAATGAAGATGCCAATCTTAATTTGATTGGCACCTTTTATTAACTTATATATCCTTTGACGTATTGCTGTGTTATTGGATTTTGAGGATTCATCAATACATCTTCGGTTTTTCCAAATTCTACTACCTCACCGTTATAAACGAATATTATATAGTCTGAAACGCGACGTGCTTGACGAAGTATATGTGTAACCAATACAATTGTATAATCTTTCTTTAAATCGATTAATAGGTTTTCAATAGTTTGTGTGGATATAGGATCCAATGCTGAAGTACTCTCATCACCAAGTATTATTTCGGGCTGAACAGCCAATCCACGTGCTAAGCAAAGACGTTGCTGCTGACCAATTGATAATCCTGTTGCCGAACTATCAAGACGATCTTTTACTTCGTCCCAAAGTCCCACATTTCGGAGTTGAGTCTCTACAATTTGCTCCAACACCTTTTTGCTTTTCTCCCCATGAATTTTAGGGCCATAAGCTACATTCTCAAAAATAGACATAGGAAGTGGGAATGGTCTTTGTGAAAGTAATCCCATTTTCTTACGAATATGCGTGACTTCAGCATCTTTCGCGTAAATATCCTCACCATTTACCAAGACCGAACCTGTAACATTCACTTCTTTGGAATCATCCATCAGACGATTTAATGTTTTCAGTAATGTAGTTTTACCACAACCCGATGGACCAATAATAGAAGTAATTGAATTATTGGGAAAATCAAGATTGATATTCTTTAATATATGTGCTCCTTCGATATGTACATTCAAATCCTTGATTTGAATATGTGGTGTATTGGGAAGGACTATATTTTGTGTTTCTTTTGTTTCGATGCTAGAATGTGCGTGCATATGACAATAATAAGAATGATCAATGTAAGTACTAAAGCGGAAGCGTAGGCTCTACCTTGTACTTCTGGAATAGGACTACTTAATTGAAAAAATATGGCTAATGGTAAAGTTGCTGCTGGTTCATCAATGTATTTTGGTAGATTATCCGAAAAACCTGTTGTTAATAGTACACCTGCAACATCGCCAATAGCTCTACCAAATGCTAATAATATAGCTGTAAAAATTCCTGGTTTGATATATTTGAGTAATACTTTAGCAGTTTCCCAAGTGGTAGCTCCCAAAGATTTGGTTACATTTTTTAAATCAATAGGAATAGTTCTCAATAATTCATCTAGTGTCCGTACAACGATAGGAATTGTTAATAGTGTAATAGTGATAACACCACCCAACAAAGAGGCGCGTATACCAAGCCAAACCATAATACTAAAAGCTATAGCTCCGTAAACAATAGAAGGGATACCAAATAATACGTCGAATAATAATTTGGAAGACTTTTCAAGAAATGAACCTTTCTTAACGTACATATTTAGGTACAATGCGATTGGGATACCTACGATTGTAGCTAAAACTGTAGAAAGTCCTGCAAGATATAAAGATCCCAAAATAGCATTAAAAATTCCACCGCCTTTGCCAATGTAAAATCCACCTTGTGGCGATTGAGAAATCATTTCCCAACTGATATAGGGCAATCCTTTGTGTAGGATAATGCCAATGATTAGAAATAAAGAACCTGTAATACTGATGCCCGAAATTTGCATCAATATCTTAGCGATTTTTTCGCTTCTTAATCTTCTGTTAATATTTGACATTAAGCGTGTTCCTCCAATCTATTTAAAATAATTTTTGAAATGAGGTTAAACCCAAAAATGATGACAAATAGTAGCAATGCTGCAAACATTAATGCCGCGTCATACAATGGAATTGACATCATTTCACCAAAATTATTAGCAATCAAAGCGGGGATTGGATAACCTGCATCAAATAAAGATTGAGGTACTTTAGGTATATTACCACAAACCATCAATACGGCAACCGTTTCACCGAACGCACGTGAGACTGCTAACACGATAGCGGCTATAATACCAGGTTTCGCCTTGCGCAATACAACTTTTTGGATCGTTTCCCATTTCGTTGCGCCTAAGGATAAAGATGCAGCTTTTAGTTCATTAGGAATAGTTTTTAAAACTTCCACCATAATACTAATCATTATCGGAAATATCATTACAGCCAACACAATGCCTCCTGCAAGAACAGAATAACCAGTGGTACTTACATTGAATATCGGTGCAATCCATTCTGAAATTAATGGAACAACAAACAATACCCCCCATACACCATAAAGTACTGGAGGAATTGCTGCCAATACATTCATTAATGGCAATACGGACTTGCGCAATCTATCAGAAGCGTACTCGACCAAATAGGTTGCAGCTAGTATACATAATGGAACTGATATGATTAATGATATGAAGGTAACCCACAATGTGCCCATGATAAAAGGAAGGAAACCGAAATTTCCTTTTTGCGGCGACCATACTTTTTCGGTTAAGATAGAGAATAAATTCACACTGTCAAGTAAAGGAGAAGCTTTCAGTGCTAAACCCATAACAATTAGTACGACCACAGATAATGATATGATTAAAAGTGACCGCGACAGATTTTTGGCAATAGAATCTTTTAGTAATCTAAGTTTCATTATCTGTTTAATTTATCTAATTCGTTTGCGCGTTGTTGATCTGTGAGCGGCACATATCCATTTTCTAGTAAATAGCCTTGTTGATTTTTATCCAAAATGAAACGAATGAATTCTTTTATTAGTTTACTAGTATTATCATTCTTGATGACAAATAGAAGTTCGCGCGTAGGAGGAGAAGGGTATTTACCCAAAGCAACAGCTTCCGTCAGTTCATCGAGATCTGCATAGAAGTTTTCTTCTGGATCAATTTTGCCATTATTGTTTTGATCGATCGGGATCACTTCAATATTAGACGTAGTTTTCTTGGTTTGAAGGTCGTATACATAATTAATATTGTTAAAACCTATCGCATTTGGACTATCTTTAATTGCCTGTGCTACGCCCGGATCACCAAATATTCCTACACCTTTAAGATCTTCTTGGGTTTTATCGAAAAATTTAGCCCAGGTTTCTGCTGCTCCAGCCGCGTCAGAGCGCACATAAACTCCTAGAGGAGAATCTGAAAATCTATTATCGATAGCTTTCCAAGTTTTATATCTCGAATGTATAAAGACATTCTCTAACTCTTCTTGTGTCAAACCTCTTTCTTTGATTAAGTTTGCGTTGGGATGGCTTGAGTTGAAAGTCCCCAATACAGCATCTTTAGCTACGAAAATTGGGTAAGCGCCTTTCTCGACTTCTTGTGGATGCAAATCACGAGACACTAGACCTATATCGGTCATATTCGTAAGTACATCGGCTATTCCTTTTCCTGCACCACCTGCAGAAATATTAAAACGTACGTTAGGATGTAATTTTTTGAAATCTTCCCCCCATAATACAACAATCGGGTATAATGCAAAAGCCCCAGAAATGGAGATTGTACCCACAAATCCATTCTTTTCATCATAACCCTCTTTGACTTTAGGTGCGCATGCACTGCATATAATTGAAAGAATTAATACTTTAGTTAATGATTTTGTTAATTTCATTAATTATATTTACGAATATTATAAAATAAAATATTTCTACAAATATATACTAAATTGGTAGAATATATAGCTTTTATAGCTTTTATTTTTTACCTTTGTACCGTGTTATTTGAAAAAGTAACAGATAGAAGAGATTTAAACGAGGATTGCTACTTACTTTAAACCATGCAAAGTTTTAGAACAGAATTAGAAAACCCAGTTGTAGAGCAAGAGATTATAGAACTCGAGCGTAAGATTAGAGCTTATCAGGAAGGACAAATTCCAGATGAGAAGTTTCGTTCGTTACGATTGGCTAGAGGAGTGTACGGACAGCGCCAACCGGGGGTACAAATGGTGCGTATTAAATTACCTTTTGGTAAAGTTACTTTTAAGCAAATATTAAAAATTGCAGATATTTCGGATGAATATGCTTCCAAAAATCTGCACTTGACTACACGTCAAGATATACAAATACACTACGTTAGTTTAGATAAAACACCAGAATTGTGGGCTAAATTAGCAGAAGATGATATTACGCTGCGTGAGGCATGTGGTAATACTGTTCGTAATGTGACAGCATCGCCTACGGCAGGAATCGATCCATTAGAGCCATTTGATGTATCACCATATGCGCATAAAACTTTCGAATATTTCTTACGAAACCCGATTTGTGCCGAAATGGGACGTAAAATTAAGATTTCCTTTTCTAGTTCAGACCGAGATACAGCATTCTCTTATATACATGACTTTGGATTTATTCCGAAAGTGAAAATTGTAGATGGGGAAGAGGTAAGAGGTTTCAAAGTATTGCTTGGTGGCGGGTTAGGTTCACAGCCTTTATTGGCGCACGAAATCTTTGATTTCTTAACAGAAGATCAAATTATTCCTTACATGGAAGCGACTTTACGTGTATTTGATCGTCATGGCGAACGCAATAACCGTAATAAAGCGCGTTTCAAATACCTAGTTCAAAAATTAGGGTTGGAAGAAGTCTTGCGTTTGATTGAAGAAGAAAAAGTAGCAATCAAAAATAAATCTGTTGTTGTAAACAGAGAAACTATACAGCAGCCTGCAGCGCCAACGTCGGTAGTGGCACCTGTAGAACCAATTGATGCCGCAAAATATCAAGTATGGCGCACCACTAATGTTTTTGAACAAAAACAAAAAGGTTTTTTTGGTGTGTATGTGAAAATTTTGACTGGTGATATTCCGACTTCAAAAGCGAGAGAACTAGTTGCTGGAATCCGCGATCACATTGCGGATGATATTCGTATTACACAAAATCAAAATTTACTTTTTAAATATGTACGTGAGGAGTCATTGCCACACTTGTTTAATTTGTTTACACAATTAGGCATAGCAAATGCTGGTTTTGATAGTACAGCAGACGTAACGACATGTCCTGGTACGGATACCTGTAATTTGGGTATTTCAAATTCTACCGAAATGGCGCGCGTTATTGAGCAATATATCCATGAATTTCATGAGGAATTTGTGTACGAGCAAGATTTGAAAATCAAAATTTCGGGCTGTATGAACTCTTGCGGTCAACATGGTTTGGCACATATTGGTTTTCATGGTAGCTCCGTAAAAGCTGAAGGAAAAGTAGTTCCGGCAGCACAAGTTATGTTAGGTGGAGGTACAATTGGTGATGGTAAAGGGCGTGTCGCAGAGCGTGTTATCAAAGTTCCAACAAAGCGTGTGTTGCAAGTAGTTGATTTGGTTTTAGTTGATTACAAACAAAATAGATTAGCGGAAGAAAACTTTCATGCGTATTATGATCGTCAAGGAAAAGACTATTTCTATCGCTTGTTAAAACCACTTTCGGATTTGACTACCTTGACGGCAGATGAATTTGTTGATTGGGGTCATGAAGGTACATTCGCAACCGCTATCGGTGTAGGAGAATGTGCTGGTGTGGTTATCGATTTAGTGGCTACACTTTTATTAGAATCAGAAGAAAAAATTGAATGGGCTAATAAAGCTTTTGACAATAGTCAATATGCGGATGCAATTTACCATGCCTACAGTGCATTTGTGTGGACAGCAAAAGCTCTATTATTGGATAAAGGTGTCAATGCAAGTACGCAGACTGCAGTTATCAATGAGTTTGATGCACGTTATGTGCAAGAAGGACTATTTTCTTTCCCTACATCATTCGCAGAGCGCGTATTGCAAATAAATAAATATGAACCTTCTAAAGAGTTTGCTGAAGTATTCATCAAGCAAGCAACAGCTTTCTATTATGAAGCTGCAGAACGTAGAGAGTCATTACGCGTAGTAAACAGTTAAGGAGAGGTAGAATGAGTGAAGTAAAACCATTTGTAACACTAGTCGGTGCTGGTCCAGGTGACCCCGATTTGATTACATTAAAAGGTATTAAAGCCATCAAAGAAGCTGATGTGATTCTGTACGATGCTTTGGTAAATGAAGAATTATTAGATTATGCAAAAGAATCTTGTACGAAGATTTATGTAGGTAAACGTGCTGAACGAATGTCTACTTCACAAGATTATATCAATAAATTATTAGTTGATTACGCATTGACGCATGGTCATGTCGTAAGGTTGAAAGGTGGAGATCCATTTGTATTTGGACGTGGTGGTGAGGAGTTAGATTATATTCGTCACTTTGATATTCCAACTGCTGTAGTACCTGGGATTTCTTCTTCGGTAGGTTTGACTGGTTTGCAACAAATTCCGTTAACTTATCGTGGAATTAGTGAGAGTTTTTGGGTGATAACAGGTTCAACTTCAGATGGACTTTTGTCGGAAGATTTGCGCCATGCTGTTAAAACTAATGCTACAGTAGTAGTTTTGATGGGCTATTCTAAGTTGCAAAAAATCATTGAATTATATCAAGAAAATGGTAGAGGTAATTTACCAATAGCGTTGATTCAAAATGGTTCGCTAGAAAATGAGCGTTTAGCAATTGGTACGATAGATACGATTATGGAACAAGTTCATAAAAATCTCTTAGGTGTGCCTGCAATAATTGTTTTGGGTGAAGTAGTTGCCAAGCATCAATCTTTTCAAAAGTTAAAACAAGAGATTCAACATTTAGAAGCTTAAATGAATACGCTGTTTCCCATTTTCGTTAAAATGAACCAGATTCAAACCCTCTTAGTTGGGGCTGGACCTGTTGGTTTGGAGAAATTGCAAGCTATATTTCGTAGTTCTCCTTTAGCGAAAGTAAAGATTGTTGCGGAGCAAATTATCCCTGAAGTTTTTGAATTCATTGCGGATAAAGAAACAATTCAATTAGAGCGACGTAGCTTTCAAGAGTCGGATTTGGATGGAAAAGATTTGGTTGTAGTAGCGAGTAACAATCCTGAATTAAATAAGCAAATTCGTGAATTTACTACAAAACGCCATATTCTGTTGAATGTAGCGGATAAGCCAGAATTATGTGATTTCTACTTAGGATCTATCGTCCAAAAAGGAAACTTAAAAATTGGTATTTCGACAAATGGTAAATCACCGACAATGGCAAAACGATTAAAAGAATTTTTTAATGAAATATTGCCCGAAGAAATTGACGAAACACTGGAGTTGTTGCAAGAATATAGAAATCAATTGCGTGGTGATTTGGAACATAAGATTAAGCAGTTAAATGCACATACACAAGATATAGTAAGTAAGAAATAGGGTATGATTGATCATTTGAGAGCAAGTTTACAAGGTTTGGATGCTGCACAAATTATCCAATATATGACGGATAATTATGGTAATAGAGCGGTTTTTTCAACATCTTTCGGTATAGAAGATCAGGTGCTGACGCAGTTAATTGCTGATGCAGGTGGGAAGATCGATGTTTTCACTTTGGAGACTGGACGTTTATTTCCAGAAACTTACTACGTGTGGAACAGAACTTTAGAACGTTACAAATTACCGATAAAGGCGTATTATCCGCAAGCGGCTTTAGTAGAGGAAATGGTCACTAAAAAAGGACCATCAAGCTTTTACGAAAGTGTAGAGAATAGAAAAGAATGTTGTTTCATTCGTAAAATTGAGCCATTAAAACGTGCGATTCAAGGTTACGAAATCTGGGTAACCGGTATTCGTGCAGAACAATCTGCCAATCGTGAAGATATGGATTTTATAGAGTGGGATGAAGCGAATCAAATTATAAAGATTCATCCCTTATTCCAATGGACATTAAGCGATGTAGAATCTCATTTAAAGCAGTATAATGTACCTTATAATCCTTTGCACGACAAAGGATTTCCAAGCATTGGCTGTCAGCCTTGTACGCGGTCTGTGACACCTGGTGAAGATTTTCGTGCTGGACGCTGGTGGTGGGAAGATAAGAGCAAGAAAGAATGTGGCTTGCATGTTACCAGCAAATAAAATAGATACATAAGATAGAAAATATATACGATTAAGGGTTAAGAATGGATTATTTAGATCATTTGGAGGCGGAAGCCATTTATATTCTGCGAGAGGTTGCAGGGCAGTTTGAGAATCCTGCACTTTTGTTTTCAGGTGGAAAAGATAGTATTACATTAGTTCATTTAGCTAAGAAGGCTTTTAGACCAGGCAAATTCCCTTTTCCGTTGGTACATATAGATACGGGACACAATTTTCCAGAAACCATACAATATAGAGATTGGTTGGTGGAGCAATTGGGTGAAAAGTTAATTGTCGGCTTGGTGCAAGATAGTATTGATCAAGGAAAAGTAATCGAGCAAAAAGGTAAAAATGCAAGCCGTAATGCATTACAAACGGTTACACTTTTGGATACTATTGAAAAAAATGGTTTTGATGCGTGTATCGGTGGTGCACGTCGTGATGAAGAGAAAGCAAGAGCGAAAGAACGTATTTTCTCGGTTCGTGATGAGTTTGGACAATGGGATCCTAAGCGTCAACGACCAGAACTTTGGAATATCTTTAATGGTAAAATTCATAAAGGAGAGAATGTTCGTATTTTCCCAATCTCTAATTGGACGGAATTGGATGTTTGGAATTACATCAAACGTGAAAATATCGCGTTGCCTTCAATCTATTTCAGTCACGAGCGTGATGTAGTGTGGCGCAATGGGCAATGGATGGCTGCAGCGGAATGTTTAAATATTGATTCGGATGATCTGGTAGAACATAAATCTGTGCGTTTCAGAACAGTAGGGGATATGACATGTACAGCTGCTGTAGGTTCTGTTGCTACAGAATTAGACGATATTATCGAAGAAATCAAAGCTTCAACTGTGAGTGAGCGTGGTGCCCGTATGGACGATAAAGTATCCGAAGCAGCGATGGAAGAACGTAAAAAACAAGGTTATTTTTAAAGTAGATTTATAGATGTTAGAAATGAGATATTAGACTATGTAATTGTCTCAATACTCACATCTCAATACTCAATTCTAAATAAAAATGAATATTCTAAAATTTATCACGGCTGGTTCTGTTGACGATGGAAAAAGTACCTTAATTGGCCGTTTGCTATATGATACCAACTCGATTTTGGATGACCAATTGGAGGCTATCCAAAAGGCGAATCGCAAGAACGATGATGGAACTGTGGATTTGGCAATCTTGACCGATGGTCTAAAAGCCGAACGCGAGCAAGGTATCACTATTGATGTGGCGTACAAATATTTCCAAACGGAAAATCGTAAGTTCATTATTGCGGATGCGCCTGGGCATATCCAGTATACGCGTAACATGATTACGGGAGCGTCCAACTCGGATTTAATTATTATCCTTATTGATGCACGAAAAGGTGTAATCGAACAAACGAAACGTCACTCTTTTATTGCGAAGCTTTTATCGCTAAAACAAGTATTGGTTTGTGTCAACAAAATGGATATGGTTGATTATGCGGAGGATGTATATGAAACTATTAAAGCTGACTATTTGCAATTAGCAAAAAACCTTAAGTTGAAAAATGTTGATTTCATTCCAGTTTCGGCATTGAAAGGGGATAACATAGTTGACAAATCTTCCCGTATCGCTTGGTATGATGGATTAACTTTGTTGGAATACCTAGAGCAAGTTGAATTCGAGGAAAGCAATGTCGATACGTGGCGTTTTCCGGTGCAATGGGTAATCCGTCCACAGTCGGAAGATTATCCGGATTACCGTGGTTATGCAGGTCGTGTGATTGGTGAAGGCGTAAAAGTAGGAGAGTCTGTGGTGATTTTGCCTAGCGGTGTACAAACAACCATTGAACGGATAGAGTTAGATCAAAAAGAATTACAAGCTGCGCATGATGGTCAATCGGTGGTCTTGCATCTAAAAGATGATGTAGATATTTCGCGTGGTGATTTTATCGTGTCAGCGAATAAACCTGCTCATGCCGAACGCGGTTTTGAAGCAAATATCTCATGGTTTGAAAATAAAGCTTTGGATACAAATCAAGTGTATTTATTACAAAATCAAACCAAAGTCACCAAAATCAAAATTCCTGAAGTACAATACAAGTTTGATGTCAATACGCAAGAACGTATTTACGATGAAGATATTCGATTAAATGATATTGGTCGTGTGTCCGTTAAAGCTGCTGAGGAAGTTGTTTTTGATTTAAACCGTGATTTCCCAGCAAATGCTCGTGCTATTATTATTGATCCACGTAATAACCTTACAGTTGGTGCTTTGACGGTAGAAGAGTTATTGTAAGATTCTTTAGATTTTTATAAGTCAACCTCCAAATAGTGGAAGCTATTTGGGGGTTGTTGTTAATATGCTTGGATTAGCACTTCAGATGGAATATGTAATTTATCTGTTAATTTTCGAATCATTTCTAATGATAATTTTCTTTTCTTGTTTAAGATTTCGCTAGCTCTACTTTTTAAACCGATAATTTCCGCTAAATCATTCTGCGAATAATTTAATTGCTCCATACGGAATTTTATAGCTTCAATAGGGTCAGGAAGTTCAATTGGAAAGTTTTCATTTTCATATTTTTCCAACAAGATTCCTAAGATTTCTAATTCATCACCTTCTTTCGTTCCTGGCTTAGCATCAAAAATTACTTCTAATCTTTCTAATGCTTCCATATAATCTTGTTCTGTTTTGATAGGTTTTACATTCATATCTTTTAAATTTTGTTGGCATCTATTTTATCATATTCGGCATGAGAGCCTATAAAGCGAATCCAAATCATTTGATAACTGAAATTGATTTTAACAATCAATCGATAATGATTACCCTTTAAATTAAAACAAACGCGATTATCTTCTAAAACACTTAAACTTGGATATTCAAGCTTTAATTCATTCAAGTTTTTCCAAGTCCCTTTTTCAGCCTCAGCGTACCACGATTTCAGTTGCTGTTCGCAATCTGAATGTTTTTCCCAAAACTCACGTAATATTTTCTTTGCTATAACTCTCAAGTGTTTCTATTTTAAACAAATATAGTTGTAATTTCCCAAAATGGGAAATTTATTGTTGCAGTTTGGATATTATTGTTAAGTTTAAAAGAGAAGTGTTATTACAAAACCATTGGATTTAACAACCAAAATCCAATAGTAGAAGTGATTTTGGGGTTAGTCTATACATCATATTTAATAGTGAGGTAAGCTGATAAGATAGATTGAATTAAAGTAGTTGCTTCGTATATCCTCATTATTCTAAAATTATTTGGTTGTTTATTTCTTCCATGTCTTACATCATATGATATAAGATCAAAAATATTGTAGTTCCCATGATTTGCAGTTTGTATAAAAGACCTAATTTGCGATTTTGTAATTCCATATTCCTGTAATCCATTAGATAATTTTATGCTTAATGCAGTTTTAAAGTAGAATTCAATCGTTTCATATAGTTTATATAGATTAGTTAGATTACGTTCTAATGAATTAAGAATCAATAATTCAAAAACATCTTCATGTTCAACTGATAAATTGATTAATCTATTTAAAAAATGATCTGATGGAGAGAAATTTGACTCATTTAAATTTCTTTGTAATTCTTCATTAGAAAATGGGTATGTCCAAGTGAAATCTTCCCTTCTGGAAATATATAGGGTAGTCATTAAAAAAGGATCTGTAATACAATTTGCAGAAACATTTATTTGTCTATCAGAGTTTCGTAAATACAGATTTAATCCTCCATTTAATAGAGCAATAAGTGTGTTTCCCTTATTCCAAATATCTTCTAAATCTTCTAATTCACAAAAATGCATACTATATAATCTGACACTTTCGTCATAATCGTGCATTGGAAGATCTTGCAAGGAAAATTCATGGCCGCTTAAATTTCTGAATTCATGGCTAATAGTTATCGTCTCATTAAGTAATATAACTTTACTGGACATTATAATATTTATTGGAATTAGATTTAATTTCTATACATTGAGATTTTAATTTTTAAGGTTTTTGTCTACTTCTCCAACAAAAATCCATTCAACTCTCTATTAAAAGCTAAAGGATCTTCCAAGTTTGGAAGATGACCAGTATTTGGGATTTCAACGAAGACTGAATTTTTGATACCTTGATGCAATTCTTCCATTAGCGCTTTTGGGGTGATTTTATCTTGCTCGCCACGGATAATTAGGGTAGGAACTGTTATTTTGGAAAGCAGTTCTGTCGAATCTGTTCGTGAGGCTAATGCCAATTGTGTTGCGCAGATATTTCGAACAGAATTACGACGAATACTGCTTTTGATTAATTCTATGACTTCTTCGTTTTCTTGAATAGTTTTCTTCGTAAAAAGGTTATCAATAAAAGCAATGGCAAATGGTCTACGACCATAGCGTAAAATCGCTTGTATGCTATCAAAACGCTTTTGTTTGCCTGCATTGTCGTCAGCTCTGTGGTGTGTGTCCGAAAGTATTAATCCTGCGATTTTTTCGGGGAAGTGTTCATAAGCACGTAATGCGATATAACCACCCATGCTCACGCCACAAAGTACTACCTTTTGCAATTCGAGCTTGTCAATGAAAGCTTCCAAATCTTTAGCAAATACATCAATGCTAAAAAATCCATGGCCAGCCGTGCTCAGCCCATGCCCACGCACATCGATGGCAATACCTGTGATATTATCTTCGAGAGATTCGAGTTGATACTTCCAGGAATTTTTGTTGAAAGGAAACCCATGTATAAATATTATGACCTTTTCTTCGGGTTCTGTAGCCTTTTTTATATAGTATGAAATGTTTATGTCGTGAATCTGAGCTTTTCCAGATCGAATTGAGCGCTCTGCCATATAAATGTTAGTGAAAATTATTTATTTATGTATCAACAATATACCTATAAATTCGCGTCTAAAGTAGAAAAAATATGAGAAAAAGTTTGAAATAAATAAAAATCTCCTCATATTTGCATCACCAAAACGGAACGACATACAGTCAGAAAGTTGAAGATAAAAGCATTCCTAGCTCAATTGGATAGAGCGTCTGACTACGGATCAGAAGGTTAGGGGTTCGACTCCCTTGGAGTGCACAAGAAAGCATCTAGTTTACTAGATGCTTTTTCTGTTTTATGACCTTGGGTGATACTGCGTGATAATAGATTGCAGATAATCTTTGTCTATATGTGTATAGATTTCGGTGGTGGTAATACTCTCATGACCGAGCATATCCTGTACAGCGCGTAAATCTGCACCTCCTTCGACTAAATGCGATGCAAAGCTATGACGGAATGTATGTGGGCTTATTTTTTTATTCAAGCCTATCTTAGCCGCCAAATCTTTGATGATAATAAATACCATAACGCGTGATAAAGGTGCGCCGCGACGATTTAAAAAGACGAAATCTTCATTGCCAGTTTTGATAGGTAGGTGAGGGCGTGCCTCTTCCAAATATATTTTAAGATATTTTCGGGCTTGGTGTCCAATAGGGATTAGGCGCTCTTTATTTCCTTTACCTTCTATTTTAATAAATTCGACTTCAAGATGCAGATTTGAAATCTTCAAATTTATTAATTCACTAACACGGAGTCCACAGCCATATAATACTTCTAGCATGGCTTTATTGCGTGTGCCTTCAGCTTGCGAAAGATCAATGGCGTTTATTAGGTTGTCAATTTCTGTTACATCTAATACATCAGGAATTTTACGCTCAAGACGAGGTGTTTCAATTAACGCGGCTGGATTGTTTTCTAGGTTGTATTCCAGCTGTAAGAAATTAAAAAAAGATTTTAGTCCAGAAATAATACGCGCTTGAGAATAAGGGGAAATATTGAATGCATTGATCCAAACAAGAAAGTTTTGAAAATCTTTAGTCGTTAGTTTGTCTATGGAGATAACGTTGTCTTCACAATATATTTTTAATTTCTCCACATCATTGATGTAGGCGAAAATAGAATTTTTCGATAAATTACGTTCAAAAGCCAAAAATTTTTTGAAATCTCTCAATAAACTATTCCAATCCATCCAAAATTCTTAAAAAATATAAAAAATATATGTTAAAGTTTTTCTTACCAATTATTAATATTTAATTTGTATAATATTTAACGCTCTAAATTAATGAAATTTTTAAAACCTCTAGCAGTAGCATTTTTATTGCCTGCCACATTTGGCTCGTTGCATGCTAAATCTAATTTTAATGCAACGCTTTCTACTGAAGTAAGAAGCATATTAAGTCAAGACACTTTAGCGTGGTCTGCACCTTTACCATTTGATAAGGATGTGAAGGTAGGTAAATTAAAGAATGGGTTTACATATTATATCCGCAAAAATACAGAACCTGAGAAACGTGTAACTATGTACTTAGGTATTAAAGTTGGTTCAATTCTGGAAACGGAAAAAGAAAGAGGGTTGGCGCACTTTTTAGAGCATATGAATTTCAATGGTCTTAAACATTTTCCGAAAAATGAATTAATAGACTATTTACAAAAAGCAGGTGTTCGTTTTGGATCTGATTTAAATGCGTATACAGGTTTCAACGAAACTGTTTACCAATTGCCAATTCCATCGGATGATCCTGAATTATTAAAAAATGGTTTACAGGTGATGCGCGATTGGGCACAGGATGCTATGTTGCAATCAGACGAGATAGACAAAGAGCGTGGTATTATTATGGAAGAAATGCGCGGTAGTCGTGGTGCTGGTCAACGTATTCAAGACCAGATGTTGCCTTTGTTGTTTAATGGGTCATTGTATGCGCAACGTTTGCCTATTGGAACAGAGGAAGTGGTTACTGGTTTTGATCACCAACTCATTCGCGATTTCAAAGACCGTTGGTACAGACCGGATTTGCAATCCATCATTATCGTAGGAGATATTGATCCGCAGGCAATCGAAAAGGAAGTGGTACGCTTATTTTCGGATATGAAAGTGGTTAAAAAACCTGTTGAAAGAAAGGATTTTGGAATTGATTTGTTAAACAAAAATCAATTCAAAGTAATTACTGACGCAGAAATGCCACAAACTGTGGCACGTATTATCATCAAACATCCCGACACCAAAGTTAGAACGGTTGCTGACTACCGCACTTCACTTTTAGAAGGTGTTTTCAATCAGGTCATCAATGCACGATTGCGCGAAATTGCCCAAAAACCTGACGCTCCATTCTTACAGTCTATTATATCAATTGATGATTTCATGAATCTGTTTCACAGCATGACGCTTGCCGTTGTTCCGAAGCCAGAGAAATTGGAAGAGAGTATGAAGACGGTGGTGCGTGAACTTAAGCGATTTGAAAAATTTGGTATTACAGAAGGAGAATTCCAACGTGCTATTTCAATGTACAGTAAAAGCAATGAAATGGCGTACCAAGAACGTGATAAAGTAAAATCTGATACGTATGTAAACAATTATTTAAGTCATTTCTTAAAAGGAGATGCTGCGTTGAGCGTAGAGGATGAATATCATTTAACAAAGCAATTGTTGCCAACGTTGACTTTGAAAGAAGTAGAAGCAATAGGTAATAAATATTATGCAGAAACCAACCGTGATATTATAATTGTTGGTCCAGAAAAGGATAATGATAAAATGCCGACAGAATCTGTTGTAACCAATTGGTTTGATGCTGTAGGCAAAGAGTTATTAACGGCGTATGAAGATCAAGTTTCTGATTTACCTTTATTATCAGCAGAGCCAATAAAAGGAACAGTTAAGTCTGTAAAAGCTATCGATGCAATCGGAAGTAAAGAATTGACACTGAGTAATGGTGTGAAGGTGATTTTAAAACCTACAACATTTAAAAATGACCAAATCCTTATTTCAGCTTTCAGCGAAGGTGGTCATTCGTTATACGATGACAAAGATTATTTCAACGCATCTAATGCATCGGGAATTGTGGGGGCATCGGGAGTAGGTCAATTGAACGCTATTGAAATACGTAAATACCTTGCAGGCAAGAATGTTCGTATTTCGCCATATATCAATGAAAGATTTGAAGGTATTTCGGGAAGTACAGACAAAGAGGGTTTAACAACTGCTTTTGAACTGATTCACGGGTATTTCACGCAGCCTCGTCTTGATGAGGATATTTTCCAAGGTATCATCGCGCAAACAGTGGCATCTATGGAAAATAGAGACAGCGATCCAGCATTCGTTTATAGAACTGCAATCAACAAGGCGCTGTATGGTGATAATATTCGCAAAAACAATGCTTCACCTGAACAAATCAAATCTATTTCTAAAGAAAGGACTTTAGAGATTTTCAAAGAAAGATTTGCTGATGCTTCTGGTTTTACTTTCACCATCGTAGGTTCATTTACCGAAGAAGAAATCAAACCTTATTTGGAACAGTATTTAGCATCATTGCCTGCATCGAATAATCTGGAAGAAGCTAGAGATTTGAAGATATTGCCACCAGCAAAAGGTCTTGAGGTAGTTGTGAAGAAAGGTAAAGAAGCAAAAGCACAAGTGAGCATGGCTTTCATGGGCGATTACAGCTATTCTGAGGACGAAAACAATAGCATGGACGCTTTAGAATCTGTTCTTACAATCAAATTGTTGGAGCGTCTACGCGAGGATGAAAGTGGAGTCTACGGTACTGGAGCTTCCACTTCTTATTCTAAATTTCCAACGGGCAGATATACGTTCAATATTGGTTTCGGAACAAGTGTAGACAAATACCAAGCTTTGATTAATTCAGCGCTTGACGAAGTAAACAAAATCAAAAAAGATGGTCCTACACAAGTCGATTTAGATAAATTCATTATTGAAAAAACTCGTCAGTATGAGTTGGATTTGAAAGAGAATAACTACTGGATGGGTGAAATTTCTGGAGCTTACCGATTGAAAGAGGATCCTACTGCAGTTTTAAAATATTTAGAAGCTGTTAAAAAAGTGAGTGTTTCTTCTGTCAAAGCTGTTGCTGAGAAATATTTAAAAGAAAATCGTTTGTTTAAATTTATTCTTCTACCCGAAGAAAGTAACTAATAAGACAAATCTAAATACCAAAAATGCGGAGCAACAAACTCCGCATTTTTTTGGTCAAATAATTCGAGAAGTTATCCGCAATGATCCAAAATCAAATGCCTGTTTTCTACAAAACATAAAAGCCTTCTGTAATCGGTAATTCAGAATACACAACTTTTGGTAATTATGAGTGCAGCAAAAATGGCAAGAATGGTGCAGCATAAATGGCAATAAAGAGTGCAGCATAATTGGCAATAATAAATACATAGTTCATCTTTTGGAACATAGAGTTCCAAAAGAAAAAACAAGCTTTGTCGTAGCAATAAGACAAAGTAATTATGAACTATTATTTAAATAAACTTATGACCTATCATGAGGTTCACAAAATGTATCGAGAAGGTAATTCGATACGAAAAATTTCAGAACATTTAGGACTGAATTGGCGCACGGTAAAAAAGCTCTTATCCAAAGACGACCGAAGTTACCAAAAAGAACTAGAACGGCCTATTTCTAAGAAAAAACTTCTTGATCCCTTTCGAGATTTTGTACGGGAAAAACTGGAGCTCTACCATGATACTTCTGCCGCACAAATGTTTGATTGGCTTAAAGAACAACACCCTGACTTTCCCTCAGTTAGTGCCAAAACAGTATTCAACTTTGTACAAGGCATTCGGGCGGAATTCAATATTCCTAAAGTGAGCTCTGCTCGTGATTTTCAGATGGTTGAAGAGCTTCCTTACGGTAGTCAAGCTCAGGTAGACTTTGGTTTTTATAATATGACCACCACAACAAATAAGCAAAAGAGAGTACAATTCTTTACTTTCATTCTATCGCGCAGCCGTTATAAGTTCATTTTGTTTAGTGATATTCCTTTTACCACGGCAATGGTTATTGATGCACATGAACAAGCTTTTCAGTTTATTGCTGGTCTGCCTGAAGAAATCGTTTATGATCAGGACAGATTGTTTATCGTCTCTGAAAACCTAGGTGACATAGTACTCACTTCCGAGTTTTCGAATTATGTGCGAGAGCGTGGAATTAAGCTTCATTTTTGTCGAAAATCCGATCCCCAAAGCAAGGGTAAAGTAGAAAACGTAGTTAAATATGTAAAGCAGAACTTTCTATATAATAGGCCATATCGTGATCTTGAAACGCTTAATGATGAATGTATAGCCTGGCTGCACCGTACGGCCAACAATCTGCCCCATGGTACAACCAAACTTATTCCACTAGAAGAACTTGCTAAAGAGCAGATGTTTTTAGAACAGTATCACCAAGTGCTTCCCAACCCACCGCAAAAACAGATTTACGCTGTTCATAAAGATAATAAGGTGTCTTATAAGGGTAATTTCTATAGTGTTCCAATTGGCACATATAACGCTGGTATTACTAAAGTCCACCTTAGCGAGCAGCATGGCAAATTACACATTGCAGAGCTCTCAGGAAAAGAAATCTGCGTACATGAAGTTTCAGCTTTAAAAGGGAAAAAGATCATTCTGCGTACTCATGGCCGTAATATGGAGCCAAAGGTAACAGAACTGATTTATCAAACAGCTTCTTTATTTGAAAATATAGAAAAAGCTCAGCAATGGTTAATTGCGATAAAACTCCATAAAAAAAGATATATACGTGATCAGATACAAATGATTGAGCGTGTCATAGAAAACAATAATGCATTTGATATATCACGTGCATTAGATTACGTTCATGCTAATAATATACTAAGCGCAACGGACTTTAAAGCTTATCTAGATTATATCCGCTCAGAAAAAAACCATAAACCGGAACTGGAAACCAAAATTATCAGGCTTAACCCACTTTCAGCAAGCAATAACACCCAAATGGAACTAGAACCTCAGAAAAGTGATTTAACTGATTATGAATTACTTTTTGGTAACAACTAATAATATCCCTGTCGGTAATACGGCAGGGAAAAACTAATAACTCTACTAAAATAATAACAATGGAAAATCAAAAACAACTGGTAAAACAACTTTGTTCAGACTTCAGAATCTCAGCGGTTGCTGCAAATTTGGATCAAATAATAGCTACAGCTGAAAGTGAAGACATTGGCTACCTAGAACTCCTAACAAGATTGTTGAAAGCAGAGCAGCAACATCGCCAACAAAGAGATGAAGTTAGACGTATGAAATCTGCTTCACTTCCCCGTAATAACGATTTATCAAACTATGATGCTAAACGTAATGGACTTACTGATAAAAGACTAGCCACACTTAGAGAGCTTAACTGGATAGATCAACTCTTTAACTTAGTTCTTATGGGACCAAGTGGTACAGGAAAAACAATGCTAGCGGCAGGATTAGCTAAGGATGCTGTAAAGGCCGGGTATCATGTATACTTTAGAACTATGGAAGAAATAGTCTCTATCTTAAAAACCAAGGACTTCGTACGTTCGCAAACAGCAGAATACAAAAAGATGGTACGAGCCAACCTAATCATTATTGATGATGTTATGCTTTTCCCTTTAGAAAAAAATGTTGCAGTTGGCTTCTTTAATTTTATTAATCAAATATATGAATCAACATCTATTATCGTAACCACTAATAAGAAACCAACTGAATGGGCTAAAATGCTCGAAGATGAGGTGATTGCAACGGCACTCTTAGATAGAATTTTGTTTCGGTGCGAAGTCATAAATCTAACAGGAGAAAGCTATAGATTGCAGAATAGAAAATCATTCTTGGACAAATAAATTTTATAGCATACTTTTGAAATGGATTGTGTATTTATTATTGCCATTTTTGCTGCACTCCAAATTACCAATTTTGCTGCATTCTTATTTTCCATTTACAACTTCATAATATTTGAAGGCTTTTGTGCTATATGTAAAGTGGTTAACTTACTTTTATTCGTTTACAACACCCATTTTACTAAATTTATCTATTCTTTCTGTAACCAATGTATCCGAATCTTTAGCACCTAAAATGGTTAAATCTGCTAAAATCTGAGCTTTTACATTGTTTGCTGCTTCTTCAGGATTTTGGTGTGCGCCACCCATTGGTTCAGGGATAATACCATCGATTAAGCCGTTTGCTAACATATCATTACCCGTTAGCTTCAATGCTTCTGCAGCACGTTCTTTATGATCCCAACTTCTCCATAATATCGAAGAACATGATTCTGGTGAGATTACCGAATACCATGTGTTTTCCATCATGTATACGCGATCCCCGATACCAATACCTAATGCACCACCCGATGCACCTTCACCGATTACGATACAGATTACAGGAACTTTCAACACAGACATTTCCAATAGGTTGCGCGCAATAGCTTCACCTTGACCTCTTTCTTCAGCTTCTAATCCAGGATAAGCACCCATTGTGTCAATTAAGGTAACAATAGGCTTATTAAATTTTTCAGCCATCTTCATCAATCGCAAGGCTTTTCTATATCCTTCAGGATTTGCCATACCAAAGTTACGGTATTGTCTTTCTTTGGTGTTTTTTCCCTTTTGATGGCCGATTACCATTACAGATTGTCCGCCGATAGACGCAAATCCACCAATGATAGCTTTATCATCTTTTACAGTACGATCACCATGTAATTCTACGAACTCATCACAGATCATTTCGATATAGTCAAAAGTTTGTGGTCTTTCTGGATGTCTTGACATCTGTACTTTTTGCCACCCAGTCATATTTTTGTATATATCTATTTTTGTTTGCTCTAGTTTTTCCTCCAGCTCACGTACCGTAGCACTCATGTCCACTTTAGTTTTCTCAGCTACCTGATTAACTTTTTCTATTTGTGTTTGCAAATCTGCAATCGGCTTTTCAAAATCAAATGACGTATTCATATAAAATAACACTGTAGTTTATTCTGGCTAAGTTACTGTATTTTTTAGTTAAATTAAAACAGTTTTTCAAGCTGCAGTTAATAGTTTGGATTGTTAAAAAATTAGTAGTTTAGCATTTTGCTGGAAAATGTCTATATGAGCATCATGGAGAAAAAAAGAATGAATATCCCTTATGTATTTATATTAAAAATCATCGCTGTCGTTATTTCATTGACGATATTCATTATGTTTCCTGAAATAAAGGATAGAGAAATACTAACACAAATGGTCACAGGTTTAAACTCGTTTTTAGTGCCCAGTATCATTTTATCTATTCTTCGATTTTTAATTATTTCACTCTATAATGCGCGCCATGCAAATCGCTCTGTTAGAGGAAATTTTGTGCTAGGAATTAACCGCTTGACAGCTATGATCAATGCTGTTTTGTTTGTCATTGCCGTTATGGTCGCTTTTGGAAAAAATCCAGTTGAATTCGTAACAAGTTTGACGATCGTTGCCATGGCTATCGCTGTGCTATTTAGAGATTATATCACGAACATGTTAAGTGGTTTGTTTATAATGTTTTCTGAACAATTATCCGTTGGCGATAGGATTAAAGTTGGTGAACACAGAGGTCGAATTGTAGATGTAACTTTTGCTAATATTATTTTGCAGAATGAAGAGGATGATATCGTGATGGTACCTAATAATATGGTTTTTACCAATTCGATGGTGAATCTATCTGCACACAGATCTAATCTTTTCACTGTTAAGTTTGAATTACCATTATATGTAGCTACGGATGTGGAAACGTTGGAAAAGGAAATTCAAAAGACCTTATTAAACCACCCGAATCTTGATGAAGAAAATCCTCCATCTTTGCACGTAGTCGAAATAGGGAAGGACTTTGTTCGTTATAAAATAGAATTGTATGCAGTAAGTGCGAGCAATAAATTGCACCGCGTTATTGAAAACGAAATCTTACGAGAAATATTGATATTCGAACATTCTCGAACTAAATCATCCTAACTTTCACACTTTCCACGAAGTGGTGAGAGCCTTTCTGAAGAATTAAATCTGCTCTATATTTGGTAGGCAAAATGTTGTTATGAAGATTTGGCTTGTTAATTTCAGTCCAAATCTGAAAGGCCATTTGTTTACTTTCTTCTAATGTCAAGTTCGCGTATTTATGAAAATACGAGGAAGGATCCTGAAATGCAGTAGCGCGTAGAGACTCAAAACGACTGATATACCATTCGATAATATCTTCTTCTTTGGCATCCACATAGATAGAAAAATCAAAGAAGTCAGAAACGAAGACTTTGTTACTTTGCCCTTTTTGTGAATTTACTTGTAAAACGTTTATACCTTCCACGATTAAAATGTCCGGATTTTGAATAAGTAAAGTATCGTCAGGCAAAATATCGTATTCCAGATGGGAATACACTGGAACAATATGAGTTGTAATACCAGATTTTACAGCAGTAAGAAAATTTAATAGTTTCTTGGTGTCGTAACTTTCCGGGAAACCTTTGCGATTTAAAATCCCGCGTTCTGATAATATTTTATTGGGGTACAGAAAACCATCAGTTGTGACTAAAGATACTTTGGGTTTGCTCGGAAGAAAGGAAAGTACTTTTTGTAAAACTCTCGCTGTTGTACTCTTACCGACTGCAACAGAACCTGCGATTCCGATTATAAATGGTAACTTTTGCTGGTTGCGCTGATAAAAAGCATTACTTGCATTGCGTATTTCATCGTAATTTTTGATGTGAATTTCGATCAAATGAGCCAACGGGAAATATATTTCTTCAATTTCTTCCGTATTCAACGGCTCATTCACCGCATGCATTTGACTAAGATCATTTGAATTCAAGCTATGATTGAAGTGTCCATTCAGCCCTTTCCACTCTTCTCTATCAAATTCTTGATACGGACTACTCAATATTTTTTCTTCTTGAATGAATGACATTAGTCTTTTTATTTATTGCGGCAAATATACGACCTTGCGGTAGATATTATGGCAAGTTTTAGTATATAAATTAGTCCAAAAGGCCTTCAATAATCAAAGAGCCTGTCGCTGGATTGGTCGCTAATGGCACATTGTATAGGTCCGAAATACGCATTAACATTTGAATATCAGGTTCATGTGGGTGTTTGCCAAGTGGATCTCTAAAAAATATAATCCCAGCTATTTTACCTTCAGCTGCCATTGCTGCAATTTGCGCATCACCTCCTTTAGGACCGCTTAATTTAAGTTCTACGTCTAATCCTGTTTGAAGAATCAACGAACCTGTAGTTCCTGTAGCTACGATATGTGCTTTTCTCAAAAATTCGATATGATCTTTGACAAAACCGACCATTTCCGCTTTTTTTCCATCGTGCGCTATTATTGCTATCGTTTTCATATTATAATTGATTTAGGTTTTATCCAAAAAATAAATAAGCAAGTACGATGGCCGCAATCAAACCGACCAAATCCGCGATTAATCCACATACCAATGCGTGTCTGGTGTTCTTGATTCCTACTGATCCAAAATATACCGCTAAGACATAAAATGTTGTTTCTGAAGAGCCCTGAATGATACTTGCCAATCTGCCTTGAAAAGAATCAACACCATACGTTTGCATGACATCAACCATCAAACCTCTTGCACCGCCGCCACTCAATGTCTTCATTAATCCAACGGGAAGAGCAGGTACAAATTGTGTATCTAATCCTAGAGCAGCAACTAATGAACCAATTCCGTTTACGATGTAATCCATACAGCCAGTCGTACGAAATGCCGATATAGCGACCAGAATAGCTATTAAGAACGGAATAATCATCACAGCAGTAGAAAAACCTTCTTTTGCTCCGTCAATAAATGCATCATATACATTTATTTTCTTTGCTGCGCCATAGGCTATAAACAAAATAATAATAGAAAAGATTAGTAAGCCTCCAATCAATCCCGTTACTTTTTGCATCTGGTCAGGAGGGAGGTCTTTCAAGCCAAAGTACAATACACACATCAACCCTATGAAGATACTTAGGAAAACGAGTATTGGGAGTTTAAATAAATTGATTTTTTGAAAAGCAGCCACTGCTAGCATACCAGACAAGAAAGAAATAAATGTACCTATCAGTGCGGGAATAAATATATCTGCTGGATTCTCCGCACCTGCTGCCATACGCAAAGCAATTACAGATGTCGGAATCAGCGTAATTCCAGCAGTATTCAGCACCAAAAACATGATTTGAGAATTGGTCGCTGTTTCTTTATCTGGGTTTAATTCCTGCAATTCTTTCATGGCTTTCAAACCTACTGGTGTCGCCGCATTATCAAGTCCCAGCATGTTTGCTGAAAAGTTCATAATAATGGACCCATTAGCAGGGTGACCTTTCGGAATTCCAGGAAATAATTTTCCGAAAAATGGATAAACGCCTTTGGCGAAAACTGAAATCATTCCGGCTTTTTCACCGACTTTCATGACGCCAAGCCAAAAGGTCATGATACCAACTAAGCCAATGGAAAGTTCAGCTCCAGTTTTAGCACTATCAAATAATCCGTTTAAAAGGTTTGAGAAGATTTCTGTATCACCAAAAAATATAAGTTTAATTAAGGCTACTATAAAAGCAATAATAAAAAAGGCAATCCAGACGTAATTTAAGGCCATAAAATATGTATTTCATCGTAAATGTAAGAGTTATCAAGCATTCTCACAATTGACATAAATAGTTTTTGATGAATATACTAAAATTAGCATTGAAATAACAATGATGCTGGTAAGAAAGATTATAATTAGGATTGTAATGTTTGAATAATAGCTGAAGCTTTTAGCAAACATTCGTTGTATTCATTTTCTGCTTCGGCATCAATTGTGATGGCACCTCCAGTATGAAAGGATAGATATTGCTGGCTTTGATTGTATAAAATAGTCCGAATAATAACGTTAAAGTCAAAATCACCTAAAGGCGAAAAATAACCAACAGTGCCTGAATATACACCACGACGAGAGTTTTCGTATCGGTCGCATAATTTCATTGCGGAGATCTTTGGTGCGCCCGTCATAGATCCTGGGGGAAATATATTTTTGATTGCTAGGACATCATTTATCTCATTACCTATAGTGCAAGTAATAGTTGATATGAGTTGATGTACTTGCTTGAAACTATGGACTTCTAGTTTTCTTTCAGCAGCTACAGTTCCAGGAAGAGCGGATCTTGTCATATCATTGCGAACCAAGTCTACAATCATCACATTTTCTGCAATTTCTTTGGGATTATTGCGTAGTTGTTCGATATTTTGTTGATCTTCTTCGACGGATTTTCCGCGAGGTGCTGTTCCTTTTATGGGTTGAGAAATCAAAGTGTTTTCTCTTTTTGCCAAAAAGCGTTCAGGTGAAGCAGATAAAATAAACTTATCGTTGAGCTTAAAGTAAGTGGAAAATGGAGTAGGAGAAATCGTGTTTAATTTCTGATAAACATCAAATGGATTGATTACGGCATTCTCTGAAAAAAATTCTTGGCACAGATTCACTTCGTAAATATCTCCTCGACGAATATGCGAAATCATATGTTCGAAAGCCTCAAAGTATGCTTCTTTGGATAGGCGATGTTGAATGTTAATTTTTGAAGATGGTACACGAGTCTCTGTATCACTTCTAAAATCCAAAATCGCATTGAAGATTATTTCTGGAGAATCAGCGTCTATTTCTACTGAACCTTTAGAAAACTTGAGTAGGGTTTTCGGAATAAAGAAATAGCAGTCTGGAAATTGGAGTGGATTTGGAAATGAAGTTTTTAAATCTTCAATTTGATTCTTCAAATCGTAACCAAAAAAACCAAACATCCATTGCTTAGGATGTTTGGTTTTAAATTTTTCAAGTTCTTCGAAAGTATGTGTATCACTTTCGAAAGTATATGTAGCTTCTACAGCTAGAATAGCCTCAATAGAAGAAAACTCATCTTGATAGCCATTTGATTGAAGATAACATATTTGTTCAAACTGTTGTGCCCAAGCCAACGCTTTAGACTCAAAATCCGCAATATGTACTTCAAAAATGGCTTTTGCCATGTCTTATTTCAATACAATTGTTTGTGTACGATCCGGACCTACAGACAAATATTTGATTGGCACTTCTAATGCTTTCTCTAAATATGCGATGTAATTTGCTAATGCAGCAGGGATTTCTTCTTTCGTACGAATGCCAGTCAAATCTTGATTCCAACCTTCGATCTCTTCCAAAATTGGCTCAGGTTTGATAGAATTAATATCGTATGGCATGTAATCGATTACTTGTCCATCATATTTGTAGTGTGTACAAGCATAGATTTTTTCGAATGTATCCAATACGTCTGCTTTCATCATCACCAATTCCGTCACACCATTTAACATAATAGCATATTTCAATGCAGGAATATCAATCCAACCAGTACGACGCGCACGCCCAGTAGTAGCACCGAATTCATGACCTAATTGACGTAATTGCTCACCCACTTCGTTGTCCAATTCTGTAGGGAAAGGACCGCCACCTACACGAGTACAGTATGCTTTGAAGATACCCAATACTTCACCAATTTTGTTTGGAGCAATACCAAGACCTGTACAAGCACCAGCTGTAGTTGTATTCGAAGAAGTCACAAATGGATAAGAACCGAAGTCGATATCTAATAATGTACCTTGTGCGCCTTCAGCTAATACTTTTTTGCCATCTTTTAAATATTGGTTTACCAAGTGCTCTGAATCCACATGTGGAATAGATTTGATAAATTCGATAGCTGCTAGGAAAGCATCTTCACGCTCTTGGAAATCTGCGATTTCACCGTGGTGTGAAAGGATTTCTAAGTGTTTAGCTTTCAATTTCTCATAACGTTCTTGGAAGTCAGGTAATGTTGTGTCACCCACACGTAGACCATTACGTCCTGTTTTGTCCATATAAGTAGGACCGATACCTTTTAGAGTAGAACCAATTTTTCCAGCACCCATTTTAGATTCTGAAGCAGCATCTAACAATTGGTGTGTAGGAAGAATCAAGTGCGCTTTACGCGCTAACACCAATTTTCCGTCACCTACAGGATCGAAACCCGCAGCTTTAAGATTGTCTAATTCTCTTTTTAAAATAATAGGGTCGATAACTACACCGTTACCAATTAAATTTAAAGTCGTTTTATTAAAGATACCTGAAGGAATAGTGTTTAAAACAAATTTTTTGTTGTCAAACTCTAAGGTGTGTCCGGCATTAGGACCCCCTTGGAAACGAGCGATCAAATCATACTGTGGACACAATACATCCACAATTTTACCTTTACCTTCGTCGCCCCATTGTAAGCCCAATAGCACATCAACTTGCATAGCGTATTATTTTGTGATTATGATTGAAATTTTGTACAAATTCTATTAAAAAAATAATGTTCGGAAATAGGTTAATCCATTTTCCGAACAAATTTACTATTATTAGTAAAGTATAGAGAATTAAATTTAAATTACTTCGTGCAGCTCTTCTCTTTTCTCCGAACCCTTCATTGCTTGACAAGTAGCACAGATGCCATAAAGATTTAAAGAGTGGTGTTTAATATCGAATTTTAATAAATCACCAATCATACTTTGAATTTGGTGAATGCGAGGGTCACAAAATTCAACCACTTTATTACACTCAATACATATCACGTGGTCATGTTGTTTATAACCATATGATTTTTCAAATTGAGCCATATTTCTTCCAAATTGGTGTTTAGTTACCAAATCACAAGAAACTAATAATTCTAAGGTATTGTATACTGTAGCACGACTCACACGGTACTTTTTGTTTTTCATGTGGATGTATAGAGACTCCACATCAAAATGATCCGTACGTGAATAGATTTCTTCTAGGATGGCATAACGCTCAGGCGTCTTTCTTAGGTTTTTGTTCTCTAAGTAAGCCTCAAATATTTTTTTTACGGTTTCGTAGTTTTCTCCCTGATTCATAGTGTTTCTTGCTCCTAAGCAAATTTACCAAATAAAATATTAATAACGGAATGTTTGCGAATTGTGAGAATTAAATGATTAATTCTCCGATTCATAACGCGTCACGCTTGTTATTCCAGAAACCAATTTTAGTCGGTTTATTAAGCTTTCCAATTGTTCAATATTATTAATGTTCACCATAATATTACCTTCAAAAATACCATCGTTACTCGTGATGCTTAAGGAACGAATGTTTACATTGAATTCCTGTGATATGACATTGGTTAATTTATTCACTAATCCTACATCATCAATACCAATAATGCGTATACCTGTAATAAACGAGTGTTCAACAAGTGATGATACCCATTTAGCCTTCAATATACGATAGCCATAATTTGCCATCAATTTTGATGCATTAGGGCAGGAGGTACGGTGTATTTTTATACCTTCATTGACTGTCAAAAATCCAAATATATCATCTCCTGGTATAGGGTTGCAACATGCAGCTAAGGTATAATCTAGCTTTTGTAAATCGTCACCGATTAAAATTGTATCTGCATTCTTTTTGTCAATTTTTTCAACAAGTCCAGATATGTGCGAATTAAAATGATTTGATGTTAGTTCGTGTGTTTTTTCGCTGACAACGTATTCCCTTAAGTTTTTAATATCAATTATACCTTTCGCAACGTTGTAGAAAAGGTCTTGTGAGCTTGGGTACTTAAAGAAATTAGCAATTTTGTTGATATTATCCGTATTATACGTCAACTTAAGCGATTTCATTTTTCGCTCTAAAATTTCTTTCCCATCTTCAGCCACACGTCTCTTGTCTTCTTTCAAAGAAGATTTAATTTTAGACTTCGCTTTGGCTGTGACAACAAAATTTAGCCAATCTTCTTTCGGTGTTTGCTTACTCGAAGTGATAATTTCTACTTGATCGCCATTTTGTAAAGGGTGACTGAGTGGCACTAACTTGTGATTTACTTTGGCGCCAATACAGGTTGCACCAATATCACTATGGATTTCGAAAGCAAAATCTAGAGCTGTCGCACTGTTTGGAAGCTGAATTAAAGTACCCTTTGGCGTGAAAATAAATATTTCATCCGAGAATAAATTCATTTTGAAGTCATCCAAGAAATCTAGTGCATTCTGTTCTGGATTACTTAGTACGTCTCGTACTTTTTGAATCCATTGATCTAAACCATTATCAGAAGAAGATTCTTTATATTTCCAATGCGCTGCGAAACCTTTTTCTGCGATTTCGTTCATACGTTTAGTACGGATTTGCACTTCCACCCATTGGCCGCGAGGTCCCATTACCGTTGTGTGCAAGGATTCATACCCGTTACCTTTTGGTGTAGAGACCCAGTCGCGCAAACGATCTGGATTTGGACGATACAGATCCGTAATAATAGAATATACTTTCCAGCATTCAGTTTTTTCCTTCTCGTATTCAGTGTCGATTATGACACGAATGGCAAACAAATCATACACTTCTTCAAATGGAATTGATTTCTTACGCATCTTATTCCAAATAGAATGAATTGATTTTGGCCTACCAAAAACTGTGGCATTTATATTTTGTTCGAGCAAAAATTCTTTGATAGGAGCTATAAAATCCGCTACAAACTTTTCGCGTTCCGCTTTCTTTTCGTTGAGTTTTTTAGCGATAAACTTGTACGTATCTGGATCTGTATATTTCATCGACAAATCTTCTAATTCAGATTTAATCGCATACAACCCAAGACGGTGCGCGAGAGGAGCGTATAGGTAACTTGTTTCAGAAGCTATTTTCAATTGCTTATGGCGTGCCATGAATTCCATAGTACGCATATTGTGCAAACGATCTGCTAGTTTGATTAAGATTACGCGCACATCATCTGCTAATGTCAATAGCATTTTACGAAAATTCTCAGCCTGAATAGAACTATTCGGGTCAAAAACGCCAGATATCTTCGTGAGTCCATCAATAATCTTTGCGACCTTTTTCCCAAATTGTGCTTCTATTTCTTCGAGAGTAATTGAGGTATCTTCGACTACATCATGTAACAAAGAACATACAATAGAAGTCGTCCCTAGTCCAATTTCTTCAGCCGCTATTTGGGCAACAGCTATAGGATGATAGATATACGGTTCGCCAGATTTGCGACGCATATCTTTGTGACTTTCTAATGCTAAATCAAAAGCTTTTCTTATTTCCTGTTTGTCGCCCTTTTGTAGTGTTGGTTTACAAGCTCTTAGTAATGCTCTGTATCGTTTTCTTATTTCCTTGTTTTCCGCTTCAATATCAATCACATATTCTTCCATAAGAACCTCTTAAAAATTTCGAAATCTCCCTCAAAAAAGTTATTTTTATAACATAATGAATAAGTTATATAAAAAGACTCTTATTCATGTCTAAATATAAAGATTAATTCTTTTATTGTTTGAGATAAAATTGAAAATGTTAATGTTTAGTCTACAAAAGATAGGTTTGAGTTTATTTTTGATGTTGTCGTTGCATGTTGCATGCAATGCGCAAACAGCTATGACTCCATTGACTGTGCCTCATTATGGTGAGGGAACAGGCGAAACATTAGCATATTACGGAACTACAAAACTCGAAACAGGAGAAGTGTTACCATGGTTTCCTATTGAGACGGTGTTTGTCTATGCAGAACGGAAATGGAAAAGTGTAGCAGATAAGGAACGTTACTTGCGTCTTAAACGTAATGTTTTACGTGTATTACCATATGCCATCTATGCGCAGAAACGCTATGAGCAATTGGACAGAGAACTTGCGTTAGCCAATTCGAAGAAGGAAGAACGCGCTCTAATCAAAGCTTGTGAACGTGAGATTAAAGAGAAAATTAATAACGAAGTAAAAGAATTGTCTGTCTCTCAAGGGAAAATATTAATCAAACTCATAGAGCGTCAAACGGGTAATACAAGTTATGAATTACTCAAAGATATGAAAGGAAGTATTACTGCTTCCGTGTATCAAGGTATGGCTCGTCTTTTTGGTCATAATCTAAAAAGTGTCTATAACGCACAGGAAGAGTTTGAAATCGAGAATATAATACGTGAATACGAGGTCATAAGACCTATTAATAAACCATTTCAATAATAGTCAACTATGAGTACAAATACGATATATGATTTTAAAGTTCTAGAATTTTCTGGTAATTATAAGTCGTTATCGGATTATAGAGGAAAAGTATTGTTGATTGTCAACACGGCAAGTGGCTGTTATTTCCGAAAACAATTCAAAACTTTAGAGAAACTTTATCACCAATATAAGGATCGAGGATTTGAAATTCTAGCCTTTCCATCCAATGATTTTGCAAATCAAGAACCACGTACAGGCTTAAATTTAGAGACCTATTGTCGCATTCAGGAAGGGGCTACTTTTCCTGTATTTAAGCGAATACATGTGAAGGGAGATTTCGTGGATCCTCTGTATAAATTTCTGTCGCATAAATCAAAGAATGGTGTAGTGGACAGTGTTCCCTTATGGAACTTTCACAAATATCTGGTGGACAAGGAAGGTAAAGTCGTGGACTTCTATTATCCATTTACCAGTCCAACATCTTCTACAATAAACAGACAAATCGAATCTCTTTTAGAAAAGTAAGTCTTTCATTATTCTGTATATTTGAAAAAAAATTAGGACTATGAAATTAGACTTAGTGGTAATGACTGTGCATCCTGATGATGCTGAATTAGGCGCAGGTGGTACCATTGCAAAATATGTTGCTGAAGGTAAAAAGGTTGGTATAATTGATCTGACACGTGGTGAGTTAGGAACACGAGGTACTGCTAAGACTCGCGCTGAAGAAGCGGCCGAAGCAGCTCGCATTTTAGGTGTTGCAGTACGCGAAAATCTTGAGCTTCGCGATGGATTTTTCCAAAATAATGAAGAATCACAATTAGTTATTATTAAAGCAATACGTAAATATCAGCCCGAGATTGTGATTACAAACGCATTTGACGATCGTCATCCAGATCATGGACGCGCTAGTAAATTGGTGAATGATGCTTTGTTTTTGGCTGGTCTTCGGAGAATTGAAACAGAATTGGATGGTATAAAACAAGAAGCTTTTCGACCAAGATTGCAATTGCAATTGATTCAAGACAAATACATTCAGCCAGATATTGTCTTGGATGTGACCAAATATTGGGATATAAAAGAAAAATCAATTTTAGCTTATAAAACTCAGTTTAACTCATCAGGAGAAGATGATGAACCCCAAACGTATATTTCATCACCAGATTTTATGGAATCAACAAGGGGTAGAGGTCGCGAGTTTGGTAGAAATATACAAGTTCCTTTTGCAGAGGGTTATACAGCTCGAAAGATATTGGGAGTTTCCGATATTTTTGAATTGAAATAGTATACAAATAACAAAGGGATTCCAGATGGAATCCCTTTGTATTTGTATCAAACTATATTGATTACAATTGTTTGTCTAATTTCTCAGTTAAAACAGATTTAGGCACTGCGCCAATTTGTTTGTCAACGATTTCACCGTTTTTGAAGAACAATAAAGCAGGGATATTTCTGATACCAAAACGAACTGAAATATCTGGGTTGTTGTCCACATTTACTTTACCTACAACTGCTTTACCTTCGTATTCGTTAGCAATTTCGTCAACCACAGGACCAACCATACGACATGGACCACACCATTCTGCCCAAAAATCGATCAACACTGGTTTATCTGCTTTTAATACAAGCTCTTCGAAGTTGCTATCTGTAATTTCTAATGCCATAATAATACTCTATTTAAATTTATTCAGTAACAAATATAGCTATTTGAAGGGAATATAAACCGTAATGCAATTGTAATAAAATCTATACCCTATCAATTTAATTTATATTTAACGCCTTCCATTTCTTCAATGGTTTCAAGTAATTCGTTGGTGATTTTAATTTTTTTAGATTTTGCAGGCATTTCTACCATGATATTTTCTTTGACATCAACCACCATAAATTTCAATGAACACGTGGCAACTTCACCTTCGGGCACAGTTGATTCGACAAGGTCGTGAATCTTGTGAATCATTTCATCATTAAGTTGATGTAAAGCGATTTGAATAGTGAAATCTTTTGCGAACTTGTCTCGCAATTCAGACAAAAGTTGAATGCTTTTTAGCTCAAAACCCCAGTTGCCAACTTGTCGGAAACGCTCTTGAACTAAGCCACGAATTTGAACGAAATAGCCATCTTCCAAATAACTTTTGAACTTCACGTAATCTTCACCAAAAACAGCGATATCATAAGAATCTGAATAGTCTTCGATAATAAATGACCCAAAAGGTTTTCCAGCTTTTGAGACGCGATGTGCTGCATTTGCAATGATTCCACCAATTACGATTTCTTTATTTTTGATCTTGTTAAATTCCAATAATACCTCTTCATCGACTTCAGAAGCTTTGACTTTATTTATCAATTGCAATTCTGAAACTCTATTTTGACAGAAATGATTTATTTCGAATTTATAATTATCGAGTGGGTGAGAGGTAAGGTAAATACCAATCACATCTTTTTCGTATTTTAATTTTTCAATCAATCCCCACGGTTGGCAAGGTGCTAAAACCGGTTCTGGCAATGCTGTTGCTGCGCCACCTCCAAATAATGACGCTTGTGCTGAACTTTCATTTTCTTTGAAACGTTGCGCAAACTTTACCGCTTTTTCAATTCCAGTTGTGTTGTCTCCGTCTTTGAAGAAATATTGTGCACGATGCGTGTCAGTAAAGCCATCGAATCCACCGGCATAGGCCAATGATTCAAAAGCTTTTTTATTTGCTGCACGCAAATCAATACGTTTAGCAAAGTCAAATATGGACTTATAGGGACCTTCACTGCGTGTCTGCACTATTGTGTCGACCGCGCCAGCACCTACACCTTTGACCGCGCCTATACCAAATCGAATTGCACCAATTTCGTTTACTGTAAACTTATAGTGTGACTCATTAACATCTGGTCCTAATACTGTTAGCCCCATTCGCTTACACTCTTCCATGAAGAAGGTCACTTGCTTGATATCGTTCATGTTATTCGAAAGTACAGCAGCCATATATTCCGCAGGATAATGTGCTTTCAAATACGCCGTTTGATAGGCAACCCAAGCATAACACGTAGAGTGTGATTTGTTGAAGGCGTAACTCGCAAAAGCTTCCCAGTCAGTCCAAATTTTTTCCAAGACTTTTGGACTATGCCCTTTTTCAGCTGCTTGATTTACGAATTTAGGCTTCATTTTATCCAAAACCGCTTTTTGCTTTTTACCCATTGCTTTACGTAGGACGTCAGCATCACCTTTGGAGAAGCCAGCCAATTTTTGGGACAAAAGCATTACCTGCTCTTGGTAAACCGTAATACCGTAAGTTTCTTTTAAGTACTCTTCGCAAGCATCCAAATCATAGGTAATAGGCTCAATTCCATGTTTACGTTTAATAAACGAAGGTATGTACTCCATCGGGCCTGGACGATACAAGGCGTTCATCGCGATCAAATCGGCAAATACAGTAGGCTTAAGCTCCTTCATGTATTTCTGCATACCCGGTGATTCATATTGGAAGACACCAATAGTTTCACCGCGCTGGAAAAGCTCGTAAGTCAATTCGTCGTCGATAGGAAAGTTGTCAGGATCTAATTCTATACCATGTCTCAAACGAACGTTTGCTACAGTATCCTTGATAAGGGTTAATGTTTTTAACCCCAAAAAGTCCATTTTTAGTAATCCCGCACTTTCAACGACTGAGTTGTCAAATTGCGTAACGTATAAATCCGAATCTTTCGCTAATGAAACAGGAACAAAGTTTGTAATATCATCTGGTGTAATAATTACACCACAGGCGTGTATGCCTGTATTTCGCATCGACCCTTCTAATACACGCGCTTGCTTGATGATTTCTGCTTCCAAACCAGCACCATCTGCTATCGACTTCAGCTTATTTACAGCTTCAAGCTCTTCCGTACGAAGCACCTCTTTCAGCGCTTTCTCATCCATATTGAAGATTTTGTTAAGCTTTAAATTTGGAATAAGCTTGGCGATTTCATTGGTATCAGCCAAAGGTAAATCTAGTACACGTCCAGTATCTTTAATTGATGATTTGGCAGCCATTGTACCATACGTAATGATCTGTGCAACTTGAGATGCACCGTATTTATCAATTACATATTGCATCACACGACCACGACCTTCATCGTCAAAGTCAATATCAATATCGGGCATAGATACACGGTCTGGATTTAAGAAACGCTCAAAAAGTAAATCGTACATGATAGGGTCTAAGTTTGTAATACCCAAACAGTACGCTACAGCTGAACCAGCCGCTGAGCCACGTCCTGGACCTACAGACACGCCCATTCTTCGAGCTTCTGCGATGAAATCTTGTACAATTAAGAAATAACCGGGATATCCAGTACGTTCGATTGTTTCTAACTCAAAGTCCAAACGTTCTGTAATTTCTTCAGTTAATTCTTTGTATCTTCTTTTTGCACCCTCGTAAGTTAGATGGCGAAGGAAAGCATTTTCACCTCTTTTTCCACCATCAACATCATCTTCAGCGTGTATGAATTCATCTGGAATTTCGAACTTCGGTAGAAGTACATCGCGGTAAAGTGAATAAATTTCCACTTTATCAATTACTTCTTGAATATTGAGTATGGCATCAGGTAAATCTGCAAATGCCTTTTTCATTTCATCCGAAGATTTGAAATAATATTCTTGGTTTGGTAAACCAAAGCGAAATCCTCTACCACGACCTACTGGTGTGGTGAGCTTTTCACCGTCTTTTACACACAACAAAATGTCATGTGCATGTGCATCAGCTTTATTAACGTAATAAGTATTATTGGTAGCGATTAACTTGACATCATGTTTTTTAGCAAGTGAAATAAGCGTATCATTCACACGGTTCTCATCTTCTTGACCGTGACGCATGATCTCCATATAAAAATCATCGCCAAATTGTTTCTTCCACCAAAGAAGAGCTTCTTCGGCTTGATTCTCGCCAATATTTAACACCTTATTTGGTACTTCACCTTGCAAATTTCCGGAAAGTACAATCAAATTTTCCTTATACTGTTCCACAACTGCTTTGTCAATACGTGGGACGTAATAAAATCCGTCCGTGTATGCGATGGAAGCCATTTTGGCTAAGTTATGATATCCAGCTTTATTCTTTGCTAAGAACACAACTTGATAACCATTGTCCTTACGAGTTTTATCTTTACGGTCTTCACAAATAAAAAATTCACAACCGACGATTGGCTTTATTGTTTTGGCCGTCGGTTCTTCACCCGCATCAATTGCTTCTTGATTTTTAGCCTCTACCTCTTTATTGTGACCTAGTACTTTACTTACAAAATGAAATGCCCCCATCATATTTCCATGATCAGTCAACGCTACAGCTGGCATATTATATTTTGCTGCTGCAGAAACTAGATCACCAATAGAAATGGTTGATTGTAATACAGAAAATTGTGAATGGTTGTGCAAATGTGCAAATGCTGCTTCTTGTAATGCTTCTAAAGTCTGAGAATCAACTTCAATAACAGTAGAAGATTTCTCTCGGCTACGGATAGCATCTGAAGCTGCTTTGAGATTTACATGTTTTAGTCCAACTGTAGGAATAAAAGAAGGATTATGTTGTTTAAAATCTACAAAATAGCCTGTGTCAACTTGCAGTTCTTCGGTAGTAAAGACTTCACGACGTACTAATTCGAAAAAACAACGTGTAGTCGCCTCCACATCGGCTGTTGCATTGTGTGCTTCAGCAAATGGAACACCAAACAAATAGGAGTGAAGTTCTGTTAAGTTCGGTAATTTAAATCGGCCACCACGTCCTCCTGGTAACTTTAATAATTCAGCAGTAACTTCTGTACAGGTGTCAAGAACCGGCATCTGGGTCATCGGTGAATCCACAGCATAGCGATAAAATTCACAGCCCATGATGTTCAAATCGAAGCCGATGTTTTGCCCCACTACAAATTTAGCTTTGGCTAATGCTTCGTTGAATTTTAGCAATACTTCTGGTAAAGGTACGCCTTGTTCTGTAGCTAATTCTGTCGAAATACCATGAATTTTCTCCGAATCAAATGGTATATTAAATCCATCGGGTTTGATCAAATAATCTTGATGCTCGATTAGATTACCCATTTCATCATGCAATTGCCAAGCTATCTGAATACATCTAGGCCAATTGTCTGTATCTGTTATAGGTGCATCCCAACGTTTTGGTAAACCTGTCGTCTCGGTATCAAAAATTATGTACATATCTCTTACTCTTCCTCGCTTGAACAAACAAAATTACTCAAATTAACTGCTTTTTATAGATTAATTTCAATAGGTATTTGTTATGTTTTGTAATTCAATATAGTAAAAATTAACAGAGTTTTATAAAGGACTAAATTTAAAATTTATCTATTTATATGATTTGATTTGCAACAAAGGAATTGTAGTAATAGTATTATTTTCTTTCAAACTTTTCATAACAAAATTAATGCTTCTTACTTAAAACAATATGTAAGATATAGTTTATAATAATTTCATTGAAAAATTTGTATAAATACCTTTTTTAGTATAATAATATACCATATTACAATTTTTTGACAATTTATTGGTATTTTTATAAACTAAAATCATTTATAATTGTATAATATTATACTAATTTACTTTTATAAAACACATTTAATATGGAACTCAATTTATTAAATTTTTCAAAACGCTTTTTAGCAGTATCTATGGTTGGATTATCTTCATTTTTAGTTTCATGTACGGATGATGATATTATTGTTGAGGAGAATAGTTCAATTGTTGATGTAGTGGTTGGGTCTGCTAATTTCTCTACATTAGAATCAGCTGTCATAAAAGCTAATTTATCATCAGTTCTGAATGGAAATGGGCCATTTACAGTATTTGCTCCAGATAATGAAGCTTTTAACGCTTCTGGGGTTACCTCAAGTGTTATTCAGGAATTATCATCAGATCAGCTTAAAGAAATTTTATTGTATCATACATTGAGCTCGAAAGTTAATTCTGCCAGTATTCAAACAGGATCGAATATCGCAGTGGAAACTGCCAATGGTGACGACGTATACGTCACAAAAAATAGTAATGGTGTATTTGTAAATGGCTGGAAAGTTAAACAAGCTGATATTATGGCGAGCAATGGGGTTATACATTCTCTAGAACGTGTGTTGATGCCAGCTGCAGGGAACTTAGTAGAAGTCGCGCAGGCAAACGCTAACCTTAGCTATTTAGTTGCAGCTGTATTGAGGGCAAGTCAAGGAACAACAAATGTCGCACAAGTTTTAACATCAGCTGGACCATTTACTGTATTTGCTCCAACAAATCAAGCGTTCATTAATGCTGGATTTCCTACGATAGCAGCTATTGAGGCTGCTGATCCTAATACTTTAGCTAGTATTTTGACATATCATGTTCTGTCTGCGCGTGCTTTCTCCTCTGATCTTACGAATGGACAAAGTCTGACTACTGTCAATGGTGGTACATTATCTGTAGCATTGGGAACGACTGCCACAATTAAAGGTAAGGCAAATACGACTGCATCAACAATTACATCGGTAAATATTATGGCAAGTAATGGTGTTGTTCATTTAATAGATCAGGTGTTACTACCTTAACAAGTAGTTTTTCATAATTTATAATAGTGCTTCAAGGCGAACAATTATTTGTTCGCCTTGTTATTTTTTAATCTATTGATGGAAGCATAAAATTATATATTCAAAAGTTATTGGGACATAATTATATATCTACAACAGAGATTTATGCCGCAATATTTAGTTCAGTTTTATAAATGCTGGAGAGTTCAATGAAAAGCATTTCAATAAAAAAAAGCATTTCTTATGAAATGCTTTTTTCTTTTTTCTGTGCTTTTTCTTTCTCTTTTCGTTGAAAGTCTGCGACCTCTATAATTCGCGGAATACTGCTCTTTGGCGCCATATGCCGTAATTTTTTGAGTTTTTTGCGGTAGCGAATTGCCCTAAATGTTCGATTATCTTTGTACAAGTTCCAGTTCATCAGTAATACAGATACCAGCACAATGCCTAAACCTGCGATTTGAAGGATGGTGACTTGATGATCCGAGAAAAAGTAAACTAAGGCTAGTGCTACTATTGGATTGACATAAGCATAAGTACTAACTTCTGTTGCTGGTCTTACTTGTAATAACCAAATATAGGAGCTAAATGCCAAAATTGATCCCATCAACACGAGATAAATCATAGCGCCCCAATCAGCAGAATGTACTTGTGTATAATCAAATGTGCTGTATTCGCCTTTTATGGATGCCACTAGTGTAAACGCAATACCTGCCGTCACCATTTGCCAAGCTGTTTTGACCATAACATTTAGTGTTGGTTCTTTCTTTTGGTCAGCAGATCTTGGTTTTTGATTGTATTTAGAATACAAAGATCCAATCGTCCAACCAATTGTGCCAAGAACTAATACAACCATGGCTGTGATATTCTGAGATCGTTCTTCGGCAGGAATGGTGTCTGTCATTAGTTGTTCCGCAAAAAGCATAACTACCCCTGCGAAACCGAAAGCCAGCCCCAATAATGTGGGTATACTAGAGAAATTTTCTTTCCATTTTGGCTTGTCCAAAACAATAAACCATATCGCAGTAGCGGCGGATAGGATAGATACAATGCCACTAGATATATATTGCTCTGACCAGATAATAGCTGCCATATCCACAAAAAGCAATAAGAATCCAATAAAAACGGCTTGCTTGATGTCAGCTCTGTTGAAAATCGTATAGCCTCGCAATTTGCAATAGCCCATCAATAATGTACCAGCTATTATAAATCGTATAGATCCCAAGACAAATGGTGGAAAAGAGCGTAAAGCTTCCTCAATAAAGAAAAAAGTAGAACCCCATACGATATATACAATCGCGTAGGCTGCTATAATTTTGGCTAAGGATGCTTTTTTTTCTTCCATTATGCGTTTGGATTTGGAATAACTAATTTTTGTTCTTCTTTTACGGTTTCTAATACAATCGTGGTGCGTGTGGATATGATACCTTCGATTTTTCCCAACGTATTACGCATTAAATCCACTAAGCCAGCAGCGTCATTTGTGCGGACTTTGATTAGGTAACCATCATCACCTGCGATATCGTGTACTTCTTGTACTTCTGGAATTTCGGCTAAGGTGTAAGCGACACCTTGCTCGCCAATGATATCCGAAGTTTTGATAAAGATGAAAGAAAGTAAATTTTGATCTAATGCAGATGGGTTGATCTTTGCATTATACTGTAGAATAACTTCTTTTTGTTCTAATTTTTTAACACGCTCCAAAATAGCTGAAGGCGCCATGCCCAATTCGCGCGCAATATCCGCATTATTTGTACGGGCATTGTTTTGCATAATGCGCAATATTTGGTAATCAATGTTGTCGAGTGAAATTTCTAATTTTCCCATAATTCTGCAAATTTACTAAATATCAGAATATAATTCAAATTATAATTTAAAATAAAGAATATAATTCAGCGGCAGGTAAAGTGTTTTTATTGTTGTTTAATAAGTAGTTGTATGGCCGGATTTGCGCTTTTGTGCGTTATTTAAAAACAAACACGAAAAAACATAAATATTTACCAGCAATTACTATCAAAAATAACATACTTTATGTAGATTTGTTATGTTATTGCACATTTTTTACCAAAAGTATGTTACTGTCTTTAGAAAAACTGAATACTGAATTAGAGGGGGAGTTGTATTTTCAAGAAAACAATCCTAAACACCAAACTATATTAGTGGCTTATTCAACAGATGCCTCTGTGTATCAAGAAAAACCATTAGCTGTAGCTATACCACATACCAAGTCAGATTTGCTTAAATTGATTGCTTATGCAAATGCAAATCATGTGACCTTGATTCCGCGTACTGCTGGAACTTCATTAGCGGGACAAGTGGTAGGAAAAGGCATTGTGGTGGATGTATCTAAGTTTTTCAACCAAATACTAGAAGTTAACGAAAAGGAACAATGGGCGCGCGTACAACCAGGCGTTATTCGTGATGATTTGAATGCTTACTTGAAAAATTTTGGATTAATGTTTGGTCCCGAAACTTCTACTGCAAATCGTGCAATGGTGGGGGGAATGATCGGCAATAACTCATCGGGTTTGCACTCAATTGTCTGGGGCGATACACGCGAAAATCTATTGGAAGCAAATGTTTTATTGAATGATGGTACAGAGGTTGTTTTCAAAGAGTTAAATCCGAAAGAATATTTTACTAAGTTAGCGAAAAAAGATCGTGAAGGCGAAATTTATCGTCAACTGAACGACATCATCACTAACAAAGAAAATATTGAAATTATAAATTTGGGCTATCCGAAAAAAGATATTACCCGCCGAAATACTGGCTATGCACTCGATTATTTAGTGGATACGAACCAACCCTTTAACCTGTGTAATTTGTTAGCTGGCTCGGAGGGGACAATTGGTATTGTCACGGAAGCAAAAATTCAATTAAGACCGTTACCGCCAAAAGAAATCGGTTTGTTGTGCGTGCATTTTGCGGATATGGTGGAATGTATGCACGGGAATGTTGTCGCATTATCGCATAATCCCGAAGCATCAGAATTGGTCGACAAATATATATTAGATTTTACTGTAGGACATCCAACCTATCAATATAACCGCTTTTTCATTCAAGGTGATCCGCAAGCGTTGTTAATCATAGAATTCAGAGCGGATTCTGAAGAAGAAATTATTCGTCTGGCTGAGGCTCTGAAACAAGATTTAATCAGCAAAGGATTAGGCTATGCTTATCCATTGGTATTGGGTGCTGCGCAATGTAATCTGGTTTGGGATGTCCGTAAAGCTGGACTTGGTCTGATTCGTAATCTCCCTGGTGACGAGCAGCCTGTCAATTTAATTGAGGATTGTGCGGTGTCTCCATCGGATCTTCCTGCCTATGTCGCTGATGTGCAGCAATTATTAAAGGACGAGGGTGTTCACGCTTCGTACTATGCGCATGCAGGAGCAGGAGAATTACATATTGAACCTTTTGTAAATCTAAAATCTCCAGAAGGTCGTCGTCAATTTCGCTCGATTTTAGAAAAAACAACGGATTTGGTGTTGAAATATAATGGTTCATTGAGTGGTGAGCACGGTGATGGTCGTTTGCGCGGTGAATTTATAGGAAAAGTATTGGGTGAAAAGGTATACGCCTTGTTGCAGGATGTTAAAAATATCTTCGACCCTAAAGGAATTTTCAATGCCAATAAGATTGTCAATACGCCACCTATGGACACGTCTTTACGCTATGATAAAGTCGTGGATGGTAAAGAAATCAAAACATATTTTGATTTCACAAAAGATGAAAGCATTCTGCGTCTAGCAGAGAAATGTTCGGGATCGGGCGATTGTCGTAAAACTGAAATTTCAGGTGGTACAATGTGTCCTTCGTTCATGGCGACACGTAATGAGAAAGATACGACACGTGCACGTGCCAATATGTTGCGTCAGTTTTTGACAAATTCGACAAAACAAAATCGTTTTGATCACGAAGAGATCAAGGAAGTGATGGATTTGTGTTTGAGCTGTAAAGGTTGTAAAACAGAATGCCCTTCGAGTGTGGATGTTGCCAAGATGAAAGCAGAATTTCTACAGCATTATTACGATGCGAATGGCGCGCCGTTCCGTTCGAAAGTCATTGCTAATTTTACGAAATCCCAACAATTGGGCTCACTAGTAGCTCCTTTATACAACTTTTTCGCACAAAACAAATTTACGTCAGGTATAATAAAGCAAGTTGTTGGATTTGCGCCTGATCGTTCTTTGCCTGAAGTATCAGGAATCACATTGAAACAGTGGTTGAAGAAACAAAATACAGCAACATCTAAGCGCAAAGTGTATTTGTTCTGTGATGAATTTACGGATTATAACGACACAAGTGTTGGGCAGACAGCCTACAAGCTATTGACGGCTTTGGGTTATGAGGTTTTATTTGCGCCGCACAAAGAAAGTGGACGTACGTATTTATCAAAAGGTTTCGTGAAAGCCGCGAAGAAACTGGCGAACACGAATGTGTCGATGTTGAAAGATAAAATATCATCAGACACGCCACTTTTAGGTGTTGAGCCTTCAGCCATAATAACTTTCCGTGATGAATATTTGACGTTAGTGGACGCAGATTTGAAACTTGATGCACAAAAAATTGCAGCTAATACTTTCATGGTAGATGAATTTTTAGCGCAAGAAATCGATAAAGGTCATATTCATGCGGAGCAATTTTCGGCAGAAAAGCAACATATAAAACTACATGGTCACTGTTACCAAAAGGCTTTTCATTTGGTTGGATATACCGAAAAGGTATTATCACTTCCTTCAAATTACACGGTCGAAGTAATTCCTTCGGGTTGTTGTGGTATGGCAGGATCATTCGGTTACGAGAAGGAGCATTATGAAATTTCGATGAAAGTAGCAGAATTGGTATTGTTGCCAGCAGTTCGATCAGCGAATGCGGATACAATTATTGCGGCAGCAGGAACTTCGTGTCGTCACCAAATTAAAGATGGTGCAGCGCGTAAATCGTATCATCCAGTCGAAATTTTATATAATGCTTTAATTAAATAAAACTTTATTGTAATTTGAATGCTTTAACTAGTAAAGTAAAACTATGAAAGCTATAAAATCCATATTTGCGACAGGCGTAATTACTGCTTTGATTTTATCGAGTTGTGGTAATTCCACTAATTCAGAGAAGTCTAGCAATACAGCCCCTTCTTTAGAGAAATTAACAAACGACAAGGCTGCAGTCAAGCAACAGTTGTTTTTACGTATTGTGGATGAGTCTCAAACAGATTCGTCACACGTGTATGTTGCAAAATCAGTTTTTGAGCAAGATACGGTAGGTTTGCAAGTCGAAGTTCTCAAAAATATCACACCAGGTGTGAATGGACAAGGTAGACCTGTAGAAGATGGATTTGTAAAAGGTGCGATCAAACTGTCTTCAATTGGCGCAGAATCGGATGCTTTAGTGAAATCTTTAGCAACAATCTTTGGAGCGGAATCTGCTGGAGCTTTCGCGAGTTCAACCATCTTACCAACAGTATTCTCGTCGAACACCGTAGCTGTAGATTTAAGTACAAAGTCTACGTATAGCTTTAAATTATTCTTTGACAATGCTGTAGCTGAACCAGCTGAAGTGTTTGCAACATTGGATTTGTACAAAAGATCTTTTGAAATAGGTGAAAAGGACGCTTCGTATAGAATTGGATTACTTTCTGCATTAGAAGGAAAATAAAATATTCAAACTGTCTGCTATATTATAATATGATTTCGATTTTATTATGGAATCTATTTTGGATAGCAGACAGTTTTATTTATAGACATCCTCATATATAGCTTTACTCAAAAAGTTTATTGCTTCTTCCGCTTCAGTTTCTGTTAAATGTGCAAACCCCAAGCGCATTCCCGTTAAATTTTGATTTTGATACAATAAATAATTTGGAAGAGTAAGGCCTTTCGATAGACAATATTTTGCAATAGATAATAATGGTATTTGCTTGCTAAATTGAATCCAAAATGCCAATCCCATTTCTGGTTTTTCAAAATGAAGATTTTTTTCTAGATATTGTTCCAAGAGCAAAGAAAAATTATCCCGACGCTTATGGTAAATTTTAGTCAATTTTTCGAGTTGTCGAAGTAGAAATCCTTCTTTGATGAATTCTGCTAATGTTTCGTCAATTACGTAAGTTGATGAGGACTGACTTATTTTTTTAACTTTTGAAAGCTCCGTAATCAAGTTTTCTGGAGCAATAACGAATCCGAGATCATAAGGATGTGGCAATAAATTCTTAAAAGAATTTACATAAATAACCCAACCTTGTGCATCTATACTTTTTAAGGTGTTTGGAGGCGTCTTTGTGAACACGAAATCCGTATTATTGTCATCTTCAATTATTGCAAATTGATATTGTTGGGACAAGGTCAGCAGCTTACTTTTACTGGTTTGTGATAGTGCAGTAGTCGTGGGGTATAGGCTATTTGTTTGTATGTAAAGTGCACGAATTGTCTCGTATTGGAGAATATCTTCCAAATGATGTATATCAATTCCTTGCGAATTTGTTTTGACTGTGATCAAGTCCACTCGTCTTTCTTTTAATTTCATATTCACTTCAAAATTGCCAAGTTGAGGGACAATAACTTTGTCGTTTGGTCTAAGGAGAGTGTGAAAAATATTTTGAATAGCCAGTTGATTATTCTGAAAAGTGACTATTTGATTTGTTTGAATGGCTAATCTTTTTGTAATATATAAGTAGTTTTGAAGTTGATTTTTCAAACTCGTACTTTCTGTATATAAATCTTTGTTTAGCCGTCTGGAAGTGCTTTTTTTGCTAGAAGCTGCACTGAAAATTTGATTTAAACTTTTTAAATTACTTAATCTATAATCCGGAGTTCCGTCTGTAAAATACAAATCCGTCTGTATGGATTGATAAGGTGAGTCCAACACATAATTTGTATCTACAGGAAATGCAGTTTTAGTTGGAGTGTTATTTGTTTCTATTGGTTGCTGTGTTTTAGATTTTATCTTTTTCGACGAAACAAAAGCACCCTTTTGAGGTATAATATCTACCCAACCTTGAGCGGAAAGCTCTTCGTATGCAGCTACTGTAGTCTGGCGATGAACATACAATTTTTCGCTTAGCGTCCGAGTTCCTGGAAGTTTTTCTCCAGTTTTAATAGCTTTGGTATGAATGGCATTAATGATTCCCTGCGCAATTTGTAAATAAAGAGCTGTAGAATCTTGTTTATTTAATTTTATAAAAGTGATTATACTTTGTAAAACTGGACTGTTCATTATATTTAAACTGGACTATATTATTTGACTTGAAAGATAGCATTTTTGCAGCACTAAAAATAATTATTAGCTATATGCAGATGTATAAATCGAGTTTAATTCTTTGTAGCGTTTTGTTAGCACAAAGTTCTTTTGGTCAGGATAATAAAGTTTTACGTACGGATTCTATTTCCGAAGTTGTAATAGCAGAAAATAGGCTACAAATTCCATTTAACGAAAGAAATAAAAATATAGAAATCATTACGAAAGAAGAAATTGCCAAACTTTCTGTGAAATCTGTAAATGAGGTGCTTGCCTATATGGATGGCGTGGATGTCCGCCAGCGTGGGCCTTTTGGTACACAGGCAGACATAAGTATTGACGGCGGCACGTTTGAACAAGCCTTAATTTTGCTGAATGGCATAAAAATTTCTGATCCGCAGACTGGTCATCATACCATGAATATTCCGGTAGCCTTGGATGCGATCGAGCGCATTGAGGTGCTGCGTGGACCTATGGCACGTGTGTATGGTATTAATGCGCTTACTGGCGCGATTAACATTGTGACGAAATCTTTCACGAAGAATTCGCTGTCTGTACATTTACAAAGCGGTTCTTCTTTTGAAAATAAGGAAGAGGGTGATGGGAAAGGAAAATATTGGGGTGGAGGAGCTCAAGTCGTTGGTCATGTCGGAAATGAGCAATTCCACAATCTGATTTCTTTTTCTACCCAAAAATCGAATGGACAACGTTATAACAGTTCCACAGAAGATATACGCGCCTATTACCAAGGTGCATTTGAGGTAAATAAATCAAATTCATTAGATTGGTCAGCTGGTTATATTGCCAATGAATTTGGAGCAAATGGTTATTATGCTGCGCCAGGCGACAAGGAATCCTATGAATTGGTGAAGACTTTTATGGCTCATTTTTCCACGAAACATTATATAGGTGAGAAGTTTTACATCAGCCCACGCGTTTCTAATCGATATAATACAGACGATTACCGTTATTTCCGAAATGATCTAAGTAAAGCGCGCTCAGAACATAAGAACAACGCTTTGTCATTCGAGTTGAATAGTAGATTGACTACGAATATTGGTGATTTTGGACTAGGATTGGAATTGCGAGACGAGGATATTAAAAGTACGAATTTAGGTAATCACGAACGTGAAAATTTAGGTTCTTATTTAGAATACAGAACTACATTGCTTCCGAAAATTACGTTGCATTTGGGTGCTTACAGTAATTATAACAGTCAGTATGGTTGGGAATTATTTCCGGGGGTAGATGTAGGTTATCAATTTGTTCCAAATTGGAAATTGAATGTAAATGTAGGCAAAAGTCAGCGTGTACCATCTTTTACGGATTTGTACCTCAAGCAACCAGCTAATATTGGAAATCCTGAATTACGATCGGAATATGCGTGGCAGTATGAGTCATCCTTGCAAGGTAAAATAGGTGAAACGCAATTGGAAATACGTTACTTTTACCGTGATATTAATGATTTTGTAGACTGGACTAAGAATGCTGGAAATACTACTGATCCTACTGAAATCAGTAAAATTCCATATCAACCTTCAAATTTAGGAAATCAGAAGATGCATGGTGTTAGTGTTTCTGTGAGTCGTACGTATATTTTACAACAAGACAGAACACTTAAGTATAGTTTGGGTTACAATAATCTATCGCCGGAAGAGTTGACGTATCAAACTGGAATAATTTCGAAATATGTGCTAGAGAGTTTGAAACATCAAGCTTTGCTTCGAATAATTTACAGTGCGCCAAATTGGGAATTTAGTACGGGTAATCGTTGGATTAAACGGGAATTAAATGATCCCTACTTTGTATCGGATGTAAGATTAGGTTACAAGTTGAAGCAGTGGAACGTGTATACAGATATTACGAATATTGCAAATGCTTCATACAAAGAATCAGGAGCTGTTGTGATGCCGAAGCGATGGTTCACTTTGGGTCTTAGATACGCTTTATAGAGTCAAAATACCTATTCATTGGTATTATTTGCTTGTGGTTTTATTCGTAGGTTTGAGTAGTTTAAAACGCTACGACCAATTAATTGTAAGTTTAAATTATTTCACACAAAAAAGCATCTGAATTTCAGATGCTTTTTGTATGTAAAGACTGGTTTACTTATTTAATAAATTTACCAACTTCTTGCGCTAAGTCAATGATTTTGTTTGAGTAACCCCATTCGTTGTCGTACCAAGATACTACTTTCACGAAGTTGTCATTCAATGAAATACCAGCTTGAGCATCAAAGATTGAAGTACGTGCATCACCTAAGAAATCTGAAGAAACAACTTCATCTTCTGTGTAACCCAAAATACCTGCTAATTCGCCTTCAGAAGCTTCTTTCATCGCTTTCTTAACGTCTTCATAAGAAGCGCCTTTTTCTAAACGAACTACTAAATCTACTACTGAAACGTCAGCTGTAGGTACGCGGAAAGACATACCAGTTAATTTACCTTTCAATTCTGGTAATACTAAACCTACTGCTTTAGCAGCACCTGTAGAAGAAGGGATAATGTTTTGGTAAGCACCACGTCCACCTCTCCAGTCTTTCACTGAAGGACCGTCTACCGTTTTTTGTGTAGCAGTTACTGCGTGAACAGTAGTCATCAAACCTTCAATGATACCGAATTTATCATTCAATACTTTAGCGATAGGCGCTAAACAGTTTGTAGTACATGAAGCGTTAGAAACGATATTTTGATCAGCAGTCAATTCTTTGTGGTTTACACCCATTACGAATGTAGGCGTATCATCTTTAGCTGGAGCTGACATGATAACTTTTTTCGCACCTGCATCAATGTGTTTTTGTGCAGTGTCTTGTGTTAAGAAAAGACCAGTAGATTCGATAACAACATCAGCACCTACTTCGTCCCATTTTAAGTTAGCTGGATCTTTTTCAGCAGTCACACGTATAGTATTACCGTTAACAACTAAGTTGCCATCTTTTACTTCTACAGTGCCATCAAATTTACCGTGCGTAGAATCATATTTCAACATGTAAGCCATGTAATCTGGTTCTACTAAATCGTTGATACCTACGATTTCGATATCAGCACGATTCACAGCAGCTCTGAAAGCTAAACGACCAATACGGCCAAATCCGTTAATTCCAATTTTCATTTTCTTAATTTTTATTAATGTAATATTTTATTAGATTTTGTATAGGTTCTTTATTTATTGTTTGAATATTTAAATGGTACTCTTTCGCAAACTCCATAAGCCACTCTTGGTAATTGTGGGCTACAGATCCCGTTAAACTTATCGGAGAATCAGGATATTGATCCAATAAAGGCAATATATAGGTAGTGATAAAGAGATCTATGCCGCGCTTAATGATGTTAGATAAGTACGTGTCATAGCGATTTTCATAGAAGAAATCCGCAAACGATGTCAGAAAAATATTCGGATTCGGGTTATTATACAGCTTTTCTAAAATGTACTTTCTATCCAAATTGTATTTGTCATCTATTTTTTCGCGAAAACCTTGAGGCATTGCGTCTGTCAAATAATCGCGTAATACTTGTTGCGCGATCCAGTTTGTCGATCCTTCGTCAGCCAAAATATAACCCAATCCATAATTGTTGGGTATAATTTTTTTGCCTGTGTAGTACGCCGCATTTGATCCAGAACCCATAATAGCAACGATGCCTTTTTCATCACCAAAAGTAGATAGGGCAGAGGCATCCAAGTCATGCGCTGCTTTTACTTTTGCATTTTTGAAAAAATTAGAAAAGACGCGAACTATCTTATCTTGTCGTTCTTTGGAAGATGCCCCAGCACCGAAAAAGAATATTTTTCGAATCTTTTCGGCATTATAAAGCAAATCTGTGTTTTTATTCAACAATTGATTGATAAAATTTTCATCCTGAATATACGAGTTTATACCAGCAGTTCGAAAACCGTGTAACAGTCTTCCTTTTTCGGCAAGTCGCCAATCAGCATATCTCGATCCAGTGAAAATTACTAAAATCATATGGAATATTATTTGTTCATAATGTTTGCGATTTCTAACAATTCATCGTCCAACTTGAACTCTTTATTGTTTAACGCTTCTTCTAATGGAGTTATTATCATTTGGTTGCCACGGATACCAATTGTGCCACGCGTATTGCCTTTCAATAATTCATTTACAGCAGTATATCCCATGCGTGTAGCGAGTACTCTGTCGAAGCTCGATGGAGAACCTCCACGTTGCAAATGCCCTAAGATACTAACTTTTATGTCAAGATGATTAATTTTTTCTTTTACAATTTTTGCTACATTGTATGCACCACCATTTTTATCACCTTCTGCGATGATGACGATCATAGATGTTTTTTGGCGTGCTTCCGCAAATTCCAATTCTTCTATTAGGTTGTCAATACCCGAATTTAATTCAGGCAGTAGGATGGATTCTGCACCACCACCTACACCGGCATTCAATGCAATACATCCCGAATCTCTACCCATTACTTCTACGAAGAAAACGCGATTGTGCGAGGACGCTGTGTCACGAATTTTGTCAATAGCCTCTATTACGGTATTATTTGCAGTATCGTATCCTAATGTATAATCTGTGCCGTATAGATCGTTATCAATAGTTCCTGGTATACACATTACAGGAATGTCAAATTCTTTAGAGAAAAAATCTGCACCAGTAAAAGTACCGTCACCGCCGATAGCCACCAAAGCATCTATTCCTTCTGCTTTAAGATTTTCGTAAGCCTTTTGTCTACCTTCTTTGGTCTTAAACTCTAAGCAACGAGCTGATTTTAATATTGTACCACCCTTTTGTATGATTGAACTTACCGAACGACGGTTCATGTCTACAAAAGAACCATCGATTAAGCCTTGATATCCATGATAAATTCCAGTAACAGCTATATTGTTATAAATAGCAGTTCTCACTACCGCTCTGATTGCGGCATTCATGCCAGGTGCGTCACCACCTGATGTAAAAACTCCAATTCTTTTAATATTTTTCAAAGTAATTTAGATTAAGTTCCCACGAATATAATGTGTATTTTTTACACTATTAAATATTTATGGATATTTTTTTGTTTGTTTGGCAATTTTTATTCATCTTGTCGCTGTTAATCAAGATTATCCTATGAAGAATATGTGTGATTAACTTTCACTGTATTATTTATTATACAGTATTTAGGAATTAAAATTTAATAATGTAAGTGAGTCGATTTCATATAAATCGTCATTTATAATTGTAATAATTAATAGGGCAAATCATGTTATCATTTTTTACAGTAGATTGTTTGATTTTCACTTTTCATGAAGGTAAATTGAAGGTCTTATTGAATGAAAGAAATGAATATCCTTACCGTGATTGGTGGGCTATGCCTGGTTATTTTGTGGACAAACAAGAAGAGATGGAACAGGCTGTAAATCGTATTGCTTACGAACATACGGGACTAAAAAACATCTACTTGGAGCAATTGGCTGCCATGGCAGGGCTAAAACGTCACCCTGAAGGACGTATTCTTACAGTGGCATATATGGCATTAGTTCGCTATGATGATGTCAAGAATAAGGTGAAGCCAGTCACAAATTACATGCGTCAAGCTAAATGGTTTGATGTGAATGATGTCCCAGAATTAGCTTTTGACCACAATGAAATCCTTAGTTTGGGTCTTAAGAAACTGAAACGTAATTTGAATTACTCTACAGCACCATTCGAATTATTACCCGAAAAATTTACTTTAACACAGTTGCAACAAATATACGAAGCTATCTTAGGGGAGACGTTGGACAAACGTAACTTTAGAAAGCGTATGAGTAATTTGGGTTATCTCAAAGAATTAGAAGAATTTCAAACGGGCGTTTCCTATCGCGCTGCCAGATTATACAAACTGGATAAACGTAAATTCTTGAAACTGTTTACCTAACAGTTCAATAACTAAACAAAACTTTTTTGTCAAGGAATTGTATTTTTTTAATGCAATGATACGTTCTATTTAAACCTTTTGTATTTTTGAACATTCTTTTGTAAAAGTCAAAAGTTAAAAATATAAAATGGATAAAAGAAAAGAGGAAATTATTGAGGTTGCAATACGTCGTTTTTCGCATTATGGTTTTTCAAAAACTACCATGAATGAGATTGCGGATGACGTAAAAATCACAAAAGCGAATCTGTATTATTATTATCCTGACAAGATTGCTTTAATAAAAGATGTGATTTGCTCGATTTCAAATACGTTATTAGCAAAAGAACAGGAAATAGTTGAAAGTTACGATGGCGACCTATTGGGTAGCTTATTTGCATTATTAGATTTTCGTGCAGAGCATATGCGTAAACATTACATGTTGTATATCAACGAGAATCTTGATTGGATTAGAGATGAATCATTTACAGAATTTATTGAGAAAATTGAATGTAGAGATTTGGAAGTTTTGCAATCGCTCATGAACAAAGCTGTTTTGGATGGAAGCTTAAAGATGGAAAATGTAGACGAGTCTACCTCTATCTTGCGCAGTGTAATAAAAGGCTTAGCGTTAAATCATACGGTAAGGGATATTATTTGTGGGATTCCAAATATAGATAATATCAATAAAATATTGGATAGTCAGAAGAAGGCTGTCAAGTTAATTTTTGAAGAACGAATTGTTACTAATATATAAAATGAAAAGGATCAGAATAATAGCTGTTTTATTAGCCGGTCTGTTTAGTGCTTCTTATGCAAGTGCGCAAGAGGTTTTGACTTTACAAGATGCTATAAAATATGCGTTGCAAAACAAAGCCGATGCTAAAAAATCAGCTTTGGAATTAGAGAATTCCGAATATTTGATTGATGAAGTGCGTGCTGGTGCATTACCGCAGGTCAATGCTAGCGGAACACTTACTTACAATCCATTATTACAAAAGAGCGCTTTACCAGCAGAAATTTTTGGTGGAGAGCCAGGTGAAACAATAATGGTAGCATTCGGTCAGAAATGGCAAACAAACGCTGCAGTATCTGTATCACAACAGATTTTTAACCAATCTTTATTCACAGGGTTAAAGGCTGCTAAATCTACTCGTGAGTTTTATCAGATAAATAATACGCTTACAGAAGAGAATCTTATCGAAAAGGTAGCGAATTCTTATTACCAAGTATTTCAGACGCAATTGCAACTGAAAACATTAGATATAAACCTTGAAAGCACGAAGAAGACACGCGATGTAATTAAAGGTTTGGTAGATGCAGGTCTTGGTAAGAAAATTGATTTGGATCGTACTTCGGTAGCTGTAAACAATTTAGAATCACAAAGACAGCAAGTATTGAATGCATTAGAATTGCAAGAGAATGCGTTGAAATTTGCAATTGGTATGGAAATCACAAAGGATGTTGTGTTGCCAGAAGAGACTTTTGATATTTCGTTAGAGAAAATTTATGAGACTGCCGATGTAAATAGCCGTACTGAAATTACACTTTTGAATAAACAAAGTGAACTATTAGAATTAAATCGTAAATCCATAGTTTCTAATTATTATCCTTCACTTTCTTTTACTGGTAATTTTGGCTATTTAGGTATGGGAAATATATTCCCGACTTTTGGTAAAGATGGATTCAAATGGTCTAATTTCTCGGGTATAGGGTTGAATCTTTCTATTCCAATTTTTAATGGCGGTGCTACTAAATCTAGAATTAATCAAGCTAATATAGAAATCAGAAAAACTCAAGTAGAGATTGATGACGCCAAATTAGGACTTTCATTGGCAAATGAAAATGCGAAAACACAAATCAAGAATTCGCTTTTAACAATTAATACGAACAGAAGTAACGTAAATTTAGCTAAAGAAGTATTGGATAATACTAATAATAACTATAAAAATGGTTTAGCTACTTTGACAGAATTGCTTGATGCGGAGAATGCCTATGCGGATGCACAAAACAATTTAAATACTGCTTTATTGAACTATAAAGTTGCTGAAGTGCAGTTGATAAAATCAAACGGGAAGTTAAAAACATTAATAAACGAATAAGACAATAATCTAAATAAGAATATGAAACGTGCTATAATTACGGTAATTATTATTGCTGCGGCTTTAGGAGGTATCTTTGTTATCTTAAATAAAAATAAAGCGAAAAACGAGGCTGTAACTGCAGAAGCAGCTAAAACAAATGCATATGTTGCGGTACGTATTGATACGGCTCGTTTGGATAATATCAATCTTGCCAATTCGGCGAATGGTACTTTCCAACCTAAGCAAGAAGTTACTGTGGGTGCAGAAGCTTCAGGTAGAGTTGTACGTGTATTGGTTGACGAAGGTTCACGTGTGAGTGCTGGACAAACATTAGCTGTAATTGAAGGTGATAAGTTGAATGTAAATGTGTCTAATGCACAGGCAAACTATGATAATGCACAACAAAATCTGCAACGTTTTGAGAGTGCTTACAAAACTGGTGGTGTGACACAACAACAATTGGATCAAGCGAGATTGCAATTTGAAACGGCTAAGAACAATTTGCAAAGTTCAAAATTGACAGCTGGTGATGTAACCATCAAAACTTCGGTAGCAGGTATTGTAAATTCTCGCAAAATCGAGCCAGGAACGTATGTTAGTCCAGGAACTCCAGCTTTTGAAATTGTAAATGTTAGCACGTTGAAATTGCGTGTAAATGTGGATGAGAAAAACGTAGCTGCATTACGTGTTGGTCAGTCTGTTGATATTACAGCTTCAGTATATACAGATAAAACCTATACGGGTAAAATCACATTCATTGCACCTAAATCGGATGGTAGCTTAAATTTCCCTGTTGAAATTGAATTACCAAATGCAGGTGGAGAATTGCGTGCAGGTATGTATGGTACTGCAACTTTTGGTGGTAGTACTTCCGCTAGCACTTTAGTTATTCCTCGTTCTGCTTTTGTAGGTTCAGTGAGTGATAATAGAGTTTTCGTTGCGAAGAATGGCAAAGCTATCGAGACAAAAGTAGTTTCAGGTAGAAACTTTGGTGATAATATCGAAGTGTTGAGCGGACTGAACGCTGGTGATCAAGTAATTATTTCTGGACAAATTAATTTGTTGGATCAAACTGCAATCGAAATTATTAAGTAATTAGATTGAGTAAATAGTAGTTATGAAAATATCTGAAATATCGATAAAACGACCTAGTATCATTTTGGTGTTATTCATCATCTTGACGCTAGGTGGTATATTCTCGTACTCGCAGATGGGGTATGAGTTGATTCCTAAGTTCGAAGTAAATGTGATTACCGTACAGACGGTGTATCCTGGTGCTTCACCTACGGAAGTAGAAAATACGGTAACGAAAAAAATCGAAGATGCAGTTGCGTCTTTGGAGATGGTAAAGAAGATCGAGTCTACTTCGATGGAAAATGTTTCTGTCGTAATGATTACGCTGAATAATGGTGCGGATGTCAATTTCTTGTTGACCGATGCACAGCGAAAGATCAATTCGATATTGAACGACTTACCAGACGATGTGAATGCACCATCCCTGAATAAATTCTCTTTGGATGATGTGGCTATCATGAGTTTGGCGGTGACATCCAATTTATCAGAGAAAGAACTTTATGACTTGTTGGATTCTAAAATTCAACCTGTATTTGCGCGTGTAAATGGTGTGGCTAAGGTGGATATGATTGGTGGTGAGGAACGTGAAATTCAGGTAAAAGTAGATCCTGATAAAATCGAAGGATACGGGCTTTCTTTGTCGGCTGTGCAGCAAGTTATTGCTTCTTCAAACTTAGATTTTCCAACTGGTAACGTAGCCTCACAACAAAATAGAACTACTATTCGTCTAGCTGGTAAAGTAACAACTATTGATGAGTTGCGTAATTTACCATTGACTACACCTGCGGGTATAACAATATTCCTGCGTGATATCGCAGATATTCAGGATGGAGTAGCAGAAATTGAGAAGATTGCTCGTGTTGATCGTAAAAACACAATCATGTTGCAGGTTTTCAAACAATCAGATGCAAATGCAGTAGCGGTATCTGAATTAGTTCGTAAAACAATTGCTGATGTGGATAAAGATGGAAATGTCATCAGTGGTATAGAGAAAGATTATGCAGCGCAAGGAATTAAAATCGATGTAGCGAATGACTCTTCTGAATTTACGTTGAAAGCTGCGGGTAACGTAATCTTTGACTTGGTGTTGGCAATCGTGTTGGTAGGACTTATCATGTTGTTCTTCTTACACTCATTGCGTAATGCTGCGATTACGATGGTTGCTATTCCATTATCACTGATCGGTACGTTTATTGGTTTGTACTTGATGGGATATACACTGAATTTGATGTCTCTATTAGGGCTTTCATTGGTAGTAGGTATTTTGGTGGATGATGCGATTGTTGTTATTGAGAATATTCACCGTCATATGGAGATGGGTAAAAGTAAGGTTCGTGCAGCTTATGATGGAGCAGCAGAAATCGGCTTTACAGTTGTTGCGATTACATTGGTAATTGTGGTTGTATTCTTACCTATTGCGATGTCAACAGGATTGGTAGCTAATATCTTGGCTCAATTCTGTGTGACTGTAATTATTTCGACCATGTTATCACTATTGGTTTCCTTTACATTGGTTCCTTGGTTGTATTCTCGTTTCGGTAAATTAGAACATATCAATAAGTATTCATTTTTCGGTAAAATCATCCACGGTTTTGAGTCTGGATTAGATGCTTTCACGCATAAGATTTCAGATATCTTGAGATGGTCTTTGCGTAGTAGATTGAATAAGTTTTTAACCTTATTGGTTTCAGTTGTACTTTTCGCTGGATCTATATCGTTAGCTGTAATGGGGTATATCGGTTCCGATTTCTTCCCATCTTCGGATAGAGGAGAGTTCATGTTGCAATTTGAATTAGAAAAAGATGCGACATTGGAACGTACGAATGCATTGGTACGCCAAGCGGAAGATATTTTAGCGAACAAAGCAGAAATCAAAAAAACGATTACGACTGTAGGTCAATCTTCGGACGGTGGTATGAGTGCGGCTACAGGGTCACGTTATAAAGCTGAGATTCACGTTATCATGACGGATGAGGCTAAGAAAGTAACCGATTCCAAAGTGTTCGCTGTAAAATTGCGTAATGAATTGTTGCCAATTTTGATTGGTTCTAAAATTGTCAGTGTGCCTATGGGAATCATGGGACCTGAGCAAGCACCATTGAAATTAACGATTATTGGTTCTTCCATCGAAGATGCACAAGAATTTGCCTTACAGGCAGCTGATTTGTTGAGACAAGTGCCAGGTAGTAGAGATGTGAAGTTGACTTCTGAATCTGGTAACCCTGAGATCAGTGTGCAAGTAGATCGTGAGAAAATGACTTCTCTTGGATTGAACGTAGCATCTGTAGGTATGACAATGCAAACGGCATTCTCAGGTAATACAGATAACAAATTCCGTGCAGGTGATAACGAATACGATATTAATATTCAATTTGATGACAAGGGTCGTTCGAATTTGGATGACGTTAAGAAATTGAAGTTTATAAACAATTCTGGTCAATCTATTTCTTTGGATCAGTTTGCAACGGTTGAATACAGTTCAGGGCCTACATTATTGGAGCGTCGTGACAAATCTCCAGCGGTATCAGTGCAAGGTGGTGTGATTGGTCGTCCTACAGGTACAATCGCTGCCGAATGGGAAGCGAAATTTTCAGAGTTGCCGCGTAAAGCAGGTGTTACGTATGTGTGGGGTGGTAATATGGAGAATCAATCCGAAGGTTTCGGTACATTAGGAATAGCGTTAATTGCTTCTATTGTATTGGTATACTTGGTGATGGTCGCTTTATACGACAACTTTGCTACACCATTTGTGGTATTGTTCTCAATACCATTATCATTTATCGGTGCATTATTATTCTTGGCATTAACCAATCAATCCTTAAACATCTTTACCATTCTAGGTATTATCATGTTGATTGGTTTGGTGGCGAAGAATGCGATCATGCTTGTCGACTTTGCGAATCACCGTAAAGAAGATGGTTACAATACACACGATGCTTTAGTTGCTGCCAACCATGCACGTTTACGTCCAATTTTGATGACGACTATTGCGATGGTATTTGGTATGATTCCGATTGCGATGGCTACAGGTGATGGTGCTGATATGAATAGAGGTCTTGCTATCGTTATTATCGGTGGATTGTTGTCTTCGATGTTCTTGACATTGGTAGTTGTACCTGTTGTGTATTCTATTATGGACGGTTTACAACGTCGTTTTAGCAAAGGAGAAAAAATCAATTACGCAGAAGCTATGGTCGCGGATTATGTGCCAAATGAGCATTATGTTGATGAATCTCAAATAAAACACTAATAATTGGATAATAAATCATTAAAAAGGAGGAATTTTTCCTCCTTTTTTTGTTACTGAAAGTCACGGAGTTAGTTTGTAAATAAAAAATTATTGCTATATTCAGCCATAAAAAATTTGGTATTAACGGCTTTTTAGCTATATTTGCATCACCAAAACGGATAAGGTTATACCGCAAAAGTGATGGTTCAAGCATTCCTAGCTCAATTGGATAGAGCGTCTGACTACGGATCAGAAGGTTAGGGGTTCGACTCCCTTGGAGTGCACTTAGTTAACTGAAAGCCTAATTCACATAAGGATTAGGCTTTTTATTTTGTCACAAAATAAACATAATCAAACTATGCTAAACCTTGTATTATTCGGTCCTCCAGGAGCAGGAAAAGGTACTCAATCAGAAAAACTTATTGCTAAATACAATTTGGTACATATTTCTACAGGAGATATTTTTCGTGCACATATCAAGGATCAAACTGAATTAGGTAAACAAGTAAGCCAAATCATTGCAGATGGTAATTTGGTTCCTGATTCAATCACTATTGCGATGTTGGAAGAAGAAATCAAAAAGAATCCGTTAGCAACAGGTTTTATTTTCGATGGTTTCCCACGTACAGTAGCACAAGCAGAAGCATTAGACGCATTTTTGGACAGCATAGATACTTCAATTTCCGGTGTGGTGGCTTTGGATGTGACAGAGGAAGAGTTGACGCAACGTATCGCTAAACGCCAAGAGATCTCAGGTCGTGCGGATGATGCAGCTGATAAATTGCAAAAACGTATTGAAGAGTATTTCAGTAAAACTATTCACGTATTACCATACTACGAAGCGCAAGGTAAATTGACGAAAGTAAATGGTATCGGTGAGATCGAAACTATTTTCGCTGAATTGTCAGCAGTAATCGATAGTTACCAAGCATAAAAAATAAATAAGTAATAATACAATATGGCTCAAGGTTCAAATTTTGTTGATTATGTAAAGGTGTGTTGTCGTTCGGGGCATGGTGGGGCAGGTTCTTCACATTTGCATCGCGATAAAACTACCATGAAAGGTGGGCCAGACGGTGGTGACGGAGGTCGAGGTGGACATATTATCCTAAAAGGTTCTTCGCAGCACTGGACATTATTACACTTAAAGTTTAGGAAACATATCATAGCTGCCAATGGGGAGCGTGGTGGTTCGGCATTGCGTACAGGTGCTACGGGCAAAGACGAAATCTTGGAAGTGCCTCTAGGAACAGTAGCAAAAGATGCCGAAACGGGTGAAGTAATTTTTGAAATCACCGAAGACGGTGAAACAAAAATCTTAACACCAGGTGGTAAAGGTGGATTGGGAAATAATAATTTCAAATCTGCTACACAGCAAACACCTCGTTTTGCACAGCCGGGTATGCCTGGACAAGAGCAATGGGTGGTTTTAGAGTTGAAAGTATTGGCGGATGTTGGTTTGGTTGGATTCCCGAATGCGGGTAAATCTACTTTACTTTCTGTCGTGTCAGCAGCTAAGCCAGAGATTGCAAACTATCCGTTTACAACGCTCGTGCCAAATTTGGGTATTGTTGGCTACCGTGACAACAAATCTTTCGTGATGGCGGATATTCCGGGTATTATCGAAGGTGCGTCACAGGGAAAAGGATTAGGTTATCGTTTCTTAAGACATATCGAACGCAATTCGGTTCTATTATTTATGGTACCTGCTGATACAGATCGTACGATCGAGGAAGAATACAATATTTTGCTGAATGAATTGAAAGAGTACAACCCTGAAATGTTAGCAAAACCACGTTTGTTGGCGATAACAAAATCAGATATGTTGGATGAAGAATTGGAAGAAGAAATGAAGGCACAATTACCAACAGCTATTCCCTATATCTTTATCTCATCAGTTGCGGGTAAGAATATCACCCAACTGAAAGATATGCTTTGGAAAGCTATCAACGAGCAGTAAAAAAGATGTAAATTTACTGCTTTAAGAATCAGTAAGTTTGCTTTAAAATACCAGAAAAAAATGCAAAATAGTTTGTAGAAAAGCTTAAAATAGCTATCTTTGCATCACTTCAAACAACGAAGGAGACTTCAAATAAGAAGTAAGATTCCGTAGCTCAGCTGGTAGAGCAATACACTTTTAATGTATGGGTCCTGGGTTCGAATCCCAGCGGGATCACAAAACAAAAAGCTCAATCGAAAGATTGGGCTTTTTGTTTTACCCGCGTGATGAGAACTCGCGCTGCTGTTTTTTAAATCGTTTGAATTCTCCTAAAAAATTATAAATCATGCAGAAGTTAACATTTGAAAAAGAAATAAACGCATCGGCACAGCGAGTGTATGAGTCGATGTTGGGATTACAGGATAAATCCACCTATGAGTATTGGACAGCGACATTTAATCCAACTTCTACATATGAAGGAAGCTGGGATAAAGGAAGTAAGATTCTTTTTGTAGGTTGTGATGAAAACGGAAAAAGAGGTGGGATGGTTTCAGCGGTTGAAGAAAATCAACCTGCTAAATTGGTATCTGTACGACATTACGGTTTTTTGGATGGTGATGAGGAAATCACAACAGGAGAACAAGTGGAGAAATGGGCAGGAGGCTACGAGATTTATAAGTTTGAAGAACAGGACGGGAAAACAAGAATTACAGTAGAATTGGATACGATTGATGATTTCTTAGGCTACTTTAATGATAAATACCCCAAAGCAATGGATAAGCTAAAAGAAATTTGTGAACAATAATTCAGAGATTTTACCTGAATGATAGTTGTTTTTGATTGTGTATGAAATTTTCTATTTTTAAATTATATACACTAATTATGAAAAATTTCTATCTCTTTTTATTTTCAGTTTTGATTTTTGCGAGTAGTTGTAGAAATTCTCCAGCACAAGATCCAGTTCCAGCGCATGATAGCTTACGTGTACAGTCAATAATACTTGGCGAAGAACGTATTATAAATGTTTGGCTGCCTGATCAGTATAAGTCAGGTACAGATTCGTTACCAATTATGTATATGGCAGATGGTGGTGTGAAAGAAGATTTTCCACACATTGCCAATACGTTAGAGAAATTGATAAACGAAAATAAAATAGTTCCGATGATTTTGGTCGGTATAGAAAATACACAGCGCAGGCGAGACCTCACGCCTGTGACTGAAGTGGCAAAGGATAAGGAAATAGCAGCTAAAGTTGGAGGTTCATCCAAGTTTCGTGAATTTATAAAAGAGGAATTGTTTCCAGAGATTGAAGGTCGGTATCGTACTACTTCAGAAAGAAGTATAATTGGGGAATCGCTATCTGGTTTATTTGTGATGGAAACTTTTTTTCTATACCCAGATTTATTTACGAATTATGTTGCCTTTGATCCTTCGTTATGGTGGAATAATCACTATTTGAACCGCACAGTTCAAGAACATTTGGAGGGATTTCCAACCGATAAAAAGCGTTTGTGGTTTGCGGGTTCAGATGCTACGGATATAAATCAATATACAAAAGAGTTGGCAACTATCTTGACATCAACAAGTCCATCAAATCTTAAATGGGCATACTCCGATGAACCAAATGAAAAGCATCATACAATCTTCAGAGCTACAAAAGAGAAGGCATTGATTTGGGCATTTGGTGATTAAATTCACATGCAGTGGTATAAATTTAGCCTTAAACTTTACTTATTGGAGTCAGACAATCTATATTTATGTTACGTTAAGATGAAGATGTTATAAATATATTTAGGTAGTTTTGTATAAGAACAACTATTACTTGGGGTGACGCATCAACAGAAAACAAACATCATAAAAAAGGAAATTATAGCTTCTTATAAAGCTTTAAGAGCAAAATATCCATTATTAAAATATCAAAACTTTATCGGATTTACCATATTCATTTCATGTCTATTGGCAAGTGCCGGCTTAGGCTATATGTGGTATGTGGATTTACTTCCTGGTTGGGCATTGATACTAGGAAATGCATTTTTATTTGGTGTATTGCATGAACTAGAGCATGATTTGATTCACTTTGTCTATTTCAAAAACAACCGTATCGTTCACAATATTATGTTGTTGTTTATATGGTTGGTTCGTCCACTGACATTGAATCCATGGTTTAGACGTGTATTGCATTATCATCACCACAAGTTTTCTGGAACAGTACATGATGTTGAAGAACGTGGAGTGACAAATGGAGAGAAATGGTCATTGAAGAGGTTGCTGCTCACACCAGATTTGGTTATTGGGAATGCATTGCGTGTAATCGGCTTATTTAGTGATATGAAAAAGGAAGTCGATAAAGGAAATCTAAAATTGCAAACAGCTAAGAAGTTGAAATTAAGCGGTGTATTTGGTTTAATTCCTTTCACGATTCTTTCCCATGTAATTTTATATGTTTTCTTCACCGATATATTTTTAGATTTTCTACATGCTAAACATCAATTGAATTGGGTTTTTCCAGAACTGATAAAAGATATTTTAGTTTGGTGTAACCCAATAATTTATATTGTATTATTACCTAATCTATTGCGTCAATTCTGTTTGCATTTTATAACTTCCAACCTGCATTATTTTGGTGATGTGGAGCAGGGAAATGTAATAGAGCAAACTCAGGTATTGACGGTATGGTGGACTTATCCATTCCAATTATTTTGTTTTTTCTTTGGTTGGACACATGCCATTCATCATTTTGTGGTGAATGAAACTTTTTATATTCGTCATTTTGCACGTAAAAAGGCACACGAGGTAATGCGTAAGCATGGTGTTCGTTTTAATGATCTTGGCACTTTCCGTCGCGCAAATCGTTATCACCAAGTGTAATTTTTAAGACTTTGAGTTTAGAGCATAAAAAAGCTTCTAGTTTTCTAGAAGCTTTTATTGTATAACGATTTTAATTTTAGAAGTTTGGTTTTAATAGATACTTGTCATAGAATCTGAAAATATGCTCAACAGCTTCTTCTGCTGTATCTACAATACGGTAAAGTTTAAGATCTTCTTCAGAAATATAAGCATTTCCAAGCATTGTTTTTTCTACCCATTCCAATAATCCGCCCCAATAATCTGAACCAACTAAGACGATAGGAAAGCGAGCGATTTTACCAGTTTGAATCAATGTAATTGCTTCAAATAATTCGTCCATTGTGCCAAATCCACCAGGCATCACAATATATCCCTGCGAATATTTCATAAACATGACCTTACGCACAAAGAAGTAATTAAACTCCAGTAACTTATCGCGATCGATGTATTTATTGTGGAATTGTTCAAATGGCAATTCGATATTCAGTCCTACAGATTTACCACCAGCGCCGTATGCACCGCGATTCGCAGCTTCCATGATACCAGGGCCACCACCAGAGATTACACCGTAACCTCGTTCTGCTAATAGTCCTGCGATTTTCACGGTCATTTGGTAATATTTGTGTTCGTCAGGCGTACGAGCTGATCCAAAAATGGAAACACAAGGACCAATTTTGGCTAACTTTTCAAAACCATCTACAAACTCTGACATAATTTTGAAAATCTGCCACGAGTCCTTCACTTTTATTTCTTGCCAAGTCTTATTGGCGAATGAATTTCTAATTCTGTTTTCTCCTGTCATATAATTTCTCTAAGTATATGTATAATTGCAAGATAATAAATTTAACTAATTTACCTGTATCGTATATTATGCAACTTTTAAATTAAGCTTTGTTATCCGAATGCCCTAAATTTTTCTCTGGACAAATTTGATCGCGCACGAGCTGTTTAATAACTTTTATATCTTTAAAACCACCTTCGCGTTTGCGGTCAAAAATGATAATATCTTCCGTACGTATCATATAGCGACCTGCGATTTCTGAAGGCACTAAGGTTACACCATAGACCTCTTCTTGAAAGGTAGTCAGCAGTTCTTGCGCCATATAGGCGGCACGTAAAAGCCAGCCACATTTAGGACAGTATTCGATTTCAATTGTTGGTTTCATTGACGTAATTATACAAATTTTGTTTCATATAATGCAGTGAATGCCGGTTATCGTGATGTTCATCTGACAGAAAAAATAATTACCTTTGTACCATGAATTTTTCATCTAAACTATTAGAAAATGCTGTGGAGGAGTTTGGTCGTCTACCTGGAGTAGGGAAGAAGACAGCTTTGCGTTTGGTATTGCATCTATTGAAGCAACAGGACGCAGAAGTAACTCGTTTTACCCAGTCATTGAATCTATTAAAAGAGAAAATTCAATATTGTAAAGCATGCTATAATATATCGGACGATGAAGTGTGTGAGATTTGTCTTTCCGTGAAGAGAGATAAATCGACAATCTGTGTAGTGGAAGATACGCGCGATGTGATGGCCATTGAAAATACCAACCAATACCAAGGTGTATACCATGTTTTGGGAGGACTGATTTCACCAATGGATGGTGTAGGTCCTTCGGATTTGAAAATTGATGGTCTTTTGCAACGTTTAAAAACTGGAGAGGTTAAAGAGATTATTTTAGCACTATCCGCTACGATGGAAGGTGATACTACTATATTTTACTTGTACCGAAAACTTAAAGAGTTCAATGTTCAAGTAAGTACTATTGCGCGCGGTATAGCATTTGGTGGTGAATTGGAGTATGTAGATGAAATTACTTTAGGTCGTTCTATCCTTACTCGCGTGCCTTACGAACGAAATGTAGGGTAATAAAATAACTAATTTTTGATTGTCATCTGACGATGTGAGGAATCGATGGTTAGGTTCATTATCTGAAGTCTAACAAATTGAATATTTTGCTTTAAGACCGTTTACTTATATCTTCATTCTACCAATAATCCAATAAAATCCTATTGCAGCAGTAAGTAGAGTAGTACCAGCTACTGTCCAAAGAACATTATAGCCAAAATGTTCGGCGAGATAGGTTCCGAAATAAGGAGAAAAAATATTAGCTGCTGCAAATGCTAAGGAATTAAATCCCATGTAAGCTCCCTGATTGTGCAAACCAGCTCTTTTGATGGATATGGTCGCCATAAAAGGAAGAGCAAGCATTTCACCTGTGGAAAGTATAAACATAGCCATATAAAGCCATACAATACCAAAATCAAGATTGAGCATATAATAGGAAATAGCTGTCACTACGGTACCCCAAAACATGATTTGCCGTACAGAGAATCTATGTTCTACAAAATGAACCAATACCATTTCAAATATTACAATCACAAAACCACTAAAACCGAGTAATAATCCAATCTGGCCGGCATCAAGTGCATATTCATCTTTATAAAATAGTGGAAGGGTGCTCAGCAATTGCAAAAATCCCATGGAAAAGAGACAGCACAAAACATTGAATAGTATGAATGAGCCGTCTGTATAGGCATTTCTTTCTTTAGCTTTTAGTTTTATATCTTGATCCTTAATCGGCAATTTGTTTGGTGTACGGTTATGGAAAAAGTAGATAAAAACGATAACTGCTCCCGCTGCCCCAATGGCATTTCCATAAAAAATCCAATTGTATGAAATTGACGCTAAAAAACCGCCCAAAGCAGGTCCTATAGAAAATCCCAAGTTGACGGCCATGCGGTTCAAAGAATAGGCTCTAGTAATGTTTTCAGGTTTTGCATAGCGCGCCACAGAAACCGAGTTAGCTGGTCTAAAGATATCTGCTACTAATGTCAATACAAATATCATCAACGCCAAACTTTCAAAAGTTCGAAATAGCGGTAATATTAAGAATAATGGAATTACAGCAATTTGGGAAAAAGCCTGTACTTTGAAACTACCAAATCTATCTGTAAGCCATCCGCCTAGCCAAGAACCACAAACCGATCCAAGTCCGAAACAACCCAAAACAAGACCAATTTGTGTTTTGGAGAAATTCAATTCCGATGACATATACATTCCCAGGAAAGGAATTACCATAGATCCCGTACGGTTGATGAGCATGACTAATGCCAACAACCAAGCAGCAGGAGATAATCCTCTGTAAGAATTTATATATATCTGAAATAAAGGCTTCAATGTTTGTTTATATTAATTTTTTATTTATACTAAATCTTGATTCAAGATATAATTATTATAAGCTACTTTCTTTTCCTTAGTAGTTGGATTGAAGATAAAATCAATACGTCCTAATACAGCACCGCCATTTGCAGCTTGATTCACTAATGTGATTTTTCCCGCTGCATTCTTGACTTCTGTAGGTTTCTCTAAGAATGTGTGAGTATGACCTCCAATGATTAAATCGATGTCCTGTGTGGCAGCTGCAAGTCGTAAATCAGACACCTTATCTTCCTTGTATGAATACCCTAGATGTGATAGACAAATAATGATATCACATTTATGTTTGCTTTTTAACGTGGGTATAATTCTATTTGCTACAGCTATTGGATCCAAATAGCGCATTCCAACGTAATTATTCTTATCAACTAAGCCTTCTATATTTACGCCTAACCCAAAAACTCCAATTCTGATTCCATCACGCTCAAAAATTTCATATTCTTTGGTTTTACCCGCTAATGCAGTTTCACTCAAGTCATAATTGGCTGTTAAGAAGGGAAATTTTGCTTTGTCAAAATGTTTTAATAATCCGGCTATACCATTGTCAAATTCGTGATTACCGAAAGTACCAGCGTCATATTTTAATTTTGACATTAATGTTAATTCCACCTCACCATCAAACAAATTAAAATATGGTGTACCTTGAAACATATCGCCAGCATCAAATAACAATACGTTCTTTTCTTTAGCACGTATTTGCTGTATCAATGTACTTCTTCTAGCTACTCCACCAAGACCTTGTAATTTTGAGCCATCCATAGGAAAGGGCTCAATTCGGCTATGTACATCATTCGTGTGTAAAATGGTTATTTTAACTTCTTTACGTGAGTTAGCTTGAACAAATTGTGGAAGTCCGTTAACCGCTAAAGCTCCACCAAGTATACTTAGATTTCTAAGAAAATTTCTTCTATTTAATGATTTTAACTCTTCCATCTAGTTGTGTGTTAATAGTTTTACCTTCTTTAGTTAGTTGCTCTACATATTCGATAAGACCTTTACGAACGATTATGCCTGAGTCTTTTCTGTTGATTGGATTATCTAAGCCTTCGATGTAATCGCCTCCATTTGCTAAGTAATCGTACGTAACAAGTTTGTATGTTTTGTTAACATCAAAAGGCTCACCTTGGATGATAATTGATTTTGATTTATTTTGTTCAATTTCCATGGTCATGCCAGCTAGTGGCTGACCGTTAGTTTTAGCGATAAAATTTGCTAACGTTTGTAAATCATTACCTGATAATTCCAAAATTGTGATTGCATTTTCGAAAGGCATGAGTTCGAAGATATTACCAACAGTCACATTTCCTTGTTTTATATCTGCGCGTATACCAAATTTTGTCGCTATGGCTATTTGCGCCGTTGGATCTATCGATTTTCCGATTTCTAATAAAGCTTCGGCAAAGAAAGTTCCAGCTGTACTTTCGGGTTGAGAAGGGTTGCGCACAAGATTGGATTCAGTGTAACCAATTACCCGATTCATCTCATTTTCTAATTGCTGCTTGAAGGTCAAGTAGTAATTGACTATGGCTGTATCTTCAGCAATACTGTTATCAATTTTGTAGGTGTGTGTTTCATTCTGTAGCGTTAGACGCGTTGTGCTACAATTTGTTAATATAAATACAGTAACAAATAATGCAAATATCTTTGTGTAAGAGCGCATGATGGTAGAATTCTTTGATGCGAAGCTAAGAAGAAAGTATGGATAAGCAAATTAACTTTATGTAAAATTTTAAAGTTTATTGGAAATCAAATTTTTAAAAAAGTGCCTTGTTATATTTTATAAACAAACTATAAGTCGTAATTTGGCAGCTCAATTTTCAAGAAGAAAAATCGAGCAATAATTGACCTAAACGGTAGGAGGAAAAGAAATAATATGCCAGTAAAGATACCAGACAATTTGCCAGCAATAGAACTGTTGAAGCGGGAGAATATTTTCGTAATGAGTAGTTTACGTGCCAATGAGCAGGACATTAGGCCGTTGCGCGTACTTGTTCTAAATCTTATGCCCTTGAAAATTTCAACAGAAACTGATTTTATTCGATTGCTATCAAATAATCCTTTGCAGGTGGAGATGGAGTTTTTGCGTTTGGAAACTCATGTGTCCAAAAATACCCCACAAGAACATTTGGAAATGTTTTATAAGAACTTCGATGATGTATCTGAACAGTTTTATGACGGTTTGATTGTGACTGGAGCTCCTGTAGAAATGCTTCCTTTTGAAGAAGTGAACTACTGGAATGAATTAACGAAAATATTTGACTGGGCGCGTGTACACGTTACATCGTCATTGTATATTTGTTGGGCTTCCCAAGCTGCGTTATATCATTTTTATGGCGTGGAGAAAGTAGCTTTAGATGAAAAAATATTTGGTGTTTTCAAGCATACGGCATCTGATAAGCAACATCCGATATTCCGAGGTTTTGACGATGAATTCTTTATTCCTCACAGTAGGCATACTACCATTGAACGCGATGACATCTTGAAGAAAAATGGATTACGTATTTTGTCAGAATCTCCCGATGCTGGCGTGGCTATATTGAGTTCAAGAGGTGGTCGTGAGTTTTACTTAACTGGACATTCTGAATACAATCCGTTCACCTTACATGAGGAGTACACGCGTGATGTTGAAAAGGGAGCTGATATTCAAATTCCTCAAAACTACTACCGTAATGACGATCCGAGTCAAGATCCAGTTGTGCGTTGGACAAGCCATGCGAATTTGTTATTCAATAATTGGTTGAATTATTTCGTCTATCAAGAAACACCATTCGATCTTCGTGATTTACCAAAAATGGGAGATATTCAGGATCATACAGGGTAGTGACTTACTAATATCAGTATAATAAGAAACGCATTGATGGATTCAATGCGTTTCTTATTTATATTTTAAAAGTACTTACAGTATTTCTATGTTTTGTTGCATATGGTCTTTCACCCGATGCCACACATCTTTAAACCAGTACGTGAATTCTTCTGGACGGTTACTCATCCACAATTCTAAATCATCCGCAGCGATCCATTTATAAGCTTGAACTTCCTCAGGATTAGGGTTGGGGCTATCGTTTGATATTCCAAATAGAACTACATCTAATTCGTGCTCGATAAGATTGTTTTCAACTTCAGCATGGTAAATAAATGAAAATAAAATATCTAGATGAGCTTTCATGTTCATCTCAAATGCCAATCTATCTTTTGCAGCGTCCAATGTGTTTTCTCCTTGCTGTTGATGCGAACAACAGGTATTTGTCCACAGATTCGCGCCGTGGTATTTGTGAGCGGCTCTTTGTTGAAGTAGTAGTTCTCCATTTTCATTAAAAATAAAAATCGAGAAAGCACGATGCAATACACCTTGGATATGCGCTTCCTGCTTATCCATTATACCCAACTCTTTATTGTCTTTGTCCACTAAAACAACATGATTTCTTTCCTTGTTCATTTACGCGCTTAATTTGTGTTCAACTTTAGTAGCGAACTTTTTGAAAAAATATAAATTCCAAAGAATCATTACATAACCATATACTGCATCTTCTATGGGAATTGTGCCAATTCGAATCCCCATGAATTCCTGAGGATTATAATTAACGATAGGCGATTCTAAACCCGTACCAGTCAAAACACCATTCACAGGCAAAAATCCTAGCATTAGAATTGTATACACAAGAGACGCTTCACCGATCCATTCTTGTTTGTCAATGAAATGCAAGTAAAGAATAGAGCCAATGGTAACCAGTGCTGTGACAAAGGTGTAAAGTCTATCGTTGTAGCTCAAAGCAATTACCGCACATACTATGATTGTAACAAATGCAATAATGTTGTTAAAGCCATTCGCCCAATCCAGATTGAAGAATTTGGTAAGACAGAAATAGGTGAATGTACAGCTAAACGGTATACATATAAAGAACAAGCACTCTTCTAGGGGCAAACCCAGCAAATTAATCCCTAAGGTATAGTCTGTATTGAACCACCATACACCATTTACAGTAAATAGCGCATCCCAAATAATAAATGGAATTGCAACTATAATGCTAGCCATAATAAATGGCTTAAAATAACGATCAAATCGTATACGCTTATCAAACGAAAAAATAAAGCATATGATAATAGTTAGAAAGTTGATCAATATATAGGTAAGTGACGTCATTGATTTTTAAAATAAATTTTGAAATACTTAATCGGCACAAATAAAAATCCGAAACATTCGCCTTCTTCTTTATTCACATGTTTGTGGTGCTGTTTATGTGCGCGTCTAATAGCTAATAGATAAGGTGACTGCGTATCTCTTAGAAGCTTAATTCGTTGATGTATAAATATGTCATGTACAAAGAAATAGGCTATTCCATATAAAGTAATGCCTAATCCGATAAAGAATAAATAATTTACTTCTCCACGGGTACCAAAATAGAATAATAGAATAGCAGGTATTGAAAAAATAAAGAAGAAATAATCATTTTTTTCAAATACACCCTCGTGACTATGGTCGTGGTGATCTTTATGTAAAGACCATAAAAATCCATGCATTACGTATTTATGCATAAACCAAGTTACGGGCTCCATGCAAATAAAAGTTATTAGCAGTATTAATATATTCATTTTGTTAATTTCACTTTTAATAATTCTTTTATGTCTTTTTGTAAAGACACATCTTTAGTTGTCTTAAAATCTTGCAACATCTTTTTGTCTTCCGAAATCTCAGCATTATAGCCTAGAGACTTTGGAATTGAAATCTGTATTGCATATCGTACGTAGCGTAATTCTATATCATTAGGCGATTGTGCAATTGCTTTTTCTAATAATTTTTTCCCATCATTGAATGATCCTAATTTCTTTATTGGATTCAGTTGATGATTGGCTTTAATCATCGTAAAAGCTCCCAAATATCCCACGGATTTTACATTTTCTTTGTTCTTTTCTAAAGAACTCAACATGGCATAGCATACAGATTTATTTTCTGGGGCTATAGCAAGATTTTTTCTTATAGTTGAAAAGTTGTCATTCGCAAAATTTTGAAATGGTAAAAAGAGCAATACAATTATAAGCCACTTCATATTCTGTCTAATTTTAAATTCAAATACGATTCCATCATCAAATACATTTTCTGAGTATTTGGTACACTTGTGCGTTGTTGTAAAATATCTCTACTTGACTTCGAACGAATCTTTTTGAATAACGACCAATAATAGCGATAAGCCAAATACACCCCAAACTTAGAAGAATTCGGCAACATTTTGATCCCAACCAGTGCTTCTTTAAATTCTCCTTCAATTTCATGCTCAATAATCTTCTTTGTTTCGTCATTGAAAGCAATAAAATCAAGATTTGGGAAGTAAAAACGTCCTAAAGTATAATAATCATCTTTAAGGTCACGCAAGAAATTGATTTTTTGAAAGGCACTTCCTAATTTCATAGCATAGGGCTTCAGCTCTTCGTATCTTTTTAAATCACCTTCTACAAATACATGTAAACACATTAATCCAACTACCTCAGCTGAGCCTAAGATGTATTCATCGTAATTCGCTTTCGTATAGATTACTTTGTCCAAGTCCATGGCCATACTATGCAAAAACTGGTCAATTAGCTTTTTATCAATTTTGTATTGATGTACAGTTTCTTGGAATGATTGAATTATAGGGTTTATTGATATTTTCTTATCAAGTGCATCATTTGTTTCTTGTATAAGTTGATTCAACAGTGTGCTTTGATCATAGCCGTGGAAGCTATCTACAATTTCATCAGCCAACCGAACAAAACCATATATAGCATAGATTGCTGGTCTTAATTTTGAGTCTAAAGCTTTAATTCCTAATGAAAATGAAGTACTATACGTTTGTGTAGTACATTTACTTATTTTATAGGCTAAATTGTCATAAAGTGTTTTCATAGCTTAGCTTTTTAGATTTCGTTAGCAACTATTTTTCCGGATATAATTGATGGCGGAACACCTGGTCCCGGTACTGTTAATTGACCTGTATAATGTAGGTTTTTTAGTTTCTTATTGCGTATTGCAGGTTTAAATATAGCAGTTTGTTTTAATGTATTTGCCAAACCATATGCATTTCCTCCATACGCATTGTAATCTTCTTTGAAATTGTTGACACAATAGCTTTTCTTGTAAACGATTCGATTTTCCAAATGCGTTATGCCTGTATGTTTTTCAATTCGAGCTAACATTTCTTGGAAATATTTTTCTCTTGTCTCCTCATTGTCTGCAATGTCATTTGCTACTGGCATCAATAAGAAAAGGTTTTCATCATCTGGAGGCGCTACTGATGGATCTGTCTTGGACGGGCAACACACGTAAAATAACGGTTTATCTGGCCATTGTTTGTGTACGTAAATATCATCAATGTGTGCATCAAGTTCGTGTTCAAAGAATAGCGTATGGTGTTTAAGATTATCTATTTTTCCTTTTACACCTAAATAGAATATTAAGCAAGAAGGAGCGAAGGTTCTAGATTTCCAATATTTATCGTCGTAATTACGTGCGTTTTCTGGTAAAAGTTTTTCAGTATGATTATAGTCTATTGAACTTATAACTTCATCAAAGAGAAGGTTATCACCATTAACTTGGATAGATTGAGCTTGGTTTGATTGCGTTTTAATCCCCTTAATTTCAGCGTTGAAGTGGAATTTTACACCTAAATTTTCAGCTACCTGTTGCATTGCTTTTATGACTTCAAAAAAACCACCCATCGGATACCAAGTTCCTAAAGCATAACCACCATAATTCATTAAACTGTAAAGGGCTGGAATATTTGAAGGAGCAGCACCAAGAAATATAACAGGAAATTCCATGATCATTTTCAATCGACGATCACTAAAAAACTTATTTACATAATCATCGAAGTTACTTAATAAGTCAAGCTGCGTAGCATTTTTGAGTATCTTTAATGATGCAAATTCTGTCCAGCTATGACAAGGTTTATAAATGAATTGCTTCATACCTACCTCATATTTATTTTTGGCTGAACGCATAAACTCGTCTAATTTATGTCCTGCACCCGACTCATAGGATTCAAAAAGATTTTTTAAATCTTCGTATTTTTCTGGGATGAGGATTTTGTCATTATCAAAAATAATTTCAAATTGGGGGTTTAAGGATATTAATTCATAGAAATCTGATGTCGTGTATCCAAAGTCTTTAAAGAAATCTTCAAAAACATCTGGCATCCAATACCAGCTGGGACCCATATCAAAGGTGAAACCGTTGCTTGTTGTGAATTGTCGCGCGCGTCCACCCGCTGTGTCGTGCTTTTCAAAAACATGTACTTCATAGCCTTTCTTAGCAGCATAACACGCTGCCGAAAGCCCAGAAAATCCAGCTCCTAATATGGCTACTTTTTTAGATGTCTGTGTATCTTTTTTTAAACCCATTTAGTATAAATGTATACGTTAATAATTTATAAAAGTATAAAATTGTACTGTTTATAGCAAGCCGTTATTTTATACAAACTAATTTATTTTAAAAAAGTTTTAATTGATATACGATAAATGTAAATAAAATTTATTCATTGTTCGCTATAGTATAGCTTTCGTACGCTTCTTGAAGCAGTTCGTTGGGCGTGAGATTTTTATTGTAAATTTTTTGATGAAATTTATCCATTTTGGTAAGCAATCTTAAAAGCTCATATTTTTCTTCATTAGTCAAATCCGCAGTGACGATTTTTGTCGCTTTACGGATATCGTCCATTTTATAGTTTAGGTAGTTTAAGCCTTCCTCAGTGATTTCTAAAATTTTACTGCGCTTATCTTTTGTGGAATCCACTTGTGTAGCCCAACCGCATTTTATTAGTCTATTAATTATTTGGATACCAGTAGGCTTATCCATTTTATTACGCCTAATCAATTCTGTTTTAGGCATGGCACCAAAAGAATTAAGTGTGATTAAGTATATAAACTCATCTTGCGTCGAGAATTGAGAATCGTGGATGGCTGATTTAGAATAGCTTTTGGCATATTTGTTCATATGAACTAGGAGCGTGCTTATTATACTCTCTATGGATCGACCATTAAGTTTACCTTCCCATTCCATCTCTGGTTGTAAGGTATCCGGCTTGGTGTCCTTTATCCATTGGAAAAAACCATCAACATTGGCAGAATAATCGCTATTTTGGTTGTTATTCTCAAAAGACTCGACTTGAGTCAACAAATTTCTAATCAGATCGTAATTCATTGCGTAATAAAAAGTACAAATATAAACTAAATTAGAATAAATTTATACAATGAAGTAATTGTTATGATGTGCTTTTATTAGTTTTGAAATTTTTGTAGTTTTTCTTTGGATAAAATACTTAGAATTAAAGTAACAAATACCTGTTTGCATTAAAAGTTAAACTGTTGTTCATCTGAAAGGTTATAACCATAAACAATTAAAATAGATAATTATGGCTACATCAAAACAAAATCAAGGTATGAAAAATGCACACTTACATGAATTATTAGTTGATGGATTGAAAGATATGTTAGGTGCGGAACGTCAATTACTTAAAGGTTTGAAAAAAATGACTACAGCAGCACAAAATCCAACATTGAAAGACGCTTTTCAAACACATTATACGCAAACTGAAAATCAAATTGAAAAACTAAAAAAGGTGTTTGGTGATTTAGGAATCACTGCACGGGGTAAAAAGTGTAAAGCTATGGAAGGCTTATTGGTAGAAGCTGATGAAATTGCGGAAGAGTTTGCAGATAGTCCTGAAGTTTTAGATGCTGCACTCATTACTGCAGCACAAAAAGTGGAACATTATGAAATTGCTTCATATGGCTGTTTGGTAACATTTGCTTCATTAATGGAACACGACAATGCAGCTTCGATTCTAAAAGAAATTTTAACTGAAGAAAAAGAAACGGACCAATTATTAACGACCATAGCGATGGAACAATCAAACGTCGTTGGTGAGTCAAAATAAAAAGTCATTATATCACACAAAATTTTAGGGTCAGGGAATAGCAACGCATATTGAGTTGCTATTTTTTTATGTTTCCTCTATAAATTAACTCCAACACAGTTCCCTTGCGCATTGGGTTTTGCGATTTTCCTCTTCGAGTTTGGTCAGCCGTAATGCTGGCATTAACTCATGCTTGTGTACTTATAGCCTTTTCAGGCATTTGCATTGGCCAATTTAAAAACGGGGTCTTTTAGCCACCATAAACATAACCGGCCTTTACGCTAAAAAATCTCATGGTTTAAGTTTCGCTATGCGTTCCATTTCTTTTTGGTGATACTTTATCTTGGCGTCTAGTTTGGCTGGTTCGTAAACCACCTGTAGTGCTGGATTATAAGGGGGTAAGTCTTTTAAGATATTCCATATAACAACGGATATTTTTCGTGCAATAGCGATCAGGGCCTTTTTCGAGGATTTTCTTACACTTAGACGGTTGAATTTATCTTTAAAATAGGAGCCTTTACAGCGGCTTGCCGCCCAGGCCACCTGTACCAGTATTGGCTTGAGATATCTGTTTCCTTTAGTGATCGCTGTACTTTTATATTTCCCTGCGCTTTCATCATTCTTTGGTCGTAATCCGACCCATCCACTCAGTTTACCACTGTTTTCAAAAACTTTCATGTCTGCGCCGGTCTCGGCGATGATCACAGCGGAACTGATACGGCTAACGCCGGGAATCGTCTTTAGCAAGGCACTCTGCCGTGGAAAATCACGCAGGCAGATAGCTTCAATCTTTTCTATATACTCAACAGACTGCTTGATCAACAGGTCATATTCAGCTTTTGCCATCTGTAGGTTGAAGCGGTGGTGCTCTTTCATGCAGCCGGTTAGGGCTGCTGCCAGCTTTCCGTTTTCTTTGTTCTTCTTACTGGCGTATACCAGTTTGCTTAAACGTATGGCATCACGCTCACCAGCTATCAGAGCATCAATGACACTCAGCATACTTTTTCCTCCGATATCCGTCACAAGACTACCTAAACGGATTCCGGCCTGTACGAGGATATTGTCCATTTTGGTAAGCACACGAACTATCCGCTGCTGCAACTTGCTATAAGAACGGGTGTAGCTCCTGAGTTCCTGTATTCGCTCGCCAGGCACAAAACTCCTGCGAAGCATATCCTTGTGAAGTAACTGGGCAATCCACTGTGCATCCTTTACATCGCTTTTCCGACCGGGAAGCTGTTAGATTAAAAAGGGATTCACCAGCATAAGATCAAAACCCATTTCACTGAGAATATTCCAAACGGGAATCCAGTAGATACTGGTACTTTCCATGGCTACACGTTTGACATCTGAAGTTCTAAGGTATTCACCGAGCTTCCGAATTCCCGTGCCGAAGGTCTCAAAAACCTCCACATCTGAGTAATGCTTTCCATCAAATACGGCACAAAAAATGCTATCTTTGTGTACGTCAAGTCCTGCTGTTTTCATATTGCTTTTTTTTACAACATAAAGATAATCAGTAGGACTGACTTTTTTTTTGGAGGGGTAGTTCCCTCAATTTTTATCCGCTTGTGTGTAATTAAAAAATTAAATGTAGATTTAAATGCGTGGAGAAAAAAATAGCGCAGTTACTCGAAAAAGTGCTGCGCTAACTATATAGATTTGGATAATTGTGGATTGTTAAAGAGTTTTATTAGAGGATTTGATCATCTTCAATATCCTCATCAATCATATCATCATCTGCTTCAGTTGGATCGATGTCTAAATCATCAATTTCTTCATCAGGCTCTATTTCATCTAGGTCGGGTACAGGTTCTTCCATTGGGATATCATCAAGATTTTCGTCACCTTGTCTTTCTTCGAATTCTTCCGGATCAGGCATATTTTCTTCTTCACCTGCAGGAATTGTATCGTCTAAAGTTTGACCTGGTTTAATTAAGTTTTCCTCGTCTTGCAATGTTTCGTTTACATCAGAATCGTCGCTATCTATTGTTCCAGGTGTGTTTCCTATAGTACCTGGATTATTACTTTCCATCATAATGCAAACTATTGGACCTAGTCCTTGCGTTGCTGATATTGTTAGTGTTTTCATAGTAAATAAAATGTTAATGTACTCTAAGAACCACTGAATGACTTGATTAGTTTTAAGAAATAATACGTTAAATGGGTTGTTATAAACACGTGTTACTGGAGAATTATGGCGTGTTAAAACTTAAAATCCAAAGTTTATTCAACTATTAGGGGTTTCAAATGTTAATTCTTAAGAAGCATAGAAGATAATATGAGCAGAAACATAATAGATGAACGCAGTTTATTTCGTTTGGGAAGTTGGCTTTCGGATAATAAGTTGAAGCTAGTATGCGCTGAAAGTATGACTACAGGTTTTTTGAGTAGTATTTTCGGTTTAGAGGTTTGTAGCGGGGATTATTATCTTGGTTCTGTTGTTTGTTATGATAACGAAATGAAAGAAAGGTTATTAGATATCTCTCCTTCATTGATAGAAACGCATACAGCAGAATCACAAGAGGTAACTTTAGCGATGTTGCGCGGTCTGCAGAATCTGGTGCCATATTCGGATGTATACCTCAGCATAACAGGTCTTGCGTTTGACAGTTCAAATTCCAAGCAAAACCGTCCAATAGGACTTGTTTATTATGCTTTTAGCTATAAAGGAAATCAACATGTTGTCGAGAAGCAATTTAAAGGTAATGCAGGACAGATAATCATTGCTACCTGTAATAGTATTTTTTCTGATTTGTATTCTTGGCTACAATCACTGCATACGAATACGTAAACTTTAAAATTAACGCTATGAAAAATTTAAGTATTTTATCAATTTTATTATTGTCCTTACTAATTGGTTGCGGGCAATCAACTAATGAATCACAAGAGAATGAAGAAAATTCGCCAGGACCAGTAACTGAGGCGGATAAACAGCGGTATAATTTAAATTCCAATGATGAACTCATATACGGCACGGTGGATACTTTAAATCAAGATTCCCTTCGTATGGACAGTTTAAAGAAACCCTAGTTAACATCTAGGTGGCATAGATTCTGAAGCGAAGAACAAATAGATTTTTACACATCATAAATCACATAATATGGCTACGATACATGAAGATAAACCTCTGGGTAGGGATATGCAAAAAAAGAAAAAAGAAATTTTAACAAAAGATGGTCACAAAGAAATTGATCGCGATATTAAATTGGATGGTGATGCCGAAGCTGGTGTTGATCCTCAAGTTGAGCAGCTGAATGACATGCCCAATGATCCAACTGATATGCCCAAAGAAAAGAATGACTAAAAACAAAAATGGTGTTCAACAGGAACACCATTTTTACTAACTCGCGTATTTTACTTTTAATCTTTTTTGAAGTGTCTTACGAATGATATGTATTCGTGATTTGATTGTTCCTTCGGGAATACCGTACATTTCAGAAAGCTCTCTGTATTTATAACCATCGATATAATTATTAAACATTTCACCGTGTGCAACTGGTAGTTCTGCGATAATTTTAGAAATGTCCCCCAACATCATTCTCTTATCTGAACTATCCTCTGTATAAGGCTCTGAGGATAAACTGTGGTTGTAATAATACATACTGATGTCATCGTAGTTTTGCTGATAACTCAGACGTTTGTATTGGTTTATATAAATATTGCGCATGATTACAAAAAGCCATGATACGACGCGTGGATTGTCAAAAAATTGATCCATGTATTTCAACGCACGAATAAACGTCTCTTGTACTAGATCATTAATAGCTTCTTGATCTTTAGTAAATTTCTTTGCTAAGCCTTTTAGGATGCGCTGATACTCTAGTAGTTGGGTGTTAAATGCTTTGTCTTTCATAGATGTATGTATTTAATAGTTGCTGCATAAGTACTTACAAAAACAGTGCATATATTTCTGATTTGATGTCATTCAGGTACTTACTAAATGATAAAAAGTAGATATTTCCTCTAAATAGAGATTTATCGCAATTCAATATGGGTTACTGCGTATTTATACGCACTTAAATCTAGTGTAAAGTGTAAAGCTTTTGTTTTTTTACTGCTTTTGCTAAAATGTAGGTTATCGCCTACAACATAAACTATCCTAACATGTTATTCTAGTATAAAATCTGATAGGTATGAGATTGATTATTTATTTACTAGGAAGTTTGTTTTTGATATCGTGCTCGAATGCCCCTAAGAAAAATCTGAAGGAATCAATAGCACTGGAGGAAATAATTTACCAACGAACAGAGGGATTACTTTTATTAGAGAAAATCCTACATAGCTCGCATTGCGAAAATACCAATATGATTTGTGAGAAAATCAAATTTTTCTATGCGGAAAGTCAGCCTGAATTGCTTGGTTTGTGTACGAATAAAGAGCTTAATTTGACAATGGCTACTTATGAAGAGATAAATGAAGATGTAAAAGTACGTTTTCAAGATAGTACTACATATACTGATCATTTAGCCGATAAATTATTGACCAATTTACATAATCAAAAGAAATTCTACCTACAAATATTAGAAGATCGTGAACTTGCTTCTTTACATATGTATACACTTGATTCTTATTTGCAAATGATGTGTTTTGTGGACGATATGAAATATATGCTTGATGAAACAAATGCTGTTCAATAATAGCTAAAATCTAAATCGACCGCTAATAGAATTCGAATAAATTTATCCAAATATTATTACGTTTAGGTTTTAATTGATAACCGACGGTGTCTTAATTTCTTTTTCTTTTTTAAGACGCCGTTAGTATATTAAGATGTTTCCGAAGCATCCAAAATAACTTTAGGAAAATCCATTACCATAGGAAATTTCATTATTACGGTAGTTCCTACACCCACCACAGAGTTTACTTGAATTTCACCCTCGAACCTTTCGATAATACGTTTCACCAGAGACAAACCAATACCACTTCCTTTATAGTTGTCGGTATTCATAGCGCGACCAAACATTTCAAATATATGACTGAGATCTTCTTCTGGTATCCCAATACCATTGTCTCTGACTTCATAGCAGACGTAATTATCTACTATACTACTCGATACATGTATTTTTGGTTTATCCAATTGTTGGCTGTATTTTATAGCGTTACTAAGCACATTTGTGAATATCTGATATACTGCACTTTTCTCACCCCATACAGGAAGGAGCTTACCAAATGTTACCTCACATTTATCATCTTCATAAGCCAGCTTCGTTTCTTCCACTATTTTACGAAGCATGTATTTTAGCGGTATAGTATTTTTACTTATTTTATTGATTTTATCCTTAGAAAGATTGACGATGTTATCAATTATATCCTGAATATTTTGTAAACCCATAGTGATGGTACTAAACCATTTCTCTTTTTGGTTTTCGTTGATGTTTCCATTTTTTGATTTAAGAAAATCAATACCCATCTTCAATACAGATAAAGGATTTTTTAAATCGTGAGATAGGGTATAGGTAAACATTTCCAACTCATTGTTGAGTTGTGAAAGAGTATTGGCTAAATCTTTATTTTCTATGAGCTTTTGCATCATCGAATGATTAAGCGTGTTTTTTAATCCATCTAAGAGGTTTAATTCTTCTTCATTCCAAGGAATGGCCGTTTCGTAAATGGTCTCTTCATATACATCAAAAGTATAGGGGCTTTTTTCACTTGTCATCATCTTTGTTTCTGTTGAAATTGTTTCATTTCGAAACCAAATGATGTAATAATCCTTGTTGATGTCTACGTTGTAAGCAAGTAAGCCCGCGAATGGCAATGATTTCTTAAAATTATCTTTATGGTTTTTCTTAAAGTTATGATCAATAAATACTGTTAAATCACTGTTTTGCTGCAAGTAATTGATTATTTCAAAACAGGTTTCGGTAGAAGGAGTCTCGCCTTTGATGAAAAGATCTCCTTCATTATAGATAGCGATCCCATCCGCCCTTAGCATCCAGCGCAAGTTGTCCATGCTTTCGACCAATGCACAGTTTATAGTTTTATGGAAAGACAATCGCTTGATCAATGAATCCTGAAATTGCTGAACTTGCATATTTATGTCAATCAAACCTTTTTGAATGAACATTTCGTACTTACTCATTGCATTTTGCACAATAAAGGTGCATATCTTTCTGGTCTGTAAGTCTACATGCTTTTCCTTAATGTTTTGCGCTATGACCATTCCCCAAAATTTTCCTCTTAGGTAGAGTGGAAAAAAGAGTGCTGTTTTTATGCCTATGAATTGATAATATTCAGCTGTGAGGTCAGGAAGGCATATCAGTTGGGTTGATTTTAAATCTATATTTTGATCAATGGTATAGAAATTCTGGGGTTGCTCATTGACATTCGCCAAGAATCGATACGGTGAATGCTTGAAATGTTCAATTAGCACCTCGGGAAGAAAATCCTTCGAAAAGTATTTGTTTTCAAGAGGCTCTGAGGATATATGACCGTTTTCAGCTATAATACTACAATTGCCCGTTTCTAGGACTTGTAGAACGAATACTCTGTCAAATTGAATTATCTTGTTTATAGCTTTACATACAAGCTTCCAGTTCTTGTGATGGTTACTGTCAAATAAAAAACCTATTTCATTAAGATCACTTGTCGAAATATGTTTTTTGACCTGACGTTCTACTTCAATATGAATGTGGTTATCTTGCTTGCTTATTTTTAAGTAGTACGGCTTGCTATTTATCTTACAGGTGATTACTGATAGCGGAGAATTACCTTCTACATAGGATTCTATGACGCTCTTCACCTTATTAAAAGAACTTAGTCTGGAAAATATTTTTTTAAAATGATCTTCCGCAGAAGTGTTTAAAATATTTTCTGGTAAAATATCAAATTCAGAAAATAAATTTTGAGAGATGCCCGTAATCTTTAAGTTAAGATCTAAAACAATTAAATGCCCGAATTTCTGAATTCTTATAGTGTCCAAAGCTGTGTATTAGGTGATGTAATACATAAAGATATTATATTTCAATACATCTACGAAATCTCAATGGAAATTAACTTAGGGTGTAATTTTAGTTTTTAAGTATAAAAATATAGGCTTTGTAGTCTTTAGTGTTTGAAGGGGTAATTTATTGTTTTTATAATTATTTTATTGAGAGCTTTTGTTGTTTGTGGTGAAATATTATTTTGTTTACGGTGTTAAGTTACTCAAAAATACCGTATTAATACTTGGGATTGTGTATTTATACCATTTTTTGAAATTTTAAGTTTATTTTTAGTTAATAATTGCCCTTTATTGTGTTGTTATAGAGTTGTTTATTTAGCAACAGTTAAGTTTTCAAACTTTGTGTAGTTTAAATTACCTGAAAAGTTTGATTGCGCGCATATAACAGAGAATTTGGCAAAATTTTTGTTGTTAAAATTGTCATCTATGAAAAACAAGCCTAATTAATAATTCTTTGTATGATTAAAGTTATTTTAGTTGAGGATCATTTGGTAGTAAGAAATGGTATTAAACTATTATTGGATTCTTCGGGGGAAATAGAAATTATAAGTGAGGCGCGAGATGGGAGTGAACTTATGTCTTTACTCAGGGGTGGTTTACAGCCTGATGTCATACTATCTGATATCAACATGCCATTGATGGATGGGCTTGAGGTCACAACATATTTGTCCGAAAAGTATCCAAATATTAAGGTAATATTATTATCGATGCTGAATACCATTGATCAAGTTATTGATGCCTTCGAACGTGGCGCTAAAGGTTACTTAGTGAAAAACGTGGGCTACAACGAATTGATCTTCGCAGTGAAACATGTGGCAAGCGGGGGACGATATGTCTGTGAAGAATTAACTATGTTGATGTTAAATATTCTTTCCTCATCTTCTTCATCGGCAATACTGAAAAAAGAAGTTGATATGGAGCTTGACCTTTCAGAACGAGAAATAGAAGTCCTACAATTGATCAGTGAAGGCTATACAAATATGGAAATCGCAGATAAACTTTTCTTAAGCAAAAGAACTGTAGAAGGACATCGGCAAAGTCTAATCACCAAAGTAAAAGTCAAAAATTCAGCAGAACTTATAAAGTTTGCTGTACAACATCATATGGTCAACTAACTATTTATAGAAATCGCCATCACATTAATTGTTGATGGCGATTTTCATTTAGTTACCTTTAATAAATCGAATTAATCGTGTCCTTCAGTTTTCACGATTTTATTATAAATGCCGAATAACAAAAATGGCGCTACCCATTGGCCAATAAATAGTGCATCCTTATCTCTACATAAGCATTTCAATGTAGCTGATGCGACCATTGCTGTTACGGCTACGGCCAGATATGTTGTAGAAGGAAGCTTTGAAGTCTGTTGTTCAATTTGTTTGGTCGTCTGACCTTCGTTTGGAGTTGTTAGTGCCATAATATTAATGTTTATGTGTGAAAAAAAATAATATTCTTTAATAACTAACAGCCCTCAATTTATTGTGTTCAAGATATTTATAAAACAAGTATAAATGCGCCAACACCGTAAAAACCCCATTCACCCGATTGAATTACATTATTTTTAGTTAACTCAACGTTATGATTATCTATATTTTAAGTTGTAAGAAAAGAATTATTTAGTAATCACTAAAACACAACGTATGAAAAATCTATTTTTAATTATCGGCACCACATTGTTCCTAAGTGGATTGGTTGCCTGTTCAAATTCGAATAATAACAATACAGCAGAAGATGGTCAGGTGTTCCTGTGATGGAAATGGCTAAAGAGCAACAAAACCCACATCATCTCATTATGGGTGCATAAGGCGCGTTACCTGTTGATGCCGCGGGAAACCCGTGGAGTGGCTCTTATGTATACAATCACGGGAACTTGGTACTTGATCTTATGGACAATCTGGTGTTAGAAGCTACTGGTCGTCTTCAAATATCCCGTATCTATCAAATATCCCGCAATAAAACTTTGCGATCCACTATTTCTTTCTTAATTGTGCGTGATGAAGCACATCAAATGGCTTTTGCTAAAGCGCTAGAAACACTGGATGTCAATTGGGCTAAAGTGTTGCCTGTACCCAAATTTGATGCTTCACAATTCCCAGAAGTACGTAAACTCATGGATCAAGGCATACATCGTGAGCAATACACTTTCCGTTTAGATGGGTCGATGATGGATCAAATATAAGGTTCCTCTCCGTCTAATGATGGGACTGAACTGGTGACGATGGCTGAACCGCGGGAGTCCTTCCCTAATCCAATAGCACCGGAACTACCAGAAGAATTTGCGCCAGGCTTAGATCCTGAATTGCAAAAATTAGCGGATGCCTTTGAAGAGTTTAAGGAAAAAACCTTGAAGGATATGGAAGATAAAGCTGGTCCAAATCCACGGAACCCAGAAGGATAATAAAATGTGTCTGTGTTTTTATAGTTCCTCTAGTTCCTAGGGAACAACAAGCCCCTGATGCTATTCAGGGGCTTCATTTATGTATTGGATCATTAAACTTGTTGTAAATAAATATAGTAGGATTGAGTGGTATACGTATAAATAATTGCTATTCTATAATCCGTATGCTTAATATTTTACTTTGCTAAACCATCAATCAATGCTTTCCATTGTGGGTAAGAAGCCCCCAGTTTCGCGCCTAAGCCCACCAAGAAATTACGTATGTTATCTAGTACATTTTCTGTTTCTGTATTTATGACTTCATTTCTACCCGCATAATGTAAGCTAACACTATTTCCTTCTTGCTTGATCACAATATTGGAAGAAGTATATTTCTTGAAAAAATGTGCTGCATCATCCCCCAAAGTGCTTGGGTCAGGACTTGGTTGTAGGGAGAGAAAGGTTTTCCTTTTGTTTTGATGATCGTATTGATCAAGCGAGGTCACTTTTACATAATCATATCCACCGGCCGAGGGACTGCCAGGCCCCCGGTATATCAATTCGTATAAAGTCATTTTTCTTTACCAAACGCATTTGTACTTCTTTTTTCTCATTAACTATTACAAATTCTGCAGATAATCCCACAGCGATTTGTTGCCAAGCATTTACATCAATAAGTTTTTTGACGATTTCTCTATAGCGATTATATGCCATTGTTTCATTCGGCAAAGTTAATTCTCTTGAATAATCTAAGGATTTACCGACTAGTTGTTCTGGAATCTTGCTCATATGCTTAAGTATTTAGTTCACAATGAATAAATAGCTAACACTTCCTGTGGATAATCGTTGAAATGAAATAGGTTAACAGGTAATAATTACCTAATCGTATAAATACGGATAAAATGCTTAATTAATACGCCTTTTGTAAAACGTATCAACAGGTAGGGGTATCAGCTGGTTCAATCGGTAATCATACACACTAGAAATTAAAAACTCTGCCTATTAAAGCAATGAACTATAGAGGGCCTTTTCGCATCCGAGTCGATGAGAAACCAATGCCCGAAATTTTACACCCGAGAGATGCGATTGTACAGGTGACAAGAGCTTGTATATGTGGCTCAGACTTACACTTATACCACGGTATGGTTCCAGATACACGAGTGGGAAGTACATTTGGACATGAGTTCATAGGTATTGTGCGTGAACTCGGTAGTGGCGTGACTAACTTAAAAGTTGGTGATAAAGTATTGGTGCCATTCAATATCGCATGTGGTGAATGTGTTTTTTGTGTGCAAGGCTTATTTGCCAACTGCCATGAATCCAATACGATGGCTACAGCAGCAGGAGGTATATTTGGTTATTCGCATATTGCAGGCGGCTATGATGGCGGACAAGCGGAGTTTGTGCGTGTCCCTTATGCAGATGTAAGTCCCACCGTTATTCCAGAGCATATGGATGAGGAAGACGCACTTCTATTGACCGATGTACTCCCGACGGGTTATCAAGCAGCACAAATGGGCGGAATACAAAAGGGAGATACTGTAGTTGTATTCGGTGCAGGGCCAATAGGTATTATGGCTGCAAAATGTGCATGGCTTTTCGGCGCTGAACGTGTAATTGTTATAGATCATTTGGAATATAGGCTTGATTTTGTAAAGAAATACGCCAATTGCGAAGTTTATAATTTTAGATCCATTGAAGATCCTGTTTTATTTATCAAGCATGTTACGAATTGGCTGGGTGCCGATGTATGTATCGATGCCGTAGGTTCGGATGCATGCGGAAATGCCATGCAAACTATTACAGGTAAGAAACTACTGTTGCAAGCAGGAGCTGCTACAGCATTACATTGGGCAGTGAATTCCGTCAAAAAGGGTGGAATCGTTTCTATTGTTGGAGTTTATGGTCCTACAGACAATTTGGTGCCAATCGGTAATGTAGTGAATAAAGGGATTACAATTCGTGCCAATCAGACATCTGTCAAACGCTTATTGCCTCGTTTAATTGAGCATGTACAATCAGGCGTATTGAGCCCAAAAGATATAATTACACATCGGTTTTCACTGGAAGAAATTCCAGATGCGTACCGAATATTTTCTTCAAAATTAGATGAATGTATTAAGCCTGTAATCATTGTATAACTCTTAAAACTTAAAGACTATGAATGTAGTAACAACAGATACCCCTATAAAAGATAGTTGGGCTATAGACGAGAATGTAGAAAATGACCCAACTTATCCGATGCGTAACCGCATGTTTACGCAAGTACCTTCTCGGCCCGAACAGCAAATAGCACGTGTCGAGATATTACAATCCATTGAGCGTCCACACTACAGTGCGGTATTCGGCGAGACTTTGCCTCCATCAGGGCTGAGTGGTCAGCTGCGTAGGTATGCTTTTCAACATAGCGAATCGCGGTACCGTCATTGGTTGCCACTTCTATTGGCTGATCGTATCAATGTAGTTGAAGTGTTGTTGAAAGATGTAAAGAATGGTCATATACCCAATCTTTTCGTCGAGATGGGAGGACGAGCATTGTGGAAATATGATAAGGCTACTTTGTTTAAAAAGACAGCGTTTTGTGCTCTAGGTACACTCGCTGCCGTTTTGGCAGTAAGACGAATTTTTAGTAATAAATAGAAGCATATGGCAGTCATGTATTTAGATACCATACACAGATTTAAGATTATAAAAAGTACTAAGGGAAAGTTTGATCTTACATTCAATGAAGTCGTGTACCAGGAATGCGAAGATCAGGATGAGGTCTTGTATTTGTTAAAATCAATTCAGCGCGAATATGAGAATAACCCTTGTTATGAATTATTGCATGGAATGAAAGATCGTCTATCTGTGTGTTTTCGTAATACCTACAATGACGAAGATGTATGCTTTTATTCTTCAGATGAATAGTTTTTTCTAACTATAATCACATCTTAATCTTTAATTAGAAGATTAGGCTTTTATTAGTCTAATCTTTTTGGTTATATGTATTTTTTCTTACCGTAATATCGTAAGATTCTCTAACTAAAATCACGATTAATCACTGTAAGGTTGAATATAGCGATATATTTAAAATAATAGTTGAAGTACTTTCTTAATGCCATAATTAGGTGCTAAATCCCAATTGATACAATAAAGAATGAATCAGTAATAAATTAACTATTTTCCCTTTGGACCAATAGATTGATGACTAAACATATATCATACTTTATAACTTATTGGGGTTTCCTTCGATACTTGTTCGGAATAAAGTCCATTTTTCCGAAGTACACCCGAAGTACACCCGAACAAAATTTGTGAAAGTGTTCAATTTCGGTCAAACGCTGTCAGGTAGTATCATTCTCAATCATTCGTGATCAATTTCGGTCAAATTCTTTCATACGATTTTTACGACTTTCCTTTGATGTTAATAAATCGAAGTATTGATGTAGTCTTTGATATTGTAAAATTAAATGTCACTTTAGAAAGTTATTACTAAATTATGAGGTTTAAAGTGATACATTTTCTAATGGAGAAGATATATAGTATTATAATTGATCTATATAAGGAAAATACAATGACATATATTTAAATTAAATAAAAAAGGCGTTAAAAACCAAGTTTTATCGCCTTTATATAGTAAAGAGAGAGAGCGTGTTTTTTATTCGAATTATAATTTTAATAGATCTCGTAATGAATATAGGTATGCGCTAACCAATAGCTAATAGTGCTTTCAGCTCCTTGATTTTGATTCACTGCATCCTTATCTATGCCATCGCGGCAACCTTTAGTAGAGGCATCATAGATTACGGCATTCAATCTGTTATTACCATAGAACCAATTAAAGCAATCTTTGGCTTTACCATAAAATTTTGGAGCATTGTTTATTTCCGCTAGTTTATGGTACATCAGTATAAGAGATGGTATCTCGATAGGTTGTTCCCCGACACAAGATTTTGAACCGTTCTTTTTATACCAACCTGCATTACCAATCAACTCTAATTTATCATTTTTGAATATAATTTCATCTAAAAAAGCAGCGCTTTCAAGGCTATATATGAGGTACTTCTCCTCTAACAATATGCCTTTTGTAAGCATTAAGCTGTATGGAATAATGGCATTATCATAACTGATAATTTCCTCATACCATAGCCATTCATCTGTAGCTGATTTCTCGTATTCATTACTGATAAAATCTGCTAAGAGGTAAATCTCTTGAATTAAATCCTTTTTGTATTGTTTCGAGTGAAACATATAAACCAATCCACACAACGCGTAAGCGGCAGCTCTTATAGACTTTATGTCGGAGAAGTGCGTGTATGCCTTGTCTATTATTTCCTTTAACAATTGTTGTACATGCTTACGATCGTCATTATACATAAGGCTACCTAGAGCCCATATTGTGCGTCCAAAAGCATCTTGAGTACCATATTTGTCTAAGAATTGATGATCAAATGCTAAGAAATTCCCAAACTGGCCATTGTCACGTTGCATATAATAAATAAAGGCTAGATAGGTATCAATCAATTTGTCGCAAGAATGCGGATACACACGATTAGAAAGTCCTGCTAGCATTAGCGCACGCGAATTGTCATCTAAACAATAGCCGTGGTTATAATCGGGCGTAGCAAATTTGGCGTGTTGTGCGATACCTACTGGATTAGTCAGGCGTCGGATATGCGCTAAGTCTATCTGTGTATCGTGCGCATAAAATGGAATTTCTAGATAGTGCTGAAATGTACGTTGATGCGAAGTTAATATCATAAGAATGGATTAAGCACGTTTGAATAATTTTCTACTATTGGTATATGTTGTTGCAATCAATTTGGAATAACGGTTTCCTACATTTGGCCACTGCATTTTTTCGCCATGCTCACGTGCATTAGTTCTGTATTTTGCTAGCGTCAATGGATTTTGTACCAGTTCATTGATGATTCTAGCAAGTTGCTTGGCATCGCAGAAGTCAAATAATAATCCTCTTTCCTCTGCCAAAAGATCTTTCGCATACAGGTAGGGGGTAGAAATAACTGCTGCTCCTGCACCCAATGCAAAGGAGAGTGTACCACTGCTGATTTGATTTTCATTTGGGTAAGGTGTGACATACATATCACAGGCTGTTAAATATTCGGCTAGCTGCTCATTGGTTGCAAATTCATTGATGAATTGCACTTTATCCGAGATGCTTAATTCCTGGCATCGCTTTATGAGCTGATTTCTATAGGCTTCACCTTCTTCTTTGATTACATTAGGATGGGTGATACCGAGGATGAGATATTTAAAATCTTCATCCTTAACATCCTTAACCGCTTCAATAGCTGTCTCAAAGCCTTTGCCACGCCCCAAGAAACCAAAACTTAATAATACTTTCTTACCAGTCAAACCAAGTTTTTCTTTAGCGGAATCGTGTTTGTAATCAAAAACTGGTACACCATGAGGAATCATTTCAATCTTACGAAATGGAATCTTGTAAATCGAATGCAACATATTTACCGCCCAATTGGTCATCACTGTAACCATACTACTTATTTGCCCGATTTCTTGTAAGACGATTCGCTCTTTTTCAGAAGGTTTTGGTAGTATAGTATGAAAATTAGTAATGATGGGAATATGTAATAATTTGCACAAAGTCAGAATATAATCGCCACTTTCTCCACCAAAAATACCATACTCGTGCTGTATAATACACACATCATAGCTGCTATTGATAAAATTGGCAGCTTGAACATAACTTTTTAATTTATCCTTCTCAATGCTATATACGACCTCTTCGGGGAAGCTGACGGAATCACAATTAGTAATAGCTGCAATGTGTACGTTGTCTGTTTTGGCTATTTTAAGGCTTTTGTATAAGTCATGAGCGAATGTGGCAATGCCACACTTCTGAGGTGTATACGTCGATAGTATGATCGTTTTCATAGTGGTGTTGACAAAATATATTAGTGCAATAGTTCTAATACCTTAACAACAAATAAATTGACAAATAGTTGTAGGTTATAATTACTAAAATATTAAATAATTTGTTTTAGCGGTTTTACTTTAATCTCGCAAAGGTCTACACGCTTTGGTTGTTGTAAGACGAAGAGAACTACATTGGCTATGTCTTCTGCTGTCAACATTGTCTTTTCTGCTTGTTTTAGTCGTTCTTCGTCCGGTGTAGTAGATTGCATATCCGAGCCTACCAGGCCTGGTTCAATTAAAGTCACACGGATATTAGATGGATTAAGCTCTTTGCGTAATGCTTCAGAGAAACCACGTATTGCGGATTTAGTCGCTACATAGCCAGAGCTTTCTGCATCTTTCGTGGTCGCACTCATTGAACCTATTTGAATCATTTCGCCTTCGATACCTTTTTGTTTCATTTTTTCGCCAACAAATCCGGAGAGCCACATGTACGATAGTAAGTTGGTATTCAATAGATAATGTAAGTCTTGAATGGATTTTCCTTCTACAGCGTCATAACCAATAGCTGCGTTGTTTACCAATACATCAAAAGAACCATATTCAGCATCCCAATCTTTTATTTGTTGTTCGAATGCTGTAAGATTTGTCACATCCGTAAGTGAGAAGTGGAAGCGATGCGTTAATCCTAATACCGCGATATCTTTTTTGAGATCTTCCAACTTTTCTTCGCTTCTGCCGATAAGAAATATAGTGTAGTCATGTTGAGCTAGTAATAACGCTATAGCTCTTCCAATCCCAGCTGTTCCGCCTGTTAATAATACTTTTTTAGTTTCCATAATGATTTATTTACGTATGAATTTTAGTGTGTCGTCTGCTTTAATCTGATGGTACTCTTTGTTGGGTTGTTTTTTCCTATTTATTTCTACTTGTATCGAATTTGAATTTGTCCTAATCCACAAAATGCCTTCTTGACTTGTAGCGCCCAGTATTTGTATTTGCTTTTGTTTATTCCCGTTCTGTATCAAGGGAAGCGTAGAAACGACATAGGTATCCTCATCTAGTTTAACAACGTGATGAATACAAAGGTTGAGAAAAAGTGCGGCTCCATATACTTCTTGTCCGACTTGCCCAATTGCTTCCCATCCATCCCCCAGGTCTTCAATTGGAATATTAATAGTAGGATTTACATACCCCGTCTTGGCTTTGTCCGCGAATATGTCTGTGGGAAGAAATGGTTGGAAATAATAAGGAAGTCGGTGTAATGCGTACTGTATGTATTCGCTCATGAAAAATCGTAGGTATGGCGAAATGGATATTTTCTTTTGATGTATAAGGTGAACTATTCGGTTAAATATAGCTACTGTCTCGTATTCTTCGAATGGTGCTGTATATAGTGTTCTTTGTAAAGGAAATAGTGCAAAAAAACTTTCCCTTTCTTTGGCATTGCCATACTTCATATCCCAAATCGCACAATTGCGTATAATATTACCCAGAAATACTTCAGCTATTTCCAAATACTTTTTGTTGGAAGTCATGACATATAATTCCAATAAAGCTTCTGCGGTATAGGCTGCATTATTGGATTGGTATATAGAATTTAAATCCACAGATTTGAGTTGGTTGGCAGCACGTTTGGCTTCGGTTAAATACACATTCTTGTTGTATAGTTTATAGCTTTTGAGCATGATCTGAATGTATAGTCCAGCGGTATCCACTTCTCCAAATACGTCGTGATTTCCTTCGTCTTTTAATATTTCTAAGGTATAGATGTTGAAGAAAATTGGCCAATCGTAATCAAAGGCTTTGGCTGCTCTTCGGATATACAATAGAGACTTTTGAAATTGTTCTTCGAGTATATTATCCTTAAAACCTTGTTCAAATAAGAAAGCTAACTGTAGCACCGGATAGAGTAAGTACCAACTGTCCATGATAAATGAACGTTTTTGTTCCTCGTCAAAATCTAGTAAATTAAGAGTCGGCAGGTAGCCAACGGTGGATAACACCTAACTCTTCGTCGTAAAAGCGAGCTATATTTATTGTAAGCTCTCGGATGATTTGCTCAGACAGCGAAGTACCAAATTGCTGATGGTATTCAAACAGTGGTCTTAATACAGCCATTTGCACCATACTTTCGGGCGGAGTTTCATAGCTATTAACATAAGCATTGAGATAGGCTGCATCTTGCACTTGTTTCCAACAGCCTTTATGTTCGTAAAGATCTTGTAGTGTTTTAGTCGCATTCTCAAGTATATCTACGACCTTATTTTTGGGTTTCTGTAGACTAGGATAGATTTGATAGAGTAGACGAATGTAGAGATTGGATGCGTGCCGTGCATTTTGCGGTTTTTGGTTAGAGTAACCTACAAAAGTTTGTTGGACACAATAGTTCTCCCCTGGTAGTAATGGCAATTTAGCACGTGGGAATTTAAAACCAAGTTGAGGCCATTCTATCTTTACGGTGTCCAAATAAGATACATGTGTGTATTCCGCTATCTGCTGGATTGCTCCTAGGTCTTTAAAATAGAGTAGACAACCTGACGTTTGCTTTCCGAAATCAACAAAGCAATGTCCACTTCGTCCTTCTATTTGTTCGATGTGTTGTGTAGGAGTTTTAGGTAAATCATAATCATTTGTTAATAATAATACTTCACGATCTTCTTGCTGGTGAATATGTTGTTTTTGACAGTCAATATAAGTGCTTGTATTTAGTATTATGGTTTCTTCTTGAGATAGATCGACGGATAATATTATCTGAATAGTACCTACTACGACAGGAAATACTAATTCTACCTTATTATCTGATTTAGAATTAAAATGTATTGATTTTATATCGTTAGGTAATGCGCCTTGATAAAGACGTTGGATTAGAATATTTTTGTTTGGGAGATGTACTTTTAAAAGCAATTCATTGTTGCAATACAAGAGTTGCAAGAAATAGTCAGTATAGGTTTGGTTAAGTAATTCTACATAATTGCTGTTTTTTAAATCTGCGCATAACTGCATTGTATTCAGCGTCATATAGTTTTTATCCATAGGTAAATTTAGCTTGTTATCATATCTTCATCCCTTATAAGTATGAACAAGTTATACTATAGATAGTTTATGAATATGTTCTAGAACCGTTTAGGGTATTAATAATAAATACAAAAGAGGCTGTCTCAAAATAGGCAGCCTCTTTTTTGTATTTTATCACTCATATTATTTGCTTTAATCACCTGATTTTCATATCTTTAAGCTGCAATCAGATTGTTTTATGAGCAAAAGAGTACCTGTTTTTAAACCTTATTATCAAGACCAGATCATGGCAATTCCTCCAAGCCTGGATGAATTGGTTTCCAAATCACATCCAGTTCGGATTGTTAATGATGTAATTAATCGAATTAATATTCAAGGGTTATTGGAAGCCTATAAAATTAAAGGTTCTTCTAGCTACCATCCTCAAATGTTATTGAAAGTACTTGTTTTCGGTTACGTTAGCAATATTTATAGTAGTCGTAAATTGGAAATGGCATGTCGAGAGAATGTTAATTTTATGTGGTTAAGCGGCATGAGCTTTCCTGACCATAATACAATTAATAGATTTCGTGGAGTTCGCTTGAAAGAAGCATTACGCAGTATTTTTGAAGAAGTAGTAAAACTATTGGCCGATGAGGGCCTTTTAAGTATTGATGATGTTTATGTAGATGGGACAAAAATTGAGGCCAATGCTAACAAGTACACCTTCGTGTGGAAGAAAAGTATCCATACCAATAAGGAGAAGATGAAGAAGGCATTAATAGAAATTTGGGAATACGCTCAAAGCGTTGCTAAAACAGAGGATGATTTACCTGAC
>NZ_VIQM01000109.1 GCF_008520265.1 Sphingobacterium cavernae
ATTGTTCGCAAGTTAAAACAAGAATCTACTTATTACATTTCGCGTTCACCACACAGGTCATTCTTATTTAAACATTTTTGGAAAGAACATACTTTCTGGTCTGATGGTTATTTTGTTTGTTCAATAGCTGAAGCATTTCCTGATACTATTCGTGAGTATATTCTCAATCAGGGTTAGTCGCTTACATCCAACAGGCTAAAGACCTGTGGGTTTTACGCTCCGTTTTATAAAAATTCCCCCACTGGGGGTAATCTGTGATATTGGTTTCAATATTATTTTCAAATTTTGGCATATCAACAAAAGTTGTAACTCCGAAACAAGTAGTGATAACTTCTAAAAGACTATGCTATGGAAATCGTGTTGTGACCCTTCTACAAAAATATCTACGATAAGTTAAGCCCATAAACTTTAACTTTATCAAGATGACAAAAAAACAGTACAACAAGGATTTCAAGTAAATGATTGTTTCCTTATTAAAAGTAATATGATGCATTTTATGGCAATAAACGATTTCGCAACAAATGGAAATGATGGTGAAGCAATGCTTCAAAATGCAAGATGGAGTTTGGGAACAAAATGGAGATTGGGTTACAACGACCATCACGGTTACGAAGTAGAAACGCATTTGGGTAGATACATCGGAAAGATGCAATGGTTGATGCCGTTCATCGGTTTTGATTGGCGATATCGAAAAATGTGAGACGATGAACATGAAACCAATTTGTTTGGACAAAGAAACAAGAAAGACAGACGCAGAGCCTTTAGTTTGGGAGTTATGTACACCTTGCCCATGCTCATAAATTTTCAGGCAGAAGTCTATCACGATGGCATTGTACGTCTGTCGTTGATGCGTGAAGATATGAGGTTGAAAGTCCTGCTAATGAAGAAAAACAACCTATGAATATAGAGGTTTTAAAAACTGGATCACAAATTAAACAATAAGTGTTACCTAAACAAAATACACACAACAATCAACATAAAGCGGCGTAAAATTTAATCGATTAAAGTAAGATAATATAAGGCAAAAAATGAAATTCACATTATATAGAGAACAGCAATTAAATTGTGATATTGATACAGCTTGGCAATTTTTCTCTTCCCCTATGAACCTATCGAAGATTACCCCAAAAGAAATGGGATTTACAATAGTGTCAAATTTTGAAAATGAAGAAATTCATGAAAATATGATGATTGATTACATCGTTACTCCAATTCTAAATATTCCTTTGAAATGGAGAACGATAATTACTACCGTAGAAAAAAATAAAAACTTTACGGACTTTCAATCATCCGGTCCATATAAATATTGGAACCATAGGCATGATTTTATAGAAAATGACAAGGGAGTATTAATGAAAGACACTGTTATTTATGAATTGCCTTTAGGTATTTTAGGAATTTTGGCACACAAACTTTTTGTCAAAAACAAACTAATTGAAATCTTCGACTTTCGCTTCCAAATTTTAGAGAAACTATTCAACGAGAGCCCTAAAGAATAAAATACTATGTTATATAAGAACCTTATTTTAAAGTGTGATTTATTATAAGCGACTAAATTCATAATAAAGTCGTTTTCGAAACACAAGTAATATTAAATGGAATTAGCAAGTTTCCCTTATATTATTATTTCGCAAAACTATAAACCTGAATTCGATTATTAATTCTATTTAAAATTGCAATCATGGTGGTAAATGCTTATATTTAAGTATCTGAAATTCAAATATTTAACAACACACCAGACCATGATTACATACGATAAAGTTACCGATATTTTCTGCATAGTTGATGAGTTTTGCAAGAACTTTGAAAAAAACACTAAAAACTTCATCATTGGGAAGGCTTCAAGACGACCAGCAACC
>NZ_VIQM01000110.1 GCF_008520265.1 Sphingobacterium cavernae
TGGACAGTATAAACTCTTCTAAAGAAAATAGTGAGGATATAATTTGATTTTTCACAAAAAGCTTTCCTAATTAATAGAAGAGGGCAGATTTTTTTACACCCTAAATTTATTTAGGACAGCTGTGATCTACAACATATATTATTAATTTTTAGTAAAAAAATACAAAGCATTGGTTTTCAGTATAATATTTTTTATTTTAACAGGAGATTAGTATGAGGCAAAAATGTGTGTTTAAGTTATTGATTTAATTTCTTAAAAAATAACCATAGAATAGCAACATTTTTTAATAAGAATCGTTATAAAATTATTAAACCAGAATCATGATTTTAAATAAAATAACCGATAATAGAATATTAAAACGCTTAGAAAACAATATTAAATCTACTCTAGGTAAGATTGCAACATTAAGAACAGATCACAAATGTCCAAAATCATGGTATGGGAATGATTATGGGGGATTTTATATCAATCCAACATTATTAACATCCGAATCAGTAGTGTATTCATTTGGTATTGGTCAAGATATATCATTCGATTTAGAAGTCATAAAACACCATCAATGTAAAATTTTCGGATTTGATCCTACTCCAAAATCCATTGAATGGATAAAAAATCAAAATTTACCAGCACATTTCCAATTCGAAAGCATTGGAATTGGCAAAACTACTGGTAAGGCTATATTCAATCTTCCAAAAGACGAGGAAAATGTATCTGCAAGTCTGTACGATCATCCCTTTATTGATTCATCAAATAATGTGGAAGTTCATCTAGAATCTTTTCAAGACATATCAGATAGGCTAAATCATACACATATAGATGTACTTAAAATGGATATTGAGGGAGCAGAATACGATGCCATAGATAATATATTGAATTCAAATATTTATATAAAGCAGATTCTATTAGAAATACATGAAAGATTTTTCGCTGATGGAAAAAAGAAAACAGAAGTATTATTACAAAAACTACGAGACAACGGGTATAAATTATTTGCTATATCAGATAGTTATCAAGAATTATCATTTATAAAAGTGTAATTATTTACGCTTTATATCAGGCTATTTTATGGACGAGTCAACTTCTGAAATAACATAGATATCTTCGTTATCCTTTTTCATTTTATATTTTTCACGAGCGATACGCTGAATTTCATTGGGATTATATTGCGCATCTTTTATAGATTTTTCCAAGTTTTCGACCTCAGAAGTATAGAATTCTTTCTCGTACTGAAGTTTATTTTTTTCTTTCTGATATCCATATTGTGTAGCGAAATCATAGCGATCAAAAAAGCACATCCATACCAAGAATGCGAACCCTGCTATAAGAAATTTATTTTTGACTAATGATACCGCTCTTTCCATGTAACAAAAATAAGATTATGTTTCTATATTCAGATTAAATATATTGATTTTTTAGCAATCGAGTAGAAAGATAGGGATTATTTCCCTATCTGTCCTCTCACACCACCTGGCATACGGATCCGTACCAAGGCGGTTTGTTAGAATAACGTCGTTTGATGTGTTGTTCTCCAGTAATAGTAGTCTGCAAATCCTTCGTAACCTAGTTTAGTAAAGCATGAGTTTG
>NZ_VIQM01000111.1 GCF_008520265.1 Sphingobacterium cavernae
TAGTTAGCCCTTAAAAAGGGTCTATTTAACTGAATTTCAAATAGTTAATTTCGTATTCTCTTGTTTTTATTTGCCAGATTCCGTATATTTAGTGTAGAAACCTTGCAAATTCAACCCTATGCTAGCGAAGAAAAAGATCACAAATCAATCCAGTTTCTTCTTCACTTTAGAAGATACCTTGAGTCAAAAGCACCCTCTTTATATTTTGGCTAACCGCGTTGATTGGCAGTTATTTGAGACGGAATTTAGCACTCTGTATTGCCAGGATAATGGACGTCCAGCCAAACCGATCCGCTTGATGGTAGGTCTTTTGATTTTGAAGCATATCCGTAATATTTCCGATGAAAGTATTGTGGAGCAATGGTCCGAGAATTTGTATTACCAGTATTTTTGTGGCCAACAAGAATTTATGGCAACCGTTCCTTGCGAGGCCTCGGAATTAGTTCATTTTCGCAAGCGTATCGGTGAATCAGGGATTGAATTGATCTTTAAAGAAAGTATCCGAATAAATGGCAATGATAGCGATGATCCAGATGTTAATGCCGATACAACCATTCAGGAGAAAAATATTACTTTTCCCACGGATAGTAAGTTGCATAAAAAGATGATAAAAAAGACGCTGAAAATTGTCCAAGATGAACAATTGCCCATCCGTCAAAGTTACAAGAGGATACTTAAAAAACTAAGTTTAGATCAGCGATTTCGCAATCACCCTAAAAATAAATCAAAAGCCAGAAAAGCTGATAAGAAAGTAAAAAACATTGCTGGCCGATTGGTTCGCGAACTGGAGCGTAATTTATCACCAGATTCGATCCATCAAAAAACAATTCTATTTTTCAAACAGGTTCTAACTCAGAACAAGGGAAGTAAACATAAAATATACTCGCTACATGAGCCAGATGTACTCTGCATTTCTAAAGGTAAAGAGCATAAGAAATATGAGTTCGGAAATAAAGTCTCGATCGTAAAGACGCAAAATACCGGTGTAATCGTTGGTGCAATGGGGTTTCGAAATGAGTTTGATGGACATACATTAAAACCAGCATTAGAGCAGGTTAACAGAATGATAGGAAAGGAACCCAAAACTGTAAGTGTGGATCGGGGTTACCGAGGGAATACCCAGATTGGGGCCACGCAAGTTCAGATCCCCAAACCATTCAATGACAAAAAACAAACCAAGTACCAACAGAAAAAGCTCAAAGAAGCGCATCGAAAAAGAGCAGCAATAGAACCCGTAATTGGACATTTAAAAACCGACCATCGATTGGGAAGAAACTTTTACAAAGGGATTATTGGCGACAATATCAATATTATGCTAGCGGCAGCAGCTTTCAACTTCAAGCGGATGATGAATAAATGGAAATCATCATTTTTTGTCTTTATTCAAAACCTGTTTATCCAACTCTATTGTTGCAGGTTAAATTGGATAATCGGATCAAAATAGCTTTTTAAGGCTTGACTA
>NZ_VIQM01000112.1 GCF_008520265.1 Sphingobacterium cavernae
CCATAGTTTTCTTTGTGATAAGAACTGGATAATACACCCCCTTCGCTCCATCTCCATTACAGAGACTTCATCACTACTACGAGATGTTCCGCCCGTGTGCTTCGCATCGGTACTTTTGCTCTTGTGGGGCTACCACTTGAGGGTTTCCCTTAACATCGAAACGACACGTTCTCACGTTCCGCCTAAATACCTATAATAGCTTCACGCCATCTTTACGCCGGATATCACGGAAGCAGTAATCAGGTTTCCCTTCCGTTTGTCCCAGAGCAAGGTCAAGACCCTGGTTTCGATATCATCTATTCAGCTTTCGACGCTTCATCGATGGTTCACTTTCGTTCGTCTCTCTATTACATACCTGACATCTTTAATTATGCCTTTTCCTTTATCGCTTCTCACCAGATCTCTTTAACCCAGCAACATAAAGGTGGTTTGAAGCCTGCGCCTGAACGTCGACTTCGAGGGGCCTACCCTCATCATTCAAACAGCACCAAAGCAATATCATGCTTTGTTCGTGACACACTGTCCTCTGCTGACTTCTGACTAAAGCATACTAGCATTATTATTCTGCTAGATGTTTCTTCGCGGGCATTCGCCTATACCTTTGACAGAGTTTAGTCAGATCTCCCCAGGTAAGAACAATAACTTTCACCTCATATATCCGCTACATTTACCATAGTGTTTCCGTACAGTTTAGGGCTTAGGCTTGTGTTGCAGCCTCACCCAACACTTGCGGCCTTGTATGTAGTTTCTGTTCGTCGGACCGAGGTTTTGCCTCAGACTTCCTTCAGATTCCACCTCGCGGTGGACAACCTTGTCATAAGCTAACACTTCCCACCGTAAAGGCGTGTTCGGGACTTACACCCTAGAGTTATTGCCCATGCTGGGCACACAACAAAAAAGTCAACCCTAATGGATTGACTTTAATATTGTGTTCTACACAACAATTACGCAGTTACTTCCTGTTGTAATCCTTGTTTGTAGATCGCTTTCTTAACTTGAATTCGACGAGTTACAGACTTCTTCTCGAATGCTTGACGAGAACGCAATTCACGTAAAACCCCAGTCTTCTCAAATTTCTTTTTGAAGCGTTTTAATGCTCTATCTAGAGATTCTCCTTCTTTAACATTTACGATAATCATAGTTCCTGTATACCTCCTTTCGTTTTGAAAAATTCTTTGTGGTGCAAAGGTAGAAATAAAAGTGGATTCTGCAAACCTTTAACTCAAATAATCAACTTTAATTCCTATTATAGATATGTGAACTACCCATTTGCTAAAGACAAATGGGCTTCGGGCTTCACAGACTTGTGCTTTGTTGCCAAAGTCTTATTTGAGTCTCCGCCCGTGTAATCGCCAGTTCCTGACGATATTATTTTTAATCC
>NZ_VIQM01000113.1 GCF_008520265.1 Sphingobacterium cavernae
ATCACAGCTGTCCTAAATAAATTTAGGGTGTAAAAAAATCTGCCCTCTTCTATTAATTAGGAAAGCTTTTTGTGAAAAATCAAATTATATCCTCACTATTTTCTTTAGAAGAGTTTATACTGTCCAATTTTATCAGGTGGTTTTCCTGAAAAGAATGGATCATTTGCCCATTTCCAGAGATCAATTTTCACAAATATATTTAAGCGAATAAAGTTCACCAGATTGGATAAGTTCCATTCATATTTAGCTTTCTTCTGTATGTATTTGAAGAGTAGTATTCCTATTAATGCAGTCCAAATTTGGATGTAGACAGCGTTTTCTGAGGTTCCAACAAAACTGGTTACTTTCAGACGCTGTTTTAGATGTTTGAAGAAAGTTTCAATCTCCCATCTTTCCTTATATAAAGCTGCTACTGTTGATGCTTTCCATGTAAAATTGTTCGTTAAGAACTCATATTCAGCATTATTTATGCTGTCCCAAAAACGAACTAGACGCATCTTCTTTCCTTGATAGTGTTTCTTAGCATCCCCGTCAAGCTCAATGAGCTGATCCATAATGATGTTATTTTCCTTGAGTGCTTCACTTTGAAATGATCTCACCACAGTATATTTCATGTTGCTTTTACTGCGTGTAACAAAAAAGCATTGATTGCTGTCCAAAACATTCATCCAAGCATAATCAACGTAGCCTCTATCCACTACGACCACACAACCTTTAGGAAATGAAATGGTCTTAGCTATTTTAGATTCATGTTGTTTGCCATCTGTGATATGCACAAAGCTCGGCATACAACCATCATAATCAAGTATAGTATGTAGTTTAACAGCTCCCTTAGCACTGCGGAACTTCGCCCAGTCAAATACACTTAAGCATAAGGGAATAATGGTAGCATCCATTAAAAAAACTTTACGCTTGAGTCTGTTAAGCTCAGTTCGTCTAGGGGAATTTCTATTCCACAAATGCTCCAAAAGTTTATAATAAAGGTCTCGGAATAGACGATGATCGCGATGTTTGTTGATGTAGGATAGATTGGACTTGCTAGGCGTTCTAGAGATACCCATATGACTCATGTTTCCTGTAGTACTACGCAGCCCATTAGAAATATCACGAACGGAATCCGCAGATGAAAGATGGCAGAAAAGCATACTAACAAAATGTGTCCAGCTATTGATTCCTTTATGATGCTTGTCACATTGGTACTTTTGAACCAATTTATTAAAAATGTCACGGTTTACTAGCCCTAAAATCTGAGAAAATACATTTATATTTACCATGGCGGTAGTTGAATTTTTGCAAATTAAATATAGCAATCCCTGCTATATAAATTACCGCCATTTTTTACCTTATTTGGGACGCTTCTG
>NZ_VIQM01000114.1 GCF_008520265.1 Sphingobacterium cavernae
AAAAATAGGGTGTCTCATGGCTTTTTTATCTATTTTGTGATGTGTTTGTCAGAAAGAAAAAGAACCATTCAGGTAGTTTTAGCGTCCAGCTGATTTCCAAAAGCTCGGGTAAATACAAAGTGGTTGAAACGATCGGCTCATCAGTAGATGAGCAAGAGCTTTCGAAGCTGATGTTGAAGGGTGAGCAGCGCATTCGTGAGCTGAAAGGCCAGTTTACCATGTTTACTCCTGAAAAGGATAACGTCATCGAAAGCTTTGTGTCTGAATTAAGCAATGGTCAAATCCGAACGATAGGTCCAGAGCTGGTTTTTGGAAGGATTTTTGACCATATTGGTTACGGGATAATTGAAGATCCGCTCTTTAGACATTTGGTTGTTTCCCGTCTTGCGTTTCCTTTAAGCAAATTGAAAACGGTTGAATACCTCTATCGTTACCAAGGAGTCTCTGTGAGCATAGATTCTATCTATCGCTTTTTGGACAAGCTGAATAATCAATTGAAAGAAACCATCGAAAAGATAGGTTTCGAACATACCAAACGGGTTCTGAAGGGAGAAATCAATATTGTTTTCTACGATATGACCACCCTTTATTTTGAATCAAGTGATGAGGATGACCTCCGAAAAAGCGGCTTTAGCAAAGATGGTAAGCATAGTAACCCTCAGATATTTTTAGGTTTGTTGGTGGGGCTGGGAGGATATGCGATCGGTTACGATATTTTTGAGGGTAATATCTACGAAGGAAATACACTTATCCCGGTCATCGAAAAAATAAGTAAGCGGTTCGGACTGAACAAGCCGGTGATCGTAGCTGATGCGGGTCTTTTAAACAAGTCCAACATCACTAAACTGGAAGAACAAGGTTACCAATATATTCTTGGAGCACGTTTGAAAAACAGTGGCAGAACGATAAAGGAAACAATCATCGGACACTCGCTGAAGGATGGAGAGTATCTGGTAATCCAAGGTGAAGCCATCAGGACTATCATCAGCTATTCCGATAAGAGAGCAAAAAAAGACGGTATCAACAGAAAACGGGGACTGAAAAGACTCGAAAAGCAAATCAACAGTGGCAGGCTTACCAAAAGCAATATTAATAACAGAGGCTATAACAAATACCTTAAAATGGAGGGAAATGTCAAAATCTCCATCGATAGGGAAAAATATGACCAGGAC
>NZ_VIQM01000115.1 GCF_008520265.1 Sphingobacterium cavernae
GGATCATGTACAAAACCTGTGGACTAAGCAAATAACTTAGTCAATCTGAATAAGAAAAAATTGATATCACGAACCCCTCTAAACTGACTTCTGAATGCTTTTATTTTTGCATTAAAAGATTCTGCTGAAGCATTGGTACTTCTGTTATCAAAGTAGTTTAGAATCTTTTTGTGATGCGTATTTATAGTTCTTGACACGGTATTGAAAGACTTGAACCCAGCTTGCTCTACCTTCTCAGCCCATTTAGCTAGTCGTGTAAAAGCATATATTTTATCTACAGTTGTGTTGTATATCCAAGATAGTTCTTGACATAATTTGTAAGCCTTTTGAATTTCAGTATAGCGTTCAAATAGTAAACTAGCTCTTTCCTTTTGTTCTACTGTCCATTTATGTTCACTTTTATAGAGTAAATAGCGACTTCTAGCTAGCATTTGCTTTATAGTATCGCCATTTGATAGGATTTCTGGACAGTAAGTTTCTTTCCTTTTTTTAGCGTCTTCAATGGCAATATTTTCTTCATCAATAGCTTCCCAACGGTGTTTTATCCGGATTTCTTGAAGTGCCTCAGTTGCCAATTGCTGCACATGAAAGCGATCAATAACCTGCACTGCATTAGCAAAACACTTCTTAGCTATAAGCCCCATATTACCAGCTAAGTCAAGTGTTATTTCCCGTACTTTGTTGCGTAATCGGAGTGGAATTTGTTGAAGCACAGGGATAATACTATCGGATTTAGTTCCTTTGAGAATTGCAACTATAGTCCCTTTCTTTCCGTGAGCTTCTTTATTAGTTACCACCGTATAAAGTTCACCATGAGAAAGACTGGTTTCATCAATGGAAAGACTACTACCTATATTCTTTGGAAATATTAGCCCTTCCTGTGCATTTTCGCGATGGGCCCACTGTTGAAAACCACTGAGTTTATTACGGTAATATCGCCTTAATTTATTGGCGGATATACCATAAAATGAGCTAATAGTTTCGATGCTATGCGCTTGATTATCCGCTGATACCTTTTAAAAAAGCCGCGAAATCTGATGTGACACGCGTTCCTTTTGCTACTAAATTCCAATCCCTATAAACTACCTTACCAGTATCTTGATTGAGCCATCTTCGACGTTTAACATGTAAATAAACTTGCTGACCACGAATAGGAAAATCTTGTAAA